>NZ_BDBV01000052.1 GCF_001613165.1 Nocardia mexicana NBRC 108244
GCGGGCTTCGAGGCCGAACTCTTCGATGCCGATCCTGTCGCGGTCTTCTTCGCCGCAGCCTTCTTGGCCGCGGTCTTCTTTGCCGGGGCCTTCTTCGCGGCGGTCTTCTTCGCCGTGCGGGACTCGGCGGTCTTCCCGGCCGGAGCCCCGTCGGAATTCTCGGCGGGCGTACTGCGTGCTGACTTGCCCGCCTCCGGGGCCGGGTCGGTATTCGTCACGTTCTGCTCTCCCACGTGCGCTGCGTTGCGACTTTGTGAATCACTTCACTGAACTATGATCGTCACACAAGCGATATCGCGACTTCTTGGCCTTGACGGTCAATGGCCCCCGGGAGTTTTGTACTCTGAGAACAATTTTCGGAGGTACTCTCGTGACGATCGACGCGACCGGCGTGGTGGTGCGGCAGTGGCTCGCGGATTTCGTCGCCGAAACGCTGCGCACCGAGACGCTCGAGCAGGTGGTACAGCGGCTGAACCGGGAGATCATCGGTCGCGTCCCGGAACTCGCGGACCGTGACATGCGCCGCGACCTGGAGACCAGTACCCGGGCGCACGCGCTGGTCGTGCTGAGCGGCCTGACCCAGGACAAGCTGGACTATCCGGTGCCCGAGCAGGCGCACGCCTTCGCGCGCACCATCGCGCGGCGCGGCCACGATCTGCGGCTGCTGCTGCGGGTCTATCACGTGGGCCAGGAGGCCGTGCTCGAGTACATGACGGAGGTGCTCGAACAGCGTCGGCTGCCGCCGGAGACCGAACGTGCGACGCTGCTGCGCCTGTTCGACCGATCCATCCGCTGGATCAGCACCTCGATCGAGGCGCTCACCGACACCTACATGGAGGAGCGTGAACGCGGGCTGCGCGCGGCGCTGAACCAGCGCACCGAGATCGTGCGGGCGCTGCTGGCCGGGGAGGATCTGGATGCCGACCAGGCCACCGCCCGCCTCGGGTACCGCCTGGCACAGCGGCATCTCGCGTGCGTGCTGTGGACCGACGAGGATTCGGTCGCCGGTGCGCTGACGGCCGACGGCGATCCGGTACTGCCCGCGGCGCCGGGCGAGAGCGAGGCGCTGGGGCGGCTGGAACGGGTGGCCGCCCGGCTCGCGGGCGCGGTCGGCAACGGCGGGGTGCTGACGGTGCCGTCCGGCGCGGCCGCGCTGTGGGCGTGGATCGGAGTGGACGGCGACGCGGTCCCGGACGGCTCGGCAATGAGTGTCGAGCCCCCCGTACGGATCGCGGTCGGGACGCCCGCGGATCGGATCTCCGGGTTCCGGCAGAGCCATCGGGAGGCCGTCGCCGCCCGGCACGTCGCCGAGCGGGCGGTGCGCGCCGTCCCGCGGCTACTGCGCTATCCCGAGGTGGAGGTGGCCTATCTCGCCGGCGCGGACGAGGCGGCGATGCGGGCGCTGATCGACCGCGAACTCGGCGCGCTGGTGCGCCCGGATGCCGCTTCCGCCCGCCTGCGCGACACCCTGCACGCCTACCTGCGCTGCCACCGCAGTCCGGATGCCGCCGCGAAAAGGCTTGGGGTGCACAAGAACACGGTGCGCTACCGAATACAGCGAATCGAGGAGCTGCTCGGGCACCCGATCGAGCAGCGCAGCCTGCGACTGGAGATCGCACTGGACTGCGCGGCGATCTACGGGGTGTGAGCGGGCGGTCAGCGCAGGGGAGAGTCGGTGGTCGGCGGCAGGCCGCGGGTCGGCAGCTCCGCCAGCAGCGTGGTGGTCGCCGCGGCGATGGTGGCGACGGCCTTGTCGAAGGCGGGTTTCGTGGTGGACGACAGGCCGGACACACCACCGACCTTCCGCACGTATTCCTGTGCGGCCGCGTAGATTTCCTGCTCGGTCGCGGGTGGCTCGAGCCCACGCAGGACGGTGATGTTTCTACTCATGGCCAGAGATTAGCCCTCGGTTCCGGCCCGCGACAGCGCAACAATCTACAGCTGTGAAAATTGTGTGCTGGGTTCTCGGGTGGCTACTGCGGCGAACCGCGACGCCGAAGGTGGCGCAATTCGACACGGCCCAGGATCCATGGGACACAATCGGAGGCATGGCTGCCCGCGACGTGCCGACGCTGACCACCTTCCCCTACGAGGATCTGGACCGGCGCGAGGAGGATCACTGGTCCGGTGCGCAGGTCTCCGACGACGAGCTGCGCGCGCTGTCGCTAGGCGCGTTCTACTCGGCGCGCTGGGATGCCTTCCACGATGCGCTGCTACTCGGTCCCGAGCGCGAGCATCCGATGGGCGACCGGCGTGAGCTGGCCATCGACACCCTCACCGGCGCCTGGGGCATCACCGATGGCACCGAGGCGATGGCATCGATGGAGCAGTTGCTCGACGGCATGCACTCCCCGCTGTACGCGCTGGTGCACCCGCTGGTGACCACCGCGATCAATTCCCCCGAGCGGGACCGGTTCGGCGAGCGCGCCGACCGGCACCGCGCGTTCCTGCGGCAGGTCGGATCGTTCCGCGGCATGGACAATCCCGAGGCGCTGGTGCGCGATTACGACATCTGGTCGCAGGCGATCAAGCTCGGCCTCATCGACCACCTGGTGGAGCCGCTGCCCGCCGATATCGAGGCATGGGATCTGGCGCGCGTGGTGGCGGTGGCGCGGATGGCGTTCACCGCGGGGTACCTCGACGCCGAGGTCGCCTGGGACTACGTGATGCGGGCGCTGGCGCCCGCGCAGCGGCGCTACCGCAACTGGCGGCAGTTCGGCGACGCCTTCCTGACCGGCTGGACCTACTGGCAGGCATGCGAGGACCTGGCCGAACTCAAGTCGGGCGGGGTGGACCGGCGGCTGGAACTGGTTCGCCTGTGGATGCGGCCCACCAGCCCGTGGCGCCGCATCTCGCTGCAGCCCACCGAGTGATTCCGGCCAAAAGCGCGCCGGAATGACGAGGTGTCCGCGCGCGAATGACTAGAGGGCGTTCGCGCGCGCGAATGACAGAGGGCGTTCGCGCGCTCGAATGACGAAGGCCCGCGCCGAATGGCGCGGGCCGGTTTCGTCCTGTGGCGTTCAGTCCGGCAGGGAGCGGAGGATGCCCCGGCCGTAGCGCTGGAACTGGGCGTCGTCGACCATGCCGAGCGAGTGCCGCTCGACCAGCAGCTCCCATTCCGAATACAGCTGCGACACACCGGGATCCGGCGGTGCGACGGCACCGTCAGCGGATTCGCGCTGGATCGCGAAGGTGAGCGCGCCCACGACCCGGTCGGTATCGGCGCGGTCGACGCCGGTGAAGTGCAGCGTGGCATTGCCGTCGGTGACGTCGACGCCGTATTCGCCGGTGGTGTCGGAGTCGTCGGTCAGCCGTGCGGACAGCAGCGCCCCGACGGGCATCTCGTAGGCGTAGCGGGCGGCCGAGCCGACGGAGACGAACAACATCCGCCCGGTGGTGACCGCCAGCAGCCCGCGGCCGCGCCCGGTCGGTGGCTCGGCACTGACCAGTGCGGCCTCCAGCGCGAACTCCTCGGGCGTGACCAGCCGGTGCAGTGCCGCGATCGCCGAGCGGGCCTCGCGCCGCGGCGCCATCCGGCGCACGGCGCGATCCACATCGGCGCGGGAGGGGCCGGACTTGCCCCAGGCGGGGGCGGGAGGTGTGAGATCCGGCATGGACATGTCGATGCGCTGGGTCGCCACGATCTGGGCGTTGATCCGCTCCACGATCACGGTGGCGGCCGGCACGTCGTGCTCCGCGATCAGCACCGGGAGCGGGGTGCGGTCGGCGGGAATGCCGGTCAGTAGCGAGGTGGGGTACCGCAGATAGATTTCGATGACGACGGCGTCGTCGGTGCGCCGGTTCAGCCTGACCTTGAGCAGATCGGAGATCGGCACGTCGAGCACGCGCTCGCCGTCGGTCCCGCCGGGGCGCAGCACCTGCAGGCGCCCGCCGCCATGACGCAGAATCGCTGTGGGTGTCCGTAGCTCGACTATGTCCATACCCCCTGCGCTTGTTGTGTCGTCGCTCACAATAGGACGTGCATGCCATGATTGTTGCCACTCGGGTAGACACCCACAGGTGTCGGGCCCGGGAGGACGGGAACCACCTGCGTTCTCCGACCGTTTACTACCTGAACTGCCATCAGCTGCCGAACTGCGCGATGTATCGAGTAGACCGTACGCGGTAACGTGGCTTGTCCGCATCCGTTCCGCCGGACCCGGCCGGGATTCGGAATGGTTACGGCCAACGCTCGACGCATCGTAGGCACGCACCGGAATTACCGGAAAGGACTGGCCCGCCGGCCGACGCTCTATGAACCGCAAGACAGTGTTTCGCAACCTGGCCATAGTCGCGGGCATCCTGCTCGTGATCTATCTGGTCAGCTACTTCAGCAACGACACGCGCGGCTGGAAGAACGTCGATACCTCGGTGGCGCTCACCCAGCTGCAGGACAAGCCCAACGTCAAGCAGGTCCAGATCGATGACAAGGAACAGCAGCTGCGCATCACCCTGAACAAGGGCAACGATGCGACCGGCGGCCAGACCCAGATCATCGCCAAGTACCCCGGTGGCAGCGAGGTCTCCGCCCAGGTGCTCAAGGATGTGCAGGACTCGGGCGCGCCCTACAACACCTCGGTCAAGCAGGACAGCTGGTTCACCCAGATATTGCTGTTCGTGCTGCCGATGGTGATCCTGCTCGGCCTGTTCGTCTTCGTGATGGCGCGCATGCAGGGCGGTGGCCGCGGCGGCATGATGGGCTTCGGCAAGTCCAAGGCCAAACAGCTGTCCAAGGACATGCCCAAGACCACGTTCGCGGACGTGGCCGGCGCCGACGAGGCGGTCGAGGAGCTCTACGAGATCAAGGACTTCCTGCAGAATCCGGCGCGCTACCAGGCGCTGGGCGCGAAGATCCCGAAGGGCGTCCTGCTGTACGGCCCGCCCGGTACCGGTAAGACGCTGCTGGCTCGGGCGGTGGCCGGCGAGGCCGGGGTGCCGTTCTTCACGATCTCCGGTTCGGATTTCGTCGAAATGTTCGTGGGTGTCGGCGCGTCGCGCGTGCGCGACCTGTTCGACCAGGCCAAGCAGAACAGCCCCTGCATCATCTTCGTCGACGAGATCGACGCGGTCGGCCGCCAGCGCGGCGCGGGCCTCGGCGGCGGTCACGACGAGCGCGAGCAGACGCTGAACCAGCTGCTGGTCGAGATGGACGGCTTCGGCGACCGCACCGGTGTGATCATCATCGCGGCCACCAACCGCCCCGACATCCTGGACCCGGCGCTGCTGCGTCCCGGCCGTTTCGACCGCCAGATCCCGGTCAGCAACCCGGATCTCGCGGGCCGGCGCGCCATCCTGCGCGTGCATTCGTCGGGTAAGCCGATCGCGCCCGACGCCGACCTGGACGGGCTGGCCAAGCGCACCGTCGGCATGTCCGGCGCCGATCTGGCCAACGTCATCAACGAGGCCGCGCTGCTGACCGCGCGCGAGCACGGCAACGTGATCACCGGCCCCGCGCTCGAGGAGTCGGTGGACCGCGTGATCGGCGGCCCGCGCCGCAAGAGCCGCATCATCAGCGAGCACGAGAAGAAGATCACGGCCTACCACGAGGGCGGTCACGCCCTGGCCGCCTGGGCGATGCCCGATATCGAGCCGGTCTACAAGGTGACGATCCTGGCCCGCGGCCGCACCGGCGGCCACGCCATGACCGTGCCCGAGGACGACAAGGGCCTGATGACCCGCTCGGAGATGATCTCCCGGCTGGTCATGGCGATGGGCGGCCGCGCGGCCGAGGAACTGGTGTTCCACGAGCCCACCACCGGCGCGTCCTCCGATATCGACCAGGCCACCAAGATCGCCCGCGCGATGGTCACCGAATACGGCATGAGCGCGCGGCTGGGCGCGGTCCGCTACGGCCAGGAACAGGGCGACCCGTTCCTGGGCCGCACGATGGGCACCAGCCCGGACTACTCGCACGAGGTCGCCCGCGAGATCGATGAGGAGGTGCGCAACCTGATCGAGGCCGCGCACACCGAGGCCTGGGCGATCCTCAACGACTACCGCGACGAGCTGGACTCGCTGGCCACCGCGCTGCTCGAGCGCGAGACGCTGCACCGCAAGGACCTCGAGGAGGTGCTGTCGACCGTCGACAAGCGGCCGCAGATCACGGCGTTCAACGACTTCGGCAACCGCGTTCCGTCGGATCGGCCGCCGGTGAAGACCCCGCGCGAGCTGGCCGCCGAGCGCGGCGAGCCGTGGCCGGACGAGCAGGAGGAGGCGGTCAAGAAGGCCGCCGTACAACCGGTTCCGGCCAACGGCTATCCGCCGGAGCCCGGCCATCAGGCCGCGCAGCCGGGTTACGGATATCCGGCGCCGCAGCCGAGCGGCTACCCGCAGCCCGGCGGTTCCGGGCCCGCGTATCCGCGCCAGGGCGGCGGCACGCACGGTTCGCGGCCCGATTACGGCGCCCCGGCCGGATGGTCGGCGCCGGGTTGGCCGCCGCAGGAGGAGCAGTCCGGTCGGCAGCCGGGCCCCGGTGCGCCGGGCCCGGGATACGGCGGCGCGCAGGGTCAAGGTGGCGCGCCGGGACAGGGCGGTTGGGCGCCGGCGGGTGGCCAGCGTTACGGCCGTCCCGGGTGGAACCAGCCGGGCGATCCGGAGGGGCCGGGCTACGGCCGGCCCAACGGCGAGGGCGAGGGCAGCGAATGGGACGGACCGAACGGCCGGCACTGATCGCCCTGTGATTAGGCTCGAGGTACGGGGTGCCGAGGAATTGCCGGTGCCCCGGTCGCGTTCGAGGCTAGAGGGCCGCGACCCGCACTGCCGGGCGCGATTGATGACTTGAGTTGTGGAGGTGTCCTCGAGTGTCGGTCAACAACCGTGCCGTTGCCGAATCCGACGCGTCGTCCGTGGTCGCGGAGGACTTCGAGTCCGCCGTGAGCCCGGTCGCCCTGGACACCGGCCGCCCCTTCGACCAGGACCGCGCCGAGGCGGCCGTCCGGGAACTGCTGCTGGCGGTCGGTGAGAACCCCGACCGCCCGGGCCTGGCCGATACCCCTGCCCGCGTCGCCCGTGCCTATCGGGAGATGTTCGCGGGCCTGTACACCGAGCCCGACTCGGTACTGAACACCACGTTCGACGAGGGACACCAGGAACTCGTGCTGGTGCGCGACATCCCGCTGTACTCGACGTGCGAACACCATCTGGTCTCGTTCCACGGTGTCGCGCACGTCGGGTACATCCCCGGTCCGCACGGTCGCGTCACCGGGCTGTCGAAGCTGGCCCGGCTGGTGGACCTGTACGCCAAGCGGCCGCAGGTCCAGGAGCGACTGACCAGCCAGATCGCCGATGCGGTGATGCGCAAGCTGGATCCGCGCGGGGCGATCGTGGTGGTCGAGGCCGAGCATCTGTGCATGGCGATGCGCGGCATCCGCAAGCCCGGCGCCAGCACGACCACCTCCGCCGTGCGCGGTCTGCTACAGACCAGCGCGTCCTCCCGCGCGGAGGCACTCGATCTGATTCTGCGGAAGTGAGTGAGCGTGCCGTGTCCGGACTGACGCAGCTCCCGCAACCGCGCGGGGGGCGTTCCTGCGTGGTGATGGGCGTCGTCAACGTCACCAGCGACTCGTTCTCCGACGGCGGGCGCTATCTGGATCCGGGGCTGGCCATCGCGCACGGTGTGCGGCTGTACGAGGCCGGTGCGGACATCATCGATGTGGGCGGCGAATCGACCCGCCCGGGCGCGGTCCGCATCGACCCGCAGATCGAGGCGGACCGGGTGGTTCCGGTGATCCGTGGCCTGGTCGCGGCCGGGGTGCCGACCAGCGTGGACACCATGCGGGCGGGCGTCGCCGAGGCGGCCGCCGCGGCGGGCGTTTCGGTGGTCAACGACGTCTCGGGTGGCCGGGCGGACCCGGACATGGTGAAGGTGGTTGCGGCGGCGGAGATTCCGTGGATTCTCATGCACTGGCGCGCGGCCGCCGACTACCGGCACACCGGCCCCGCCGAACATTACGACGACGTGGTCTCCGAGGTGCGCGAGGAGCTGTCGATCCAGGTGGATCTCGCCATGTCCGCGGGCGTGCACCCGAGCCGCCTGGTGCTCGATCCCGGCCTGGGTTTCGCCAAGAACGCCGCGCACGACTGGGCCCTGCTGGGCGCCCTCCCCGAACTGACCGCCCAGGGGCTGCCGGTGCTGATCGGCGCCTCCCGCAAGCGGTTCCTCGGTGCGCTCCTGGCCGACGCGGGCGACGGGACCCCGCGCCCACCCGACGGCCGCGAGGTCGCGACGGCCACGGTGTCGGCGCTGGCGGCCCTGCACGGCGCGTGGGGTGTGCGAGTGCACGACGTGCGGTCCTCGCTGGACGCGATCGCGGTGACGGATGCCTGGCGGCGGGCCGCCGGCGAGAGACAGGGGCGCGAGTGAGTTCCGACCGCATCGAGCTGCGCGGGCTGCGCGCCTACGGTCACCACGGCTGCTTCGACTTCGAGCGCCGCGACGGCCAGGAATTCGTCGTCGACATCACCCTGTGGATGGATTTCGCATCGGCCGCGAAATCCGACGATCTGGACGACACGGTGGACTACGGCGCGCTGGCCGGTCGCGCGGTGGCGATCGTGACGGGCGAGCCGCGCAACCTGATCGAGACGGTGGTCTCCGAGATCGCCGACGACGTGATGACCGATCCCCGCGTCGCCGCCGCCGAGGTGGTTGTGCACAAGCCGTCGGCGCCGATCCCGCACACCTTCGCCGATGTGCGGGTGGTCGCGACTCGCGGCCGCACCGATACCCGATCCGGAGCGGTATCGGACGGATGAGTGTGCCGGAGTGGAAGATTCGTGAGGTGGGGGTATGAGCCGCGCCGTATTGTCGATCGGGTCGAATCTGGGTGACCGGGCGGCGCATCTGCGCAGCGTGGTCGATGCCTTTGCGCCGCATCTGGTTGCGGTGTCGTCGGTCTACACGACCGCGCCGTGGGGGCCGGTGCCGCAGGAGGACTACCTGAACGCGATTGTGCTGGTGGACGATCCGGACGCCGGGCCGTGGGAGTGGTTGCGGCGCGGGCAGGAACTGGAACGGGCGGCGGGCCGGGTGCGCGAGGTCCGGTGGGGCGCACGGACCCTCGACGTCGATGTGGTCTGGTGCGGGGAACATCGCGACGGCGGCGTGCACGCGGTCCGCAGCACCGATCCGGCGCTGATCCTGCCGCATCCGCAGGCGCACAACCGCGCCTTCGTGCTGGTGCCGTGGCTCGAGGTGGAGCCCGACGCCGTGCTCGAGGTGGACGGGGTGCCCCGCCCGGTGCGGGACCTGCTGTCCGTGCTGGACTCCGGCGAGCGAGAAGGGGTGCGTCGCACCGATATCGCACTGCTCTCGGATTCGAGGCACAGGACGCACTCATGAACGTCATGAAGCCGACGCGGCTGCTGGACCTGACGGCGAATGTGCTGATCGCGGCCGTCGTCGCGTGGATCGCCACGCGCTGGGCCTATTCCAGCTTCCCGCCGATCACCGTGATTGCGGGCGCTTCGCTGTATCCGGTGGCCGCGCTGGAGGCGGTGCTGGCCTTCATGATTCGCGCGCGGGTCGGCGACCGGCGCATCGGCGACGGCCCCAAACAGCTGCATCCGATCACCGCCGCCCGCGCGGTGGCGCTGGCCAAGGCGTCGGCGCAGGTGGGTTCGCTGGCGGCCGGTGTCTGGCTGGGCTTTCTGATCTGGGTGTTCCCGCAGCGCTCCACGCTGCGCGCCGCGGCCGCGGACACCCCGGGGGCCATCGTCGGTCTGGTGGCGGGCGTGCTGCTGGTGGCGGCGGCCCTGTGGCTGGAGTATTGCTGTCGCGCACCGCATGACCCGCCAGACGAACCGGCAACTTCGTAGCAAACTTGTTGCTCGGAATCACCGACCGACCTGGCAGCCGGAACTCTCCATCCGAGCTACCCTGGCGTGCATGGTTTCACCCTCCCGTAGCAGTACTTCCCGTCGACGGCGGGACGACGCGGGAAAATTGTTCGTCGGTGTTTTGATTCTGCTCGGTCTGATTGCCAGCGTTTTCCTGATCTTCAGCAACAGCCTGCAACTGATCCGCATCGGTCTGGTGGCGGCGCTGTGGGCGGCCGTGATCGGCGCATTGGCGGCCACTCGATACCGCCGTGAGTCGGCGGTCGATCAGGCCAAGGCACGTGATCTGCAAACGGTGTACGAGCTGCAGCTGGAACGGGAAATCAACGCCCGGCGCGAGTACGAGCTGGGGGTGGAGGCACGGGTCCGCGAGGAGGTCGGTGCCGACGCCGCCGAGATGGCCGCACTGCGGGCCGAACTCGCGGTGCTGCGGGAAAGCCTGCAGCGGCTGTTCGACGGTGATCTGCCGGTGGAACGGCCGGCCCTGCGCGCCGACGCCGTCCGCATGCAGGAGCTCCCCGAAGCGGCGGCGAACGGTAGCTCGTCGGAAACCGAGACCTGGGACGCGTGGAGTTCGCCGATGGTCCCGCGTGCCTCGATGCGGCCGGTCTTCGAACCCGACCATCCCGAACCGCCGATCTTCGCGAGCCCCGACGACGATCCGGTGACGGCCGAAACCGCCGTGGTCTCGGCGGATTTCGGGGAGACCGAGGACGGTGCGGATGAGGTGGAGTCGTTCGGGTACGCGGAGTACGGACATGCCGATCGGCGCACCGAGCCGATCGGCGGCGCGCAGCGCAACGGGTGGGAGTCCGATTCGAACGGGTGGGAGTCCGATTCGGTCGTGACGCGGTCGGCCGAGCGGCTGTCGCCGAATCCCGGCGGTGGTGAGGTGGAGCCGCCGTGGGCGCCCGCGCCCGCCGCCGCGCCGGTGTCCGTCGGGAGCGCCAGCTCGCGGCGGCGTCGACGGGCGGAATCGGAGGGCGACGCCTATCCGGGGCGTCAGCTGTCGGTCGCCGAGATCATGGCAAATCTCCGCTCGGAGCAGAGCTGAAATTTCGGCTCGTGGGCAACATCACCGGCCCAGGATCTGTCCGCGGCCGGAGCCGCGGCCTATTCTCGGTGTCGATACGTCCGGTACCCGCGCGGCGGGACTGGAACGACTTTCGAGAGGACAATGGTGACCTCTGAATCTGCGCGGCCCGAGGCGGGTCGCAGTGCCTCAGGGAGTGATCCGGCGCCCGCACGGCTGACGGTGGGAATCGTCTCGGCGGGACGCGTGGGATCGGCGTTCGGCGCCGCGTTGGAGCGCGCCGGGCATGTGGTCTTCGGTGTCTCCGCGATCTCGGACGATTCGGTGCGGCGCGCGCACACGCGGCTGCCGGATTCGCAGATCCTGCCCGCCGAAGAGGTGGCCGCCCGCAGCGAACTGCTGGTCCTGGCGGTCCCGGACAGTGAGCTGCCGGGCCTGGTCGCCGGACTGGCGAGCGCGCAGGCCGTGCGGCCGGGCACGATCGTCGTGCACACCTCCGGCGCGAACGGCATCGCGGTGCTGGCGCCGCTGACCGAGCGCGGCGCCCGCCCGCTGGCGATTCATCCGGCGATGACCTTCACCGGGCACGACGAGGACGTCGCCCGGCTGGGCAACGCCTGCTTCGGGATCACCGCGGCCGACGAGGTCGGCTACGCCATCGCGCAGTCGCTGGTGATCGAGGTGGGCGGCGAGCCGGTGCAGGTGCCCGAGGAACACCGCACGCTGTATCACGCCGCCCTGGCGCACGGCAGCAATCATCTGGTCACGTTGATCGTCGACGCCGTCGCCGCGCTGCGGGCGGCCCTCGACGGTCCGGGGCTGCTCGGCCAGCAGCAGGTCGACGACCAGCCGAACGGGCTGGCCGAACGCATGCTGGCGCCGCTGGCCTCGGCCGCCCTGGACAATGCGCTGCGGCGCGGCCAGTCGGCCCTGACCGGCCCCGTGGCACGCGGCGACGTGGACGCGGTCGCCGCCCACCTCGATGCTCTCGCCGACGTCGACCCGCGCCTCGCCGCCGGTTACCGCGCCCAATCGTTGCGCGCGGCCGAACTCGCCCGCACCAACCCCGCCCTGATCGATCTGCTGGCGGAGGAGAGGTACTGATGTCCGCCCCGAAACCGAATCTGCAGGCGCTGCGCGCGGCGTACAAGCCGGGCGAGCTGAACATCGTGCACGATCCCGGCACGCTGACCGCGGTGTCGAACGCGCTGCGCTCGGTGGGCCGCTCGGTAGCGCTGGTGCCCACCATGGGTGCGCTGCACGAGGGGCATCTGCAGCTGGTGCGCCAGGCCAAGCGGACCAACCAGATCGTCATCGTCTCGGTCTTCGTGAACCCGCTGCAGTTCGGCGCGGGTGAGGACCTGGACAAATACCCGCGCACGCTCGACGCCGACGTGGACATGCTGCGCGGTGAGGGCGTCGAATTGGTGTTCGCGCCCAGCGCCGCCGAGATGTACCCGGACGGGCCGCGCACGTCGGTGCACCCGGGCCCGCTCGGCGCGGAACTCGAGGGCGCCTTCCGCCCGACCCATTTCGCCGGCGTGCTGACCGTCGTGGCGAAGCTGCTGCAGATCGCGCACCCGCACGAGGCGTTCTTCGGCGAGAAGGACTACCAGCAGCTGACCTTGATCCGGGAGATGGTGCGGGACTTGAACTTCGACGTGAAGATCGTCCCGGTCGCCACCGTCCGCGAGGCCGACGGTCTGGCCATGTCCTCGCGCAACCGGTACCTGGAACCGGCGCAGCGCGAACTGGCCACCACGCTGTCGGCGGCGCTGGCCGCGGGCCGCCATGCCGGTGGACAGGGGCCGGACGCGGTGCTGGCCGCGGCGCGGGCCGTGCTGGACGCCGCGACCGGTGGTATCGACGTCGACTATCTCGAGCTACGCCGGGCTGACCTGGGGCCGATCCCCGCGGCAGCGGATTCCGTTGCGGCAGTATCGGATTCCCCCTGGAGCGGCAATGCCCGCCTGCTCATCGCCGCGCGCCTCGGCGCCACCCGGCTCATCGACAATGTGGCCCTGTCCGTCGGAACCCCGGCGGTGTCCGATGCGGCGTACACGGGTCCCTCCGTGGTTACGCAGGCTGCCGCCTCCGGGCCCGTCGCTCCCGCCGGTGGCCACCCGACAACTCCCAATACCCAGCCTGCCCAGGCGAATCGGTAGGAAAGGCCGCCCATGTTGCGCACCATGATGAAATCGAAGATCCACCGCGCCACGGTGACCCACGCCGACCTGCACTACGTCGGCTCCGTGACCGTCGACCCGGATCTGATGGATGCCGCCGATCTGCTCGAGGGCGAGCAGGTCTGCATCGTCGACATCGATAACGGCGCCCGGCTCGAGACCTACGTCATCGCGGGCGAGCGCGGCTCCGGGGTGATCGGAATCAACGGTGCCGCAGCGCATCTCGTGCACCCGGGTGATCTGGTGATCCTGATCGCCTACGCCATGATGGACGAGGCCGAGCTGCGCGAGTACGCGCCGCGGGTGGTGTTCGTCGACGAGCGCAACCGCCCGGTGGAGCTGGGCTCGGATCCGGCGCACGCACCCGCCGGATCGGGGCTGTCCTCGCCGCGCACGCTCACTCCCGCATAGGTCGCCGGATGCTGCTGACGATCGACGTCCGCAACACCAGCATCGAGATCGGCCTGTTCTCCGGCAGCGGGGAGCACGCGAAACTCGGGCAGACCTGGCGTATCCACACCAATCCGCTGCTGACCGCCGACGAGTTCGGCATGCAGCTGCGCGGGCTGATCGGCGATCAGGCCGATCAGGTGATCGGGGTGGCGGCGCTGTCGACCGTGCCGCCGGTGCTGCGGGAACTGCGGGAAATGCTCGGCCGGTACTGGAGCCACGTGCCGCACGTGCTGGTGGAACCGGGTGTGCGCACCGGCATTCCGCTGCTGGTGGACAACCCGAAGGAGGTCGGCGCCGACCGCATCGTCAACTGCCTGGCCGCGTACCACCGCTTCCAGTCGCCCGCCATCGTGGTCGATTTCGGCACCGCCATCTGCGTGGACCTGGTGTCGGCGAAGGGCGAGTTCATCGGCGGCGTCATCGCGCCCGGCGTGGAGATCGCGACCGAGGCGATCGTGGAGCGGACCGCGCTGCGCCGGGCCGAACTCGCCCGGCCGCGCTCGGTGGTGGGCAAGAACAGCATGGAGTGCATCCAGGCGGGCGCGGTATTCGGCTTCGCCGGACTGGTCGACGGCCTGATCGACCGCATTCGCGACGAGAACGACGCCTTCGCGGGCGACGACGTCGTCATCGTGGCGACGGGGCAGACGGCGCCGCTGATCGTGCCCGAATCCGAAACCATCGAACGCCATGAACCCCACCTGACGCTGGACGGGCTGCGCGTGGTCTTCGAGCGCAACCTGCAGCGCCGCAAGTAGCGGGCCGGATGTGGGGAACCCAACACGATGCTTGCACCGGGAGCGCGCACTGCTAGACTTCCGCTCGTGTCTTACCGCGTGAGCAACCAGGAGTGTTGTCGAGGCTGATTCGCCTCGGCTGATGTCGGGGCTTCGCATTCCCCGACCATTCTCACTTCTCCTGGAGTTCCGCTCATGCGCTCCTCTGCAGTTTCCTATCCCGCACGTACCCGTGTGCCCTCGCATCCCGGCGTCGCGCCGAATTCCGGCGTCCGGCTCGGCAGCGAGATCACCGAGCGTCCCGTGGCCTCCGCGCTGCCCACCCAGCTGCGCCCGGCCGACCTGCTGCGCTTGACCGACGAGGGCGCCGAGGACGTGCTGGCCGGGCGCTACGACCACCTGTTACCGGCGAACGGCAGCTGGCCCGCCGACAACCGCTGGGCGGTCCGGCTGCTCGCCGACGACGAGGTCGATGTCTGGCTGATCAGCTGGGTGCCCGATCGATCCACCGAGCTGCACGACCACGCCGGCTCGCTGGGCGCGCTCACCGTGCTCAGCGGAGCGCTCTCGGAATTCCGTTGGAACGGAAAGGAATTGCGTCAGCGCACGCTGTCGGCCGGGGACCAGGCGTCGTTCCCGCTCGGCTGGGTGCACGACGTGGTCCGCGCGCCCGACCAATTCGCGGGTGCGCCCGAACCGTCGAATCCGACGCTGTCCGTGCACGCCTATTCACCACCGCTCACCGCCATGTCCTATTACGAGGTCACCGGCCACGGCACGCTGCGCCGCTCCCGGACCGTCCTCACCGACCAGCCCGAAGGCGACGTGAAATGACCCACGTGACGTACGGAATCGATCAGATGCTGGAGAACGCGCGGGAGCAACTGCGGCGGATCTACGCGTTCGAATTGCCGGAGGCGATCGCCCGGGGTGCGCTGCTGGTCGACATCCGGCCGCAGGCGCAGCGGGTGAAGGAAGGGACGCTGCCGGGTGCGCTGGTGATCGAGCGGAATGTGCTGGAATGGCGCCTCGACCCCACCAGTTCCGCCCGGCTCGCCCTCGCCGCGGATCACGACGTGGAATGGATCGTCGTCTGCTCGGAGGGCTACACCTCGAGCCTGGCCGCGGCGTCGCTGCAGCAGCTGGGTTTGCACCGGGCCACCGATCTGGTGGGCGGGTATCAGGCGGTGAAGGCGGCCGGATTGCTGTCGGTGGCCGCGGGCGCCCCGCACATCGCCCGCGAGGTGGTCGCGCTCGCCTCGTTGTAATTCCGGCCGATTGCGCTCGAATTACGGAGCAACCCAGCGCATTTCGATCGACTGTCCGTTACGTCACAATTCTCGGGTGGTGGTTGCGGGCCTCGTGTTCCGTGCTCGAGTCGATGCCGATTCGTTACTGCGCGGGCGTGCTCGGGCAGCGCGCAAAACGATTTCCGGCGCACGCTAGGGTAGATCGTTGTGAGCACCTCGAACACCCCTTCGTCCGGTAGCTCCGCGGGTTCGGTTCCCGCGGGGCAATCCCGTCCTGCCGCAGCGGAAGTCGACGTTCCCGAGCAGATGCGGATTCGCCGGGAGAAGCGGGAGCGGCTGCTCGAAGAGGGCGGCGAGGCCTATCCGGTGGTGGTGCCGCGTACGCACACCCTGGCCGAAATTCGGGCCGCCTATCCGGACCTGGCGGCCGACACGAGCACCGGGCTGCAGGTCGGTGTCGCCGGGCGCGTCATATTCATGCGTAATACCGGCAAGCTGTGTTTTGCGACGCTGCAGGAGGGCGACGGCACCAAGCTGCAGGCGATGATCAGCCTGAACGGTGTCGGCGCCGACGCGCTGGCCGCCTGGAAGGCCGATGTGGACCTCGGCGACTTCGTTTTCGTGCACGGTGAGGTGATCTCCTCGCGCACGGGTGAATTGAGCGTCATGGCCGATTCCTGGTCGATGGCCGCCAAGTCGTTGCGGCCGCTGCCGGTGGCGCACAAGGACCTGAGCGAGGAGTCGCGGGTGCGTCAGCGCTACGTCGACCTGATCGTTCGGCCGGAGGCCCGGGAAATGGCGCGGACCCGGGTCAAGGTGGTGCGTGCGGTGCGGAATGCGTTGGAGCGCAGGGGTTTCCTCGAGGTCGAGACCCCGATGCTGCAGACCCTGCACGGCGGTGCGGCGGCGCGCCCGTTCGTCACCCACTCCAATGCCCTCGATATGGAGCTTTACCTGCGCATTGCGCCGGAGCTGTTCCTGAAGCGCTGCGTGGTCGGCGGCATCGAGAAGGTTTTCGAGGTCAACCGCAACTTCCGAAACGAGGGCGCCGACTCCACGCATTCGCCGGAGTTCGCGATGCTGGAAACCTATGAGGCCTACGGCACCTATGACGATTCCGCGCGGATGATGCGGGAATTGGTCCAGGAGGTGGCGCAGGAAGTCTTCGGCAGCCAGGTCGTGACGCTGGCGGACGGCACCGAATACGATCTGAGCGGCGAGTGGACCACGGTGGAGATGTATCCGTCGCTGTCGGACTCCCTCGGTGTTGCGGTCACGCCCGAAACGACCGTACCGGAATTACTGGCGCTGGCCGATCGGGTGGGCCTGGAAATTCCGCAGGACAAGGGCTACGGTCATGGCAAACTCGTCGAGGAACTGTGGGAACACACCTACGGCGACAAGCTGTACGCACCGACTTTCGTGCGCGACTTCCCGGTCGAGACCTCCCCGTTGACCAGACAACATCGCAGCAAGCCGGGCGTGACCGAGAAGTGGGATCTGTATGTCCGCGGCTTCGAGTTGGCGACGGGGTATTCCGAACTGGTCGATCCGGTGATTCAGCGGGACCGGTTCATCGATCAGGCGAGATTGGCGGCCGCGGGCGACGATGAGGCCATGCGCCTTGACGAGGACTTCCTCGCGGCGATGGAACACGGTATGCCTCCGACAACCGGAACCGGTATGGGAATCGATCGGTTGCTGATGGCGTTGACGGGGCTGGGAATCCGGGAAACGATACTGTTCCCAATTGTGCGTCCGGCCGCTCGCTGAGCGGTCGGATTGAATGCCGAAGTCTCGTCTTGGAAATCTCGGAATTCGAGGTATTCTCAACTCGGGCATCGGCCTGGTATGCGGGTCGCACGATTTCGAGAGGACGTTCATCTCATGGCAAAGAAGGTCACCGTTAGCCTGATCGACGATGTCGACGGTGAGTCCATCGCGGACGAGACCATCGAGTTTGCGATCGACGGTGTGTCGTACGAGATCGACTTGTCCGCGGCAAATGCGGCAAAGCTGCGGGACGGATTGGACCAGTGGGTCTCCAGTGCGCGCCGGGTCAGCGGTCGGCGGCGCAGCAAGCCGGCGGGTGCGACGGCGGGTGCGACCAAGAGTCGGGTGTCGATGGATCGTGAACAGAGTGCGGCAATTCGCGAATGGGCGCGCCGCAAGGGTCACAAGGTCTCCGCGCGCGGTCGTATCTCCGCCGACATTACCGAGGCTTACAACAAGGAAGTGGGTCGTAGCAACTAGTCCTGGCATCCAGGGCACGGCTACTCGTTGTTGCTTTCACCGCTGCCGTCCGGAGGAAATCGTGCACCGTCCGGACGGCAGCGGTATTTTCATATCGATTCCGCATAACCGATGGCCGACGTTTGTCGCCACGTGATCTTGCTCGGGTGGGGGCCGCGCGGCACCATGGAACCGTGCGAACGACGTCACTGGCTGAGTGGAGAGTTGAGGGACCGGCGCAGTGACCAGATTTCAGGGATCGTTCCTGCGATTCAACGACGAGACGGGTAGCCGCCAGGAGTTGGTTCTTTCCCCCGAGCGCGAACGCGTCACGATCGGACGTTCACAGCAGGCCGATCTGACGCTGGCGTGGGACGCCGAGGTATCCCGGCTGCACGCGTCGCTGGAGTATCTGGGCGCGCACTGGACGATCGTGGACGACGGGCTGTCGCGCAACGGGACGTTCGTGAACGGGGAGCGCCTGGTGGGCCGGCGGCGGCTGTCGCCCGGCGATCGAATCCGGGTGGGCACCTCGCTGCTGTCGTTCCACGATTTCACCGGCGTCGCCGACGACGCCACCCGCACCTCCACCGGATCGCTGCCCACGCTGCGATCGCTCACCGAGACCCAGCTGTCGGTGCTGATCGCGCTGTGCCGTCCCTATAAGAACAACGCCGGTTTCGCGACGCCCGCGCCGAATCAGCAGATCGCCGACGAGCTGTACCTGAGCGTCGACGCGATCAAGACCCATATGCGCACGCTCTTCTCGAAGTTCGGCGTCGAGGACCTGCCACAGAACCAGAAGCGCGTCCGCCTGGCCATGCTGGCCATGCAGAGCGGCATCATCTCCGAGCGCGACTTATAGCCCACCTCCAGTCATTCCCGGCGTGCTCTTGGCCGGGATCTCCCATTCCACCCTGCACTGGAACATGTTCTGGTTAGCCTACCCAGAACACGTTCCAGTTTGGGAGGGATCATGCGGCGGTTACCGGGATCTTTGCTGGTCATCATGGCCCTGGTCGCATTGTCGGTGGGTTTGGCGAGCCCGGCTCGGGCCGACTATCCGGTCGTCTACAACTTCTTCGCCGGGATCCCGAACGAGCTGCGGCATCCGGGCGGCTCGCTGCCGGGGTCGAACGACTGGTCGTGCCGCCCCACTCCCGAACACCCGGATCCCGTCGTGCTGGTGCACGGAACCGGCGGTGGCGCCCAAACCAATTGGGGCGTATACGTTCCGCTGCTGGCGAACGAGGGGTACTGCGTCTACTCGCTGACCTACGGCGCCCTCGACCTGCCGTGGCCGCTGTCGGCGATCGGCGGGATGCGCCCGATCGAGCAGAGCGCGGCGCAGGTCGCGGCCTTCGTCGGGCGGGTGCGCGCGGCGACCGGGGCCGCGAAGGTCGACCTGATCGCTCATTCGCAGGGCAATATCGTCGGCAACTACTTCGTGAAGCGGCTGGGCGGTGCGGAGCAGGTGAACCGCTTCGTCGCCCTCGCCGCACCCTGGCTGGGCACCTTCGATCCGATGATGGACCCGGTGCGTGCCTTCGCGCGGCAGCTCGGTGCCGAACCCGCCGTCGACGCGATGCTGAGCGCGGGGCTGTGCGCGCCCTGCGCCCAGATGGCCGGGCACACCGAATTCATGAACGCGCTGCTCAGCGATGGCGTCTACGACCCGAACGTCGAGTACACCAATATCGAGACGGTCTACGACGAACTGATCGTGCCGTACACCGTGGGTCTCACGCCGGGCCCCCGGACGACGAACGTCCTGGTGCAGGACGGCTGCCCCGCCGACTACTCCGATCACGCGGGGATAGCGGGCAGCGAACGGGCCGCGACCGTCGCGCTCAACGCCCTGGATCCGGAGCATCCGCGGCCGGTGCCCTGCCGATTCGCCCCACCTCTCACCGGTGGGTAGGGCAAAGTCCCTGTTCGCTGTCGGCGTACGTCCTGGCGAAACGATCCGGGCAACGGTCGCGTTATGACTGAATGACTCGTGTTGTCGCCGGTTCGCAATAGGGTGGACGGACGACGGCCGTGACCCCCGCCAACTAGAGTGGAGGCGGGGGATGTGACCCCAGGGCTTCATGGCAGGCTGACGCTCAGTCGACTGAAGCGCCGGTAGGCCGTAGAAAGCGGAGCAGGAAGTGAGGGAGCGATGTTCGAGAGGTTCACCGACCGCGCTCGGCGGGTCGTTGTCCTGGCCCAGGAAGAAGCCAGGATGCTCAACCACAACTACATCGGCACCGAGCACATCCTGCTGGGCCTGATTCACGAGGGTGAAGGTGTCGCGGCGAAGTCCCTGGAGTCTCTGGGGATTTCGCTCGAGGGTGTGCGTTCGCAGGTCGAGGAGATCATCGGCCAGGGCCAGCAGGCGCCGTCGGGGCACATTCCGTTCACCCCGCGCGCCAAGAAGGTGCTGGAGCTGTCGCTGCGCGAGGCGCTGCAGCTCGGCCACAACTACATCGGCACCGAGCACATCCTGCTCGGCCTGATCCGCGAGGGTGAGGGTGTCGCGGCGCAGGTGCTGGTGAAGCTGGGCGCCGACCTCAACCGGGTGCGCCAGCAGGTCATCCAGCTGCTGTCCGGCTACCAGGGCAAGGAGCCGGTGGAGTCCGGCGCCCGCGGGGAGTCGGGTACGCCGTCCACCTCGCTGGTGCTCGACCAGTTCGGCCGCAACCTGACGCAGGCCGCGCTCGAGGGCAAGCTCGACCCGGTCATCGGCCGCTCGAAGGAGATCGAGCGCGTCATGCAGGTGCTGAGCCGCCGCACCAAGAACAACCCGGTGCTGATCGGCGAGCCCGGTGTCGGTAAGACCGCCGTGGTTGAGGGCCTGGCGCAGGCCATCGTGAACGGCGAGGTCCCGGAGACGCTGAAGGATAAGCAGCTCTACACCCTCGACCTGGGTTCCCTGGTCGCGGGCAGCCGCTACCGCGGTGATTTCGAGGAGCGCCTGAAGAAGGTGCTCAAGGAGATCAACACCCGCGGCGACATCATCCTGTTCATCGACGAGCTGCACACGCTGGTCGGTGCGGGCGCCGCCGAGGGCGCGATCGACGCGGCGTCGATCCTGAAGCCGAAGCTGGCCCGCGGCGAGCTGCAGACCATCGGCGCCACCACCCTCGACGAGTACCGCAAGTACATCGAGAAGGATGCCGCGCTGGAGCGCCGCTTCCAGCCGGTGCAGGTGGGCGAGCCGACGGTCGAGCACACCATCAACATCCTGAAGGGCCTGCGCGACCGGTACGAGGCGCACCACCGGGTGTCCATCACCGACGGTGCCCTGGTCGCGGCCGCCACGCTGGCCGACCGCTACATCAACGACCGGTTCCTGCCGGACAAGGCGATCGACCTGATCGACGAGGCCGGTGCGCGCATGCGCATCCGTCGCATGACCGCCCCGCCGGACCTGCGCGAGTTCGACGACAAGATCGCCGACGCCCGCCGGGAGAAGGAAAGCGCGATCGACGCGCAGGACTTCGAGAAGGCCGCGCGGCTGCGCGACAAGGAGAAGCAGCTCGTCGCCAAGCGTGCCGAGCGCGAGAAGCAGTGGCGTTCCGGCGATCTGGATGTCGTGGCCGAGGTCGACGACGAGCAGATCGCGGAGGTGCTGGCCAACTGGACCGGTATCCCGGTGTTCAAGCTCACCGAGGAGGAGACCACCCGTCTGCTCCGCATGGAGGACGAGCTGCACAAGCGGATCATCGGCCAGGAGGATGCGGTCAAGGCCGTCTCCAAGGCCATCCGCCGCACGCGCGCCGGTCTGAAGGATCCGAAGCGTCCCTCGGGCTCGTTCATCTTCGCCGGTCCGTCCGGTGTCGGTAAGACCGAGCTGTCCAAGGCGCTGGCGAACTTCCTGTTCGGCGACGACGACGCGCTCATCCAGATCGACATGGGCGAGTTCCACGACCGCTTCACCGCCTCGCGGCTGTTCGGTGCCCCTCCGGGCTACGTCGGCTACGAGGAGGGCGGCCAGCTCACCGAGAAGGTGCGCCGCAAGCCGTTCTCGGTCGTGCTGTTCGACGAGATCGAGAAGGCCCACCAGGAGATCTACAACACCCTGTTGCAGGTCCTGGAGGACGGCCGCCTCACCGACGGTCAGGGTCGCACGGTCGACTTCAAGAACACCGTGCTGATCTTCACCTCGAACCTCGGCACCTCGGATATCTCGAAGGCCGTGGGTCTGGGCTTCACCCAGTCCAACAGCGAGGGCTCGAACTACGAGCGGATGAAGCTGAAGGTCAACGACGAGCTGAAGAAGCACTTCCGGCCCGAGTTCCTCAATCGCATCGACGACGTGATCGTGTTCCACCAGCTCACCACGGAGCAGATCGTGGAGATGGTGGACCTGATGATCGGCCGCGTCGGCGTGCAGCTGAAGAACAAGGACATGGAGATGGAGCTGACCGACCAGGCCAAGAGCCTGCTCGCGAAGCGCGGCTTCGACCCGGTGCTGGGCGCCCGCCCGCTGCGCCGGACCATCCAGCGCGAGATCGAGGACCAGCTGTCGGAGAAGATCCTGTTCGGCGAGCTCGGTGCCGGCCAGATCGTCGAGGTCGACGTGGAAGGCTGGGACGGCGAGAGCGCCGGCGAGGACGCCAAGTTCACCTTCACCGGTCGGGCCAAGCCGCCGAAGCCGGTCGAGGACGAGGAGCAGCCGGTCGAGGTGCTGGCCGGAGACTCCGCGGCGGCGTCCGGGGAGTAAGTCCATCCGCAAAGCCCCGTTCCACCAGGTTTGCCTGGGGAGCGGGGCTTTTGCGTTGTCCGGCCGTCGGGCATTGTTCGACTCGCAATGGCGGGTCCCGGAGAAATTCGGTGGCGGCGCGTCCGGCGGGTGAGGCATCGTCGAAGCGGATCGACGACGAAAGGACCGCATGCTCTCCGAGGAACAGATCGAGGCGTTCGTCGCGGACGGATTCGTGAAGGTGGAGGGGGCGTTCCCCCGTGCGGTGGCCGAGGCCGGGCGGGAGATCCTGTGGCGGGCAACGGGATGCGACCCGGACGATCCGTCGACGTGGACGCAGCCGGTGATCCGCCTCGGCGATCATGCCGAGGAACCGTTCCGGCAGGCGGTGAACACCCCGGCGCTGCGGGAGGCCTTCGATCAGCTGGTCGGGGCGGGCCGATGGTGGCCTCGGGGGAGCCTCGGCACCTTCCCCGTCCGATTTCCCAGCAGCGCCGAGCCC
Source organism: Nocardia mexicana NBRC 108244 (assembly GCF_001613165.1). GTDB lineage: Bacteria > Actinomycetota > Actinomycetes > Mycobacteriales > Mycobacteriaceae > Nocardia > Nocardia mexicana. The sequence continues at coordinate 22,918 of NZ_BDBV01000052.1, forward strand.
GGTGACGACGGCTGGCATGTCGACGCGAGTTTCGAAGGCGACGATCCGGCGAACTTCCTGACCTGGCGGCTCAATCTGTGGTCGAAGGGACGGGCGCTGCTGATGCTCTTCCTGTTCTCCGATGTGGGCGCGGACGATGCCCCGACGCGCATCCGTGTCGGATCGCATCTGCGGCTGCCGAGTGTCCTGGAGCCGTTCGGCGCACCGGGTGTCCCGATGGGGGAGTTGGCCGATACCTACGCGGCCACCGCCGACCTTCCGGAGGCGACCGCCACCGGCGAGGCCGGAGACGTCTACCTGTGCCACCCCTTCCTCGTGCACGCCGCCCAGCCCAACCGGACGGGCCGCCCGAAGTTCATGGCCCAGCCGCCGCTGATCCTCCGCGAGCCGTGTGTACTGAACCGGCCCGACGGCGCGTATTCGCCTCTGGAACAGGCGATTCGGCGAGGACTACACGCTCCGATCGACCCGTCGTCCGCTCAGGTTCTCGGGCAGTAGAGCGTCCAGGGCCTGTGCGGCCGAATCCCTTGCAGCTCTTCAGGAGCGCGTCATTCCGCGGTAGCGGGTGGACGCAGGGTTGGTGACGAGGGCGAGGGCGCCCAGGACAGCCCCGGTGTAGCCGAGGAGGGCCGCGTAATGGCCTGCGGGCAGGGCCGGGCCCAGGAGACTTCCTATCCCCGCGCCTGCCGCCGCTCCGGCCGCGGCACCGATCAGGCCGGTCAGCGCAGCCCGCGCGAGCGGGGTGTGCCCGACGACCGCACCGGCGAACACACCGACGATCAGTCCGATGAGCAGCACCGACAAGATCGGTACGAGCATGGCGGTATCTCCTGTTCCGCGTGGTCGGGTGTGATTACCAGACTTCCGGAACATCGGCCGGCGCGGCATCGGGGATCACCCGGAACCACACCCTGATTCCCTGGTCAGCGCAGCCGCTCGGGCCGTGCGGCCGAGCGGCTCCCCGTGCCGGAGAAGCCACCCGGAGCCGGGGCTACCGGCGCGGGCGGCGAGTGCGGCGCAGCACCTCCAACCGGGTCAGGTACTGGTCCTCGTCGATCTCGCCGCGTGCGAACGCCGACCGCAGGGTGCCGACGCCGCGGTCGCGCCACCGGGCCCGCCGGGAGACGAACACGAAGGCGATGACGGCGAGCCAGAACATGACCGGGAAGATCCAGAAGAACGGCCAGGGGTGCCAGCCGTCGTTGTAGTGGTCGGCCAGGAGGGACACGGCCTCGGGACTTGCGTAGATGTTCATGGCTCCCAGCTTGTTCCGAACCGCCGCCGGTGACATCGGCGCGCGAGCGACAAACGGAATACGTCTGTGCACGTAGTCAGGCCCGGACGTGCGTGGTCCGCGTCTTCGTCCGGACGCCGTGGCGGACGCCTCAGCCGAAGGACATGACGGCGCCGGACCCACCGGCGGCGGCGAACTCGAAGAATCGCCTCAGGTGCAGGTAGTTCGTGCGCAGGTAGTCCAGGGCGTCGTCGCCGTCGTGCCAGATGCTGGGGTAGACCTCCTGCGCCGTCATCTGCTCGGCGTCGAAGTGTCGCGCCAGCTGCTCGAACGGGGTGTTGCGCAGCACGTCCGCGGTTTCGTGCACAAGTACGGCGTCCCACGCGCTCAGCGTGCCGTCGGAACCGATCGACTCGCCGTCCAGGAACAGATCGATCTCCAGGTGCGCGCATTCGAACAGGTAGCGCAGCCCGTCCCAGGCCTTGTCGATATAGCCGTCCGGTTCCCCGTCCCGGTCCAGCTCCCACAGGAATTCGTGCACATTCTCCGGATTCGCGCCGATCCGGTCCAGTTCGGCGGGCGTCACCCGGCTGAACGACATCACCATGCCCATCGCAGATCCCCCAATCGCTCGCAGCAGATGTTTCGAGCGCTCACGCTAGACCGGGGGTCCGACAGATTCGCCGAGCTCGAACGGGCCCGAGCCGGCGCGCGTACCGTGGGTGGCGCCCGCGCAAACGATCCGAGAGTGCACCGATGACCGATCCCGACCTGACACTCATCGCCGTCCTGCTCGACCGCTCCGGTTCCATGCAGTCGATCAAGTCCGATACCGAGGGCGGCTTCGCCGCGTTCCTCGACGAACAGCGCGCGGTGCCGAAGCGCATCGAGGTGACCCTGGCCCGGTTCGACACCGAATACGAACAGCTGTACGCGAATTGTCCACTGGCACAGGTGCCTCCGCTGCAACTGCAGCCGCGCGGGATGACCGCCCTCTACGATGCGGTCGGCCGACTGGTCACCGAGGTCGGCGCGGAACTGGCGCAGCGCCCCGAGGACAGGCGCCCGAGCACCGTGATCGTCGTCGTGCTCACCGACGGCCACGAGAACTCCAGCAGGGAATGGTCACACGCGGCGGTCAAGTCGCTGATCACCCAGCAGCAGGAGGTGTACAGCTGGAACTTCCTGTTCCTGGGGGCGAATATGGACGCCGTCGCGATCGGCACCGAGATGGGCTTCGATCCGCGGCAGGCCATCACCTACGCCGCCGCTCCGGGCGGGGTGGCCGGGGTGTTCCGGGCCGCCGCGGGCAATTCGGCGAGGCTGCAGTCCGGCCTCGGCGCGCCGGTCGGTTTCACGGAAGACGAACGGCAGCAGTCGAATCCGGGCGGATAATTCTGCTTCCGACGGCAGCGTACCCGCGCCGCCGAGCACGGGTCGTCGGCGGGTTCGTGCACGGCCGACCTTCACTGCCAGCCCGGCCGCACCAGTCCCGACTCGTAGGCCATGACCACCAGCTGCGTCCGGTCGCGGGCGTTGAGCTTCAACAGGATTCGGCTCACGTGCGTGCGCGCGGTGGCAGGGCTGAGGAACAGCCGCTCGGCGATCTCGGCGTTGGTGAGGCCCTCGGCGACCAGCGCCATCACCTCGCGTTCGCGATCGGTGAGTTCCGACAGCTCGGCGGCCGGCGCGGGCTTTGCGCGCGAGGCAAATTCGGAGACCAGGCGCCGGGTCACGCTGGGGGACAGCAGCGCATCGCCCGCGGCCACTACCCGCACCGCCTTCACCAGATCGGCCGGTTCGGTGTGCTTGACGAGGAAACCCGTTGCGCCCGAGCGCATTGCCTCGAAGACGTACTCGTCGAGCTCGAAGGTGGTGAGCACCACCACCTTCACCTCGGATAGCGCGGCGTCGGCCGCGATCTCGCGCGTGGCGGCCAGGCCGTCCAGCACCGGCATGCGGATATCCATGAGCACCACATCCGGCCGCAGCTCGCGCGTCATCCGGACGGCCTGCTCCCCGTTGTCGGCCTCGCCGACCACCTCGATCCCGTCCTGCGCACCCAGCAGCGCCACGAACCCACCGCGCACCAACGCCTGATCGTCGGCCACCAGCACCCGAATACTCACCGCACCTCCCGATACCGAAGCTCATTCACGAAGCCCACCGACGGGGATAGCCGCACCCCTGCCGTGCTCCCGCACCCCGCACAAGCTCCGCAGCGGGTGCGTGAACACGCATGGGGTGCGAGACGGTCGGCCCTCGCGCCCCGTGTCTGTTCCTGCACCCCGTACAAGCGTTGCAGCGGGTGCGGGAACGCGCAGAGGGTGCGACGGGGTCGCGGTGTGGCTCGGGTCATCGGGCGTCTCCGGAGGTGGTGGAGTCGTCGAGGTGCGGGATCGGGAGATCGGCGTGGACGCGGAAGCCGCCGTCGGGGCGCGGTCGCGCAGTCAGCTCGCCGCCGAGGGCGTGGGCCCGCTCGATCATGCCGGGTATCCCGTTGCCGCCTCCGGCTCCGGACTGTGGGGAAGTCTCAGGGGCACCGGTGTTTCCGTGGTCCGTCGACTGCCGAGATGGCTCCGAGAAGCCCGTGCCGTCACGAGCCGTGAACTGCTGTGGAGACGCCGGGCAATTCTGCCCGGCCCCGATGTCGTCGATGGTCAGGTGCAGGGTGTCGGGGGAGAAGTCCACGGTGACAACGGCTTCGGCGCCGGGTGCGTGGCGCAGCACATTGGTCAGCGACTCCTGGACGATGCGGGCGGCCGCGCCGTCGAGCACCGCGGGCAGGCGCTGGGGAGTGCCGCGGGTCTCGGTTCGCACTGTCAGCCCGGCGGCGCGTGCGGGGCCGAGCAGCGTCTCCAGGTCGGTGATGCCGACGGCCGGGGTTGTCGGCGCCGCAACGGTTTCCGCGCCGGACCGGATCGAGCGCAGCAGCGCGTGCACCTCGCCGAGGGCGTCGCGGCTGGTCTGTTTGATCGCCGCCAGCGAGGTGGCCGCCTGGTCGGGCTTGCGGTCCAGCAGTTCCAGCGCCACCGACGACTGCACGTTGATCACCGACAGGCTGTGCGCCAGCACATCGTGCAGATCGCGGGCGATGGCCAGACGCTCCTCGGTGGCGCGCTGCTCGCGCTGGGCCAGCTCGCGGGCCCGCTCCGCCTCCTCGTTGCGCCGCGCGACCTCGGCCCGCTGCCGCCGCGCCACCAGCACCGCCCGGCGCTGCCTGATTCCCTCCGCCATCGCGACCAGCACGCTCAGCCACGCCAGCAGACCGGCCGCCTGCCAGCTGTTGGTCGAATACCCGCGCAGGGCCGGAATCGGCCACACCATCAGTAGGTATCCGAGCGGCAGCAGCGGGTAGGTGTACCAGCGTGACCCCCGGCCGGCCGCGGTGAGGAAGGCGATGACCAGAGAGATGAAGATCGGCCCGTAGCCGTAGCCGACCAGCAGGTATATGGCCGTGGCCGCCAGTACCCCATAGAGCACGGCCTGCGGGTAGCGGCGGCGGACCACCAGCAGCAGCGGCCCGGCCACCAGCAGCACGTAACCGAGCGCGTCGAGGGCGCGGGTCCCGCTCTGATGCACGTTCGCCGCGCTGCCACCCGCCAACTGCGCGACGGCGACGACGACCGCGGGCAGCACATCCCGCAAACCCGGCCACACCCTCGACTCCACACCCGAACGGTAGCGCCGCCACACCGCGAACGGGAGCTACGCACCGCGAATTACGTCCAGATACGTACGCCGGGTCACGCCGGACGGCGGATGTGTCGACCCTGGTCGCGGGCGGATTCTCAATGGCATGAACGATTCGGTACGAGACAGCGACGGCAGGTCCGCCCGCGCCGCGTCGGCGCCCGACACGGCCGCGGTCGTGGTGACCGATGCCCTGACCAAGACCTACGGCACCCACACCGCCGTCGACGCCGTCGGCATGACGGTCCACGCCGGTGAGATCTACGGCTTCCTCGGCCCCAACGGCGCCGGGAAGACCACGACCCTGCGCATGCTGGTCGGCCTGATCCGGCCCACCTCCGGCGCGGCCACGGTGCTGGGAAGCCACCCGGGCGACCCGGAAACGCTGCGACGCATCGGCGTTCTGATCGAGGGTCCGGGCTTCTACCCGTACCTGTCCGGCCGCGACAACCTGCGGCTGCTCGCCCGCTACCGCGGCGTCGAGCGCGACGGCGTGGAGCAGGCGCTGGAGCGGGTGGGCCTGGCAGATCGGGCGCACGACAAATTCCGCACCTATTCGCTGGGGATGAAGCAGCGGCTCGGCGTGGCCGCGGCGCTGCTGGGGCGTCCGGACCTGCTCATCCTCGACGAACCCACCAACGGGCTCGATCCGGCCGGGATGGCCGAGATGCGGGAGCTCATCACCGGACTCGCCGCCGACGGGCACACCGTCGTGCTGTCCTCTCACCTGCTCAGCGAGGTGCAGGAGATTTGCGACCGCGTCGGCGTCATCTCGCGGGGCCGTCTGCTCACGGAGGCGACGGTGAGCGAATTGCGCGGTGCGGCAACGCTTTTCCTGCGTGCCGAACCGGTGGAGCTGGCCTTCCCCGCCGTGCGGCGGGTGGTGGGCGATCGATCCGCGTTGCTGACCGCCGCCGGCATCAGAGTGGATGCCGGTACGGCAATGGCGCCGACGGTGGCGCGCGCGGTGATCGAGGCCGGTGCGGATCTGCTGGAGCTGCGCACCGACGAAAAGTCGCTGGAGGAAGTGTTTTTCGAGATGACGAAACTGGAGGAAGCGGTATGAGCCTCAGGCAGGCAACCGGATACAGCGGCGTGCGCGATGTGCTGGCCTGCACCGCCGCGGAACTCGATCGGCTGCGCAAGTGGCCCGCGTTCTGGGTCGTGCTCGGCACCTGGATTCTGCTGAATCTCACCTTCGCGTACCTGTTCAACTACCTGGCATACACCACGGGCGACAGTTCGCGGATGTCGAACGGGCAGCCGCGTGACGTATTGCTCCAGTTGATGCTGCCCGCCGCCGTGCCGGAGGTGTTCACGCAGGGCATGGCGATGTTCGGCGGTGCGCTGATGCTCGTGCTCGGCGCGATGGTCACCGGTAGCGGATACGGTTGGGGCAGTTGGAAAACCGTCCTCACACAGGGGCCCGCCCGGGTCAGCGTGATGGCCGGAACCGTATTGGCGCTGGCCGCCGTGGTGGTCGCGCTGGTCTGCGCGGCGTTCGTGATCGACACCGGGGTGGCCGCGGTGATCGGCTCCGTGCAGGACGGTTCGCTGGCGCTGCCGTCGCCGGGCCGGGCGCTGCTCGGGATAGTCACGGGCACGGTCATTCTCGGGATGTGGACGCTGGCCGGTGCGCTGGTCGGCGCCATCGCCCGAGGTCCCGCGCTGGCCGTCGGTCTCGGCCTGGTCTGGGTGCTGGTGGTGGAGAATCTGCTGCGCGGCGTCGGGGCGATCTTCTCGCCGATCCAGGCGATCACCGACTACCTGCCCGGTACGGCGGCCGGATCGCTGGCCGGTGCGATGCGCACGGTCGGAGGCTCGGCGACGCCCGGGGTACTGGACGTCCTGTCCCGACCGGTGTCGTTCGCGGTGCTCGGTGTGTACATCGCGGTATTCGTCGGCGCCACCGTGTGGTTGGTCAAGCGCCGCGACATGGTCTGAGCCGCAAGATAATACGTAGCCGCTGATGGGAAACCATCAGCGGCTACTCGTGTTTCGAACTCGAACCGAGGACTCCGTACGCCAGCCGTTCCAGGGCTGCGGTGATCTGCTCGGGGGTCAGTTTGCGGGAGCGCTGGCGGCGGTAGACCTCGGCGGAGAGCGGGGCGAGCAGGATGTCGATCAGCGAATCCGGTTCCGGCACTTCGGCTTCCGTCAGGAGCGCGCGGACGTGGGCGTGCCAGAATCCGTACGCCCCGGTCGCGAAGCGGGCGCCGCCGCTCTCGGCGCCCAATACCAGCGGCGAGTGCGTTTCCAGCAGCTCGACCATCGCGGCATAGAAGGCGGCCAGGCGCTCGGCCGGTGCGGCGCCGGGGCCGAGCGGGGGTGGGCCGCCGAGCAATTGCTCCTGCAGGGCGCGTTCGTGTTCGTCCAGCAGCGCGAGAGCGATGGAGGCGACGTCGGGGTAGCGGCGGTAGAGGGTGCCGCGTCCGACCCCGGCGGCCTTGGCCACGTCGTCCATCGTCACCGTGCGGGGGTCGCGGGCCGCGAACAGACCGGCCGCCGCGGCGCGGATCTTCGCCCGGTTGCGCGCGGCGTCGGCCCGCTCGACGGGATCGCTGGGAGCCCGCGCGAACAGGTCGGATCGGGAGGTCATGGGCGCCACTGTAAGCCACCGGGAATATGTGGACAATACGTCCGGTTGAGTCGGCCATAAGGATATGTGGACATGATGTCCACATATGTGGAGCGCTCCACCGCGATGAGGAGTACCGAAATGAACTGGCTGATCCTGGTTTTCGCGAGTCTGATCGAGATCGCCTGGTCGCAGAGCATCAAGCCGACACAGGGATTCACCAAGCCGCTGCCGACCCTGCTCTGCTTCGTGCTGGCCGCCGCGGCGGTGTATCTGCTGTCGCGGGCGATGCAGACGCTGCCGGTCGGCACCGCGTACGCCGTGTTCACCGGCATCGGCGCGGTCGGGGCCATCGGGCTGGGGATCGTTGTGCACAAGGATCCGTTCAGCGCCGGTCGGGCGCTGGCGCTGGCGATGATCGTCGGGGGCATCGTGCTGGCCCGCGTGACGAACCCGGAATGAGCGGGATCATCGGTGCGGGTCGGCGGGCGTGCCCGCGAAGGAGTACGGGCGGGCGGCCGAGCGGGTAGGTTCGGTCGAGACGGCAATCCATTCCGACTGTGAAAGGACAGTGATGCCAACACGTACCGCGCGCACCGCTTGGACCGGGGGCCTGCAGGATGGCTCGGGCCAGGTCGAGCTGGCGAGCTCCGGCGTCGGCAAGTTCGACGTGTCGTTCCCGAAGCGGACCGCCGACACCGCCGATGGCACCACCAGCCCGGAGGAACTGATCGCCGCCGCGCATTCGTCGTGCTATGCCATGGCGCTGTCGGGCCAGATCGGCAACGCCGGCGGCACGGTGCAGAGCCTGGACGTCAACGCCGATGTCACGCTGGGCCCGGATCCGGCGGGCGGCTTCCACATCAGCACCATCAAGCTGACCGTCCGCGGCAAGGTCGACGGGCTGGACGCCGCGGGTTTCCAAGCCGCCGCCGAGGGCGCCAAGACCGGCTGCCCGATCAGCAAGGCCCTGGCCGGTGTCGGCACCATCGAACTGGACGCCGCGCTGGAATCCTGACGAGGTAGCGACGGGTGCCGGGCGGCCATGCGCCCGGCGCCGACGGAACGAGGGCGGTGCGATCGCACCGCCCTCGACGTTCATCGGGCCCGATTACGCGGCGACCGCCGCCCGCTTGCGATCCGCGAACTCCGTGAGCGTCGCGAAGGCCAGGCCCAGCACCGCCCACAGCGTGGCCGACACGGCCAGCGACGACACCCGGAACTGCCACAGCAGCGTGGCCGGGAAGTCGTCCTTCACCTCGTTCACCCCGGGCAGCGCGATGTACCCGATCGCCGTCACGGCCACGAAGGCCGCCACCGCACCGGCGAATCGGACCGTGCTCAGCTGCGCGGACAGCAGGCGGTGCACGAATACCGCGGCGCCGACCGCCGCCAGCCCGAGCAGAACCGCCGCCACCCACAGCAGGGTGCGCTCGTTGATCGTGTCCGGCTCGCCCACCGCGGGGGGATTGGCCGGGTACTTGAAGAACGGCACCGCGGTGATCGCGAGCCAGCCGCACAATCCCAGTGCCACAGCCAGTTTCGGCCCCGGCAGGCTGGTGTGGCGGCGGGCGAAGTTGGCCGCCGCGGCGAAGATCGCGCCCAGTGCCAGCCCGGACAGTCCGAGTGCGAGGAATTCGCCGAACTTCTGCCCGCCGCGGCTGACCAGTGGTTCTTCGGACTCTTCGTGGGAGTGGCCGCCCTCCGCGGCGCCGGCGGCCTCCTCGATGGCGATGGCCGATTCGACCTTCGGCTCGCCGATGACGAACCCCACGGTGCCCGCCAGCAGCCCGGCGATGAGTCCGGCCAGCAGGCCGCGTAGGAGCAGGGTCTTGAGCGAACCGGTCAGTGGCACGGCACGCCCAGCAGGTGTCGCCCGTCGTGCATCAGCTCGTGCAGGTACATCCCGCTCTGGGAGACCGCGCCCTGATCGAAGCCGACCAGGTACAGCGTGAGCAGTGCCAACAGGACGACGCCTACCGCAACGAGCACGGTGGCGAGCGAATCGGTTGCGCGGCTGGGGGCGTGCGCGATGGCCATGGTGGTCCTCCTTCGGGGATGGTCGCGTCCCCGCGAGCGGGTCTAGCAACGACGGTGCCGATGTCTGGCTCGCCGGCGGATGAGGCCGGATTACAGTGGCGCGACCGCCCCGGAATCGCACCGGGTTACCGCGTCACCGTCGCTGTGGTCACCTGAACTGTGACACCCTGAGTTATGTGGCGTCAACTGCGCGATCGTCATTCGGCCGCCGCCCCCGGCTGCTGATCGGTATCGTCGCGGCGATCGTGACCGTGCTGGTCGTCGCCGCGATCGTGGTTGCGGTGCGTTCGCGGTCCGGGGAATCGCCGCTGTCCTATCCCTGCCCTGGGGACTCCGTTTCCGCCGAGCCGGGGTGGGCGCCGTCCTCGGAGTCGTTCGCCGCGGGCTTCGAGGCGCACCCGTTCGTCGGCAACGGTTATCTCGGCCTGCGGTTGCCGCCCGCCGGGACCGGGTACGCCGAGACCGGTGAGCGCACCGGCTGGCCGCTGTACACCCCGCGCTACGACGGTGCGTTCGTGGCCGGACTGTACGGGCGCGAACCGGCGCTCGCCGACGGGCTGACGGTGGCCGCGGCACTGCCGAACTGGTCGACGCTGCAGGTGCGGGTCGGCGACGAAACCTTTTCTCCGGCAACGCCACCCGCCCAGGTATCGAACTTCCGGCAGACCCAGCTCCTGCGCTGCGGCATGGTGCGGACCGAGCTGACCTGGACCACGCGCGACGGCCGCGCCACGGATCTGGCCTACGACGTGTTCGCCGATCGCACCGATCAGCATTCCGCCGCAGTGCATCTCACCGTCACGCCGCACTGGGACGGGCAGGTGACCGTGACCGATCTGCTCGATTTCACCGGTGCCCGCCGCATCGATCGAACCGGGTTCTCGTCCCCGCGGCCCGCCACGGTCAATGCCGAATTCCGCACCCGGGCAACGAATGTGGTCGGCAATGTGGCCTCGGTGCTGGCCGCCGACGGTTCTGTGCGGCCGCAGGAGTCCGGTCAGCAGGCGACATCGGCCGTCACGTCCGGGAGGCCCTACGAGGTCACCAAGTTCGTCGGCGTCGACACCGGGCTCACCGCCGCCGACCCCGGCCGCTCCGCGATGGAGGCCGCGCGCCGGGCCGCCGACCGGGGATGGCCGAATCTGCTTGCCGCACAGGCGCAGGCGTGGCGCGGGTTGTGGGAGTCCGATATCGAAGTGCCCGGCCGCCCGGATGTGCAGCGCTGGACTCGTAGCGCGCTGTACTCGCTCTACTCGGCCACGAATCCGCGGCAGGACAACAGCCTGTCGCCGACCGGGCTGAGCAGTGACAACTATGCCGGTCTGGTCTTCTGGGATGCCGACATCTGGATGTATCCGGGGCTGCTGCAGTTACAGCCGGAGCTGGCGCGGTCGGTGGTCGAGTACCGCTACAAGACCCTGCCGGGCGCCCGCGAGAACGCCCGGCGCCTCGGCTATCCCGGCGCGTTCTATCCGTGGACCAGTGCGAGCACCGGCGACCTGTGGAGCGAATGCCACAGCTGGTCGCCGCCGCACTGCGTGACCCAGATCCACCTGCAGGGCGATGTGTCGCTGGCCGCGTGGCAGTACTACCTGGCCACCAAGGACGTCGGCTACCTGCGCGACCGCATCTGGCCGATCATGTCGAGCCTCGCCGAATTCTGGGCCGCCCGTGCGACTCCGAACCCGGACGGCAGTTTCTCGATCCGCGATGTCGCCGGGCCGGACGAGTACAGCAACGGCGTCGACGACGGGGTGTACACCAATGGCGTTGCCGCCGTGGCGCTTCGGAACGCGGTCACGGCGGCGCGGATCGTCGGCGCGCCCGCACCGGCGGAATGGACGGCGGTCGCCGATCGGCTGCGCATGCCGTTCGACGCCCGCGACGGCATCTTCCTGCAGTACGAGGGCTACCGCGGATCGGAGATCAAGCAGGCCGATACGGTGCTTCTGCAGTATCCGCTGGAGTGGCCGATGCCGCCGCAGGTGGCGGCGAAGACGCTGGACTACTACGCCGAGCGCACCGATCCGGACGGGCCCGCCATGACCGACTCGGTGCATCAGATCGACGCCGCGGCCAACGGTGAGGCGGGCTGTTCGGTGGGCACCTATCTCGATCGTTCGGCCCGCCCCTTCGCCCGCGAGCCTTTCGGGCAGTTCGCCGAAGCGCGCGGCGAGAAGGCGGGTGCCACGGATCCGCACGCCGGTGCCCCCGCATTCTATTTCACAACGCTCGCAGGCGGTTTCGTGCAGGAGTTCACCAACGGGCTGGTGGGACTGCGCCTTCGCGAGGACCGGGTGCGGCTGGACCCGCTGCTCCCGCCGCAGCTTGCCGACGGGGTGACGGTGCGCGGATTGGATTGGCAGGGAAGGGTTTTCGATGTCGCTGTCGGTCCCCGGCACACCACGGTCACGCTTCGGTCCGGAGACCCGCTGCCGGTGGAGACCGCCGAGGGCATTCGCCGGGTCGAGTCGGGACGCCCGCTCGAGCTGCCGACCCGCCGCCCCGATCTGGACCCCACCGCCGATGCCGCACAGTGCAAGACGGCCATGGCGTCGAGCGAACAGCCCGGCGATTACGCGGAGGCCGCCGTCGACGGCGATACCGCCACCAGCTGGCTGCCCGCCGCCGACCGGGCCGAGCTGACCGTCGACCTGGGCGCGGTCGGCGCCGTCACGCGAGTGACACCGCTGTGGAACGGGCCTGCCCCGGCATCGTCCGAGATCGCGATCTCCCGCGACAACCGGACCTGGGTTACTGTGCCGCGCAACGAAAACGGCGAGCTGACGACCCCCTCCTACGCCCGCTACGTCCGTATCCGGCTCACCGGCGCCGATCCAGCCGCCGATGCGGGCATCCGCGAACTCGACGTCACCACCGCGCCGGGGTAGCCGCTGGAGCATGCCGGGACCTCGCCGTGGATTCCGGCCGAAGCATGCCGGAATGGCGGAGCGGTCCCGGGCTCGCCCGGCGCTACTCGGCGGCGGACTTCGCGGGGACGTCCAGGACGACCTCGAATTCCAGCAGCGATGCCCCGGAGGCCACCGGCTTGCGGGCCTGGCCCGCGTGCGCCTCCTTGGCCGGGCCGTCGCGCCACGCGGCGAACGACTCCTCCGAATCCCACTGCGTGACAACGAAGTACCGCTCGTCCCCGGCGACCGGCCGCAACAGCTGGAAACCGAGGAATCCGGGGGAGTTCTCCACCGCGTGTGCCCGCGCGGCGAACCGCTTCTCCAGCTCGGGGCCCGCGCCCTCGGGAATCTCGATCGCATTGATCTTCACAACAGCCATGCGCACCAGGCTAGCGCTCGCGCACCCGCACCTTCCGCGGACGTATCGTCGAGGCGATGTTGTACGACGAGGGTGGCGCCGGGGCGCCGATTCTGTTGCTGCACGGGCTGATGGGCAGCGCCCGGACCTGGCGTGCGCATCTGGACTGGCTGCGGGAGTTCGGACACGTGTACACCTTCGATGCCGCGGGTCACGGCCGTCCGGCACCCGCGGAGCTGAGCACCGAGGCGTTCGTCGCCGACCTCGCGACGGCCACCGCGGAGATTCCCGAACCCATGGTGGTGATCGGGCATTCGATGGGCGGGCTGCACGGCTGGGTATTCGCGGCGGAGTATCCCGAGCGGGTGCGGGCCCTCGTGGTCGAGGACATCGCCCCGGACTTCCGCGGCCGCACCGCCCGCGACTGGGCCGCCATGATCGAGGCCTGGCCGCAGCCTTTCCCCGATGCCGACGCCATGCTGGACTTCTTCGGCCCGGTGGCCGGGCGATACTTCCTGGAATCGTTCGAGCACGGCCCCGACGGCTACCGCCTGCACGGCGACGTGACCACCTTCCGCGACATCTCCGAGGAATGGGGTACCCGGGACTTCTGGGACCAGTGGCGCGCCGTAAAGGCCCCCGCGCTGCTGTTCGAGGGCGAGCACACCATCACCCCACCGGGCCAGATGCGCGAAATGGCACAGGTGCACCCCGGCGCCCGATACGAACTGGTCGCCGACGCCGGGCACCTGGTGCACGACGATCAACCCGCCGTCTACCGCGCCGAGGTCGAGCGATTTCTGCGAGAGGTGCTCGACTGAACCGCCGATGCGTCCAAGGCCGATATGCGGGAGACCCGACCATCCTGCTCACAACTCGTGGAGCTGAGACCGCGCGACCTGGCCGCCCGTTGCGGCGGGCTCCCGCTTCCCGTCGCTCGACGCCGAGCGCGCGCCGTCACGGGCAGGTGCGAAGCTGGCTCCGGGCGCTTGCGGTGAACTGAAATTCCACGGATATTTGCGAGAAGGGCCTTGGTTACATGCGCAAATATGTGGTGAAGTGAGCCGCCAATCGGTTTGATGGCGGTCGCCTGCAGTCCAGGGGGACCGCCGTCGTATGCTCGTCGCACGCCCCCGAACGAAGGTGACCACACGATGATCGACTTCTCGATTCCCGCCGACCTCGCCGCCGAACGCGACCGGATTCGCCAGTTCGTCATCGACAAAATCGTTCCCTACGAGCGCGACGCCCGGCTGACCGCGCATGGCCCGAACGACGAACTGCGCCAGGAGCTCGTCGAGCTGGCCCGCGCCGAGAAGCTACTGACCGTCCAGGCCCCGGTGGAACTCGGTGGGCGCGGCCTGTCGCATATCGAACAGGCCGTGCTGTACGAGGCGGCCGGTTGGTCCACCCTCGGCCCGGTCGCGATGAACTGCGCCGCCCCCGACGAGGGCAATATGTTCCTGCTCTCCAAGGTCGCGAACCAGGAGCAGACCGACCGCTACCTGATGCCGGTGATCAACGGCCACCAGCGCTCGGTCTTCGCCATGACCGAACCCGGCGGCGCCGGGTCCGACCCGGGCCAACTGGCCACCACCGCCACCTTCGACGGCGAGAACTTCACCGTCAACGGCCGCAAATGGCTCATCACCGGCGCCGACGGGGCCAAGACCTGGATCATCATGGCGCGGCTGGAGGCCAACCCGCACCTGCCCGAAGGCCCGACGCTGTTCCTGACCGAGGGCGACGCCCCAGGCATCGTCATCGAACGCACCATGAACACCATGGATCGCAACTACGTCGGTGGCCACGGCGTGGTGCGCTTCGAGAACCTGGTGCTGCCGAAGGAATCGGTGCTCGGCGAGACCGGCCAGGCGATGCGGTACGCGCAGCTGCGGCTGGCCCCCGCCCGGCTCACCCACTGCATGCGCTGGCTCGGCGCCGCCGAACGCGCCCAGAGCATCGCCGTCGACTACGCCAAGACCCGGACCGCCTTCGGCAAGCCGATCGGCGAACACGAGGGCGTGTCGTTCATGCTGGCCGACAACGAGATCGCGCTGCACCAGTGCCGCCTGACCATCTGGCACGCCTGCTGGCTGATGGACCAGGGCCACAAGGCCCGCCACGAGAGCTCGATGGCCAAGTCGTACGTGTCCGAGGAACTGTTCAAGGTGACCGACCGCTGTGTGCAGGTGCTCGGCGGCATCGGGATCAGCGACGAGACCGTGGTCGAGATGATCTTCCGCGATATGCGCGCGTTTCGGCTGTACGACGGGCCGACGGAGGTCCACAAGTGGGCGATCGGGCGGCGGGTGCTGCGTTAGTCGGCGGTTCGCTCCGGCTCGCTCCTGCGTCGCATTGCCGGGCTCTGTTGGTGGGTCGTGGGTTGACAGTGTCAGCCCTTGCCTCGCGGGTTGCGTGGGTGGGGAGGGTCGTGATCTTGTTGATCGCGGTGTTACGGACGCTGTCCGGTCCGGCAGGGTTTCCCGGCGGTGCGGCCGGGCCCGAACCCGGGCGCGGGCAGCGGCAACAGAACTAGGATCTTCTCGTATGAGTTCGGAATTGCACGTCGATGTCTCTGCCGGAATCGCCGTGCTCACGCTCAACCGTCCCGCTCAGCAGAACGCCTTCACTCCGACGATGGCCGCCGAGCTCGGCACGGCGCTGCGGCGCTGCGATACCGAGGACGCCATCCGCGCGGTGATCATCACCGGCACCCCGCCCGCCTTCTGTGCCGGGGCCGATCTGTCCAACCGGGTCGGCGACGTCACCGGCACCATCGATCCGGCGCCGTGGCGGATCCGCAAGCCGGTGATCGCGGCCGTCAACGGGCATGCCGTCGGGATCGGCCTGGCGCTCGCGCTGCAGTGCGACCTGCGGTACATGGCCCGCGATGCCGTATACGGGCTCAACCAGGTCCGGCGCGCGGTCGTCGCGGACGGATACGCGCACTGGACGCTGCCGCGGCTGGTCGGCATGGCCAACGCGGCCGACATCATGCTCACCGGCCGCACCTTCGACGGCGACGAGGCCAAGGCGATGGGCCTGGCCAACAGCTGCCTGTCGGCCGGTGAGGTGCTGCCGACGGCGCTCGCGGTCGCGCACGATATCGCCGGTGGCTCGGCGCCGCTGCCGGTCGCGCTGTCCAAGCGGCTGCTGTGGGAGAGCCTGGGCATGAGCGCCGAGGCGGTCGGCCGGTTGGAGACCGATCTGAACAACTACGCGGCCCAGAGCGTGGACGGCGGCGAGGGCATGGCGGCCCTGCGCGACCGGCGCCAGCCGAAGTGGACCGGCAGCGTCAGCGCCGAGTGGCCCGCCTGGGGAGTTCCGATCGAGCCGGACCGGCCCGGCTTGGGCTGATCCCGGCTCAGGCGTTGCCGCCGACCAGCATGAACATGAACAGGATCCCGACCAGCACCATCAGAACGGTGCCGACGATGCCCAGGATGTAGCCCACCAGCACCTGCATGCGACCGCCGATCTGGCCGCCGGAGGCCTCGATCTGGTCCAGCGCCCGCTTGCCCATCGTCCACGCCACGGGACCCAATGCGCCGCAACAGAATATGCTCAGCGCCCCGAGCAGCAGGATCGTTGTCGCGTGTGGGTGCTCGACCGGGTTCCCGATCTGCTGCTGCTCGAGCCAGTAGTACGGGGGCTGGTTCATGGCCACCGATCAAGTCTATGGGGACAAGCCCGGCGAAAGCGCGCTGACGCGCAAGGTCGCGGTCAGATTCGGCGCTGCCGGGCGATATCGGCCAGCACCACACCCGCGGCCACCGAGGCGTTCAGCGACTCCACCGGACCCGCCATCGGAATGCTGAGGATGCTGTCGCAGGTGTCTCGGACCAGGCGCGACAGGCCCTTGCCCTCCGAGCCGACCACCACGACAGTCGGTGCGCTGCCGTCGAATTCGTCGAGCGTGGTGTCCCCGCCCGCGTCCAGGCCCACGATCTGCAGCCCGGCGTTGGCGTAATCCTTCAGTGTGCGAGTCAGATTGGTGGCGCGGGCCACGGGCAGCCGGGCCGCGGCGCCCGCGCTGGTGCGCCACGCCACCGCCGTCACGCTGGCGCTGCGGCGCTGCGGAATCACCACGCCGTGTCCGCCGAAGGCCGCCACCGAGCGGATCACCGCGCCCAGGTTGCGCGGGTCGGAGATGTTGTCCAGGGCCACCAGCAGCGCCGGTTCCGGTGCGCCGCGGGCGGCATCCAGCAGATCGTCGGGATGCGCGTAGCGGTACGGCGGGACCTGCAGCGCCATGCCCTGATGCAGCCCGTTGCTGCTCATCTTGTCCAGGTCGGTGCGCGGCACCTCCAGGATCGAGATCCCGGTGTCCGCGGCGAGTTTCACGGCCTCGGTGAGCCGCTCGTCGTTCTCGGTGCCGACCGCGACGTACAGCGCGGTCGCGGGCACACCGGCGCGCAGGCACTCCACCACGGGATTACGGCCCAGCACCAGTTCCGGACCGCCGTCGCCCTTGCGGGTGCCGGGCCGCCCCGCGGGGCGGCCCTTCGCCGGTGCGGCCTTGGCCGCGGCCGCCGCTCGCTTGGCGGCCGGGTGGTACTTGCGCGCGGTCGCCGGTGGGGTCGCACCCCGGCCCTCTAGGCCGCGGCGGCGCTGCCCGCCGGAGCCGACCGTCTGGCCCTTCTTGGTGCCGCCCTTGCGGATTGCGCCCCGCCGCTGCGAATTGCCTGCCATCAGTACGCCTTCCGAGCCGTAGGGGACACCCGTGCGCGAGGAGACGCGCCCATCACGCCTCCTTGTTCAGGGACCATTCCGGCCCCTCCGGGGTGTCGGTGACCTCGACACCGGCCTCCTTCAACCGGTCGCGCACCGCATCGGCGGTGGCCCAGTCCTTATCGGTGCGGGCCTGCTGACGCCGGTCCAGCTCCGCGCGCACCAGGACGTCGAGAGCATCCAGGGCGGAGGAGGAGTCGGCCGGATTCAGCCAGTGCGGATCCAGCGGATCCACGCCGAGGATGCCGAGCATGGCGCGCGCCTGCGCCGCCGATTCCCGGGCGATGTCGGTCGCGCCGGATTCCAGTGCCTTGTTTCCCTCGTGCACGACGCGATGAATCTCGGCCAGCGCCCGGGGAATTGCGAGATTGTCATCGAGCGCCTCCGCGAACGCGTCGGTCCACTTGCCGACCGGAACCTCTCCGGCGCGCTCCACCGTGCGCTGCACGAACGCCTCGAGCCGCTGATAGGTCTGGGCCGCGTCGCGCAGCGCCTGATCCGAATACTCCAGCATCGAGCTGTAGTGCGCGCTGCCCAGATAGAACCGAAGTTCCACGGCGCGAACGTTTTTCAGCACATTGGGCACCGAGAGCGTATTGCCCAGCGATTTCGCCATCTTCTCCCCGCCCAGGGTCACCCAGCCGTTGTGCAGCCAGTACCGGGCGAAGCCGTCTCCGGCGGCACGCGACTGGGCGATCTCGTTCTCGTGGTGCGGGAACACCAGATCCATACCGCCGCAATGGATGTCGAATTCCGGTCCGAGATAGAACTCGGCCATCGCCGAGCATTCCAGATGCCAGCCGGGCCGCCCCGGGCCCCACGGCGACGGCCAGGTCGGCTCGCCGGGCTTGGCGGCCTTCCACAGCGTGAAGTCGAGCGGATCGCGCTTGCCCTCGCCCGCGCTCTCGCCCTGGTGGACGTCGTCGAGCCGATGGCCGGACAACTTGCCGTACTCGGGATAGCTGCGCACGTCGAAGTAGACGTTGCCCTCGGACGGATAGGCGTGGCCGCGGTCGATCAGCCGCTGCATCAGCTCGACCATCTGGGTGATATGCCCGGTGGCGCGCGGTTCCACCGAGGGCGGCAGCACCCCGAGCGCCTCGTAGGCGCGCTGGAAGGCGCGCTCGTGCGTGGCAGCCCACTCCCACCAGGGGCGGCCCGCCGCCGCGGCCTTGTTCAGGATCTTGTCTTCGATATCGGTGACGTTGCGGACGAACGCCACATCATTGCCGTTGGCGACGAGCCAGCGGCGCAGCACGTCGAACGCGACGCCGCTGCGCACGTGACCGATGTGGGGATCGCTCTGCACGGTGGCGCCACACAGATACAACGAAACACGGCCGGGGACCAGCGGCGTGAAATCACGCAGGGTCCGCGTTTCGGTGTCGAACAGGCGCAGAGTCACGACCAGCCATCCTAGCTATGGGCAAAGAGCGAGAGTACGGGCGGTTTATTGCAGGGTACGGGCGCACGGATCACGCGCGCATCCTCGGGTGGGAGCCGGGGTTCAGTGCGAACCCGGACAGTCCTCGGTACAGCGCTGCAGCAGCGCGGTCGCCACCGCCGCCACGCCCTCGCCGCGGCCGGTCAATCCCAGGCCGTCGGTGGTGGTGCCCGATACCGAGACCGGTGCACCCAGAAGTTCTCCCAGCACCTGCTGGGCCTCGCCGCGGCGCGGCCCGATCTTGGGCCGATTGCCGATGACCTGCACGGCGGCGTTGACGATCGCGTAACCGGACTCGTCGAGCAGCCGCCGCACCTCCTTCAGCATGGCGGCGCCGGACACGCCCTCCCACTCGGGACGGCCGGTGCCGAACACCGCGCCCACGTCGCCCAGGCCCGCCGCGGACAGCAGCGCGTCGCAGAGCGCGTGCGCGGCCACATCGCCGTCGGAGTGCCCGGCGCAGCCGCTGTCGCCCTCGAACAGCAGGCCCGCGATCCAGCAGGGGCGGCCGGGCTCGATCGGATGCACGTCGGAGCCGATGCCGACGCGGATGTCCATTGTTCCGGTCATGCCGGCACCTCGCGAATGTCACTGTCGGCGAGCAGCGTTCGGGCCAGGCGGAGATCGAGCGGGGTCGTGATCTTGAAGGCCATGGGATCGCCGGGGATGACCCGGACGCTCGCGCCGAGGAGTTCGACCAGGCCCGCATCATCCGTAGCGGGGACGGCGTGCGCGTAGGCCTCGCGCAGCAGCCGGGCGTCGAATCCCTGGGGAGTTTGGATCGCACGCAGCTGCGCGCGATCGGGGGTGCCGGTCACATCGCCGCGCTCGTCGACCGACTTGATCGTGTCGGTCACCGCGACACCGGGGACGACCGCGCGCTGGCCCGCGCGCAGTTCGCCGACCACCCGGGCGATGAGTGCGGGCGGCGTCAGGGCGCGCGCCGCGTCGTGAACCAGGAAATGGTCGGCCTCCGGCGCGGCCGCGATACCGGCGCGCACGGAATCGGTGCGTTCGGTGCCGCCCGCGACCACGCTCACCGGCACCGGGGCGTCGTCGGTGCGGTGCGGGCTCCGACCGTTGCGTCCTGCCGCCCGGGCACGAGTGGCGAGCAGGACCTCCGCCTCACCGATCAGCTCGGCGGGCACCATGATCACGATGCGGTCCACGACCTCGGACGCGATCAGGCCGTCCACAGCGAGTGTGAGCATGGGCCTGCCGCCGACCGGGACGAAAGCCTTGGGCATCGATTCGCCCAGGCGTACGCCCTGGCCGGCGGCAGGCACCAGCGCCACGACACGACTGTCGTCGTGCGTACTTCTCACGGTCAGGAAGCCGCGGCGAGAACCTCGTCGAGCAGGGTCTCGGCCTTGACATCGTCGGTGCCCTCAGCGAGGGCGAGCTCACCGACGAGGATCTGGCGGGCCTTGGCCAGCATGCGCTTCTCGCCGGCGGACAGGCCGCGATCCTGCTCCCGACGCCACAGGTCACGCACGACCTCGGCCACCTTGTTCACATCGCCGGAGGCGAGCTTCTCCAGGTTGGCCTTGTAGCGGCGGGACCAGTTCGTCGGTTCCTCCGTGTGCGGCGCACGCAGCACCTGGAAGACCCGATCGAGACCCTCCTGGCCGACGACGTCGCGGACGCCGACGTACTCCGCGTTCTCCGCGGGAACCCGAACGGTGAGATCGCCTTGTGCGACCTTCAGGACCAGATACTCTTTCTGCACACCCTTGATGGTGCGAGTCTCGATAGCTTCGATCAGCGCCGCTCCGTGGTGGGGGTAAACGACGGTGTCTCCGACCTTAAAAATCATGTGTCCCGTGCCCCTTTCGATGTTCACAGTTTAACATGCGACTCGGTAACGGCGCGATCAACGACGCAGGTCAGGGCCACAACGGGGGAGCGGTGGGGGTTGACAGAACCGCGTCCGTGTGCATCCCCTTGTGCCAGAACGGCTTCCGAGCGGCGGCCGACCGCGCCTACCGCCGACTTCTCGTCGCGGGCACCCGAGTGTCGAAGCATAGACCGCCGCAAATCCGGCCGCCGGATCGCCCGTCGCGGTGGCAATGGCCATAGACACAACACCCGACACGGGGGGTTCGGCGTCAACTACTACGCTCCCTACTACTACTCTGCATCGTGGAGTGAGCCGGTCGACATGGAGGACAACCCGTGACTGCCCTGAATGCCACCACAGCGTCGAAGGCGCCACGGCGTGCCGTGCGTAAGGCGCCGCGGAGTGCCGTTGCTGTTGCCGCCCTCGCCGCGGGCGCGGCCCTGGCGCTGTCCGGCTGTGGCGCGGGCCAGATCTCGCAGACCGCCTCGCAGGTCGCGGCCGTCAACGGCAACAGTGCCGACGTCGGGCAGGTGGCCCTGCGCGACGTGCGCATCCTGCTGCCGCAGTCGGAGCAGTACACCAATGCCAAGGGCGGCAAGGCGGTCCTCGCCTTCAGCGCCGTCAACGCGGGTGAGTCGAAGTCGGACGAACTCACCAGCATCACCTCCGATCTGGGCACGGTGAAGATCACCCCGGGCAGCCCGCAGCTGAAGTTCCAGCAGACCATCGTCGCGGGCCTGCAGCCCGGGGCCGCCGGCGAGCAGGCCGGACACGGCGATGAGCACGCCGCCCCCACCAGCGCCGCGGCGCCCACCAGCTCGGCCGCGCCGACCACCGCCGCCCCGAGCAGCGCCACCGCGTCGAGCACGGCTCACCCGGAGGGGCACGGCGCCGCGGAGCACCCGGCCGAGCCCGGCAAGCCGATCCTGGTCGAGATCAGCGGCCTGACCCAGAACATCACCCCGGGCCTGACCTACAAGGTGACGTTCAACTTCAAGGAGAACGGCACCGTGCAGGTCGACGTCCCCGTGGACGCCGGGCCGGATGCCGCGCGCAAGGAAGACAAGGCCGCGGAGGGCGCGGGCGAGGGCAAGAGCGGCCACTGAGAATGGCGGGCGTGCTCCGCTGACATGTCGTCCGAACCACTTAGGCTGCGTTCGTGGCCAAGGTGAAGTCGCTGTATCGCTGCTCCGCGTGCGGGCACGAGGTTGCCAAATGGGTGGGGCGGTGCCCGGGGTGTAGCGAGTGGGGGTCGATCGAGGAGGCGGCGGCCGCCCCGGCCATGGGGTCGGCCGGGCGCAAGGCGCTGCTGCCCTCCACCGCGGCGGCGCCGATCTCCACCATCGACTCACAGGTCACCCGGGCGCGGTCGACCGGCGTCGGCGAACTCGACCGGGTGCTCGGGGGCGGCGTCGTGCCCGGATCGGTGGTGCTGCTGTCCGGCGAGCCCGGGGTGGGCAAGTCGACGCTGCTGCTCGAGGTCGCGCACCGCTGGGCCCGGCAGCGCGACGAGCGGTCGCTGTACGTCACCGCCGAGGAGTCGGCGGGCCAGGTGAAGCTGCGGGCCGACCGCACCGACGCGGTGCACGAAAGGGTCTATCTGGCAGCCGAATCCGATCTCGCGACCATCCTCGGCCACGTCGAGCAGGTGCGGCCCACCCTGCTGGTGGTGGACTCGGTGCAGACCATGCTCGCCGCCGACGCCGACGGGGTGATCGGCGGCGTCACCCAGGTACGCGCGGTGACCGCGGCGCTCACCTCGCTCGCCAAGGCGAGCGGGATCGCGGTGCTGCTGGTCGGCCACGTCACCAAGGACGGCAATGTGGCCGGGCCCCGCACCCTGGAACATCTGGTGGACGTGGTGCTGCAGTTCGAGGGCGACCGCCACTCCACGCTGCGCATGGTGCGCGGGATCAAGAACCGCTTCGGCAGCGCCGACGAGGTGGGCTGCTTCGAACTGCACGACAACGGCATCTCCGGAGTCTCCGACCCTTCCGGGCTGTTCCTGCATCACCGCGCCGATCCGGTGCCGGGAACGGCGATCACGGTCGCCATGGACGGCAAGCGCCCGCTGCTCGGCGAGGTGCAGGGCCTGACCGTCGAAACCCAGATTCCGACGCCGCGCCGGGCGGTGAGCGGGCTCGACTACAACCGGGTCGCGATGGTGCTGGCCGTGCTGCAGAGCCGGTGCGGGGTATCGCTCGGCAAGGCCGACGTCTACGCGGCGACGGTCGGCGGCATGCGGTTGTCCGAACCCGCCGCGGATCTGGCAATCGCGTTGGCGCTCACCGGCGCCGCGCGGGACCGGCCGGTGCGCGCGGGGATGGTGATCCTCGGTGAGGTCGGATTGGCCGGAGAGGTGCGGCGCGTCACGGGGCTCGGGCGTCGACTCGCCGAGGCCGAGCGGTTAGGTTTCACGGAGGCGTTGGTGCCGCCGGGCGTGGACCGCTCCGGCATCGCCATGAAGGTGCACGAGGTGTCGGATGTCCGGGCGGCCATCGCCCGGGGCCTGCAGAAGCGAAATCGCGAGCGTGCGGAGGCTGCCGAATGAACCCAGGCCGGTGGGTCACCAACCTGCTGGGCAGGCCCGCGCCGGAACCGTCGGAGCCGAAACGGGCTGTGCCGCAACCGGACCGCGATCCATCGGCGGGCGAGCCGGGTTCCGAAGAATCGATGCGGGGGAGTGTCATGACAGGGCGAAAGACGGCGGAGCCGAGCCGAACGGGTCGTCGCACCGCAACACCGGAGGCGACCTCGCCGGACATGGTCGCGCGCCTGGTCCCCGGCACCGCTCTGCGCGACGGCATCGACCGGATCCTGTTGGCGCGCACCGGTGCGCTGATCGTGCTGGGGTACGACGAGGCGGTCGAGCAGATCTGCGACGGCGGCTTCGAGCTGGACGTGGAATTCTCGCCGACCCGACTGCGCGAACTGTCGAAAATGGATGGCGCCGTGGTGATCTCGACCGACGGCACGCACATCCGAAGGGCCAATGTGCATCTGGTGCCGGATCCGGCGCTGCCGACCGAGGAGTCGGGCACCCGGCACAAGGCCGCCGAGCGCACCGCCGCGCACACCGGCCTCCCGGTGGTGTCGGTGAGCCGGTCGACCGGAATCGTCACGGTGTACGCGCCCGGCACCCGGCAGGTGATCCAGCCGTCGGAGGTCATCCTCTCCCGCGCCAATCAGGCGATGGCGACCCTGGAGCGCTACCGGTCCCGGCTGGACGAGATGACCAGGCAGCTGTCGCTGGTGGAACTGGAGGACTACGTCACGCTGCGCGATGTGCTGACCGTCGTGCACTGCCTGGAACTGATCCGGCGGGTGGCCCGCGAGATCGACTCCGACGTGGGGGAACTCGGTGTCGACGGCCGCCAATTGGCGCTGCAGCTGGCCGAGGTGGTGGGCAACACCGACGGCGTGCGCCGCCTGGTGGTGCGCGACTATCTGCGCGCCGACCGGGTCGACGACGCCGCGATCGACCGGGCCCTGGCGGAACTCGACGAACTGCTCGAGGTGGAACTGCTGGAGCCGACGAATCTGGCTCCGCCCCTGGGCTTTCCGGCGACGATCGAGGCACTCGACACCGGCGTCGGCCCGCGCGGCTACCGGCTGCTCGCCGAGCTTCCCCGGGTCTCGCTGCACGCGGTGGAGCCGCTGGTGGCCGCGTTCGGATCGCTCCCGGGGCTGCTGTCGGCGACCACGGCCGAACTCGAGGCCGTCGAGGAGGTGGATGCCCTGTTCGCGCGCCAGGTCCGGGAGGGGCTGTCCCGGCTGGCCGAGTCCGGCAGCGTGTAACCGGCGTTCAGCCGATGTTGAACGTCTCCGGCGCGCTGCGGACCGAACCCAGCTGGGCGACAACCGCGTACGCGCCCGGCGGCACCTTGACCCGCTCGCCGGCGCAGCCCGGCTGCGAGGTCGTCCCGGACCAGGTGAGCGTGAACGCCGCCTGCTCACCGCCCTTGAGCGTGCGCATATCGGTGGGGCCGCCCTGATCGCAGTCGGTGTTGGACCACAGCCGGCGCTGGCCGTCCAGCGATTGCACCGTGACCTGCTGCATCCCCGACCCCATATCGCGCTGGCAGGCGGTGGTGGAGATATTGGTCGCGACGATGCCGAACACGGGCTGCTCGCCCGTCTTGTAGGTGGGCTGCCCGACCGTCACCTTGACCGCCAGCGACTGGTCCGGGCATGCCGCCGCGGAACCGCTCGCGGTGGCCGACGCGGACTGCGAGGTGCTGGGTTCGGGCGTGCTGGATCCGGCGGCGGCCTGGCTCACGGGCGCCGAGGTCGAGGTGGTCGCGGCGTTCGGGTTCTTGTCGTCGCCGCCGCCGCGCAGCAGCATGACGGCCAGCCAGATCACCAGTACGAGGGCGACGACCAGGGCTCCGATGGCGAGCAGGCGGCGGCGCCAGTAGATCTCCGGAGGGAGCGGTCCGTTCGGTTCCAGCACGCAACAACGGTAAGGGCACGATCGGGCACGCCCCGCTCAGCGCCCCGGCGTGTCGGGGTGGAAGTGGCGGCGGCGCCGGGTACCTTTCCGCGCTCCCGTCAGGCCACCTCGCCGATGTTCCCGACCGCACGGTGGAGCTTGACCCGGCCGTCCTCGAGTTTGTAAGTGACACAGGCGATCGCGCATTCGCCGGTGGCGACCCGCTGCGAAATGGTCATCGATCGCTGCATCAGCAACCGACTGGTTTCCACGACGTGGCGGGCCTCGAGCTCGTCCACCCCGGTGAGTCCCTCACGCCGCCCGATCAGGATCGACGGGGTGACCCGCTCGACCACGCTGCGGATGAACCCGCCGGGG
Organism: Nocardia mexicana NBRC 108244; assembly: GCF_001613165.1. GTDB lineage: Bacteria > Actinomycetota > Actinomycetes > Mycobacteriales > Mycobacteriaceae > Nocardia > Nocardia mexicana. The sequence continues at coordinate 48,561 of NZ_BDBV01000052.1, forward strand.
ACGTCGCCGCCGTCGAGGGCGTCGATGGTCGCCCGCACGGCGCCGCAGGTGTCGTGGCCCAGCACCACGATCAGCGGCACGTGCAGCACCTCGACGCCGTATTCGATGGATCCGAGGACCGAGGAGTCGACGACGTGGCCCGCGGTGCGCACCACGAACATATCGCCCAGCCCCTGGTCGAAGATGATCTCCGCGGCCACGCGGGAGTCCCCGCACCCGAACAGAATCGCCGACGGCTGCTGCCCGGCGACGAGCTTGGCCCGGTCGGCGGCGCCCTGACTAGGATGCTGCAACGTGCCGTTGACGAACCTGTCGTTGCCCTCGCGCAGGGCCTTCCAGGCGCTGATCGGGTTGGTATGAGCCATGTGTCCCATTTTCCACAGCGTGATCATTACTGGCGAGTCCGTGAAGTTACGCCCCGGCAAACAGCGCCCGATTGTGATGGAAGGGCGACGGTGAGCATCGATACCGACACCCTCATCGACTGGTACGGCGAGGCCGCCCGCGACCTGCCGTGGCGGCGCTCCGGGGTGACGGCGTGGCAGATCCTGATGAGCGAGATCATGCTGCAGCAGACGCCGGTGGCGCGGGTGGAGCCGATCTGGCGGGAGTGGGTGGCGCGCTGGCCGGTGCCGTCGGCGATGGCGGCCGCCACGCAGGGCGAGGTGCTGCGCGCCTGGGGCAAGCTCGGGTATCCCCGGCGGGCGCTGCGGCTGCACGAATGCGCGCAGGTGCTGGCCGCCGAGCACGGGGACGAGGTGCCGTCCGACGTCGACGTGCTGCTGGGCCTGCCGGGCATCGGCGCCTATACCGCGCGGGCGGTGGCGTGCTTCGCCTACGGGCAGCGGGTTCCGGTGGTGGACACCAACGTCCGCCGGGTGGTCGCCCGCGCCGTGCACGGCCGCGCGGAGGCCGGTAATCCGGCCGCCCGCGACCTGGCCGAGACCGAGGCCCTGCTGCCGGAGCGGATCGACCGCGCCGCAACGCTTTCCGCGGCGCTGATGGAGCTCGGCGCGACCGTGTGCACGGCCCGCAATCCCGACTGCGCGCGCTGCCCGCTGCCGCGCTGCGCCTGGGTGAGCGCCGGTCGCCCGGCGTCGGACGTGGTGCGCCGCACCCAGAAATACGACGGTACCGACCGCCAGGCCCGCGGCCGCCTGCTGGACGTGCTGCGCGGCGCGTCCGGCCCGGTCGAGCGAATCGCCTTGGACCTGGCCTGGACCCGCGACCCGGGCCAGCGCGACCGCGCCCTGGACTCCCTGCTGGTAGACGGCCTCATCGAACAAACCCCGGACGGCCTGTTCGCCCTAGCGGGTGAGGGCGGTGCCGCCTAGCCGCACGGCGCAGCCGTCGCCGGATCAGTCGGTGCCCTCGTCGAGTTGCTGCCAGGTGACACGAATATCCAGCGGGGTGAGAGTCTCGATGGCCGGGGCATTCGGATCGGTACGGCTGCGGTGGCCTTGCGACACGTATCGCCCCGCCGAGTCCAGGACGAGCATCTCCACCGAGATCGCGGGCCCGTCGTCGTTGGCCATCCGCACGATCCAGTAGTGCTGGATACCGTAGCGGGCGTACTCGGCCCGCTTATCGATCAGATCCGCCGTGACCGTAGTGGGAGATACGACCTCCACGGCCAGAATCGTGTCGCCGGTCGTCGGCTTTCTCTTCCACCTCGGCCGGGAGTGCTCGATACAGCGGTAGACGATGACGTCGGGTCGTTTGAAGTGGAACGGCACCTCGGATACGAGCATGTCCAGGTCACGATTGACACGTAGACAAGGCTCGGCCGGAGATCGCTTGGCATTGGCGTCCAGCAGTGCGCGTTCGATATTCCGGGATACCGCGTTGTGATTGGGGGATGCCGATTCGCAGAAGACAACCATGCCGTCTTTGATCTCGATGGCCCGGGAAACCTCCTCGGGCATCTCGAGATAGGCGTCCAGGTCGACGGGTTGGCTGTAGGTCTTCGGGGAAGACCAGTCGAATGCTTCCGACACGATGACCGTCCTTCGGCTGGTTGACAGAGCCATCGTAGAGCAGCGGGCTACGGCTGAGCTGCGGTCGCGAGGGCCGGGGTGGCGTGCGTGCGGCGGGTGCGGGTGCCGATTAGGCGGCAGATCAGGTAGATGGCGAAGGCGATGGCGGTGATGAAGGTCGACACCGGGACGCCGGGGGCCAGCGAGAGCAGAATGCCGCCCACCGCGGAGATTTCGGCGAAGACGATGGCCAGCACCGTGGCGCGGAGCGGGTCCGCCGTCACCCTCGCGGCGGCCGCGGCGGGGGTGATCAGCAGCGACAGCACCAGCAGGGCGCCGACGATCTGAACGCCGAAGGCCGCGGTGATGCCGAGCAGCACCGCGAACACCACCGACAGCGCGCGCACCGGAACGCCGCGGGCGACGGCCACCTCCGGGTCGGTGCTCGCGAACAGCAGCGGCCGGTAGACGATCGCCAGCACCGCGAGCACGCCCACCGAGCACACGGTCAGCATGGTCAGGCCGCCGTTGCCGACGCTGACCACCTGCCCGGTCAGCAGCGAGAACTTCGACCCGGCGCGGCTGGGCCCCAGCCACAGGAACAGCACCGACAGGCCCAGCCCGAACGACAGCACCACCGCGATCACCGAATCGCGTTCCCGCGCCCGCGATCCCAGCACGCCGAACATGACGGCCGCGATCACCGATCCGGCTATCGCGCCGAGTCCGACACCGACCCCGGCCAGCAGCGCCGCGGCCGCACCGGTCAGCGACAGTTCGCTGGTGCCGTGCACCGCGAACGACATCTGACGGCTCACGATCAGCGGCCCGATGGCGCCCGCCAGCAGGCCCAGCAGCGCCGCCGCCAGCACGGCCTGCTGCACGAAGTCGTAGGACAGCAGGTTCGCCGTGGTGTGGAAGTCGAACATCTTGGTGAAGACGTCGGACAGCTTGTCGATCATGCCTGCACCGAACCGGACGTCTCGCCGTGGCAATGGCCGCCCGCGACGCCGAGCGCGTCCATGGCATCGCCCGTGCCGACGACCACCAGCCGCCCGCGCACCCGCAGCACGTCCACCTCGGTGCGGTACAGCTCCGACAGCACCTCCGAGGTCATCACCTCGTCCGGCGTGCCGATCCGGAACTTTCCGTCGACCAGATACAGCACCCGGTCCACCAGCGGCAGAATCGGATTGATCTCGTGGGTCACGAACAGCACCGCGGTGTCGTGCTCACGGCGTCGCTTGTCGATGAGTTCGGACACCAGCCGCTGATTGGCCAGATCCAGGCTCAGCAGCGGTTCGTCGCACAGCAGCACCCGCGGATCGCCCACCAGCGCCTGCGCCACCCGCAGCCGCTGCTGCTCGCCGCCGGACAGCGATTCCAGCGGGGCGTGCGCGTAATGCCCGGCGCCGACCTGCGCCACCGCGTCGGCGACCTTGCGCCGCCGCTCCTTTCGCCCGCGCCACCCCAGACCCCAGCGGTGCCCGTCGACGCCGAGCCCGACCAGGTCGACGCCGCGCAACTGCACGCCGGAATCGATCGTCTTCTGCTGCGGCACGTAACCGATGTGCGGATTCCCCACCCGCGCAGGCGAACCCGCGATATCGACGGTGCCGTCCGTCGGCTGCAGCTGACCCAGCAGCATGCGCAACAGCGAGGTCTTGCCCGATCCGTTCGGCCCGAGCACGGCGATGAACTCACCCGGCGCGACCTCCAGGTCGAGCCCCTGCCACAGCGTCCGCTCCCCGAACGACAAGCGCGCATCCCGCAGCCGCACAGCGGGTCGTGCCTCGTTCGTCTCCGGGTACGCGGCACCGGTCAGGGGCGCGGCGCCGTCGACGGTATCGCTGCGCTGCGCGTTGTCCGAGGCGAGAGCTTCCGTCGGCGCGGTATCTCCGTCATCGTCGCAGGCCGGGCAGCCGGGGACCGGCGCCGACTGTGGGGCCGGGCGTCCGCCCGCAACGTCTCGCGCGACAGCCTCCGATCGGTCGTCCACCTCCGAGTTGCCGTTGCGGCCGTCGAATAGCACTGGGGCGGTGGCCCTTTCCTGGTCGGGGCCGGAGACGGGCGCGGCGCCCGGCTCGGCCGGGCGCTCGCTGGTGGGGGTGCCGTTGTCCGGTGAGCCGGTCGGCGGCGCGGGTGTAGGGGACTGCGCGTCGACCGGCTCGGTAGGTGCAACTCGTGCACTCGTGCGAACGTTCCCGGACATCGGCAACTCCTGTCGTCAGCCCAGGGCCTTGGCCAGGGCCTGGGCGTTCCCGGTCTGCCAGCCGATGTAGTCGGTGCCCTCGGGCAGGGTTTCGGTCACCTCGACCACCGGCACCCCGGCGGCCTTCGCGGATTCGGCGACGTCCTCGGTGGTCTTGTCCTCGGTCTGCACGTTGTAGACCAGGGCGCGAACCTGCTTGGCGGTCAGCAGGTCCCGCACGGCGGCCACATCGGCGGGCGCCGGATCGGTGCCCTGCTCGACGGCCTCCTCGAATCCGTGCGGCGTGCGGTCCTCGGCGCCGGCGGCCAGCAGTAGGTAGTGGGCCAGCGGCTCGGTCTGCAGCACCGGCGACTTCGGGTGCTCGGTCGCGATCTTGGTGGTGACCGCGCCGATCTCCTTCAGCTTGCCGCGGAAGGCATCGGCGCGCTCGGTGAAGGCCTGCGCGTGTTCGGAGTCGGCCGCGCCCAGGTCGGCGGCGATCTTCGCGGCGACCGCGTCGACGGTGTTCACGTCGTACCAGACGTGCTCGTTCTCGTCGCTCTTGTCGGCCTTCAGCTCGAACGCGTTGATGGTGGGTTTGCTGCGACCCTCGGCGGCCTTCTCGGCAAACTCGTCGTAGTGCCCGCCGTTGACGATCACCAGCGCGGCGTCGCGGATATCGGCGGCGTCCGTGGGCGTGGTCTGGTACTCGTGCGGATCGTCGGTCGGGCTGTCGATGATGGACTTGACCTCGACGTCGGGTCCGGCGATCGCGGCGGCGATGCTGCCCCAGACATTGGTCGAGGCGACGACGGTGAGTTTGCCCGAGTCGTTGCCGGAGCTCCCGCAGGCGGTCAGGCCCGCAGCGGCCGCGACCCCCATCGCGGCGGCAGCCATTCGAACGGCGAAACTTCTGGTCACGCGGGGGTACTCCTGACACGCACTAACGGAAACGATTTCCATTTAAATGTAGCGTATGTGTCCATATCCATCGGCATCGATATGTCCGATTCGGCTGTGATGCCCGGCACGGGCGGTGGATTCCGGCCGAAAGCAGGCCGGAAATGACGGGATGGGCATGCCGGAACGACCGGTGGGGCATGCCGGAATGGCGGCGGAGGGGGTCCGGAAAGGCGGCAACGGCCCGCTCCCGATCGGGAGCGGGCCGTTGCGATGCCCGTAAGCCGTACTACCGCTGCACTATTGCGCCAGGGCGGGCACCGGCTGACTCAGCAACTGCGCGCATCGCAGCAAACCCAGGTGGCTGTAGGCCTGCGGATGATTGCCCAGGGACCGCTCGGCGACCGGGTCGTACTCCTCGCTCAGCAACCCGGTCGGCCCGGCCACGTCCACCAGCTGCGCGAACAGCGCCTCGGCGTCGGAACGCTTGCCGATCAGCAGGTATGCCTCCACCAGCCACGCCGCGCACAGGTGGAAGCCGCCCTCGCCGCCGGGCAGGCCGTCGTCGTGGTGGTAGCGGTACACCGTGGATCCGCTGCGCAGCTCCGCCTCGGTCGCCACGACGGTGGCGGCGAACCGCGGATCCGACGGCTCGATCAGCCCGCTCAGCCCGATGTGCAGGGTCGCCGCATCCAGGTCGGTGCCGTCGTAGGCCGCGGTGTAGGACTGCACCTCCTCGTTCCAGCCCTTGGTGCGGACCTCGTCGGCGATGGTGTCGCGCAGCTCCAGCCAGGCCGTATCGACCATGCGGTGGAATTTTTCCGCCAGCCGCAGCGCGCGGTCGACGGTCATCCAGCCCATCACCTTCGAGTACACGTGGTGGCGCGGGTTGCCGCGGATCTCCCAGATGCCGTGATCGGGCTCGCGCCAGCGCCGCTGCACCGCGGACACCATGGCGTGCACCAGTTCCCAGTCCCGGTCCGGCAGCGCCTTGGCGGGATCGGTGATGCCCTTGCGCTCCCGCGCGTCCGCGAGCCCCGCGATGAGGTCCACGATCGGCCCGAACACGTCGAGCTGGACCTGCATATTGGCCGCGTTGCCGACCCGGACCGGCCGCGAACCGGCGTAGCCGGGCAGCTGATCGAGCACGGCCTCGGGCCCCAGCGTCTCCCCGTAGAGGGTGTACAGCGGATGCAGGCGCTCCGGCCCGGCCAGTGTCTCCAGCACCCGGTGCACCCATTCCAGGAACTCCTCGGCCTCGGTGACCGAGCCGAGCGCGACCAGGGCGTGCGCTGTCATCGAGGCGTCGCGCAGCCAGCAGTAGCGGTAGTCCCAGTTGCGCACGCCGCCGATGTCCTCCGGCAGCGAGGTGGTGGCCGCGGCCATGATCGATCCGGACGGTGCGTGCACCAGCCCGCGCAGCGTGAGCGCGGACCGCTTCATCAGATCCGGCTTCAGCGGCGGCAGCTCCAGCTCCTCCGACCAGTCCCGCCAGTAGCGTTCGGCCTCACGCCGCCGCTCCGGCTCGCTGACCATGGCGGGCGCGAGATCGGAGGTGCCGCAGCGCATCTCCAGCACGACCGGCCCGAGGGAGGCATCGATGACGGCGCGGGCGGTCTGGTGGATGCCCTCCTCGACGATCTGCCACTGCACGCCCGGTGAGCGCAGCACGATCGGATCGTTGGTGCCGTGCACCCGCAGACCCGCGGCTTCGACCTCCAGATTGACAGGCACCTGGCCGAACTCGGGCCGCGGCGCGAACGTCACCACGGCCTTGGCGTCACCGGTGATCACCCGGGTCAGGTCGGTGCGCTCGGGCGCGACGTCGTGCGGCAGATAATCGACCACCTGCAGGCTGGCCCAACGGGTTTCGACGGTCATGGTGCCGTCGACGTAGCGCTGCGACAGCGGCAGCCCGGGGCGCTCCGGCGCGATGGTGAAATGTCCGGCCTGCGGCCCGCCGAGCAGGTGGGCGAAGACGGCCGCCGAATCGGGTTCCGGGTGGCAGAACCAGGTGACGGTGCCGTCGGGGGTGACGAGTGCCTTGGAGCGGGGGCCGGCCAGCATGGTCAGCCGCTCGATTCGGGGGGCCGAGGCACCGGCCAGCCAGGTGCGCCGCTCTTCGAGCAGGAACGCCAGGGCCTTGGCCACCTCCTCGGTGCTGGCCACGCGATGTCCGGCGAGGCTCTCGCCGTCGCCCACCTTGATGCCGACGTCGGGGCCCGACAGGCGCGCGAACGCCTTCTCGTCGGTGACGTCGTCGCCGAAGAAGACCGCCGCCGAGGCGCCCTCCTGATGTCGGATGATGTCGAGGGCGGCGCCCTTGTCGGTCTGGATGACCGCCAGCTCGATGACCGCCTTGCCCTCGGTCACCTGCACGCCCACCCAGCTGGCGGGACCCTGCCGGGCCTGCTGCAGCGCGCGCCGGCCCACCTCGGGGGCGGCATTGCGCACGTGCAGGGCGACGCTGGCCGGTTTGATCTCGACCGTCGCGCCCGGATTGTCCGCGGCGACCCGGCTCAGCGCGCTCTGCACTTCCTGCAGCAGCTGTTTGGCGTCGTTGTCGATGGCATGGACGAAGCCGACGTCGAATTCCGAACCGTGACTTCCGATCAGCTGTACCTCGACCGGAAGCCGGGACAGCGCCGCGAGATCTCGCAGTGCCCGGCCGGAGATGACGGCCGCCGTGGTGGCGGTCAGACCGGCGAGCGCCCGCAGCGCGCTCACCGATTCCCTATGGGGGTAGGCCTTCGCCGGGTCGGACACGATGGGCGCGATGGTCCCGTCGTAGTCCGAGGCGACAAGCAGCCGTGGCATGCGGGCTACTGCCGACAACGCACGGCGAAGTTCCTGTGACAGATCCTGTGCGCTCACGCATCCAACCTATAGATCGGAGGAGATTTTTCAGGGCGCGGGAAACTCTACTGGGTAGGGTTTGCTCGCTCATTCGCGCAGTGATACGAGACGTTTACGTTTGCCTCCCCGTGCGCATCCCCGATTGTGCGGTCTCCTGCCGTAGGTTTGCTGGTTTGCCACGCGGAGCACGTGGCAATTTTAAGCCGATTCGGCCCCGAGTAGCAGGTCAACGGTGAGTTCGAGGCGCTCTGTGACGTCCGTCGCGGAGGCGCGCCGGGTCAGCCACGCGACCAGATTCGACAGCCACACGTCACTGATGACCCGCGCGATGGCGAGGTCGCGTTCCGAGGGTTCGTCATCGTTCATGGCGCGGGCGAAGAAGCGGTCCATCACCCGTCCGACCCGGTCGACCTCGGCGGCCGCGGAGGCGTCGGCGAACATGAACGCGCGGGTCATCGCCTCGGTCAGCAGCGGGTCGCGCTGCATGGCCCGGGTGACCTGGGTGAGCAGCAGATGCATGCGTTCCCTGGGGGATTGCCCCGCCAGCGGTTTGCGTTTGCTCTCGAACTGCTCGAATTCGCGTGCCAGCGCGGACACGAGCAGATGCACCTTGGACGGGAAGTACCGGTACAGGGTTCCCACGGCGACGTCGGCACGCTCGGCGACCGCGCGCATCTGCACCGCGTCGTAGCCGCCCTTGGAGGCCAGCGCGAGGGTCGCGTCGAGGATGCGCTTACGGCGTTCGCGCTGCGCGGCCGAGCTGAGCTCGTCCTCGCTGAGTGTATTCACCGGTGTGGCACGCGGGCGATTTCCGTTCCGCGCCCCCGAGTCGGCTGACTGCTCTCGGGAGGGACTGGCCATTGGTGAGAGTCCTTTCCTGCAAACGTTGTGTCGCGCCTGTTGCCGTCGTGCCGCTGTGACGGACCGTGTCTTGACTTCCGCCCGGCTCGAATATTAGAACATGTTCTAGGTGTGGGAGTCACGCCGGAAAGGCGGTATGGAGTGTGACCATCGCCACCACTGACGAGCATAAAGCCGTTCAGGAGTCGATGCGCGGATGGGCCGCGGCGGTACGCCCGATTGCAACCATGCGCAGCGGCGATCCGGGATACTGGCGCGAATTCTGGCCGAGTCTGGTCGGTCTCGGCGTGTTCCGCGTCGCCCTACCCGAAGCCGCAGGTGGCGCCGACGGATCCGTGAACGACCTGGCGGTTCTCATCGAGCAGGCGGCCCACGATCTGGTGGGTGGGCCGATCTCGGCGACCGCGCTCACCGGCCTCGTTACCGGCGGAGCATTGGACGAGGATACGCCCGGCGGCATCGCCCTGGGCGACCCGGTTGCGGTGCCGGACAACGGGACCGGCGACCTGGTGCTGACGGGCGTGTGGGAAACGGTACTGGGTGCGGCGGAGGGCACGGCCGTGCTGCTGCCGGTCGAACTCCCCTCGTCTTCCCGGCATGCAGAGTCGACCTCGCACTCCCGGCATGCTTTTGGCCGGGATCTCGCTGGGGATTCCGGCCAAAAGCACGCCGGAAATGCGGAGGTCCGGCAGGCGTGGTGCCTCGTTGAGCCAGGCGCCGAGGGCCTGCGGATCGAGGACCTGCCCCCGCTGGATCCGAGTACCCCGCTGGCCCGCGTGCACTGTTCCGGCGTGCGTGTCACGGCCGATCGGATCTTCGAACCCCCCTATGCCGTAGGGGATCTGACCGCGGCGCTGGTGGCCGCGGAGCTGGCCGGGATCGCGGGCTGGTGCCTCGAGACGGCGACCGACTACGCCAAGGTGCGCGAGCAGTTCGGGCGCAAGATCGGCGAATTCCAAGCGGTCAAGCACATCTGCGCGGGCATGCTGTGCCGCGCCGAGCTGATCCGCGCGGTCGCCGCCGATGCGGCCGCGGCCGTCGACAATCGCAGTGACGAACTGCCGCTGGCCGCCGCCATCGCGATGTCGGTATCCCTCGACGCGGCGGTGGAGACTGCCAAGGACTGCATACAGGTCCTCGGCGGCATCGGATTCACCTGGGAGCACGACGCGCACCTGTATCTGCGCCGGGCGGTCGCCCTGCGGCAACTGCTGGGCGGCGGGTCGGTCTGGCGTGCCCGCGTGACGGAACTCGTGCGAGCGGGCAAGCGCCGCACCGTCGGCCTGGATCTGGGGGCCGACCTCACCTCGCCTCCCCCGGAAGGCGAAGCCTCTTCGTCTTCCGGGCGTGCCGACGTCACGTCGTCTTCCCGGCGTGCCGACGACTCTTCGTCTTCCCGGCATGCTTTTGGCCGGGATTCCGGAGTGGCGCAGGGTGACGTGGCGGCCTGGGAGGCCGTGGGATTGAGCGCGGCCGACGCCGTCGAACTCGGCGCGGATATTGCCCGCATCGCCGCCCTCCCGGCCGAGCAGCAGCGCGATGCGCTGGTGGACACCGGACTGCTGGCCCCGCACTGGCCCGTGCCCTACGGCCGCGGGGCGGGCCCGATCCTGCGCTCGCTGATCGATGAGCAGGTGCGCGGCGCCGGAATCACGGTGCCGGACATCCAGATCGGCAACTGGGCGGTGCCCACGCTGCTGCAGTACGGCACGCCGGAGCAGGTCGAGCGCTTCGTGCAGCCGACGCTGCGGGGCGAGGTGGTCTGGTGCCAGCTGTTCAGCGAGCCCGAGGCCGGATCCGACCTGGCGGCGTTGCGCACCACGGCGACCCGCGTGGACGGCGGCTGGAAGCTGCGCGGCCAGAAGGTGTGGACGTCGCTGGCGAACGTGGCGAACTGGGGAATCTGCCTGGCTCGCACCGATGCCGAGGTGCCCAAGCACCGCGGCATCAGCTACTTCCTGGTCGATATGAACAGCCCGGGCATCGACATCCGGCCGCTGGTGCAGATCACCGGGGAGGCGCGTTTCTCCGAGGTCTTCCTCGACGAGGTATTCGTCCCCGACGACTGCCTGGTCGGCGAATTGGGCGGGGGCTGGAAAATCGCCCGCTCCACGCTGTCCTCGGAACGGGTCGCCATGGGCGGCAGCGGAATCGGGGAGGAATTGGAAACCCTGATCGCCACCGCTCCGGCCGACGGACCGGGTGCCGAATTGATTGCCGATCGTCTCGGCGATTTGGTTGCCCAATCGGTCGCTGGGTTATTGCTGGAAACCCGAGCAGCGCAGCGAATGCTCGCCGGAATTGACCCCGGACCGCAGAGCAGCGTGCGCAAACTGGTCGGTGTTCGCCATCGTCAGGCGGTCGCCGAGTTCGCCGTCGAACTCGCCGGTGTCGCGGGCGCTCAGGAATCGGATGTGGTGAAAGAATTCCTGTTAACACGCTGTTTGTCGATCGCGGGGGGAACCGAGCAGATCCTTTTGACCGTGGCCGGCGAACGGATTCTCGGGCTCCCGCGCGAATCGCACGGCTGACTCCACATCTGACACGGGAGCAATGAATTGGACTTCAATAGGGACGAGAGCCAGGACGCTGTCGCCGAGGTTGTCGTAAGTTTGCTGGAACGCAACAGCGCGCGCGATAACGAGCTCTGGCCGACACTCGTCGACAGCGGTTTGCTGGCGGTCGCGCTACCGGAACGCTTCGGTGGCGACGATATGGGACTGCTCGAGGTCTCGGCCATGCTGACCGAGCTGGCCACCGACGCCGTGCAGGTGCCCGCGCTGGCCACGCTCGGGTTCGGGGTGCTGCCGCTGGTGGGCCGGGTACCGGACGCGCTGGCGGAGAAGATCTTTCCGGCTGTGGCCAAGGGCGCGGTGCTGACCGCGGCGCTGCACGAGCCCGGCGCGCCGTTCGCGCTGAAGCCGGAGACGACCGCGGTGGCCGACGGCGACGTGGTGCGGATCAGCGGCCGCAAGATCGCGGTGCCGTACGCCGAGCAGGCGCAGTGGCTGCTGGTGCCGACGGACTCCGGAATCGCCGTGGTGGACGCCGATACGCCGGGCGTCACCCGGGTGGCGAGTCCGGCTTCCACGGGTGCCCCGGAGTTCTCCGTGCATCTCGAGGGCGCCGAGATCCCCGCGGAGCAGCTACTGCCGGACGGCATCGCCGACCTGCACCGGCTGGCATTGGCGTCGATCGGCGCGGTCGCCGACGGACTGCTGAAGGGTGTGCTGACACTGACCGCCGAGCACGTGCGGACCCGGCATCAGTTCGGCCGCCCGCTGGCGGAATTCCAGGCGGTGGCCCAGCAGATCGGCGACGTCTACGTCGTCTCGCGCACGCTGCACGCGGCCGCGCTGTCGGCGAACTGGGCTCTGGCGCAAGAGGATCAGAGCCCCGAACATCGCGAGCGGGTCGACAACGACCTGGACGTGCTCGCCTACTGCGTGGCCTCGGACCTACCCGCGGCCATGCAGAAGTGTCACCACCTACACGGCGGCATCGGTGTGGACGTGACCCATCCGCTGCATCGCTACTACTCACAGGCCAAGGACATCGCCCGCTGGCTAGGCGGCGCGTCGTTCCGGCTGGATCGTTTGGGAGCCAGATGTTCATCGACCTGACGGCCGAGCAGCGCCGGCTGCGTGACGAATTGCGTTCTTACTTCGCCGATCTCGTGACTCCCGAGGAGGAGGCCGAGATGTCGGTGAACCGGCACGGCGACGCCTACCGCGCGGTGGTGCGGCGCATGGGCCGCGACGGCCGCCTCGGGGTGGGCTGGCCGAAGGAGTACGGCGGGCAGGGATTCGGGCCGGTCGAACAGCAGATCTTCTACAACGAGGCCGCGCGGGCGGATGTGCCGCTGCCGCTGGTCACGCTCATGACGGTCGGCCCGACCCTGCAGCAGTTCGGCACCGAGGAGCAGAAGAGAAAGTTCCTGCCCGCAATCCTTTCCGGCGATGTACATTTCGCGATCGGCTACTCCGAGCCCGAGGCGGGCACCGACCTGGCGTCGCTGCGCACCAGCGCGGTGCGCGATGCGGACGGCGACTGGATCGTCAACGGGCAGAAGATCTTCACCACCGGTGCGCACGAGGCCGACTACGTGTGGCTGGCCTGCCGCACCGGCACGGCCGAGTCTCGGCACCGCGGCATCACGATCCTGATCGTGGACACCAAGGATCCGGGCTACTCGTGGACGCCGATCATCACCTGCGACGGCGCGCACCACACCAACGCCACCTACTTCGACAACGTGCGGGTGTCGGCGAATATGCTTGTCGGCGAGGAGAACCGGGGCTGGAAGCTGATCACCACCCAGCTCAATCACGAGCGGGTGAGCCTGGGGCCGTCCGGCAAGATCGAGCAGCTCTACGACCGCGCGCGGGACTTCGCGCGGCGGCAGGGGGTGCTGGGCGAGGCCGACGTGCGGCGCTCGCTGGGTCGCATGCACGCCATGGTCCGGCTCAACGAGCTGCTGAACTGGCAGGTGGCCGCCGATGCGGGGAATGCCGAGAGCGATCCGTCCGGCGTGATCGCGGATGCCTCCGCGACCAAGGTCTTTTCGACCGAATCGCTGCAGGAGGCGGGGCGGCTGGCCGAGGAGATCGTCGGGCGGTACGGCGATCCGGCGGATCCGCCGACCGCTGAACTGCTGCACTGGCTGGACCGGCGCACCAAGCAGAACCTGGTGGTGACCTTCGGCGGCGGCGTCAACGAGATCATGCGTGAACTCATCGCCACCGCCGGGCTGCAGCTGCCGCGCGTACCGAGATAGGAGTTTCCAATGCCGGAAACCATGACAGCGGAACAGATCTCCGCGGCCGGGGAACGGATCAGGGACAAGGGGGAGTGCGCACCGCGCGTGGCGCGCGATCCGGTCAACCAGCCCATGATCAACAACTGGGTCGAGGCCATCGGCGACGCCAACCCGATCTACGTCGACGAGCAGGCCGCCCGGGACGCCGGGCATCCGGGCATCGTCGCCCCGCCCGCAATGGCGCAGGTGTGGTCGATGCCGGGGCTGCACGGGGCGCGCCCGGCCGACGACCCGATGAACGCGGTCAACGACCTGCTCGACGCCGCGGGCTACACGTCGGTGGTGGCGACCAACTGCGAGCAGACCTATCACCGGTATCTGGAGCTGGGTGAGCGGGTCGAGGCACGCACCCGGCTGCAGGATCTGGTGGGGCCCAAGCGAACCGGACTCGGCGAGGGCTGGTTCGCGACCTACATCCTGACCTGGTATGTGGGCGACGAGGCGGTCACCGAGATGTCGTTCCGGATGCTGAAGTTCGCGCCCGGTACGGCGAAACCGGCTGCCGCGCAGGAGGATCTGAGCAAGCGGGCCCGTCCGACCGTCTCGAAGGACACCGAATTCTTCTGGGAGGGAACGAAGGCCGGGGAGCTGCGCATTCAGCGACTGCCCGACGGTACGCTGCGGCACCCGCCGGTGCCCGCGCTGTGGGAGGACAAGACCAAGCCGACCGACTACGTGGTGGCCTCCGGTCGTGGCACGGTGTTCAGCTACGTCGTGCACCACGCGCCGAAGGTGCCCGGACGGCAGGTGCCCTACGTGGTGGCGCTGGTCGAGTTGGAGGAGGGCGTGCGGGTGCTCGGCGAGCTGCGCGGCGTCGAACCCGATGCAGTGCGCATTGGGCAGTCGGTCGAGGTGGCCTTCGAGAAGCTCGACGACGACAACACGCTGCCGTACTGGAAGGTGAGCGAATGACAGCCACGTTGGAACCCGGTGCGGTGCAGGTCGGTACGACGCTGCCCGAGCTGGTCATCCACGCCGATCCGACGTTCGTGGTCAGCACCGCGCTGGCCACCCGGGACTTCCAGGACGTGCACCACGACCGGGACAAGGCCGTCGAGCGCGGCTCGAAGGACATCTTCGTCAACATCCTCACCGACACCGGGCTGGTGCAGCGGTTCGTCACCGACTGGGCCGGGCCGGGCGCGCGCGTGAAGTCGCTGAAGCTGCGGCTGGGGGTGCCGCTGTACGCGGGCGACACCCTGACGTTGAGCGGCACCGTGACCGCGGTCGAGGGCGGCGAGATCCATATCGACGTGGTCGGCCGCGACAGCCTCGGCGATCACATCACGGCGAAAGCCGTTATCGCACTGCAGGAGACGGCGTGAGTAGTTCATTGAGCGGTAAGTCCGCCATCGTCGGCATCGGCGCCACCGACTTCTCCAAGGATTCCGGGCGCAGCGAACTGCGGCTGGCCGCCGAGGCGGTCACGGCCGCGCTGCACGATGCGGGTCTGAAGCCCGCGGATGTGGACGGCCTGACGACCTTCACGATGGACACCAACACCCAGGCCGCCGTGGCCCGGGCGGCCGGTATCCCGAATCTGAAGTTCTTCAGCAACATTCCGTTCGGCGGCGGGGCTGCGTGCGCGACCGTGCAGCAGGCGGCGATGGCGGTCGCGACCGGCGTCGCCGATGTGGTGGTCGCCTACCGTGCGTTCAACGAGCGCTCGGGGCACCGATTCGGCCAGTTCGCAACGCATTTGGCGACCGCGGCCACCTCCTCCGGCGTCGATGCGGCGTGGGCGTACCCGCAGGGGCTGGGGACACCGGCGGCCCAGGTCGCCATGGTCGCTCGGCGGTACATGCACGTATACGGCGCCACCAATGCGGATTTCGGGCGGATCGCGGTCGCCGATCGCAAGCATGCGGCGGTGAACCCGGCGGCGCACTTCTACGGCAAGCCGATCACGCTGGAGGAGCATCAGGCTTCCCGCTGGATCGCCGAGCCGCTGCACCTGCTGGACTGCTGCCAGGAGACCGACGGCGGCGTGGCGATCGTGGTCACCAGTGTCGAACGGGCCCGGGATCTTCCGCAGAAGTCGGCCGTGATCGTCGCTGCCGCACAGGGTTCCGGCGCGGACCAGTACGTCATGACCAGCTACTACCGCGACGCCATGACCGGGCTGCCGGAGATGGGACTGGTCGGCGATCAGCTCTGGGGACAGAGCGGGCTGCGGCCCGAGGACATGCAGGCCGCCATTCTCTACGACCACTTCACCCCCTTCGTGCTGATGCAGTTGGAGGAACTCGGCTTCTGCGCCCGCGGCGAGGCCAAAGACTTCATCGCCGACGGCGCCATCGAACTGGGTGGCCGCCTCCCCCTCAACACCCACGGCGGCCAACTCGGCGAGGCCTACATCCACGGCATGAACGGCATAGCCGAGGGCGTCCGCCAAATCCGCGGTACTTCGGTAAACCAGGTAGAGGGCTTACGCAACATCGCGGTCACCGCCGGGACCGGTGTCCCGACATCCGGTCTTGTGCTGACCGCTGCCTGACTCGAGCGGGGTTGTGCACGGTCGCGGGCTGCAGCGTAGATAGTGGCGCAGGGCCGTGCGCATCTCCGGTTGGATTGCACCGGAATCGAATTCGATGAGGGCGGCCTCGGCGACCAGCCGAATCCACAGTCGCGCCCCCTCGAGCGGATGCGGCCAGCCCATCGCGGCGAAATCGGGCTCGGCCCGGCGCGCGAGGGATTCATTGCGGGCGTGGATCTCCTCCAGCACCGCCGCCTCCGCGCGTGCCTCCAGCAGCACCGCGCGCACACCAGGCTGCTCCAGGAAAGCATCCAGATAGTCGATCGCGCTGTACCACAGGCGATCACAGCCCGGCGGCCGGTTGTCGAGATCGTTCAGTAGCGGTGCGAGCATGCGGTCGTGGAAGGTGCGGTGCAGTGCCCGCAGGTATCCGGACCGGTCGCCGAAGTGATGGAAGAAACTACCCTTGGCGACCCCCGCCTCGGTGACGATGCGGTTGACGCTCATCTGTGCCAACCCCATATGCCCGGCCAACCGCAGGCCCGCATCGAGCAATTCGGTGCGGGTCCGGTCGGCACCGTCCTGCCGGGTCGTCACCCCTTCACCGAGGAATCGGCCCGGTTCAGGAAATCCGTGACATGCGACAGGAATCCGTCAGGGTCCGACGAGAAGACCACGTGCCCGGTTTCGAGCGTGACCAACTGCGCGGCGGGCAGAGCGGTCTGCACCGACCGGGCCTCGCGCGGCGGCAGCACGATATCGAGCATGCCCCACACCAGCAGTGTCGGTGCGACGATACGGGCGCCGCGCAGGTCGTAGTCGGGGTCGGCGAAGCTGCGCCACAGGGCGGCGATCAGCCCCGCACCGTCCGAAGTGCGTGCTCGCGCAACGGCTTTCGTCTGTACTACGTGGTCGTTCTCGCTCTGCGCCCGCATGTATCGGGGTATCAGCCGCGGGAAGATGGTCCGGGCGAGAGCGGGCGTGCCCAGGATTCGGGTCCCGGCCCGGACGAGCGCGCCGCGCCCGGTGTAGCCGCCGGTGTTGACCAGCACCAGGCGCGAGACCAACTCGGGGCGGGTGGCCGCCAACCGGGCCGCGGCGTATCCCCCCACGGAGTTGCCGATCAGTGTGATCGTGTCGAGCCCGAGCGCATCAACCAGATCATCCAGCACGTCCGCGAAAAGCATTGCGGAAGCGACTATCTCCGGTGGTAGCGGATCGGATTCGCCGTGCCCCGGCCAATCCACGGCGAGCACCCGGAACCGATCGGCGAGGTGATCGACGATCGGGTCGAAGTCGTGATGGTCGTGTCCGGTGGCGTGCAGCAGGACGATCGGCGGTCCGTCGCCGCGCTCGGCGACATGGATTCGGCCGGCGCGGCTGGCGACGAGCGGCATGACATTTCCTTAATAGGTTGACCGTACGGTCGATGAAACTCTACCGTCGTCACCGTCCCCCGGCAAGCACGCGTCCTGGGCAGACCAGCGGGATGCACCGATCGTGAACCCCGATCACCGGTTTCGGCGATTGATCGTGGTGTCCGGGATTGACGCGGGCCTACTCGCGGAGGTGTCTCCGCAATACTCCTGCCAATTGCTGTCGGCTGCGTGCCGAGCCAGCGGGCAACTCAGCTCTTGCTCCGGCGAATCGGTCGAATACCAAGCCCTCGAGGACTGCGATGAAATCGGCTGCGGCGGTGGTTGGGTCGGGTGTGTCCAGGTTTCGGAACAGGGTGGTGGCGTGTTCGTGGGAGAACAGGCACGTGGTCAGGCGTTGGTGGAGTTCCGGGTCGCCTAGCTGGTCGATGATCAGGGCGTGCCGCACGATCAGGTGATTGCGTCGGTGCGCCAGTAGTCGGTCCAGCCACTGTGCGATGCCGCGGGCGATCTCGTCCGGCTCGGCTGTGGATGGTTGGGGACTGTCGAGCCGGGCATCTTCGAAGTCGGTGCGGGAGCGGGTGGCGATTCGGTCGACGATGGCCTCGATGAGCGCGCGCTTGGTGCGGAAGTAGTACGAGACCGAGCCTGCGGGTAGTTCCAGCGCCGTGTCCAAGGCGCGGTGGGTCAGGGCGCGAAGCCCCTGGGTGGCAATGAGATCGATGGCGGCGTCGATGATCCTGGTGCGCCGGTCGGTTGTGGACATCGTCACCTTTCCTCGCGGTCTGACTCACGATCCTCTACAAGTGTAGATGAACCTCTACAGGCGTAGAGAAGGGAGTGGGTCATGGACGAGTTGATGCTGGATGGTGAACAGCGGGCCGCCGCGGGGCGGTTGTCGGTCGTGGCCGGGCGGATCGGGCGACGCTGGCGCCGCCCACGGGGGATCTACCTGCACGGTCGGCCGGGGCGGGGCAAGACGATGCTGATGGATCGGTTCTTCGCCGAGGTGGGCTCGGAGCGCAAGCGCCGCTATCACTTCCACGGATTCTTCGCCCGGCTGCACGCCGCCGTGGCCGAATTCGGATCGATCGACCGGGCCGTCGACTCCGTGCTCGGCACCGCCGAACTGGTCTGCTTCGACGAATTCCACGTGCACGACATCGGCGATGCCATGCTCCTGGCTCGCCTGCTGGACCGGCTGTTCGCCCGGCGGGTGGTGCTGGTGGTGACCTCGAACTACCCGCCGGAGGGACTGCTGCCGAATCCACTGATGCACCAACGGTTTCAGCCGACGATCGAGTTGTTGCGGGCTCACCTGGACGTGGTGGCCGTGGATGGACCGCAGGACTACCGCGCGCTCGGTGGTCGGTGGGCGGACTTCGCTTCGGGCCGCTATCTCGAGGAGGTCGCGCGCTTCGAGGGCGGCACCGAGATTGCGATCGCCCATCGAAGCCTGCACGTTCGCAGCGAAATCGACGGCATAGTAGTGGATTTCGACGAGTTGTGTGGAAACCCGTTGTCCGCGAAGGACTTTCTGGAACTCGCGGAACGTTATCGGGCATGGACGATATGCGGGGTACCGGCCCTGCGCACCGTCCCGATGGACTGGGCAACCCGCTTCGTGAATCTGGTCGACATCCTCTACGACGCCGACCAGGCCCTGACCATCTACGCCACGACCTCGCTTCCCGGCCTCGTCCGCGACGTCCCCCACATCCCCGACCTCGCCCGCACCGCCAGCCGCCTGAGCGAACTCCCTACCGGCAGACCAGCGCTGGCATAAGACCTCGGTAATTCCGGCATGCTCGCTTGCAAGATGGCGTTTGCATCTCGGCGTTAGCTCACTGTGACGCAAGTAGGTTGCGTCGCAGCAGGATTGTGGATTCTCACAGTTTGCCTACGCGTCAACTATCCGCAAGTGGGGTAGACGGGAATCCGCTGGCCCCGGTGTCCCGATTTCCCTGCTGACGGACCGTCCGGCATGTAACGATGTGGCTGTTTTGTGCAGTACCGGAATTCTTGGGAGATGCTCGTGAGCGAGCTTGCGAGCGGATCGATGACACGGCGCGCGCCGCGCACGGCGACAGCGGGCGTCGGCGAGGTGGAGCCGTGAGCGGGGCCGGAACGGCGATACCGCGCGCGATCGGGCTGATCGTGCTGCTGGTGCTGGCCGTTCTCGCACTGCGCGGATTCGTCCCGGGTACCGGTGGGCCGCACGCGGTTTCGCCGCCCTCGGCGATCACGGTCGCACTTATGCCGGTGCTGGCGCTGGTTTCGATCGTGATCCTGCTGGCCGGGGTGATCACCAGCCAGCACCGCCTGCCGCTGGCCATGCCCGACCACGATCGCGACGCCGACCGGCGGCCGGGACAGCTGCGGCGGCTGGGCCTGGCACTGCTGGTGGCACTGGCGGTACTGGCCGTATTCGCGGCCCTGACCTGGGTGGTGTACCTGCTGGCGGGCGGGACCGGCGACGAGGTGCAGCAGCCGCCGACGGCACGCCCGACGCCCACGCCGCCGACGCAGACGCCGCCCCCGACACCGCAGCCGTTCTCCGGGACACCGGAACTCAGCGGTCGCACCCTCGTGCTCGTCGGGATAGCTGCCGCCGCGCTGGTGGCGACGGCCATCGTCGGCCTGGTGGTGGTCGCGATCGGGACCCGCAGCCGCCCGGCGCCGCAGGCCGCCGCCCCCGAGCCGGTGCCCGCCGAGCAGCCGGTGTCGCTCGCGCAGGTGGCGGAGATGGGTCTGGCCGCGATGATCGCCTCGGGCCAGGACGCCCGCACCGCGATCATCGCCTGCTACGGCGCCATGGAACGCGGCCTGGCCCAGGCGCGCGAGGTGGCGCCGCTGATCTCGGACACCCCGTCGGAGGTGCTGGCCCGCGCGTTCGAACGCGGCGCACTGCACGACGCGTCCGCCCGCGAACTGGTGGCGCTGTTCGAGGAGGCGCGCTTCAGCCCGCACTCCATGCTGGAGTGGCAGCGGATGCGCGCCGAGCAACTGCTGCGCATCGTGCTGAACGACCTGCAGGGCGAAACCATTGTGAGCGAGGGGGTTTCATGACCCGCTCGGTGATAGTCGGCGGCGCCGTCGCGGTGATCGTGGTGCTCGAGTTGATCGCGCTCGGCAACCAGCGCGAACTGCTACCACTGCTGGTGGGGGTGCCGGTACTCGGGGCGCTGGGCCTGCTGGTGTGGTCGCTGGTCGAACGCTCCCGCGCCGAGGCCCCGACCGACCCGGCCGACGACGAGATCGACAACGGCCCCGCGGAGATGTTGCGGCACTGGCGGGCTCGCGCGCAGATGCTGGCCGAGCGCGCCGACGGTTCGCGCGCCGACTGGGACCGGCACCTGCGACCGCTGCTGGCCAAGGAATTCGAGTTGTCGAGCGGGCACCGGATCTCCAAGAACCGCCGTGCCACCGAATCCGCCGGAATCCTGCTCTTCGGACCCGAACTGTGGCGCTGGGTGGATCCGGCGAATTCGGCGCTGCGCGACCAGAACAGCCGCGCGCCGGGCCGCCCGGCCCTGGACGAGATTCTGCGCCGGCTGCAGTCGATGTGAAAAGGTAGAGATGAGTGCGAGTACGAACATGACGACACCGATGGACGTGACCATCAAGCGCAGCGAGGCGGTGCTGCGGGAGATCGCGCGCGTCGTGGTCGGCAAACGCGAAGAGCTGCAGCTGATCATGGTCGCGGTGCTGTCGGGCGGGCACGTCCTGATCGAGGACCTACCCGGGCTGGGCAAGACGCTCATCGCCCGATCCTTCTCCGCCGCACTGGGTTTGCAGTTCACCCGGGTGCAGTTCACCCCGGATCTGCTGCCCGCGGACCTGATCGGCTCCACCATCTACGACATGAACTCGGGCCGTTTCAACTTCCGTCGCGGCCCGGTGTTCACCAATATGCTGCTGGCCGACGAGATCAACCGCACCCCGCCCAAGACGCAGGCGGCGCTGCTGGAGGCGATGGCCGAGGGGCAGGTCAGCATCGACGGCGAAACCTTCCCGCTGCCACAGCCTTTCATCGTGCTGGCCACCGACAATCCGATCGAGTACGAGGGCACCTACCCGCTGCCCGAGGCGCAGCTGGACCGGTTCGCGGTGCAACTGCGGCTGGGGTATCTGTCCGAGCAGGACGAGACGCAGATGATCCGCCGCCGTCTGGAGCGCGGTTCGGTACCACCGCAGGTAGGG
This sequence comes from Nocardia mexicana NBRC 108244, assembly GCF_001613165.1. Lineage (GTDB taxonomy): Bacteria > Actinomycetota > Actinomycetes > Mycobacteriales > Mycobacteriaceae > Nocardia > Nocardia mexicana. Next base: position 70,219 of record NZ_BDBV01000052.1, read on the forward strand.
CAGGTGGTAGATGCGCAGGGGCTGCTGGAGATGCGGCAGGCGGTCGAATTCGTCACCGTGCATCCGGATGTCGTCACCTATGTGGTGGCGCTGGCGGCCGCGACTCGCAGTCATCCACAGGTGGAGGTGGGCGCCAGCCCGCGCGCCGAACTGGACCTGGTGCAGATGGCTCGCGCCCGCGCGCTGCTGCTGGGCCGCGACTACGTTGTCCCCGAAGACGTGAAGGCCCTGGCCATTCCGGCCATCGCGCATCGCATCACCCTGCGCCCGGAGATGTGGGTGCGGCGCATTCGCGGCGAGGATGTGATCACCGAGTTGCTGCGCCGCTTGCCCGTCCCGCGCGCCACCGTCACATGAGGCATCGAGATACCAGCTCGGTCGCCGAGTCCGAATTGCGTTGGCGACCGGCTCCTTTGGTGTTCATGCTGGCGGGTGCGGCGGCTCCGGTGCTGGTACTGGCGGTCATGCTGGGACGCTGGCAGCTGCTGGTGTTCGCGGCGCCCATGCTCGGGGTGCTGGCGACGGCGCCGTGGCAGGTGTCGCGCACCAGGATTCAGGTCGACGGCGCGGGCGTGCTGCGCTGCTTCGAATCCGAGGAGGTGGTGCTGAGCGTCGCCGCCTTCGTCGAGGACGGAAACGCGCTGCTGCGGTGTACGCCCCGACAGACGCACGGGCTCGAGGTCCGGGTGGAGGAGGCGGTGGATTCCGGACCGGCTCCGGCCGGTCTGCGGCTGGCGTTGTCGACCGGGCGCTGGGGCCGCTACCCGGTGACGACGCGGGTCACCGCGCTGAGCCCGGCGGGACTGGCGGTGGCCTCGGTGACGATGCCCGCGGGTGAGGTCTACGTGTATCCGATCGCCGATCCGCAGCGAATGCGGTTGCCGCGCACCGATCTTCCCGAGCGCATCGGCACCCATCTGACCCGGCGGCACGGTCCGGGCGTGGAGTACGCCGATATCCGCGCCTACGCGCCGGGCGATCAGCTGCGCACGGTGAACTGGCCGGTGAGCGCGCGCCGCGGCCGTCTCTACGTCACCGAGCGGCTCACCAACCGCGCCGCCGACGTCGTTGTGCTCGTGGATACTTCGCTGCAGGCGCCCGGCCCGGCGGCGGATTCGCTGGAGCTGTCGGTGCGCGGCGCGGCGCAGGTCGCGCAGTCGGCGCTGCAGGCCGGTGACCGGACCGCCGTGGTCTGCCTGGGCCAGGCCCCGCGCTGGCTGCGGCCCGATATCGGGCGGCGCCAGTTCTACCGCATCGTCGACACGGTGCTGTCGGTCGGCGACGAGCACATCGTCACCTCCGGCACGCTGGCGCCGCACGCGGCGGTGCCGCTCGGCGCGATCGTGGTGGCGTTCTCGACACTGCTGGACACGCAGTTCGCGCTGGCCCTGATCGATCTGCGCAAGCGCGGGCACGTGGTGGTGGTCGTGGACGTGCTGCGCGGAGCCCCGTTCTACGAGGGCCTCGACGCCACGATGGCGCGCATGTGGCAGCTGGAGCGGGCGTCGATGTATCGCGATATGGGCACGGTGGGCGTCGACATCGTGGCCTGGCCGGAGGACACCCGGCTGGATCAGGTGATGCGGCTGATTCCGGAGCATCGCCGGTTGGTGCGGGTGCGGCGATGACGAAATTCCTGGCCGTGCTGTCCGGCCTGCTGTTGATCGCCGCCGTCGCGATCGTGCTGCCGTGGGCGGCGATTCCCGCGGCCGTAGCGGTGGTGGCGGGCTGGCGGTTCCGAGTCTGCGCGGTGGCGGCGGTGCTGGTGGCGCTGGGCGCGCTCGCCTGGGACGACACCGGCGCCCTGGCCGCGGCCGGTACCGGCCTGGTGGCCACCACCTACCTGCTCAACACCGCCACCGTGCACGCGCCCGCCGGGGTGGTCCCCACCACGCTGCCGTCGGTCACGGGCGCGCTCGTCTTCGCGTCCGCCGCCGTCGCCGCCGCCCTGGTCCCGGTCCAGCTGGCCTGGGTTCCCCTGGCCGCCCCGATCGTGGTGGTGGTGCTGTACGCCCTGATCATCCAGGGCTTGGTGATCGGGCGGCGGCCCGATGCGAGCGATGCTCCGGTCAAGGCCGAAACCGAGCAGTGAGGCGTCCCACGGCCCCGGCCAAAAGCATGCCGGGGATAGGGAGGGGCCCTGCGGGATGCCGGGGATAGAGGGGCCCTTCGGGATGCCGGGATAGATAGGGGCCGTGGGGGGATGGCGGGGATAGGGAGAGGCCGTGCGGGACGCGGGGATCTGGGGCGGGACATGTGTCACTGGACACATGACGGGGTTCTGTGACCCACGCTAAGTACTACGGATTGTAGTGTCGGAGGGATGTGGACTATTCCGATCATCGCCGTCATCTGCTCCGTTGCCATCGCCATCCTCTTCGCAACGGGCTTTCCTGACTCCGAGTGATCGTCCCTGTCCTTCCGGCGAAAAGCGTGCCGGAAGGACAGGGAACAAATGATGTCGGCCAGAACGAACGGTGTGGCACCGATCGTGTCCGTGAGAAACGAGCGGTGTCGGCACGGCGGGAACAATCGTGTCGCTGTGAGGGGGAACGAGAAGTGTCGGCACCGTTTCGTTTCCCGGCACGCTCCAGTCCCTTTTCCCGGCGCGCTCCAGTCCCTTTTCCCGGCGCGCTTTTGGCCGGGATCAGGCGGTGAAGGTGAGCTTCACGTCGCCCAGGACCGGGGCATCCTCGCGGTTGACCACGGTCGCCGCGATGGTCAGTTCATTGCCTTCCAGCCAGATTCGTGAGCGGATTGTTTCGCCCGGGTACAGGACCCCGGCGAAGCGCGCCCGGAATCCGGTGACCCGGGCGGCATCCGAGTTCAGCACGGTGTCGACGGCGTTCTTGCAGACCAGCCCGTAGGTGCACAATCCGTGCAGGATCGGGTTGGGAAAGCCTGCGGCGCGGGCGAATCCGGGATCCGAATGCAGCGGGTTGCGGTCGCCGCACATCCGATACAGCAGCGCCTGCTGCGGCAGCGTCGGCGTGGTGACGTCGAAATCCGGTGCGCGGTCCGGCAATTCGGACTTGTTGCTGGGCCCGCGCTCGCCGCCGAAGCCGCCCTCGCCCTTGGCGAAGATGGACGAGCGTGCCGTCCACAGCGGATCACCGTCCGAATCGGTGACCGTGGTCTCCTGCACGACCACCGCGGCCGAGCCCTTGTCCCAGATCTCGCTGATCCGGCCGGTGCTCTTTGCCTTCCCGGTAGCCGGAATCGGCTTGTGCGCCACGACTTCCTGGCTCCCGTGCACCACCTTCGCCAGATCGATCTCCACGCCGGGGAAGCTGACCTTCGGCGGTTCGGTCACCCCGAGCGTCGGCGCGACGGTCGCGAACGTCGGCAGCACCTGCGGCGCGCGATCGTCGAGATAGCGCAGCTCCCCGGTATCGGTCCAGCGCGCCCCGGCGCCGAGACCGAGGTGGTAGAGCTGCACGTCGGACGGCGTCCACGCGAACTCCAGCTCCGGAAGCGCCGCTCCCAGAGCTACTTTCGGATCAATCGGCATTTTCTGTCTCCTGAATCGGTCGTCACCCCGATGTGCCGGAATGACGGGGCGGCTCCGGCGGAACGGGACGGTCGGAATCCATGGTGGGCATGCCCCCGGCCGTCTTCCCACTCCGTCCCGTTCATCGGAATCCGCTATTTGCTCGCTGCCTGCTTCTTGCGCTCGACGATATCCAGCACCGCCAGGTACCCGTAGGCGATGGCCGGGCCGATGGTGGCGCCGGGGCCCGCGTAGGTGTGGCCCATGACCGGGGTCGAGCTGTTGCCGGAAGCGTAGAGGCCCTCGATCGGGCTGCCGTCCTCCCGGAGCACCCGACCGGAGGTGTCGGCGACCAGGCCGCCCTTGGTGCCGAGGTCGCCGGGCACGATCTTGGCCGCGTAGAACGGGCCCTGCTCCAGCGCCGCCAGGCAGGGGTTGGGCTTCACGGTCGGATCGCCGTAGTACCGGTCGTAGTGGCTCTCACCGCGGCCGAAGTCCTCGTCCTTGCCGGTCTCGGCGAACTTGTTGAACCGGGTGACGGTCGCGGCGAGACTGTCCGCGGGCACGCCGATCTTCTTCGCCAGCTCCTCGAGGCTGTCGGCCTTGACGATGTTGTCGTTTTCCATCCAGCGAGACGGAATGCGCTGGCCGGGCTGCAGCGAGGCGAAGATGTAGCGGTTGCGGTAGCGCTGGTCGAACACCAGCCAGGTGGGGATGTTCTCGCCCGGCCCGGCGCCCTGCCCGAATTCACCGCCGTACATGGTGTGCACCGCCTCGACGTAAGGAGCCGACTCATTCCCGAATCGCTTCCCGTCGGCGTTGACCATGATGGCGCCGGGCAGATTCCGCTCGGCCAGCGCGAACCAGGGCCTGCCGCCCTTGAAGATGGTCGGTCCCCACCAGGCGTCCTCCATGAAGCCGACCGCGCCGCCCGCCTCCATGCCCGCGACGATGCCGTCGCCGGTGTTGGCGGCCGCGCCGGTGGTCCACTCGGTGGTGATGGGCTGGCGCTGGTACTTCGTGCGCATCTCGGCGTTGTGCTCGAAGCCGCCGGCGCCCAGCACCACGCCGTGCCGGGCCTTGAACGTGACCGGCCGGCCGTCCTGCGTCGCCTCGACCCCTACGACAACGCCATTCTCCACAATGAGCTTGGTCATCGGCGTGTTCAGCAGCAGTGGCACGTTCGCATCCATGAGCCCCTTGCGCATAGCTGCGATAATGGCCTGACCCATGCCGAGAATGTGCTTACCGGTCCACTTGGCCAGGTAGGTGCGCGCGCCCACCCGCATGGCTCGCATGATGCCCTTCGGGTGGCGCCTGATCAGGTTGAGGCGGACGAAATCGGCCTGCATGATGACGACATTGAGCGGGGCCTTGGCATACGCAGGCTCCAGGTTGAACCGCTCCTCGCCGAGCACCTTGGCGTTGAACGGCTTGGGCTCGCACGAGCGGCCGTCGCCGCGGCCGCCCGGTGCCTCGGGGTAGTAGTCGGAGTAGCCGGGGACCCACTTGAGCTGCAGCGGCGTGTGATCGAGCACGAAGTTCAGCGCCTCCGGGCCGCGGTCGATGTAGGTATCGATCCGCTCCTTCGGCACCGCGTCGCCGATGATGCTGTGCAGGTAGCGGCGCGCCTCCTCGCGGTCGTCGGGCCGCCCGGACGCCAGCAGTGCCTTGTTCCCGGGAACCCACACGCCGCCGCCGGAGCGTGCCGTGTTTCCCCCGTAGTGCGCGGCCTTTTCGATGATCACCACGCGGAGCCCGTGGTGGGCGGCGGTGAGCGCGGCGGTCATCCCGGCGGCACCGCTGCCGACCACCACCACGTCGTATTCCCGATCAGTCATGTAGAACACGTTATAGAATCAGTCTCGGTTCGGTCTATATTGGTGTGGCAGACGGCGCAACTGTCCTCGGTTTTCCCAGGAAAACTCGTTTCAGTTTCCCGTCTCGGCCACCGACCGGGCCCCCCAGTGGAAGGAACAAGCGTGCTGTCCGACGCGGTACGGAGTGAACTGGCCGCGGAGCTCGCGGTCGCCGAGCGTGACCGGGTGCCGATCGACCCGCTGGTCGCGCGGCATCCCGGCATCGATGTGGTCGATGCCTACGAGATCCAGCTCATCAACATCCGGCAGCGGCTGGCGGGCGGCGCGCGGGTCGTCGGCCACAAGGTCGGGCTGTCGTCGAAGGCGATGCAGCAGATGATGGGCGTGGACGAGCCCGACTACGGGCATCTGCTGGGCGAGATGCAGGTGTTCGAGGACGTCGCCGTCGACACCTCGAAGTATCTGTACCCGCGCGTGGAGGTCGAGGTCGGTTTCGTGCTGGGCAAGGATCTGCCCGGCGAGGAGTGCACCGAGGCCGACGTGCTCGACGCGACGGTCGCCTACGCGCCGTCCATCGAACTCATCGACACCCGCATCAAGGACTGGAAGATCGGGCTGTGCGACACCATCGCCGACAACGCGTCGTCGGCGGGCTGGGTGCTCGGCCCGGAGCGGGTCGAGCCGAACCTGTTGGATATCAAGAAGATCGACGCCAAGCTGACCCGCAGCGGTGAGGTGGTCGCCGAGGGTCGCAGCGATGCGGTGCTGGGCGATCCGACCATCGCGGTGGCGTGGCTGGCGCGGAAGGTCGCCTCCTTCGGCGTGCGGCTGAAGGCCGGGGACATCGTGCTGCCCGGCTCCTGCACCCGTGCCATCGACGCCCGCCCGGGCGACGATTTCCTTGCCGAGTTCACCGGACTCGGTTCCGTCCGTCTGCAATTCAGCTAGGAGATACTCGTGGCTTCCAACGGAAAAGTCAGTGCCGCAATCGTCGGCTCCGGAAACATCAGTACCGACCTGCTGTACAAGCTGCTGCGGTCGGAGCGGATCGAGCCGCGCTGGATGATCGGAATCGACCCCGACAGTGAGGGTTTGAAGCGGGCACGGGGGCTCGGGCTGGAGACCTCCGCAGAGGGCGCGGACTGGCTGCTGGCCCAGGCGGAGAAGCCGGAGCTGCTGTTCGAGGCGACCTCGGCCTACGTGCATCGGGAGTACGCCCCGAAGTACGAGGCCGCCGGGATTCGCGCGATCGATCTGACTCCCGCGGCCGTCGGTCCCGCCGTGGTGCCGCCGGTGAACCTGGGCGACAACCTGGATACGCCGAACGTCAACATGATCACCTGCGGTGGGCAGGCCACGATTCCGATGGTGGCGGCCGTCTCTCGGGTGGTCGAGGTGCCCTACGCCGAGATCGTGGCGTCGGTCTCGTCGGTGTCGGCAGGTCCCGGAACTCGCGCCAATATCGACGAGTTCACCAAGACCACCAGCCGGGGTGTGGAGACGATCGGCGGCGCCCAGCGCGGTAAGGCGATCATCATCCTGAATCCCGCCGAACCGCCGATGATCATGCGCGACACCATCTTCTGCGCGATCCCCGAGGACGCCGACACCGGTGCGATCACCGAGTCGATCCACCGCATGGTCGCCGACATCCAGGAATACGTGCCCGGCTACCGGCTGCTCAACGAGCCGCAGTTCGACGAGCCGTCCGTGGTTTCCGGTGGGATGGCGAAGGTTTCGGTATTCGTGGAGGTGGAGGGCGCGGGCGATTTCCTGCCGCCCTACGCCGGAAATCTCGACATCATGACCGCGGCCGCCACTCGCGTGGGTGAGGTCGTCGCGGGTCAGATCGTCTCGGCTCGGGTGTAAGGAGAAGAATCACAATGCCTTTCAGCAACGAACTCGACATCCGCGTCACCGACACCTCGCTGCGGGACGGGTCACATCACAAGCGCCACCAGTTCACCGCCACCGAGGTGCGCGATATCGTGACCGCGCTCGACGGCGCGGGCGTGCCGGTGATCGAGGTGACCCACGGCGACGGCCTGGGCGGTTCCTCGTTCAACTACGGCTTCTCGAAAACCCCTGAGCAGGAACTGGTCACGATCGCGGCGCAGACCGCCAAGCAGGCCAAGATCGCGGTCCTGATGCTGCCGGGCGTCGGCGTGAAGGAAGACATCAAGGTCTCCCAGGACGACGGCGCCTCGATCGTCCGCATCGCCACGCACTGCACCGAGGCGGACGTCTCCATCCAGCACTTCGGTCTCGCACGGGAACTCGGCCTGGAAACCGTCGGCTTCCTGATGATGTCGCACACTCAGCCGCCGGAGGTGCTGGCCAAGCAGGCCCGCATCATGGCCGACGCGGGCTGCCAGTGCGTGTACGTGGTGGACTCCGCGGGCGCCCTTGTGCTCGAACAGGTTTCCGACCGCATCGCCGCGGTGGTCGCCGAGCTCGGCGACGACGCCCAGGTCGGTTTCCACGGTCACGAGAACCTGGACCTCGCCGTCGCCAACTCGATCTACGCCGTCCGCGCGGGCGCCAAGCAGATCGACGGCAGCGCACGGCGTTTCGGCGCGGGCGCGGGTAACACCCCCGTCGAGGCCTTCATCGGCGTCTGCGACAAGCTCGGCATCAAGACCGGCATCGACTTCTTCGCCATCGCCGATGCCGCGGAAGACGTTGTCCGCCCGGCCATGCCGCAGGAGTGCCTCCTCGACCGCCAGTCCCTGATGATGGGCTACGCCGGCGTCTACTCGAGCTTCCTCAAGCACGCCGAACGCCAGGCCGAACGCTACGGCGTCTCCGCCGCCGAAATGCTCGTCCGCGCCGGTAAGCGCAACCTCGTCGGCGGCCAGGAAGACCAACTCATCGACATCGCCCTGGAGTTGCAGCGCGAACAACAGGCCGTCACCGCCTGAGGATCGACCTTCGATCGTCAGGCGTCTGGGTCGCGATCGGCATGAGCGATCAGCCGATCGCGACCCGCGGCGTACTCGAGCGCAGCAAGGAGATCGTCGCGTTCGAGATCCGGATAGTCCTCCAGGATCTCGTCGCAACTCATGCCCGATGTCAGTAACTCGAGCAGCATGTCGACGGGATAACGCAACCCCCGTACCACTGGCTCACCATGGCAGACCTCTGGATCGGAGGTGATGCGATCAAGTCGGGACATGACCCGAATCTACTGTCCTCTCACCTCTTGGTGAATCAGATCGGAACGATCTCCACCATGCTCTCCAGACCCCGAAAGTCCTTGCTGTTTCGGGTGAAAAGCGGCATGCCTCGCGAAGAGGCAATCGCCGCGATGAGGAGATCCATCCGCCGTGGCCGCGGGTCGCGTTTTGCGGCAAGGGTCAGTGCCACCAAGGATCCGTACCGGGTGGCGGCATCGTTGTCGAAAGGCAATGGTTCGAATTCCGCGATTGCGGCGCCCAGCTGTTCGGAACGAGTCGAACGGGCCGCAGCGTCCTTGGCCATGGCAACGCCCTGGCTCAATTCGGCGAGGGTTATCGCCGTGATCTCGGGAACTGTCGGCAAAGATTCCGGTTCGAGCAGTTCCAGATCGAGATAGGTGCAGGTATCCAAGACCCCCGAGGGATGGCGTGCGGTCACGGACGAGACTCCCACGGGTCGTCATCACCGACACGGTCTTCGGTTCCGAAGAACTCGTCCGCCTCTTGTCGCATCCGGACGTAATCGACGCGCGGAAGCCTGCGATGACGTTCGACCAGCTCCTCTGCAGTCAGTCGACGTTTTCGACTGATCGGTCGGACCTCGGCAATCTCTATCCCGTTCCGGGTTACACGGAATGTCTCACCGGCCTCCACTGCGTCCATGACGCCGGACGAGTTATTGCGGAACTCCCGCTGGCTGATCACCTTCATGCGCCTAGTGTAGCTTCGTGTAGCACATCGCGCTACAACGGAATTTCTGCAGGTCAGCGGGGGTTAGGCGGGTGACCGTGCCCAGGTAGCTGGTGGCGTAGAGGGAGTTGGGGGCCCAGCCGGGGCCTGTGCCGAATTTGACCTCGGTGGTTAGGGGGAGGTTTTCGGCGATTGTGCACCAGTGGTGGGTGGTCGGGTCTACTCGGATTACCTTGCCGCCCGTGCTGTAGGCGATGTAGAGGTTGCCGTCGGGGCCGATCGTGACTCCGTCGGCGCCGTTGAGGGGGCCGAAGCCGGGGAGTTCGATCGTCGACGGCTGCGAGGGATGATCGAGGTCTACCACGGTGAGGGTGGTGGTCGGGTTGAAGGTGCTGGAGACGTAGAGGCGGTTGTGTGACTTGTCGTAGGCGAGGCCGTTGGTGGAGGTGACCGGCGGGCCGAAGGGGCCGATGGTAGCGCCCGCGACTCGGGTCAGGCGGGTGTCGGCGCCCATATCGCTGCTGACCACGAAGTCGCCATTAGGCAGTGCCGCAATGCCGTTGGGCATATCCAGGCCCTCGGCGACCGTGGCCAGCCGCCCGTCGCGCAGGTCCATGGAGCGGATGCCGCCCTTGCGGCCGGTGAGCTTGGACTGCAGGCTGAGCCCGGTGGTGAAGTAGGCGGTATCGCCGGAGACCGTGATCATGCCGGGGCCGTCGACATCCCCGGCCATGGTGGTGCGCCCGCCGTTCGCGTCGAGCCGCCGGATGCCGCCGCCGGAGCCGGTGGCCGCCTGTTCGGACAGCAGCAGCCCGCCGCGCCCGTCGAACTCCAGGCTCTCCAACATGCCGTAGCCGGAAGCGATCTGGGTGGCGGACCAGCCGCCGCACTGCTCGGCGGCGGCAGGTGTCGCGTGTGCCGTCGCCGCAACTGCTGTCGGCGCCAACATGCAGGCGATCGCTGCCGCATGGCATGTCGAGAACCGAAACCTCATCGAATGACCCCTCCGACCGGGTGACCCCGGAGTTCGACTGCACCTTCCGCCACGAGTTCGCCGAGATCGACGGCGTCCGGCGCGGTGGGCGGCAGCGAATTCGCCAGTGTCCTGCCGCCGCATCGCCTACCCGGACCGTAGCCGACCTCGCGGCCGCCGATCGAGGAATTCTCGACAATTGTCCGATGGCACAGAAAAGCCGGATCCGATCAGGCAACTCGACAATGTCGAGGAGTAACGCTCGAATCCGGCAATTCGTTGGGCCGCAATATGTTTGTCGACCGTGACTACAGCCAGGTGTCCAGGGTGGTCGTGGTGAGGAAGTGCTCGAGGTCCGCGCGCCAGGGGGCTGGGGTGGTCTTCTCGGGCTCGATGGCGGTGTACTGGCCGCGGTAGAACAACAGCGGCCTGCCGGAGTCCGTGGACTCCGACAGGGCCTGGACTCGGCCGAACACCACGAAGTGATCGCCGCCGTCGAGCACGTTCGCCACAGTGCACTGGATCGTGGCCAACGCGCCGTCGAGGGCCGGAAGGCCCAGATCTGTGGTGTGCCAATCGATTCCCGCGAACTTGTCGGGTTCGCGGGAGCCGAAGCGGGCGCACACCGGCTGCTGCTCCTCGGCGAGCATGTTGACGCAGAAGCTGCCGTTGCTCTCGATCGCTGCCCAGGAGCGGGACTGCTTGGTGGGGCAGAACAGCACCATCGGCGGGTCCAGCGACAGCGCGGCGAACGACTGGCAGGCGAACCCGATCGGCGCCCCCTCCGCATCGAGCGTGGTGATCACGGTGATGCCGGTGCAGAACTGCCCCAGCACATTCCGGTACTGCCGCGCATCGATCTCGGGAGAATCGGTGCCCGCCAAGCCGTCCGCCGTCATGTTCCTTCTCTCCTGCCCTGCTACTTGAACCCGATGCTGAAGTCGTGACCCCACAGGCTGACCGCGGTCGACTCCCGGGCGATCCAGTTCTCGTCCTCGACTTCGAGTCCCTCACAACCGAATTCGACATCGAAGCCGCCCGGCGTCTTCATGTAGAAGGACAGCATCTTGTCGTTGATGTGCCGCCCGAGGGTGGCCGACATCTTCACCTTCTTGCGCAGCGCGCGATCCAGGCAGAGGCCGACGTCGTCGGAGTTCTCCACCTCGACCATGAGGTGCACGATGCCGGTCGGATTCGGCAGCGGCAGGAAGGCCAGGGCGTGATGGCGCGGGTTGCAGCCGTAGAACCGCAGCCAGGCCGGGTCGCCGTCGGCGGGACGGCCGACCATCTGCGGTGGCAGCCGCATCGAGTCACGCAGCCGGAAACCGAGGATGTCCTGGTAGAACGCCTGTGCCGCAGCATCGTCGTTGCAGGTGAGCACCACGTGCCCCAGGCCCTGCTCGGCGGTGACGAACTTGTGGCCGTAGGGGCTGACGAAACGCCGTGCGAGATACTGCATCCCGTAGAACGCCTCCAGCGTATTGCCGGACGGGTCCTCGAACCGGATCATGCCCTCGACGCGGCGCTCGGCGAGTTCCTCCGCCGTGCCCTCGGTGAACGGCACGTCGGCCTTGGTCAGGGTCTCCCGAAGCTGTTGCAGCCCTGGGCCGTCGGTGACCTCCCAGCCCGAGACCAGCAGCCGGTCGGACTCGCCCGGCACGATCACCAGCCGCGCCGGGAACTCGTCCATGCGCAGATAGAGGGCCTCGGAATCGGGCCCGTCGGACTCCATCATGCCGAGCACCTTGGTGCCGTACTCACGCCACGCCGCCACATCGGTGGCGGCGATCCGCATGTATCCGAGCGCTCGAATACTCATATGTCACTTCTCCTTGGGGGCAAGGAAGTCGGCTGTCAACCGGTTGAATTCGTCGAACCGCTCCCGCTGCGCCCAGTGTCCACACTGGCCGAACACATGCAACTGGGCGCGAGGAATCGTCTTCAGGGCCACGAGCGCGCCGTCGATCGGATTGACCCGGTCCTCGCGCCCCCAGATCAGCAGCACGGGCTGGCGCAGCTTGTAGGCGTCGCGCCAGAGCATGCCCTTCTCGAAATCGGCCGAGGCGAACGACTTTCCCATCGCGCGGGTGGCGGCCAGCGACTCCGGCGCGGCGGCCGAGGCGAATCGCTCCTCGATCAGCTCCGGCGTGATCAGCTTCTGATCGAAGACCATGATCCGCAGGAATGCTTCGAGATTCTCCCGCGTGGGCTCGACATTGAACTTGCCCAGCGCCTTCACGCCCTCGGTCGGGTCGGGCGCGAACAGGTTGGTGCTCAACCCGCCCGGCCCCATCAGCACGAGTTTTCCCGCGCGGTCGGGATAGTCGAGCGCGAACCGCACCGCCGCGCCGCCGCCGAGCGAATTGCCCAGCAGGTGCACGCGATCGGTGATCTCCAGCGTGTCGAGCAGATCCTTCAGCGCCGACGCGCTGTGCACGAAGTACTGCGGATGCTCGGTCGGCTTGTCCGACAGCCCGAATCCCGGCTGATCCACGGCCAGCACGTGGAAGTTCTCGGCCAGCACGCCGATATTGCGGGAGAAGTTGGACCAGGACGAGGCACCCGGCCCGCCGCCGTGCAGCAGCACGATCGTCGGGCCGTTGCCGACACCCGCCTCGTGGTAGTGCAGCTTCAGGTCCGGTCGCACCTGCGCGTAGCGCGAGGTCGACTCGAAGGTCAGTTCCGCTGTCGTCGTCATTCGGCAGTCTCTCCTAGACCATCGTGTCCGTGACGGGCAGGCCGAACGTCCCCGTGCCGAAGGCGACGTAGGCCCGCTCGGCATCGTTGGCGGCGTGCACCCGGCCCGCGTGCGCATCCCGCCAGAACCGCTGCAGCGGTGTGTCGTTCGCCAGCGCGGTGGCGCCCGAGCTCTCGAAGAGCTTGTCGATCGAGGCGATCGCCCGGCCGGTGGCACGCACCTGGTCGCGGCGGGCCGCCAGGCGCAGCTCGAACGGAACCTCTTCGCCCGCAACGATATGCGCGTACTCCTCGGAGAGGTTTCCGGACAGCTGGCGCCAGGCGGCGTCGATATCGCTGGAGGCCTCCGCGATTCGCACCTTCGCGAACGGATCGTCCTTGGCCTTCTCCCCGGCGTAGGCGGCGCGCACCCGCTTGCCCTGGTGCTCGACGTGCGCGTCGTAGGCGCCGTACGCCATGCCGACGATGGGCGTCGAGATCGTGGTGGGATGGATGGTGCCCCAGGGCATCTTGTACAGCGGATCGGTGTTCTGTTCCAGGCCGGGCGATTTCAGCTCGGACATCGTCTTGAAGCTGAGGAAGCGGTGCCGCGGCACGAAGACGTCGTTGACCACGATGGTGTTGCTGCCGGTGCCGCGCAGGCCGACGACGTTCCACACGTCATCGATGCGGTAGTCGCTGCGCGGGATCAGGAAGCTGCCGAAGTCGACCGGCTTGCCGTCCTTGATCACGGGTCCGCCGACCACCACCCAGTCCGCGTGGTCGCAGCCGGACGACCAGGCCCACGAACCCTTGACCGTGTAGCCGCCCTCGGTGACCAGGCCCGCGCCCATCGGAGCGTACGACGACGAGATCCGCACCTCGGTGTCCTCGCCCCACACGTCCTGCTGCGCCTGCTGATCGAACAGCGCCAGATGCCAGTTGTGGATGCCGATGATGCCTGCCACCCAGCCGGTGGAACCGCACGCGCTCGCGATCTTGCGGACGGTGTCGTAGAAGACGACGGGATCGGCGGCATGCCCGCCCCACTGACGCGGCTGCACGAGCCGGAAGAACCCGGTCGCCTGCAGGGCCTTCATGGTCTCGTCGGGAATGCGGCGCAGATCCTCTGCCTCCTGCGCACGCTCGCGCAGCATCGGCAACAGCGCTTCGACCCGCTCTACTACTTCTTGCGTCATCTCGGGGGCTGCTCCTTGCCTGGTCGATCGACAACGGGTTCATCGGCCCCGAAGTCCTGCGGTGAGACCGATACTAGTCTTGAGACTAGAACACGTTCTTATTCCTGTCGAGAACGGGTACCCCCAGCATCTCAGGACTGGCCTTTGCCTGGTAGTCGACGGAATAGCTGGCGCTGCGCCGCACAATTTTGTAACGTGTTCTAGTGCTCGTAGAGGAGGGATCGCAATGGCAGTAACCCCACAGCGGAGCGGCGGGAAGGTTCGTGAGATCGATGTCGGCACCGCGCCCACCCGGTATGCGCGGGGATGGCATTGCCTCGGCCTGGCCGCACCGTTCCGGGACGGCAAACCGCATGCCATCTCGATATTCGGCACCAAGCTGGTGATTTTCGCCGACAGCAAGGGCGAACTGCAGGTGCTCGATTCGTACTGCCGGCATATGGGCGGCGACCTGAGCATGGGTGAGATCAAGGGCGACTCCGTCGCCTGCCCGTTCCACGACTGGCGCTGGGGCGGCAACGGCCGCTGCACCGGGATTCCGTACGGCCGCCGGGTGCCCCCGCTGGCCAAGACCCGGGCCTGGACCACGCTGGAACGCAACGGCCAGCTGTTCGTGTGGCACGACCACGAGGGCAATCCGCCGCCGGATGAAGTCACCATCCCGTACATCGAGGGCCCCTGGACCGACGCCGAAGGCAACCCGAGCGAACAGCTCGACAGCGGATGGACCGACTGGACCTGGCACTCGCTGCTGATCGAGGGCGCCAACTGCCGCGAGATCATCGACAACGTGGTCGACATGGCGCACTTCTTCTACATCCACTTCGCCTTCCCGACGTACTTCAAGAACATCTTCGAGGGCCATATCGCCACGCAGTTCCTGGAGACCAAGGGTCGTCCGGATATCGGCATGGCCGCGAAGTTCGACGGTGACACGCTGTTGAAGTCCGAGGCCTCGTACTTCGGACCGTCCTACATGATCAACCCGCTGATCAACATCTACAGCGGGTACGAGGTCAAGAGCGTCCTCATCAACTGCCACTACCCGGTGACGCAGGATTCGTTCGTCCTGCAGTGGGGTGTCAGCCTGGAGAAGCCGACCGGCGTCGACGGTGAGATGGCGGATCGCCTGGCGCGCAAGATGACCGAGGGCATCAGCGAGGGCTTCCTGCAGGACGTCGAGATCTGGAAGCACAAGTCCAAGATCGAGAATCCGCTGCTGGTCGAGGAGGACGGCCCGGTCTACCAGCTGCGCCGCTGGTACGAGCAGTTCTACGTCGATGTCGCCGATATCGACCCGAAGATGACGCAGCGCTTCGAATTCGAGGTCGACACCTCCAAGGCGAACGAAGCCTGGGAGGCGGAGGTCGCCGAAAACCTGCGCCGCAAGCGGGAATCCGAGGAAGCCGCGAAGTCCGAGGCCGCGGAGGCGGGTGTCTGATGGCCGGCTGGGCGAAAGCACCGGACTTCGCGGACCGGCCGGATCGGCGGGCCGAGGTGCGTGCCCAGACGGTCGTCGACAAGCACCACTATCTCGAGAACGGCCTGACGCCGATCGCGTGCCGGGCCTGCGGGACGAAAGTCCTGGTCCGCAAGGCCAGTTCGCATCAGAAGTCGGTGCAGTGGACGACCGACCCGGCCGAGCACTGCCCGGTCTTCAAGGCGATGTCGGGCGGTCTCGGCCGCCCCGACTCCTGCCCCAATCTGGAGCAGGCGATCGAGCAGGCCGTCGACGACGGCGTACTCCCGGTCGACTAGAACGGGCGGATCCGGCGCACCGAGCGAGCCGCCGCGTCCGCGACCACAATTCACGCACCCCCTGTACGTCCCCGCACCCTCTGCAAAGCACCGCAGGAGGTGCGGGAACACGCAAGGGGTGCGTGAATCGTCAGCTTGCCTCGCTGTACGCCAGGGCGATGTGGGTGAACAGGTCGGTGCGCTGCTCGCGGGCGCGGGAGCTGTCGGGTTCGATCAGGCACTGGGTGGCGGTGCCGTCGTGTACCGCGACCAGGGCGCGGCCCAGCGCCACCGGATCGGTGACCCGGCGCCCGGCCCGGCCGAGCAGCTCCTCCAGTACCGGCAGCAGCGCCGCGACGATCGCCTCCTCGCGGGCGGCCATCACCCGGCGCAGCGGCGGATTGCGCAGCGCGTGCGCGGTGAACTCGAAGGTGATCCGAAACCACTTCTCGTCCAAGGGAACCGCGCGCAGCACCTGCTCGACCCCGGATCGGACGTCGGTCACTTCCGCGTCACCGCCGTCGAGGACCGCGGTCAGCTCGTGCAGCAGCTGCTGTGACCGCTGTTCCCACATGGCCAGAAACAACTCCTCCAGCGAGGTGAAGTTGGAGTAGAACGCGCCGCGCGTGAATCCCGCTCGCTCGCAGATCTGCTCGACCGTGCAGCGCCCGAATCCCTCGTCCGCGAACGCCTCGAAGGCCGCGTCCAGCAGTCGCTGCCGGGTTTGTGCCCGGCGCTTGGTCATGCGCCGTCCGCGCTGCTCGGTGGTGCCCGCGGTCGGCTGCCCGGTCTCGGTGGACGTCGGCACCGGCAGGCCTCCCCTCACTGATCGGATACATGAGCGTATCAAAATTGGGCGCCCGACGGCTCCCATTGCCCCTAACCTGGGACCATGACCACAGGGTGGCGACAGCGGACCGGCCCGATCGGCGTGCTCACCGGCGCGGGCATCTCCACCGACTCCGGCATCCCCGACTTCCGCGGGCCGCGCGGGGTGTGGACCAAGGACCCGATCGCGGAGCTGCTGTCCACGTATCAGAACTACGTCGCCGATCCCGAACTGCGGCAGCGGGCCTGGCTCGCCCGCCGCGACAATCCGGCCTGGCAGGCCCGGCCCAACGAGGCGCACCGGGCGCTGGCGCGGCTCGCGGAGCGGCGGAATACCCGGATCATCACCCAGAACATCGATCGACTGCATCAGCGGGCCGGTTCGCCGCCGGACACGGTGGTGGAGATCCACGGCAACATGTTCGACGTGGTGTGCATCGGCTGCGACTACAACGCCACGATGGCCGCGACCCTGGAGCGCGTCGCCGCCGGGGAGGCGGATCCGCCGTGCCCGGCCTGCGGGGGCATCCTCAAGGCCGCCACCGTCATGTTCGGCCAGCAGATGGACGCCGATACCGTCTGGGCGGCAAGGGAAATCGCGCTGGAGAGCGAGATCTTCCTGGCCGTCGGCAGCTCGCTGCAGGTGGAACCGGCCGCCTCGATGTGCGCCATCGCGGTGGAGAACGGCGCGGACCTGATCATCGTCAATGCCGAGCCCACGCCGTACGACTCGCAGGCGACCGAGGTGATCCGCGACCCGATCGGTACCGTGCTGCCATCGTTGGCCGACGAGCTGTCGGGGGATGCCTAGCAGTCAGCCGAACGGCGTCTTGGGCCGCTCCTGCTTCTCGCCGTCGATGAAGACGTCCACCTTCTCGTCGTAGAAGCAGGCCAGCCCGGCGACCTTCTGACTTTCCGGCAGCGGGGTCCGGTAGATCCAGACCAGGTCCTGATACTCGGCGTCGCCGATGCGGATGTTGAAGTACTCGGCCGTTCCCTTGTACGGGCAGCGGGTCCGCTTCGAGGAGGACGTCAGCAGTTCGGTGCGGACATCGGTCAGCGGCAGGTAATACCTTGGCGGCAAACCGGTTTCGAACAGGATGTGCGGCGCGTGGGATTCGGCGACGGTCTGCCCGGCGATGGCGATCCGCACGTGCCGCGAGCTGACCAGGACGTCGACGCGCGTGTAGGGATCGCGCGGGTGGACGTAGACCGGTTCGTCCTCCTCGAACCATTCGTCCATCAGATCCCAGTCCAGCCGCACGAGATCCTGCAGCTCCGGAATCGGCGAGTCCGGATAGCGCACGGCCGCAGCGGATCTCGTGATGCCGTCGACCACCACGTCGTACTCGACACCCTCGCCGCGACTGGGGGAGTGCCGGGTGGATCCGGTCGGCTCCAGTTTGGCGCGCAGGTCCGCGGCGGGCAGATAGTAGGTCGGGTAGTAGGGGCTCTCCCACACCAGTGTCGGCGCGGTGGTGTCGATAACCAGCCGACCGTCGATGTAGGTCCGCACTCGCTTGTGGCTGCGTTCGGTCCGGACCCGCCCCCGCGTTGTTTCGGTCATACCCATCGACGGTACTCCCGGACGGTGAACTCCCCCAGGGCTCCACAGGGGTGACGAGAGGGCGGACAACTGCGGGCGGCAGCCCTTGCCACCTGCATGTTCGCGGTTCCGCACGGGCTCGATAGGGTGTCACGGCAACATCCGGGCGAACAGAAGGTAACCAATGAACGAGACGAGCACCGCGCGCGACGGCCTGCGCACCGGCCTGCGCCGTCGGCACATGACGATGCTCGCGATCGGCGGCGCGGTGGGGGCCGGGTTGTTCGTGGGCAGCGGCGCGGTGATCAAGACTGCGGGCCCGGCGGCGGTGCTGTCCTACACGGCGGCCGGGGTGCTGGTGCTGTGCGTGCTGCGGGCGCTGGGCGAGATGGTGGTGGCCCGCCCCGTAGCGGGATCGCTGGCCGAGTATGCGCGAATCGCGTTGGGCCCCTTCGCCGGATTCACCGTCGGCTGGCTCTACTGGTACATGTACGTGATCCTCGTCGGCGCGGAGGCCACGGCGGGCGCCGCGATCCTGGCCGACTGGATCGACCTGCCGCAGTGGGTGCTCGCCGCCGCGCTGCTGATCGTGATGACCGCGGTCAATCTGATCTCCGTGCGCTCGTTCGGCGAATTCGAGTTCTGGTTCGCCTCCATCAAGGTCGCCGCGATCGTGGTCTTCCTGATCCTGGGCGTGCTGTACGTGCTGGGGCTGTGGCCGAACGGTCATACCGGGTTCGGCAATCTCACCGTGCACGGCGGATTCACGCCGAACGGCTGGACCGGTGTGCTGTCGGCGATCGTCGTGGTGATCTTCGCCTTCGGCGGCACCGAGATCGTGACGCTGGCCGCGGCCGAGAGCGCCGAGCCGGGCAAGGCGGTGGCCCGGGCCACCAGCAACGTGCTGTGGCGGGTCGCGCTGTTCTACGTGGCGTCGATCCTGCTGGTGGTGACGATCCTGCCGTGGGACGACGCCAAGGTGCTGACCAGCCCGTTCGTCAGCGCGCTGGACACGATGGGCGTGCCCGCCGCGGGCACCGTCATGCAGGTGGTGATCCTGACCGCAGTGCTGTCGGTGCTGAACTCGGCGATCTACGTGTCCTCGCGGATGCTCTACGTGCTGACCCGCGACGGCGATGCCCCGGCCGGGCTGGTGCGGGTGAACCGCCGCGGCGTGCCCGCTCGGGCCGTGCTGCTGGGGACCGTCGCCGCCTGGTGCGCGGTGGTGGCGTCCTACGTTTCGCCGGACCGGGTCTTCACGTTCCTGGTGAACTCGATCGGCGTGCTGCTGGCGTTCCTGTATCTGGCGGTGATGTTCTCCCAGTTGCGGTTACGCGCCCGCCTGCAGCGCGAGGACCCCGCCGCCCTCACCTATCGCCTGTGGTTCTACCCGTACCTGAGCTGGCTGGTGATCGCAGTCTTGGGCGCGGTGCTGGTCTCGGCGGCGGTGATGTCCTCTATGCGCACCCAGTTGATCTCCTCCACAATCACTTTGGTGGTCGTGGCAGCGATCTACCCCCTACGCGCCAAGTTCGGCAAGACGCCGCCGGTACGGGAAGTACACATACTCACCCACTAGCCCCGAACGACAGACTGATCCCAGCCCTCACGGCCTAGGGGCCGTGAGGGCTGGGAATATTAGTGTCTGCGCCAGGAGCGAGGAATCACTGCGTGGTGCGGGTGCTTCGTGCTTCGTACTTCGTACTGCGGGCTGTTCTCGATCTGTGTCGCGGGCTGTTCCCGACCTGTGTCGCGGGCTGTTCCCGACCTGTGTCGCGCGCTACTTCCCCATTCGCGCGCTACGCACACAATTTTTCCGCGGCGCTACGCATCCTATTTTCCGCGGTGCTACGCCATCCTATTTTCCGCGGTGCTACCCACACTAATTTCCGCGGTGCTACGCATATTAATTTCCCCGCCCTCACGGCCCCCAGGCCGTGAGGGCGGGGATCCAGCGCCCGCCGAAATGCTCAGTCGTCGCCGGCCGTGATGGCCGCGGCCTCGGCCTCGCTGTGCTCGGCCGGATCGTGGTCATCGACGTGGGCCAGCGCGGAACGACCTGCCAGCAGTACCACCACACCGACGGCCGTACATCCCGCACCCACCCAGAACGGCAGTGCCACTTGGTGTTCCCCGAGCTTGCCCGCCAGGAAGGGCGCGGCCGCGCCGCCCACGAAACGGACGAAGCTGTAGGCCGCCGAGGCGGTCGAGCGCTCCACCGGCGCCGAGATCATCACGGCCTCGGTGATCAGCGTGTTGTTCACGCCCAGGAACAGCCCGGCCAGGACGGTACACACGACCAGCACAGGCGGGTGCTCGGCCCAGATCGCCATGGCCGCCAGATCCGCGGCGAACAGTGCCAGCGACACCGCGATCATCGGCACGGTCCCGAAGGCGCGCTGCAGTTTCGGCGCGAAGACGACCGAGGCCAGCGCCAGCAGCAGACCCCATCCGAAGAAGATGAACCCGATCGCGTAGGTGCCCATGTCCAGCGGGAACGGGGTGTAGGCGAGCAGTGTGAAGAAGCCGTAGTTGTACAGCAGTGCGGTGATGCTCACCAGGAGCAGCCCCGGAAATCGTAAAGCCTTGAACGGCGCGGTGATCGAGGTGCGCCGGGTCGGCTTGGGAGTCTCGGGCAGCAGCACCACGATCGCGATGAAGGCGATGGCCATCAGCACCGCGACGCCGAAGAACGGTGCGCGCCAACTGAATCCGCCGAGGAACCCACCGACCAGCGGCCCGGCGGCGATGCCGATGCCGAGCGCGGCCTCGTAGAGGATGATCGCCCGCGCCACACCGCCGGTGGCGGCGCCCACGATGGTGGCCAGTGCCGTCGCGATGAACAGGGCGTTGCCCAGGCCCCATCCGGCACGGAAGCCGACGATCTGCCCGACCGTCCCGGAGCTGCCCGCCAGCGCCGCGAACACCACGATGATCGCCAGCCCGGCGAGCAGCGTCTTCTTCGCGCCGAAGCGGCTGGAGATCACGCCGGTGATCAGCATGGCCACGCCGGTGACCAGCATGTAGCTGGTGAACAGCAGCGTCACCTGCGAGGGCGAGGCGTGCAGTTGCTCACCGATCGGCTTGAGGATCGGGTCGACCAGGCCGATGCCCATGAAGGCGATGACCGAGGCGAAGGCGACCGCCCACACGGATTTGGGCTGGCCGGTCTTGGCGGCAGGCGCGTCGGTGGCGGCGCGCGGCGAGAGAGTGGTGCTCATCAACGCTCCTGAATCGAATCTTCTCGATACGCAGCCGATTTCAGGGCCTCGAGCAGTTCGTCGAGCTCGTCGCTCAGATGGGCGAGCCGGGCAGCGTCGAAGCCGGGCAATCGCTGTGACATGGCGGTGCCGATCGCTCGGCGGGACGCGGACAAGCGCGCGCGTCCCGCCGGCGTCGGCTCGACGACCACGGCTCTGGAGTCGCCGGGATCGGTGGTGCGGTCGGCCAGTCCCGCCGCGATCAGCCTGCCGATCAGCGCCGTTGCCGACGGCTGGGAACACCCGTCGATCCGGGCGAACTCGCTGATCCGCAGCGGACCGCGCTCGTCGAGCACCGACAGCGCGCGCACCATGGCCCGCGGCAGCCCGTCCCCGCCGAACGCCCCGGCCAGCCGCGTGAGCCTGCTCCCGGCGACGGCGATGTCGACCAGCAGCTCTTCACGACTCACGGACTGAACGGGGTTACTCGAACGCACGAACAGTTAGTTTACTTAAACTAACTATCTATGTACATAGGCTAACTATGTAACTGCCTGTGAAATGCCGCACGACCCCATCGCCGACGAACCCG
The DNA here is from genome assembly GCF_001613165.1 of Nocardia mexicana NBRC 108244. Lineage (GTDB taxonomy): Bacteria > Actinomycetota > Actinomycetes > Mycobacteriales > Mycobacteriaceae > Nocardia > Nocardia mexicana. Next base: position 92,146 of record NZ_BDBV01000052.1, read on the forward strand.
AGACCCACGCTTCACGCACCCCGTGTTCGTTCCCGCACCGGTTCTAGCACTCGTACGGAGTGCGCAAACGTGCACGGAGTGTGCGAACCCCGCGCGGTAGGTGAAGTGTGCGCGGGTGGTGAACACGCGCCGTGGGAGACCTGTAGGCACTCCTTACGCACCCCGTGTTCGTTCACGCACGGGTTACAGCACCTGTAAGGAGTGCGCGAATGCGCGCGGGGTGCGTGGAGGGTGGGTCAGGCGGGGCGGGCCAGGGGGCGGGCGGGGGTGCCGAAGAGTTGGGTGTCGGCGTGGGCGCGTTTGAAGTAGAGGTGGGCGTCGTGTTCCCAGGTGATGGCTATGCCGCCGTGCATTTGGACCATTTCGCCGACGACCGTGTCGAAGGCCTGGGAGCAGTGGATGCGGGCGGCGGCGAGGTCCAGGGCCGCGTCGGGGGCTCCTGAGGTTGCGAGCGCCGTCGTCGGTTCGGGGAGGCCCGCGATGGCGGTGTAGGCGGCCGAGCGGGCCGATTCCACCAGCACGTACATATCCGCCATCCGGTGCTTGAGCGCCTGGAAGCTGCCGATCGCGCGGCCGAACTGTACCCGGGACTTGGTGTATTCGACCGTCAGCTGCAGGCACTGGTCCGCGGCGCCGACCTGCTCGGCAGCCAGTGCGGCCCAGGCGATGTCGCGTAGCCGGGCGGTGACGGTGGCCGCGTCGCCTCCCAGTTTCCGGGCGGGTGCCGCGGCGAAGGCGATCTCCGTGAGGCGTCGGGTCGTATCCATCGTCGGCGACACCGTACGGGTTGTTTCCGGTGCGTCGGCGTCGATTTCGTACATGCCGTCGGCCGTGAGCACGATCAGGGTGTCGGCCACGGCGCCGTCGACCACGTAATGCGCGGTGCCGCTGAGGGTTCCGTTCTCCGCCCGTACGCCCGGGGTGTCCCAGCCGCGCGGCCCCGCCCAGCACAACGCCAGGGTGCGAGCGCCCTCGGCCACCTCGGGCAGCAGCCGGGCGCAGGCCTCGGCATTGCCGGACAGCAGCAGTGCCTGCGCGCCGAGCACCGCCGAGCCGAGCATGGGCGGCGCGTGCAGGGTGCGGCCCAGCTCCTCGACGACGACCAGGGCCGCGGTCAGTCCGGCGCCGATCCCGCCGTATTCCTCCGGAATCGCCAGCGCCGCAACGCCGACCTGCTCGCACAGCAGCGTCCAGAGCTGCTCGTCATAACCCAGCTCACCGTCGACAGCACGCCGCAGCACGGAGCTGTCCCCGTGCTTGGCCAGGACGGCCCGGACCGTGGCGGCGAGCTCCTGCAGCTCCGCGTTGTCACTCATACCTGGCCTCCCAATTGGTTTCGGACCTTGTCGCCGAGATATCCGGTCGCCGAGCCCGGTTCGGCGGGCAACCGGACCGGCTCGCCGCAATTTCCGCCACTCTGTGCGGCGGCCGTCCGGATCCAGGAGCAGAGTTCACCGCTGATGATCACGTCGTCGCTCCCGGAGCATCGCGCAGTTCCGCTCCGTTCTGTGCCCGGCGGACATCGGCGATGAGCCAGGCGGACCGGAGCGGCTCGCTGGACCGGCCACCGTGCCCACCGTGCTTCGATGCGCCCGCGGCGGTCCGGATCCAGGAGCAGAGCTCACCTCGGATGATCACGCGGGTGCTCCCTCACGCAGGGCGGCTGCGATCCGGGCGCGGTGGAAATCGGCCGTGCCCCAGGCGGACCGGAGGGCCGTGACCCTGGTCAGCCACAGTGACACGTCGCATTCGGCGGTGTAGCCGATGGCGCCGTGCACCTGCAGGGCGATGCGTGCGGTGCGGTAGGCCGCCTCGCCGCAGGCCAGCTTCGCCGCCGACACGTCGCGGGCGCGGTCGGGCGAATTCAGGCTCAGCGCCGCGCGATTCAGTAGCGGCTCCGCCATTTCCAGGCCGATGAGCGCATCGGCCAGATGGTGCTTGACCGCCTGGTACTGCCCGATCGGCTTGCCGAACTGGTGCCGCTGCTTGGCGTAGGCCACGCTGGTGTCCAGCAGCGCCCGGCCCGCGCCGAGCAGCTGTGCCGCGGCCGCCAGCGCACCGGCGTCGAACCCGGCATCGACTGCCGCGCGCACCGCATCGCCCTCGGCGACAACATCATTCGTGGCGACGGTGAACAGGCGTCGCGCCGCATCCACCGACCGCACGTGCTCGGTGCGATGCGCGGTGTAGAGCCGGTCACCGTCGGCCACCAGCACCACCTCGGCGGTGTCGGCGTCCACCGCGGGCGCCTGCGGCGACAGCGCGATCGTTCCCAGCGCCTGCCCGTCGGCGAAGGCCGCCAGCCACCGCCGCGCCAGGGCGGAATCCGGAAGCGCCTGCAGCAGTGTGGGAATCACCGCGGCCGTTTCGACCAGCGGTCCCGGCACGGCCGCCCGGCCGATCTCCTGCAGCGCGACCACCAGGTCGATCGCCTCGGCGCCCATGCCGCCGTGGTCCTCGTCGATGGCCAGACCGAGCGCGCCCGCGCCGGCCAACTGGCGGATCAGGCCGCGACCGCTGCGGTGGTCGCCACCGCCCCAGGCCCGGATGATGCCCGGCGTCCCCGCCGCGTCGCACATCTTGCGCAGGCTGTCGGCGAAATCGCGCTGTTCGGGCGCTAGTGCAAATCTCATCGAGCGGTCCAATCGGGGGTAAAAGCGTGGGAGTGGTGCTGCGCGAGCATGATTCGCCTCCGACCTGTCACCGCGGCAGGCCGAGCAGCCGCTCGGCGATGATGTTGTGCTGAATCTCGTTGGTGCCCGCGTAGATCGGGCCGGCCAGAGAGAACAGGTACCCGTCGGTCCAGCCGCTGCTCTGCTCGGCCGCAGGGCCCAGCAGATCCAGGGCGGTCTCGTGCATGGCGATGTCGAGCTCGGACCAGAACACCTTGTTGACCGACGATTCCGCGCCCAGCTTGCCGCCCTCGGACAGCCGGGTCACGGTGGCCAGCGTGTTGAGCCGGTAGGCCTCGGCGCCGATCCACGCGTCCACCACGCGATTTCGCGCCGCGGTGTCGGACGGGTCGGTGGTGTCGCGCCACAGCTCGAGCAGGCGCTGCGCGGTCGCGTTGAACCGTCCCGGGCTGCGCAGCGACAGGCCGCGCTCGTTGCTCGAGGTGCTCATCGCGACCCGCCAGCCCTCGTTCGGCGTGCCGATCACGTCGCGATCGGGGACGAAGACGTTGTCCAGGAAGATTTCCGCGAAGCCGGGCTCGCCGTCGAGCTGCGGAATGGGCCGGACGGTGACCCCGTCGGCCGAAAGCGGGAACATCACGTAGGTGAGGCCGCGATGGCGCTCGGCCTCCGGATCGCTGCGGAACAGCCCGAATCCCCAATCCGCAAACGAGGCACGGGAACTCCAGGTCTTCTGACCGTTGAGGATCCAGCCGCCGTTGGCGCGGCGGGCGCTGGACCGGATGCCCGCCAGGTCGCTACCGGCCTCCGGCTCCGACCAAGCCTGCGCCCAGATGTCGTCTCCCCGGGCCATCCGCGGCAGAATGCGCTCCAGCTGTTCCGGAGTGCCGTGCTCGAAAAGCGTTGGCGCCAAAAGGAAGATGCCGTTCTGGCTGACACGTCCGGGCGCCGCCGCGGCGTAGTACTCCTCCTCGAACAGCACCCATTCCAGCAGCGAGGCATCGCGCCCGCCGTACTCGGTCGGCCAGGACACGACGGACAGCCGCGCCTCGGCCAGCGTGCGCTCCCACTCCCGGTGCGCCTCGAAACCCGCCTGGGTGTCCATCGACGGCAGCGGGGTCGCCGGGACGTTGGTGCGCAGGAACTCCCGGACCTCGAGCCGGAACTGTTCGGTGGCCGCGTCGTAGTCCAGATCCATCTACTCCGCCCCGTTCTGATTCTGTGCCGCACTGGCTTTCATGGATTTCGCGTTCATGCCGCCCAGTGAGCCCGCGCCGACCTCGGCATTGTGGGCATGCGCGAAGTGGTGCAGGCCGAACACCGAGTCCATGCCCGCGCGCATGCCCATCAGGTCCTCGCACTGGTTGACGGCCTTCTTGGTGAGCGCCAGCCCGAATTGCGGCATGGCGGAGATCTTTTCGGCCAGCTCCAGGGCCTGTGCCTCGAGCTCCTCGCGCGGCACCACCCGGTTGACCATGCCCCACTCGTAGGCCTGCACGGCGGTGAATCGGTCACCGGTGAACAGGATCTCCTTGGCACGTCGCGGCCCCAGCATCCAGGGGTGGGCGAAGTACTCGACGCCCGGAATGCCCATGCGCACTACGGGATCGGAGAAGAAGGCGTCGTCGGAGGCGACGATGAGATCGCACGACCACGCCAGCATGAGCGCCCCCGCGATGCAGGCGCCCTGCACCACGGCGATCGTCGGCTTGGGCATCTCCCGCCAGCGGCGGCACATGCCCAGATAGACCTCGGACTCGCGGGCGAAGCGCTGATCGCCGCCGGGGCGGTCGACGTGGTCCCACCACAGCGCCGCCTTGTTCTCGTAGTGCACGTGGTGATCGCGTCCCGGCGTGCCGATGTCGTGACCGGCGGAGAAGTGTTTTCCGTTGCCCGCCAACACGATCACCTTGACCTCCGCGTCCTCGACGGCGCGGGTGAAGGCGGCGTCGAGCGCGTAGGTCATCACCGAGTTCTGCGCGTTGCGGTACTGCGGCCGGTTCATCGTGACGATCGCTATCGGGCCCCGGCGCTCGTAGGTGACGACCTCGCCTTCGTCGGGGATCTGCCCGTCGGGGTTCTCGGTCACGAAATCTCCTCACGTAGTTGCCGCTTGAGTACCTTTCCGGCGGCGCTGTAGGGCAGCTGGTCGCGGAACTCGATGTAGCGGGGAACCTTGAAGTTCGCCAATGTCTGCTTGGCATAGGCGATCACGTCGTCCTCGGTGAGCGCGGCGCCGGACCTGCGCACGATGTAGGCCTTGCCCACCTCGCCCATCCGCTCGTCCGGAACGCCGATCACGGCGGATTCGGCGACCCCGTCGAGTCGGGCCAGCGCCTGCTCGATCTCCGCGGGATAGACGTTGAAACCGCCCGCGATGTACATGTCCTTGAGCCGGTCGGTGATCTTCAGATAGCCGCGCTCGTCGAGGATTCCGACATCGCCGGTGTGCAGCCAGCCGTCGGGGTCGATGGTCTTGGCGGTGTTTTCGGGGTCGTCGAGATAGCCGAGCATGACGTTGGGTCCGCGCATCAGCAGCTCGCCGTTGTCGTCGATGCGCAGCTCGAATCCGGCGATCGGCCCGCCCGACGTGCCCGCGACGACCTCGGCGGGGTCGTCGGGGCGGCACATGGTGCCGAATCCGGCGGATTCCGACAGTCCGTAGGCGGTCACCACCACATCGAATTTCAGTTCGCTGCGCATTCTTTCGATCAGCACCACGGGTACGGTCGCGGCGCCGGTGACGGCCACCCGCAGGCTGCTCAGATCGAAATCGGCGCGCGCGGGATGCTCGAGGATGGTCTGGTAGATCGTCGGCGGTCCGGTCAGCACCGTGATGCGCTGCTGCTGCACCATCCGCATCGTCTCCGGCACGTCGAACGTCGCCTGCGGCACGATGGTGGCGCCGGTGACCAGGCAGGCGAGCATGGCCGCCTTGTAGCCGAAGTTGTGGAAGAACGGCGGGATCACCAGGTACCGGTCGGCGCTGTTCAACGTCGAGCACTCGCACCAGGCCCGCACCACATCCAGCGCCTGCCGGTGCGCGACGAGGGTGCCCTTGCTGCGGCCCGTAGTCCCGGAAGTGAACAGGATATCCGAGATGTCCTCGGGCCCAACGGATTCACCGCGTGCGACGATCTGATCGAGAGTTGTCCCCGAGGCGATCCGATCCAGCTCGGCCCACTCGATAACCGCGCCGCCGACCCGGCCCCTCTGGCCTGTCTCCTCGATTTCCCGGCCCCTCTGGCCTGTCTCCTCGATTTCCCGGCCCCTCTGGCCTGTTTCCTCGATTTCCCGGCCCCTCTGGCCTGTCTCCTCGATTTCCCGGCCCCCCAGGCTTGTCTCCTCGATTTCCCGGCGTGCTTTTGGCCGGGACCCTTCCGGCGCGGTGGACTCGTCCCCTGGAATCACGATCACGGTGCCGATCACCAGATCCGGTGCCGCATCCCGCAATTCGGCCAGCCGATCGCGCCCCAGGAACGGCCCGGCCACGAACAGCGCCTTGGCGTCCACGCGCTGCAGGGTCTCCACCGCCTCGGCGGCGACGTAGCGCGTGTTCAGCGGAACCAGCGCCGCACCGGCGTAGTGCGAGGCGAGCGCCGCGACCACCCAGTGGAAGGTATTGGGCGCCCAGATGGCGATCCGGTCACCGCGCTCGATACCGCGGGCGATCAGCGCCCCGGCCGTCTGCCGGACCGCGTCGAGCAACTGCACCCAGCTCAGCTGGACGTCGCCGTCGCTGATGGCGGGCGCGTCGCCGAAGGTGCGCGCCGCCTCCTGCAGGGCGAGGGGAGTGGTCTGCACAGGGGTTGTCACGGTCGTCCTCCCGCGGCGAGCCGCGAATCAGAATCTGTCGGTCTACAAAGCAAGTGCTTGGTAGGTTACTCTACCGGAGTGAGTGTGATCCAGACCCACGATCCGGGTACCGCGGCGGAATCCCCCAAGGATGCCGAATTCCGCGCCGACGTGCGCGAATGGCTGGCCGAAAACCTGAACGGGCAGTTCCGCGAGCTGGTCGGGCTCGGCGGTCCGGGCCGCGAGCACGAGGCGTTCGACGAGCGGCTGGAGTGGGATCGCCACCTGGCCGCAGCCGGGTGGACCTGCCTCGGCTGGCCCGAAAAGTACGGCGGGCGCGACGCCACCCTGCGCCAGCAGGTGATCTTCCACGAGGAATATGCCAAGGCCGACGCCCCGAGCCGGGTCTCGCACCTGGGCGAGGAACTGCTCGGGCCGACGCTGCTGGCCTTCGGCACCGAGGAGCAGAAGCAGCGCTTCCTGCCCGGCATCAAGAGCGTCACCGAGCTGTGGTGCCAGGGGTATTCCGAACCCGGCGCGGGCTCGGACCTGGCCGCCGTGACCACCACCGCGCGCCGCGACGGCGACGAGTGGACGATCAACGGCCAGAAGATCTGGACCTCGCTGGCGCACGTGGCCGACTGGTGCTTCGCGATCTGCCGCACCGAGCCGGGCTCGTCCCGGCACAAGGGCCTGTCGTACCTGCTCGTGCCGATGAAGCAGCCCGGCATCGAGGTGCGCCCGATCATCCAGCTCACCGGGACCGCCGAATTCAACGAGGTGTTCTTCGACGACGCCCGCACCGCGGCCGATCTGGTGGTCGGCGAGCCCGGCGACGGGTGGAAGGTCGCCATGGGCACCCTGACCTTCGAGCGCGGCATCTCCACCGTGGGGCAGCAGATCCGCTTCGCCCGCGAACTGGCCGACCTGGAAGCGGTGGCGAAAGCCAATGGCGCCCTGGAGAATCCCGTGATCGCGGAGCGGATCGATCAGGCCTGGGTCGGGCTGCGGGTGTTGCGGGCGCACGCGCTGCGCACGCTCGAATCCGGTCACGACACGGTGGACGCGCGGACCGCGGCCGGTCAGGCGTCGGTGTCGAAACTGCTGTGGGCCAACTGGCATCGCGGACTGGGCGAACTCGCCATGGACGTGCTCGGCGCCCCCGGCCTGATCTCGCTGCCCGACGACCTGAACGAATGGCAGCGCCTGTTCCTGTTCAGCCGCGCTGACACCATTTACGGCGGTTCGAACGAAGTGCAGCGCAACATCATCTCCGAACGCGTGCTCGGTCTGCCGCGTGAGGCTCGGTAGGAAGGACCATCCCGTGACAGACCTTTCCGTTGCGCCCCAGCCGATTTCCGGCCACGGACTGCTCGCCGGCCGGAACGCCGTGATCACCGCGGCCGCCGGGACCGGCATCGGCTCCGCGACCGCGCGCCGCCTGCTCGACGAGGGCGCCGACGTCGTCATCTCCGACTGGCACGAGCGGCGCGTGAAGCAGACCGAGGAGGAGCTGGCCGCCGCCTATCCCGACCGCCGGGTGAGCTCGGTGGTCTGCGACGTCACCAGCACCGAGCAGGTCGACGAGCTGATCCGGGTGGCCGCAGAACGCCTGGGCCGCATCGACATCATGGTCAACAACGCCGGATTGGGCGGGGAGACACCGGTTGTCGACATGACCGACGAGCAGTGGGACCGCGTCCTCGACATCACGCTCAACGGCACCTTCCGCTGCACCCGCGCGGTGCTGAACTACTTCCGCACCGCGGAGCACGGCGGCGTGATCGTCAACAACGCCAGCGTGCTCGGCTGGCGGGCCCAGCACGGTCAAGCGCACTATGCCGCCGCCAAGGCGGGCGTGATGGCGCTGACGCGGTGCAGTGCCGTGGAGGCCGCCGAATTGGGCGTGCGGATCAACGCGGTCGCGCCGAGCATCGCGCGGCATCCGTTCCTGGACAAGGTCACCTCGGCCGACCTGCTGGATCGGCTCGCCGCCGGCGAGGCGTTCGGGCGCGCGGCCGAGCCGTGGGAGGTCGCGGCCACCATCGCCATGCTCGCCAGCGACTACACCTCGTACCTGACCGGCGAGGTGGTTTCGGTGAGCAGTCAGCGGGCCTGACCCGGCGGCGCCGACGACGGTGAAAATTGGGTGCCCCGAGCACCCCCGGGTGTGCAATCCTGATGAGGGCCGGTTCCTAAATTTGCGAAGGGACCACCATGGGACTGGACCGTCGTCAGGAAGACAACGAAGAGCTGGAACTCGAGCTGGTACGCGAGGTTGTGCTGGCCCGTCGACGGCTGGACAGCATCGTGCTTGCCGCGCTCACCCTCGGTGCAGAACTGCTCGATCACACCTCCGAATGCGCGACCGCGATGCGTGCCGCCCAGATCCTGGAGCAGCATTCGGTCGATGAGATCGGCGTCGCCCGCGATCCGCGCGGCGCGCTGCGCGCCGATCTGGCGCGCGACCGCATGCGCGCCCAGCGCATCGGGCTGGAACACGTGGCCCACGCCAACGAGTCCGACGAGGACCGGCACCGCCGCAAACAGCACGAGCTGTTGCGTGAGGTGCGTGCCGACCTGCTGGAGGTGGTGCGGCGCTGCCGCAAGTTCAGTTTCGACCGCGTTGCCTTCGCCGACACGATCGCCGAGGGATTGTGCGCCGCCACCGACAAATTGGTGATCGGCGCCGATATGGAGACCTACCGCGCCTGGCAGCGCGGCATGGTGCTGAAGATCAGCGAGCAGCCCATGCCGGTCGGACCCCCGCGCGCCATGGCGACCGTCGACGCGGGCCCGGGGCGCGGGCCGCTGACCGTCGAGTGGGACAGCTGCGAGCGGCGACTGGCGCTGGTGGCGCGGATGGCGCGTGCGGGGGTATCGCCGGTGATCATCTGCGATCGCCTCCTCGCCGACCTCTCGGTCTCCTCACCGCTGCGCTACTCGTTCCGCTGATCCGGAAGTCACCGCGTTCGCCCTCATACTCCCGGCGTGCTCGCCCTCATGTTCCCGGCACGCACGACCTCGCATTTCCGGCGTGCCCGACCTTGTATCCCCGGCATGCTTCCGCCTCGTATTCCGGCCATGCTCTCGCCCCGTATTCCGGCCATGCTCGCCTCGTATTCCCGGCGTGCCCGAACCTCGTATTCCCGGCATGCTTTTGGCCGGGATCTGCTGATTCCGGCCAAAGTGCGCCGGAAATACATGACGGTCGCACATCGGAATGACGAGGGGGCGCGCCGGAATGACGAGGGAGGCGTGCCGGAATGACGAGGGGCGCGTGCCGGAATGACGGGGGAGGCGTGCCGGAATGACGAGGGAGGCGTGCAGGAATGACGGGGGAGGCGTGCAGGAATGACGAGGGAGGCGTGCAGGGATGACGGGGGAGGCATGCTGGATGGTGGGGAGGCATGCCGGGACCGCGGGGAGCGGGCGGGCGTAGACCAAGCAAATGCTTGGTTGTACTATGGGCGAGTGGCCGCACCCGACGCATCCAAATCCGCACGTCGCAACGAACTGCTCGCTCTGGCGGCCGGTCTGTTCGCCGAGCGCGGGCTCCGTGCGACCACGGTCCGGGACATCGCCGACGCGGCCGGAATTCTATCCGGCAGCCTCTACCACCACTTCGACTCCAAGGAGTCGATGGTCGACGAGATCCTGCGCGGCTTCCTCGACGATCTGTTCGGCCGCTACCGGGAGATCGTCGACTCCGGCCTCTCGCCGCGAGATACGTTGGAGGCGTTGGTGATCGCGTCCTACGAATCCTTCGACCGCTGGCACGCCGCGGTCGCCATCTACCAGGCCGAGGCGAAAAGGCTCAGCGGCACACCGCGTTTCGCCTACATTGATGAATACAACCAGGAGTTCCGCGAGCTCTGGCACAAGGTGCTCGCCCGGGGCGTCGAGGACAGCAGCTTCCGCCCCGAACTGGACATCGAGCTCGCCTACCGCTTCCTGCGCGACACCGTGTGGGTGGCCGTGCGGTGGTACCAGCCCGGCGGCCGCATCACGGTCGACAGCCTCGCCAAGCAATATCTGACCATCGTGCTCGATGGCCTCACCAATCCTGAAGCGCAGCACCGCAAGTAGGAGTTTCGTCATGTCTGCACCGTCCGCCCGCCCGCAGTACGCACCCTTGCGCGAGGCATACGTCGTCGATGCCGTGCGCACGCCGATCGGCAAGCGCGGCGGGTCGCTCGCCGGTGTGCATCCGGCCGACCTGGGCGCGGGCGTCCTGCAGGGTCTGCTGGGGCGCAACACGATCGACCCGATCCAGGTCGACGACGTGATCTTCGGCTGCGTGGATGCGATCGGCCCGCAGGCCGGAAATATCGCTCGCACCGCCTGGCTGGCCGCCGGATATCCGGAGGCCGTCCCCGGCGTGACCGTCGACCGGCAGTGCGGATCCAGCCAGCAGGCAATCAATTTCGGCGCCCAGGCCATCATGAGCGGGACCGCCGAGGTGATCGTGGCGGGCGGCGTGCAGAACATGAGCGCCATCCCGATCTCGGCGGCGATGCTGGCGGGCAAGGAGTACGGCTTCGAGTCGCCGTTCGTCGGCGCGCAGGGCTGGGACCACCGCTACGGCACCGGCGAGGTGTCGCAGTTCAACGGCGCCCAGCTGATCGCCGAGAAGTGGGGCATCAGCCGCCGGGACATGGAGCAGTGGGCGCTGCGCAGTCACGAGCGCGCCCGCAAGGCCATCGCCGAGGGCAAGTTCGACCGCGAGATCGTGCCGGTCGGCGACTTCTGGATCGACGAGGGCCCGCGCGAGACCAGCCTCGAGAAGATGGCCGGGCTGAAGCCGCTCAGCGACGGCAGCCCGCTGACCGCGGCCGTGGCCAGCCAGATCTCCGACGGTGCGAGCGCGACCCTGCTCGCCTCCGAATGGGCGGTCGGCGAGTACGGCCTGCGCCCCCGGGCCCGCATCCACCACGTCAGCGCCCGCGGCGCCGATCCGGTCTTCATGCTCACCGCGCCGATCCCGGCCACCAAGTGGGCGCTGGAGAAGACCGGCCTGACCATCGATGATATCGACGTCATCGAGATCAACGAGGCCTTCGCCTCGGTCGTGCTGGCCTGGCTGAAGGAAACCGGCGCCGACCCCGACAAGGTCAACGTCAACGGCGGCGCGATCGCCCTCGGTCACCCCCTGGGCGCCACCGGCGCCAAACTCTTCGCCACCCTCCTCAACGAACTGGAACGAGTGAACGGCCGCTACGGCCTCCTCACCATCTGCGAGGGCGGCGGCACCGCCAACGTAACCATCATCGAACGCCTCCCCTGACCGCCGGACAGCCTTGGCGTCAGCACGCCAGGTACTGCTCCAAGGCTATTCTCGCTAGCTTCGAAGGTGTGACGCCCTCGGCGGCGGCGCGGGCGTCGAGCCGTTCCCTCAGTTCCTCGGGAACGCGGAATTGCACGACGGGCGAATGCTTTCCGCCGCCGGAGAGCGACTTCCGTCCGGGCACCAGGTTCTGGCGCCGGATCTCCCACAGGCTGGCCTTGGCGATCTCTTCGGCGCGCTCCTCTGTCAGCTCCTCGCCGTGGTAGACGAACGGTTCACCGGTGTCGTCCGGCTCGGGGGTGCCGTGTCGATCCTTGAAGCTGGTCATCGCTGCTGGTCCTCCTCGTTCTCCCGGTAGTGGGTCGGCATCGCGTGGATGCATGCCAGCCTGTCCGGGTACCGATCGTCTGGTACGACGATCAGTTCGAGCTCCATACCTAGATTGTCGGTCCCGATGTAGTACTCGGCATCGCCGACAGTCTGGACGAGCTCGGCGTTCTCCAGTGCGGCGAGGATGCGGTTGCGGGTGAGCCGGTGCTTGCGCGCGGATGCCGTGATCCGAATCATCGCCACACTTCGAGTGTGTCATACACATTCGAAGTGTGGCAAGCGTACGGCCGGATTCGACCTACGATCGGTGGGGTGAAGGTGCTGGGTGCTTGCCCGCTGGATTGTCCTGATGCGTGCTCGTGGGTGGTGACTGTCGAGGACGGGGCGGCGGTCGGGCTGCGGGGGAACAAGGAACATCCGGTGACCAGGGGCGCGCTGTGCGTGAAGGTGAACCGGTATCTCGAGCAGCTGCATGCGCCGGATCGGATCACGTATCCGATGCGGCGGGTGGGGCGCAAGGGGGAGGGGCGGTTCGAGCGGATCGGCTGGGACGAGGCGCTGGACGAGATCGCCACGCGGCTGACCGGGATCATCGACGAGCACGGCGGCGAGGCGGTCTGGCCGTTCCACGGGACCGGGAGCCTCGGCTATATCCAGGGGCTGGAAGGGTTTTCGGGGCGCCGCTTCTTCAACGTCCTCGGTTCGTCGCTGCTCGATCCGACGATTTGCTCGATCTCGGGGACGCTGGGGACGAAATACACGCTCGGCACCTCGGGAGGCATGGATCCGGAGGACTTCGCGAAATCGAAGCTGATCCTGCTGTGGGGGACCAACCCGCTGACCTCCGGCCACCACGTGTGGAAGTTCATCCAGGACAGCGGCGCTCACACGGTGGCGATCGATCCCGTCCGGACCCGCACGGCGGAGCGCTGCGACGAACATCTGGCGCCGCTGCCGGGGACCGATGCGGCGCTGGCGCTCGGGTTGATGCACGTCGTCGTCTCGATGGGCGCCGAGGACACCGAATTCCTCGCCGAACGCACTGTCGGCTGGCCCGAATTCCGCGCGCGCATAGAGGAATTCACGCCCGAACGGACCGCGGCCATCACCGGTCTGGCCGAGGAACAGATCGTGGCGCTCGGTGAGCGGATCGCCACCACCCGGCCGACCGCGATCCGCGCCTCCCAGGGCATCCAGCGTCACGCGGGCGGCGGCATGGCACTGCGCACCCTGGCATGCCTGCCCGGCGTCACCGGCGACTGGGCGATTCCCGGTGGGGGACTGCACTATTCGACCAGCGGGCACTTCAAGCTCGATCTACCGGAGCTGGTGCGATTCGACCTGCTGCCCAATCCGGTGCGCACGCTGTCGCAGACGCGGCTCGGTGAGAGTCTGCTCGAGGTCGACGATCCGCCGGTCAAGGCGCTGTTCGTGATCGCCGCCAATCCGGTCGGCTCGAACCCGCACCAGAACAGGGTGATCGAGGGCCTGTCCCGGGAGGACCTGTTCACCGTTGTGCTGGAACACTTCCCGACCGACACCGTCGACTACGCCGACATCGTGCTCCCCGCCACCATGCAGCCCGAACACCTGGACGTGCTGGCCGCCTACGGCAACATGTACCTGGTGTGGAACGAGCCCGCGGTCGATCCGCCCGGCGAATGCCTGTCCACCACAGAGACTTTCCGGCGACTGGCTCGGCGCATGGGAGTGACCGAACCGTCCGTCTACGACTCCGACGAGGACCTGGCCCGGCAGCTGCTGAAGCAATACGACTTCGAGCGGCTGCGCACCGACGGATTCCTGAAGGCAGAGCCGGGCCCGGTGCCTGTGGACAAGTTACAGTTCGTATCGACCCGCGCCGGGCAGGCCGGACACGACCCGCTCGCCGGATACACCCCGCCGTCGGACCCGGGCGACGGCCTGATCCTGATCTCGGCGGCCTCCCACTACTTCCTGAACACCACCTTCGGCAACAACCCCGAACTCCGCCGCCGCGCCGGCGACCCGCGCATCACGATCCACCCCGACGACGCGGCGGCCCGCGGAATCACCGACGGCACACCGGTACTCGTCTCGAACGACCGCGGCTCCTTCGAAGCCGAGGCCGAGGTCTCCGACCGCGTCCGCCCCGGCGTGGCCGCCACCCCCAAGGGCCGCTGGGCCAAGTTCACCGGCGGAGCCACGGTCAACGCCACCATCGACGAACGCGACTCGGACTTCGGTGGCGGCGCCGTCTTCCACGACAACCGAGTCCACATCACCCCCGCCTGAGGCACAAACTGGGAACTTTGCGAGAGGCGTTCCTGGGCTTTCGACACGAATAGTTCCCACTGATCGAGTGACCTGGAGGGGAGGCGAGAACGAGCAGGGGTGCGGGTGGGTTTAGTGGCTGAGGTTGGGGTCGGTGAGCGTTGCCGTGAAGGTGTCCCATTCGGTGGGGGTGAAGCGCAGGGCGGGGCCGGTGCGGTCCTTCGAGTCCCGGACGCCGATGGAGCCGTCCGGGAGGAAGGCGACCTCGACGCAGTCCTTGCCGCCCGACGTGCGAGAACTCGTGCGCCACACTACATTCGATAGATCAACGTCGTTGAAGTTGCTCACGGGACGAACTCCTTAGCAATCTGGCGGATGAAGTTCCGGCTTGCGACGTCGTCCAGCGCAGCACGTCGAATCGCCTGGTGGGCTTCATGGTAGCGCTGAACATCGTCGGGGGTCTCCAGATACAGGTCGCCGGTGAAGTTTTCGAGGTACACGACGGGTGGTTCGAGCACTTCGCCCCTGTTGTCCGTGCCGAACTCGAGGATCGTGAACAGCCCGATCGGATCTCCCAAAGGAATTCCTGCACGGTAGGGCAGGATTCGCAGGTCGATATTCGGCCTTGTACTCATATCGGCGAGATGCCGGAGTTGGGCGGCCATGATCCGTGGGGAACCGACCATTCGTCGAAGGGCGCATTCGAGGAGGACGACACTCAGTCGGACAGGATGCCGCTTGCGGGTGAGCTTTGCCTGTCGCTTCAGTTTCAGCTCCATCCGCTGATCCATCTCCTCTTCGGAGTCGTTCGGATACACGCTTCGAGCCAGAACGCGGGCGTACGCGGGAGTCTGCAGGAGCCCGAGAACTGCATCAGGTGTGTACGAAAAGATCTGCCGTGCAGCGCTTTCCAATCCGACGTACACATCGAAGTCCGGTGGAATCAGACCGCCGTAGGCGTTCCACCACGACTTCTCCGTTGCCTGCTGCGCCAGGCCGAGCAGTCCGGCCGCTGTCACCTCATCGGCATCGTAGAGCCTGCAAAGCTCGCGGATGTCTACCAGTCGAATACGCGTGGCCTGACCCGTTTCGAGACGTTGGAGTGAACTCGGACTGAGTTCGATCAGATGCGCCGCTTCCTCCAACGTGATTCCCGTCTGATGCCGCAAGTCGCGCAACAGGCGTCCGAGCCGCCGTCGCGGAAGCGTGCTGCCGACACCTTGCATTGTGTACCCCACTCCCATCAGCGGTGATGTTATTTCGGTATGACACTGCCACGGAGGTGGGGCGCTCTCGGCAGCTTCACCGGAACGGCGGTGGTCTGGCTTGTTTTCCCAGGACAAAACCCATGGAGCGGGGCGCTGCTACCCAAGTGGGAATATCCAATGGTGAAGCCGCGCAACGGGTCTACGGCCGCTCGCCGAAGTTCGCGGCGACGAGGTGATCGGCCCAGGCGCGCAAGGCCTTGTCGACGGGTGGCATGGTGAGCCCGGCATTGCGGGCGTGGGCCTCGGCGGTGGTGGTGTCGTAGCGCTCGGAGGAGATGAATCCCAATGCCTCCGAGTCGGTTCGGGTGAGGAAGCGGGGCAGCCTGCTGACGATCCCGACCGGGATGGTGCGGCGCGGAGCCTTGACGCCGAGGTGGGCGGCGAGCAGGGCGACCATGTCGGGGAGGTCGGGGGTGGCGGGGTCGAGGATGTTGTAGGTCGCCCCCGCGGTGTCGGCGTGCTCGGGGAGGGAGGCGAGGAAGGCGGCCAGATACTCGACGTCGACGACCGGTACGAAGGAGTCCCGGCGGCCGGGGATGGCGAGGAGCCGACCGCGGTGCAGGTTGCGGACGAGGTCGGTGAGTCCGAAGTATTGGCCCTTGCCGATGACCGTGCTGGGGCTGGCGATGGTGAGGGGGACATCGAGTTCCGTTGCGCGCCTTCGGACGACGGCGTCGGCTTCGATCTTGGATGCCTCGTAGCTACCGGCCGCGTGGGAGGCGGCCTCGGCGCCCGGCAGTCCGGCGCGATAGCCGGTGATGTGCACGAGGCGCCGCCGTTGCGGAAGCGTGGCGGTGTAGTCGACGACGTGCAGCGCACCGGTGACGTTGTCGAGTCGGGCCTGTTGCTCGGTCAGGCCGAAGGCCATGTTGGCGGCGCAGTTGTAGACGTCGCGCACCGAGGGGAGCGGATCCAGGCCGAGGTTGGGGTGGGTGATATCGGATTCGAAGGTGAGCAGGTTGCGGCGGTCGACCGATTCGGCGTCCAGCCAATCGGTGAGGCGGGTAGCGGGACCGCGGAAGGCGGCGGCGACCGTGTGGCCGCGTCGCAGCAGCTCCGCGACGAGATTGCGGCCGATGAATCCGGCGGCTCCGAGGACGAGTGAGTCTGGATGCATTGTCATTCCTAACTGGATCGGTCTACATATTCTTGCGATAAAGTCGTTGCGGGAAGCGCGGTGGCGGCCTGCTAGAGAAGGGCCTTGACGGCTTCGCCCGCCCGGCGGAGCGGCTCCCGGCTGCGGTGGACGCGGGCCAACAGCATCGCGCCTTCCACCAGGGCGAGGATGGGCCCGGCATGGATGCCGTCCCGGCCGAGGGACTCGAGCCGAGTGGCGAGGGCGCGCTCCCAACCGTCGTAGATCTCGGCGCAGACGCGCTGGATGGTCTCGTTGGAAGCGGAGACGTCCAGGGCGAGAGTGGCTATGGGGCAACCCTTTTGCCACTGCGAGGCCTCCATGCGATCGCCGAACGCGGTGACCAGCCGATCGAGATAGCCGTCGACATCGTCGGCCTCGGTGCCCGCGATGACGAGTTCGACGAATTGCCCTGCCTGGCGGGCGGATTCGGTGATCAGTTGATCCTTGCCGCCCGGGAAATGGAAATACAGCGAGCCGCGCGGCGCACCACTGGCGGCGACGATCTGGTTGAGCCCGGCCGCGGAGTACCCACCGGTCTCCAGCAACTCGCCCGTGGCCGCGATCATGCGTGCCTTGGTGTCGTCACCCTTCCTGCCCATGAGCAAAGAATATGTCGATCAGTATATTTTGTCTACCCGAAAGTCAGCGGAACCCCGCCCAACTCGGCCGCCTTGGGTAGTACAACTTGACCCTCCCTGGCGCCGCGCGTCGCTGCCACGCTCGGAACATGACGACAACAGCCCTCATCACCGGTGCCAACAAGGGCATCGGCTACGAAACCGCCCGCCTGCTCGCCGCCCGCGGGACGACCGTCCTGGTCGGTGCCCGCAATCCCGAACTCGGCCGTGCCGCGGCCGAGAAACTGAAGGCAGACGGTGCGGATGCCCGATTCGTCCAACTGGATGTGACCGACGACGAGTCCATCGGCCGCGCTGCCGAGTACATCGGGTCCGAATTCGGCAAGCTCGACATACTCGTCAACAATGCCGCCATCACCGGCGGCTTGGAGGGTGATGGCAAGGCATCCTCGACAACCCTCGCAACACTGCGAAAAGTCTACGAGACCAACGTCTTCGGGGTCGTCGCGGTGACCAACGCGATGCTCCCGCTGCTCCGCGGGGCCGAGGCGGCCCGCATCGTCAACGTCTCCAGTGAGGTCGGCTCGATGACCCTCACCTTCGATCCGGACAGCCCCATGTGGCAGCTGGGAGCAATCCCTTACCCCTCTTCCAAGAGCGCCCTCAACATGATCACGACCCTGTACGCCAAGGAACTCTGGGACACCCCGATCAAGGTCAATGCCGCCAACCCGGGCTACACCGCCACGGACCTCAACGGCCGCACCGGTTTCCGCACGCCCGAGCAGGGCGCCGCGCCCACGGTCCACCTGGCGACCCTCCCCGCCGACGGTCCCACCGGCCAACTATGGGGCTACATCTGGGGTGCCGAGGAAGGCGAGGAGTACGGGCCGCTGCCTTGGTGAAGGGGCCGGAATCTCAGAAGAAGTAGGCGGACAGGGAGGAACTGCCGGTGCCGTAGCCCATGCTGACGAGCCAATTCCGGAAGGCGATCAGAGCGCCGCCCACGGGACCGGGGTCGCTGCACGAGCCGCCGACCGAGGAGAAGGTGCAGCCGTCGTTGGCGACCGGGGACTGCTCGACCTCGGTGGTGAGGGGCACGCCGTTGTCGGCCGAGGCCGTGGCCGCCGGGCCCGCCAGCACACCCGCTACCACCGCGCCGGCCAGCATCACCCCGCTGATGCCACGCTTGAACGACACACTGCTGTTCGATGTACGCACGAGCGTGAACCTACCCGACCTCATGGTTCAGGACCGGACGGTATCTCCAGAGCTGGAGGGCGGGCCGGGCGCACTCTCCGGCGTTCGATACGGGAAGGACCACCCCGGAACGAGAGGAGGGGCGGGGTGGTCCTTCCGTTGTGACCGAACGGCTTTCGGTCACGCCGAGGGGCTGGGGGATGCCTCGTGGCGCAGCGCGGCGAGCGCGTCGATTCGCGCGGCCGCGTCGTCGACGATCCGGTCGATCAGTTCCTGCACTGTGGGCAGGTCCTGGATGATGCCCGTGACCTGCCCGGCGGCCAGGACACCCGCGTGAGTATTGCCCTCGACCAGGCCGGACTTCAGCAGCATCGGGGTGTTGGCGGCCATGATGACCTGGGACCAGGTGAGGTCCTTGGTCTTTCGCATGGCCAGGCCGTCGCGGACGATGGTGGACCATTTCATGCCGGTCATGCCCTTGAACTTCACGGCATTGGCGACCGCCGCCGCCAATCCGCGCCAGCGGCCCGAGTGCTCCAGTCGCTCAACGAGATCGGTGTTCAGGACCCGGTGCGGCATGCCGTCGACCTTCAACGACACGACCGTGTCCTGCAGGCCGCGATTCAGGTACTCCTGCTTCACCGCGTCGGGCACGGTGCTCTCCTGGGTAAGGAGGAACCGCGTGCCCATCGCGACACCCGCTGCGCCATAGGACAATGCGGCAGCCAGCCCGCGTCCGTCGAAGAAACCGCCCGCCGCCACGACCGGAATATCGACCGCGTCGAGCACCGACGGCAGCAGCAGGGTGGTGGCGACCGGACCGGTGTGCCCGCCGCCCTCGCCGCCCTGCACGATCACGGCATCGGCGCCCCACGAGGCGACCTTCACCGCGTGCTTGGCGGCGCCGATCGACGGAACCACCACGACCCCGGCATCTTTCAGCCGCGCGATGAGTTCCTTCTTGGGCGCCAGCGCGAAGGACGCGACCCGTACCTTCTCCCGGATCAACAGCTCGATCCGCTCCGGCGCATCGGAGGCGTCGGCCCGGATGTTGACCCCGAACGGCTTGTCGGTGTGCGCCTTGGTCTTCGCGACGGCCGCTTCGAGTTCGGCGAAGGTCATCGTGGCGGAGGCGAGAATGCCCAACCCTCCGGCGTTGGCGGTGGCCGCGACCAGCCGCGGACCGGCCACCCAGCCCATACCGGTCTGGACCACCGGATGCTCGATGCCGACCAGTTCGGTCAGCGGTGTCCGCAGCCGCGCCGTCATAGCTGCACCTCGCAGCGATCGAGTTCGGTCGCGACGAATACCGTTGCGTGCCCGATATGCCCGCTCATCCCGCGACCTCCTTGTCCCGAATCCCCTTGGGATCCAGCACGGTCCGGATGATCTGCAGCTCCTCCTCGGTGGGCAGGCGGGTGGTCCCGGCGGTATCCAGACCGGCCAGCTCGAACGAGGTATTGTCGGCGACCTCGTCCGGCGTCACCCCGGGATGCAGCGACAGCGCCTGCAGCGTGTGATCGGGACCGCCGAAGTCGAACACGCCCAGATTGGTCACCACCCGATGCAGGTGGTGGAACCGATACGCCGGATTCTCGGGATCGACCTTGTCGTAACCGATTCCGGAGACGATATCCACCTGCTCGCAGAACACCCGCTTGCCGTGCCGGGGCACGAAGTAGCTGGTGGCGTGGTTGATCGTATTACCGGGGGCGCCGCGCACACCGAACATCTGCCGGGTCGGCTGCTGCAGCGGCCCGAACGCCGAGAGGTTCTGATTGCCGAACCGATCGAGCTGGTTGGCGCCCATGACGACGTGCCGCCGCCCGGAGGCGACCACGTCGAAGACGCGGCCGAACGGAATCCAGCCCTCCACAGACGCTTTCGCGCCCAGCGCGGGCGTCTCGGCGAGCAGCTGCGACTCGCCGTCGGAGATCAGCAGGTCGGGCTCGAAGGTCAGCCGCGCCAGGCGCGCCCCGATGGTCGGGGTCGGCGACATCGGGCTGGCCATGATTTCCCCTGCGCCGCGAAAGATCTCGGCGCAGGCGACCGCGCACACCTCGGCGCGCGTCGCGGTGGTGGTGTCGGTCATCGGCGCTCCTCGTTCTCGACAGGTGCCTGGTCGAAGGTGACCGTCATGGCGCCGGGGCGGGCGAAGGTCACTCGCATCCGGGTGGTGGGCGGCGCGCTTTCGGGGCGCGGGGCCTGGGTGTTCTCGCTCATTTCGACTGCTCCGCGGCGAATTCACGGACGGCGGCCTGGTATTCGTCCTCGGAGACGTCCAGGTACCGGGCCTTGAACGCGGCCCAGGTGTCGGCCTCCTTGGCGGCCTCCACATAGTGGCGCTGGAACTTCTCGTCCCGGCCGTAGCTACCGGAGAAGGTGAAGTGCGCACCGCCCGGTGCCTCCACCACGCCGTCGACCATCATGCGGTTGAGCAGGAGTGCCTGCTGCGGAACGGCTTTCACCAGCTCTTCGGTCTCCGCCAGCCGATCCACCGACAGAAAGCGGCGCTCGGCGGCCAGGCAGAACAGATCGTCCATATACGGGTCGACCCCGGTGTACGCCGCGTTGCCGTGCTTGTCGCCCAGGTCCATATGGACGAACGCCGCGTCCAGGGTCAGCGCGGGCATGGCGACGAGAGTTTCGGTGCGGCCGTCGGCATTCGGGTACGGCGACCGCACCGTCTGCAGCTCGCCCTCCCAGAAACTCGGCACATCCGAACCGAGTCCCGCGCGGATCGGCAGGAACGGCAGCCGGGCGGCGGCGGCCTGCAGACCGCATTTCACCATGCCCTCGTCCATCTCGCGGACCGCGATCTCGCCGCCGGTGCGGACCTTGGCGAACCACGGATCGTAGAACGGCGCCGAATCCAGCGACACGAAGCCGTAATAGGCCTTGCGCACCTTGCCCGCCGAGCACAGCAGCCCGAGATCCGGGCCGCCGTAGGAGACCACGGTCAGGTCGGTCACGTCGGACCGCAGCAACGCCCGCACGAAGGCCAGCGGCTTGCGGCGCGACCCCCAGCCGCCGATCCCGACGGTCATGCCGCTGCGCAGCTGCCCGACCGCCTCGTCGAGGCTCATTCGCTTGTCGCGCATCAGTTCTCACCCCGCTTCGCGGCCAGGTCGGCATCGAACCGGTCGCGGATCTCGTCGGCCACGCCCGCCAGATTCAGCTCGAAGGTGAAGCCCTGCTCGAACCGGTAGCTGCGGTGCACGTCCTGGGTATCGATCCCGTTGAGCGCGCGCTTGGCGGCGCGGATGACGCGGCCGTCCTTGGCGGCGATGTTCTTGGCGACTTCCATTGCGGCCGAATCGAGTTCGGCGCGGGGAACCACCTTGTACACCGACCCGAAGTGCTGCAGCTGCTGTGCGGTCACCGTGCTCGCGGTGTAGAACAGCGTCCGCATCATGTGCTGCGGCACCAGCCGCGCGAGATGAGTGGCCGCGCCCAGCGCCCCGCGCTCCACCTCGGGCAGTCCGAAGGTCGCATCGTCGGAGGCGACGATCACGTCCGCGTTGCCGACCAGGCCGATGCCGCCGCCCAGGCAGAAGCCGTTCACCGCGACGATTACCGGCACCTGGCACTCGTACACCGCCGAAAACGCCTCGTAGCACCCGTGATTGGCGTCGATCAGGGTCTGGTGACCCGGATTGCGCTGGATCTCCTTGATGTCCACGCCCGCGTTGAACCCGCGGCCCTCCGCGCGCAGCACCACGACCTTGGTCTCGGGCTCGCGCCCGGCCGCCCGAACGGCGTCGGCCACTCCGAACCAGCCGGCCGTGGGCAGGGCGTTGACCGGCGGGTAGTCGATCGTGACGACCTCGATCCCCGAGGTCTCGGTGTGACGGTTGATCCCCATCGCATGTCCATTCGTTGGCAAAACAAGCAAGTGCTTGGTAGGTTATCACGGTGGCAATCGAAGTGGACCTCTCCGGAGCCGTCGTTCTGGTCACCGGCGGCGTGCGGGGAGTGGGGGCCGGTATCAGCCGGACGTTCCTGGACGCGGGCGCGACCGTGGTGACCTGCGCGCGCCGCCCGGCGGATGCCCCGATCGAGAGCTCGGGCCGCACCGCGGACTTCCTGCCCTGCGACGTGCGCGACGGCGAAGCGGTGCCCGCGCTGATCGACGGGATCGTGGAGCGGTACGGCCGGATCGACCACGTGGTCAACAACGCCGGCGGCGCCCCGTTCGCCCTGGCGGCCCAGGCCAGCCGCAACTTCCACTCGAAGATCGTCGAGCTGAATCTGCTTGCCCCACTGCTGGTTTCGCAGGCCGCCAATGCCGTGATGCAGGATCAGCCCGGCGGCGGTTCGATCGTGATGATCTCCAGCGTGAGCGGCCACCGGCCCTCGCCCGGCACCGCCGCCTACGGCGCGGCCAAGGCCGGACTCGACAACCTCGTCACCTCGCTGGCGGTGGAGTGGGCGCCGAAGGTCCGGGTCAATTCGGTGATCGTCGGCATGGTGAATACGGAATCCAGCCACCTGCACTACGGCGACGAGGCGGGCATCGCCGCCGTCGGCGCCACCGTCCCGTTGCAGCGCATGGCCGCGCCGGAGGACATCGGCCGGGTGGCGGCCTTCCTGGCCTCCCCGCTGGCGGGCTATGTCAACGGCGCCTCGCTGCTCGTGCACGGCGGTGGTGAGCGCCCGGCGTTCCTGGATGCCGCCACCGTCAACGACTCCTGACCAGCAGCACAACCGAAATGAGAGCGACGAATATGGCAGACAACACCGATCGGATCTGTGCCGGGCGCACCGTCATCGTGACCGGGGCGGGCGGCGGGATCGGCCGCGCGCACGCGCTGGCCTTCGCCGCCGCCGGCGCCAACGTGGTGGTCAACGACCTGGGTGCGGAACTCGACGGCAGTCCCCGCACCGATTCGCCCGCCGCCCAGGTGGCCGAGGAGATCCTCGAGCTGGGCGGCAAGGCGGTGGTGAACGGTGACGACGTCGCCGACTGGGCCGGTGCCGAGCGCCTGATCAAGCAGGCCGTCGAGACCTTCGGCGGGCTGGACGTGCTGGTCAACAATGCCGGGATCGTCCGCGACCGGATGCTGGTCAACCTGTCCGAACAGGAGTGGGACGCGGTGGTCCGGGTGCACCTCAAGGGCCACTTCGCCACCATGCGGCACGCCGCCGCCTACTGGCGCGCGGAGTCGAAGGCCGGGCGGCCGGTCGACGCCCGCATCATCAACACCAGCTCGGGCGCCGGTCTGCAGGGCAGCGTCGGACAGGGCAACTACGGTGCCGCCAAGGCCGGGATCGCGGGGCTGACCATCACCGCCGCCGCCGAGTTCGGCCGCTACGGCGTGACCGTGAACGCCATCGCCCCCAGCGCACGCACCCGCATGACCGAGACCGTGTTCGCCGACATGATGGCCGCGCCGGACGAGGGCTTCGACGCCATGGCCCCGGAGAACATCTCCCCGCTGGTGGTCTGGCTGGGCAGCCCGGATTCGGCCGGTGTGACCGGGCGGATGTTCGAGGTCGAGGGCGGCAAGGTGGCACTGGCCGACGGCTGGCGGCACGGCGTGCCGGTCGATCGCGGCGCCCGCTGGGAACCGGCGGAACTGGGACCCGCGGTGCGCGAGCTGATTGCCAAGTCGACCCCGCCCGAACCGGTCTACGGCGCCTGATCGCCCCGCAATAGCCGCAGGTCCGACACGCCACGGCCGAATCGCGCGACGCGCCGCAACCTTCCCCGCGGCGGCGATCCGGCCGGCGTTCGGCACCGAATCATCCTGTGCGAGTAGCAAGGGCCCGGATGCCAGCAGGTGTCTCGGAGCGGCGATCGGTGGACGCCGGGGTGCAGCCCGATTCCCGTCCACGTCCCGGTCGTCGCCGCCTTCGGGTGATTCGGGTGCTCACAGCGCGGTGGGGCAGGTCACACCATCCCACTGCGCGAGCAAACACTCGGCAGTTATGATGATCGACATCCGTTGTATTCCCGGATGTGATCGCGACCGGGTGCAGATCTGCGCTGAAAGATGAGGGGAAGGCAAGCGCATGACCATGGGTCGCATAGCGCGCGTAGTGGCAGTGGCCGGGATCGTCGCCGGTTGCGGCCTGCTGGGCCCGCTGGCGGCGCAGGCTCAGCCCAATCCCTGTCCGCAGTGCGGCCCCAACGGTCCGGGGTCGGGCTCCAGCGGCAAGGACGACGGCGCTCCCCTCTCCATCCCGGGTCGCTCGACCGATCCGGTGATCCCGCCGAGCGAGGTCTCGGCATCCGAACCCGATCAGGCCCCGCCGGTGCAGGACACCGCGGCCGTCGATGTCGGGCTGCTCGATCTGCCCGCGCTCCTCGGAACGGGCTCGGCCAGCGTGCTCGGCACCGGATCCGCCGCCCTCGGCGCCACCGCGGGCGCGGGATCCGCCGCTGTGGGTTCCGCGGGTGCGGGCGCCGGTTCCGCCGTCCTCGGCACGGGCTCCGCGGCGGGTACCACAGGTTCGGCCGCGGTCGGATCCGCCGGTGCCGGAACGGGTTCGGCGCTCGCGGGCGCTGGGTCCGTGGTCGGCCCGACCGTCGCGGGCACGGGGTCCGCGGCCGGAGGGGCCCTTCTGGGTACGGGTTCGGCCACCGGCGCCGCCCTGGCGGCGCTACTCGGAACCGGCTCCGCCGCAACGGGTTCCGCTGCCGTGGGCGCGGGTTCCGGGTTGGCTGCCCTGCTCGGAACCGGTTCGGCGGCAACGGGTTCCGCTGCCGTCGGTACGGGTTCGGCGCTCGCTGCGCTGCTCGGTACGGGTTCGGCCGCCACCGGTTCTGCCGCCGTCGGTACGGGTTCGGCGCTGGCTGCGCTGCTCGGTACTGGTTCGGCGGCAACGGGTTCCGCCGCTGTGGGGACGGGCTCGGCAATGGCCGCATTGCTCGGCACGGGTTCCGCCGCGACGGGTTCAGCCGCCGTGGGCTCCGCGGCGGTCATGTCGCCCCTGCTTCTGCTGCTGCTTCTGCAGCCGGTCCCGGTGCCGCCCCCGCCCG
>NZ_BDBV01000053.1 GCF_001613165.1 Nocardia mexicana NBRC 108244
CCGTCGCCGACCACTCGGATGGACGCGACCTCGCCGGGTGCGCCCGCCGAGCCGTGGTCCGGCCCGCCGCAGCCACCCGCCGAGGGGCCGGTGCCCGCGGCGGGCCCGGTCCCGGAGCCGGAACCGGGCGCGGAGGCCGGGTTCGTGCCCGGCTGAGCGGGAGCGCGGTCAGCTGAGCGAGGTGTCGCCCAGTGATTCCGACAGCCCGCGCAGGAGTACGACCAGCTGGTCGAGGTCGTCGCGTTCCATGCCGCCGAGAATGCGGTACTGGTTGTCGCCGTGCAGGGGCATGACCTTGTCGATGAGCTCGCGGCCCTTGTCGGACAACTGAATCCGCACCGTGCGGCGGTCCTTCGGATCGGCCGCGCGGCGCACCAGGCCCTTGGCCTCCATCCGATCGATGCGGTTGGTGATGGCGCCCGAGGTGACCATCGTGGTCTTGATCAGCGCCCCGGCGGTGAGCCCGTCCGGGCCGCCGGATCGGCGCAGCGTGCTCAGCACGTCGAACTCCCAGTACTCCAGGCCGAACTGCGCGAAGAACTCCTTCATCTCCCGGTCGATCAGGCGGCCCAGGCGCTTGAGCCGCCCGATCACCTGCGTCGGCCATACGTCGAGGTCCGGTTCCACCCGGCCCCAGGCCGCAATCACCTCGTCCACCGCATCGGTCACGCCCTGCTCTCCTCTCGGGGATAAATCTCAATATCAAGATACTTGACATCAAGATGACCTGTGGTGTCTTATTTCAACATTGAGATTATGAACCAGGAGAGACCGACATGACAACCACGGACACCGCCGCCACCTCGCGTGTCGGAACCCTCGCGCTCACCGGCCTGGCGCCCCTCGTCTGGGGTTCCACCTACGCGGTCACCACCGAATTCCTACCCCCGGACCGGCCGATGTTCACCGCGTTGATGCGGGCCCTGCCCGCCGGACTGGTCCTGCTGGCCGCCACCCGGGTGCTGCCGCGCGGTCGATGGATCTGGCGCACGGCCGTTCTCGGGCTGCTGAACTTCGGCGCCTTCTTCCCCCTGCTGTTCCTCGCCGCCTACCGGCTGCCCGGCGGCGTCGCCGCGGTGCTCGGTGCGGCCGCGCCGATGTTCGCGGTCGTCTTCACGGCCCTGCTGATGCGGCAGCGTCCGGACGGGCGCAAGCTGCTCGCGGGCGTGATCGGCATCGTGGGCGTCTCCCTGGTGGTCCTGCGCGCCACCGCGGCGCTCGACCTGGTCGGCGTGCTCGCCGGGCTGTTCGGCGCGGGATCGATGGCCGCGGCCACCGTTCTGGCCGGTCGCTGGGGGCGGCCCGAGGGCGTCGGCCCGCTCGCGATCACAGGGTGGCAGCTCACCGCGGGCGGTCTGGTGCTGCTCCCGCTGGCCCTGGTCACCGAGGGTGCCCCACCGGCCCTCGACGGCAGTGCCATCGGTGGCTACCTGTACCTCGGGGTGATCGGCACCGCGGCCGCCTACGCGATGTGGTTCCGCGGGCTGTCGCGCGTGCCCGCCACCTCGGTCGCCTTCCTCGGACTGCTCAGCCCGCTGTCGGCGGCGGTGATCGGCTGGGTGTGGCTCGGTCAGGCGCTGACCCCGCTGCAACTGCTCGGAATCGCGATCGCGCTCGGCGGCACGCTGCTCGGGCAGACCGGCGGACGGCGCATCGCGAGGCGGGAAGACGTTGTGCCGCAACCGCTTCCCGATGCCGTCCCCGAGCGGGCCGGAGCGCTGCTCCCGACCCCCGCCCGAGCCGCCTGAACCACTGGTCTTCCGCGCCAGCGATTTATCGAATCAGAGGAGTGAAAAGTTATGCGTATCACCGTTTTCGGAGCATCCGGCGCGGTCGGCAGCCGGGTGGTGGCAGAGGCATCGGCCCGCGGACACCAGGTCGTGGCGGTGTCGCGGGACGCCTCCCGGCTGGTCTCGCTGCCCTCGGAGGTCGAGGTGCGGGCGGGTGATGCCACGAATCCGGACGATGTCGCCGATCTGAGCGCGGACAGCGACCTGGTCGTCAGCGCCACGCGCCCGGCGCCGGGGCGGGAGTACGAACTCGCCGCCGTGGCCGACGGGCTGCTGCGGGGCCTGCGCGGGACGGGGCTGCGGCTGCTGGTCGTCGGTGGCGCTGGGAATCTGAAGGTGCCGGGCACCGCCGGAAGGACCGTGGTCGAGATGCCGGACTTCCCGGACGACTGGCGGCCGATCGCGCTGGCCTGCCATGCGCAGCTGGATACCTTCCGCGCGGCGGTCGCGCCCGCCGACGTCGACTGGGCATACCTGAGCCCGCCGTCGATCCTCGAGCCCGGCGAGCGGCTGGGGACCTACCGCACGGGCATCGACGAACTCGTCGTCGACGTCGAGGGCAAGTCCCTGATCTCGATGGAGGACCTCGCCGTCGCCCTGCTCGACGAGGCCGAGCTGCCGAAACACCATCGGATCCGGTTCACCGTCGGATACTGAGGATCGAGGCTTGACCTTTACGTAACGTCAACTTGCATGCTGGATACATCGACGCGAACGAGAGGATGAACGGTGGTCAGGGCGTTATCCGGACCCGCGGGCAGGACCGAGTGGTCCATCCAGGAGCTGGCGAAGGCGGCGGGCACCACCAGCCGCACGCTGCGCCACTACGGCGAGCTCGGGCTGCTGTCGCCCAGCCGGATCGGCAGCAACGGGTACCGGTACTACGACCAGGACTCCCTCGTGCGGTTGCAGCGCATCCTGCTGCTGCGGGAGCTCGGCCTCGGCCTGCCGGTCATCGCCGAAGTGCTTGCCGGAGAACAGGATGCGGCGGCCGCGTTGCGGACGCATCTGGATCTGCTGCGCCAAGAGCAGGACCGGATCGCCCGCCAGATCGCGTCGGTGCACACAACATTGCGCAAGACGGAAGCAGGTGAGCCACTCATGGCAGACGAAGTATTCGACGGTTTCGACCACACCCAGTACAGGGACGAGGTGATCGAGCGCTGGGGCAGGGACGCCTACGAGCGCAGCGATCGCTGGTGGGAGTCGCTGACCGAGGACGGCAAGAAGTCCTTCAAGCAGACCCATTTCGACCTCGTCGCCGCCTATCGCGAGGCGTTCGAGGCCGGGAAGGCGCCCGAGAGTGCCGAGGTGCAGGCCATCGTGCAGCGGCACTACGACTGGGTCGCTCTCTCGTGGGGCGGTCGGCGCCCCGACGCCCAGTCCTTCACCGGCCTCGGCGAAATGTACGTCGGTGACCCGCGTTTCGCGGTGAACTACGACTTCGGCGTGGGTGGTACCCGCGGCGCCGAGTTCGTCCGCGACGCGATGCGGGCCTACGCCGAAACCCGGCTGTAGTAACCAGGATTCGGTCGCTCGTCGAGCAGCGCCCACACGGCGAACGCCCGTGTGGGCGCCCTCGCATTATTCCGGCCATAAGGATTCGTTCAGCGCGGCCTGCGAGGGTTCACCGCGTGAAACAGGGGAGCGGCGGGACCGCTATTGTCGCAGGGATTCTCGCGATTCTGCTCGCGCTGCTCGGGGTGGTCGGGATCGTCCTCACGGTCCGTGCTTCCGGCGTGCTTAACGACGACGACCCGTATACCGTCCGCGAAAACAATGTTGTCGGCCTCGTCCTGGTGTGCGGTGTCCAGGGTCTGGTCGCCCTCCTGTGGCTGCTCGGTGGCATTACGCTGTTGAACCGCAAGAAGTCCGGTCCTTCCCTCCTGATCGTCCTGTCCTTCCTCAGCTTCCTCGGCGGCACTCTTTATGCCGTGGTGGGCCTGGTTACGCCCGATCCTGCCGTTGGCGTCGGCGGCGTCATCGCCGTTCTCCTGGCTGTGCTGATGCTCGCTCTCATCCTGTCCAAGTCGTGCAGCCGCTGGTGCGAGGAGGGTCGTGCACCGCAGCACCCGCTCGCCCGCGGGCAGCTGCGCAATCGGGACCGCTGAGTACACGTCAACGATCGCGGTCGATCGAAACGGCCGTCGCACGGTAGAGTTCGCGCCCGGACGAGGAGGGGGAGCCCCGAATGAACTACCCGTACGGCCCGCCAGGACACCCGGTTCACGGCCATCCGGAGCAAGGCTTTCAGCAGCCGGGGTACGGCCCGCCGGGCTATCCACCGCCCGGCCAGCCGCAGCCCGGCTTTCCACCGTCCGGTCAGCTGCAGCCCGGTCAGCCACAGCCGGGCTATCCACCGCCGGGATCCCCGCAAGTCGGCTACCCGCCGCCGGGGTTCCCGCAATCCGGTTACCCGCCGCAATCGGCGCCGGGCGGCGGGTCCGCCATCACCGCGGGTGTGCTGGGTCTGCTGGTGGGTGTGCTCGCGGGTATCGGAACGGTGGCATCGCTCGGGATGGCCTCGGACGCACCGTCTTCCGCGCGCGGCGGGATGCAGGCGGCTGCGGCCGTATCCGGCGTGGTGGCGCTGCTGTGGCTGCTCGGTGCGATTCTGCTGTTCGCTCGCAAGACCGCCGGGCAGGTCATTCTCGTGCTGCTGTCGGGCCTCGGGATCATCGGCAATGCCGTAGCCCAGCTCGCGACCGACGGCCGCATGCTGGTGCCCGGACTCATCGGCATCGTCTTCGCGGCCGTGATCCTGGTCTTCGCCGGTGCGAAATCGACCAGCCAGTGGATCGCAGCCAAACGCCAACCGCAGTACGGCTATCCGCCCGCGCCGATGTACGGCCAGCCGCCCTACCCGGCGCCGGGTCAGCCGCCGTACCCGCACTACTGAGCAACGCCGACGGGGGAGACTCGATGAACCAGCCTTACGGCCAACCCGTTCACCCGCATCCCGGGTATGCCCCGCCGCCCGGTTACCCGTCTTACGGTTACCCGCCGCAACCGTCTGCGAGCGGCGGGACCGCCATTACCGCAGGGGTTTTCGCGATCGTGCTGTCGCTTCTCGGTGTGTGCGGGATCGTCATGTCGGTGGCCGCGGTCGACCGCCTGCACGACCGTTCGTACGCGAATTATTCCGACCTTGCCGGACCCTATTTCATATCGTTGGCCATTCAGGGCATCGTTGTCTTCCTCTGGCTGCTCGGCGGCATTCTGCTGATGAACCGCAAGAACGCGGGCCGTATCCTACTGATCACCCTGTCGTCGCTCGGGCTGCTGCTCGGCATCGCCGCGGTCGCTTTCGCTGTGATGGAGTCTCCCTTTGCCTTGATTCCAGGGGGTGCGGGCGTGCTCGTCATGGTCTTGATGCTCGCTCTGACGCTCGCCGGTTCCACCAAACGCTGGGTCGATGCGGGCCGCCAGCAGTACGCCTACCCACCGGCTCCCTACGGCCAGCCGCCGTACTCGTACTACTGAGCGCGAATAGGGGAGACTCGATGAACCAGCCTTACGGCCAACCTGTTCACCCGCAACCCGGATATCCTCCGCCCGGTTACCCGGCCTACGGGTACCCGCAGTCTGCGCCCTACCCGCAGCCGAAAGCCGGTGGCGGAAAGGCGATTACGGCGGGAATTCTGGCCTTGCTGCAGGGCCTGATCTTCGCGCTGGCCGAGGCTGCCATGGTGAGCACCTATCGGGAGTTTCGGCAGGACGAGGACTACGACTCCAGCAAGCTCCCACTGGATGTCGTTCTGCTGGCCACGATCGGCTTGGTCGCCGGGTTCTTTCTGGTCGGCGCGATCCTGCTGTTCTGCCGCCGCGCCGCCGGAAGATTCCTGGTGATCGCCATGGCCACACTGGTCCTGCTGGGCGGCCTGGCGGGGGTGGTCGGCGTGCTCCTCTCCGGAGTCGACAAGGTGGATATCGTGCCGTTCAGCATCGCCATCGCCGTCTGCCTCGCCTTCGAACTGTCCATCCTGGGCCTGGCGGCCGCCAAGTCCACCGGCCGCTGGATCAGAGCACGCCACCAGCCCGCCGGAGTCCCGATGGCTCCCCAATACCCGTACTACTGAGCCGATTTCCGCCGCGCGGTGTGGATCAGGGGATGAGTTCTGGGCTGTAGATGCGGGCTACGCCCTGGCCGTTGTGGGTGATTTCGGTGAAGCCGGCGTAGTGGTGGCCTGGCATGACCCTTTCCTTGCCGATCGTCAGCGGCGGGGAGGGGTAGCTGCCGTTGTAGCACGGCATGGGGTTGCTGATTGCGATCCGTTCGTCGGGCAGGCCGCTCGAGTACGCGTCCTTGTCGATGACCGTCACCACCATCGTGCAGTTGTCGATGGTCGAGTTGCCGGTCTTGGACGTGAGGGATCCGTACGCTCGGAGCGCGCCCTCGTAGATGTAGAGGCAGGACTCGACGTCTGCCGCGCCGTCGCTGGTCGGGAAGGTCCCGGAGCAGGATTTGGGGACCTCCCATTCCGGCGGGTCGGCGACGGCGGCCGGTGCGATCGCGAAAAGCGCTGCGGCACCGGCGAAACCACAGGCAAGAACTCGTGACAACGTACTGAAGGACATCTCGGATCCTCTCGATTGCCGAACTCGTCGAACTGTCGATCCCGATCTTGGGCAACTGTAGCGAGATCGCAGGACGACCACATGGCCGCAGAAATCGGGTCACGGCGCCGGTGTGGTTCGTATCTCCATTCGGGGGCGGCCGTGCGACCAGGGAATACACTCGAACTGGCAACGATGCGGCGTCGGTTCGAGGGAGGGCCGGTATGGGACCACAGTGGGCGGGTGGGCATTTCCTCGCCGGTGATGCCGATCGGGAACTGGCCGTCGAGGGGCTGAAGCAGAACTTTCAGGCGGGGCGGATCACCGCGGAGGAGTTGTCCGAGCGGATCGGGCAGGCCCTGAACGCGCGCACCTTCGGGGATCTGGATCGCACGATGGTGGGATTGCCCTGGGCACGGCCGAATTCGCCGGTTTTTCCGGGGGCGCCGTATGCCGGGCCGGGGATGCGGCGGCGGCAGCGCGGTCTGGGGATCACCGCCTTCGTGCTCGGCGTCTGCGGGTTCATCTGCGGGATCACGGCCGTGCCCGCCGTCGTGCTCGGCGTGGTGGCCTTGGCCATCGACACCGAGCGCGACGACAAGGGCTTCGCCATCGCGGGGGTGGCGGTCGGAGCCCTGTGGATGGCGATCTTCGGGTGGTTCTTCTTCACGTGAAACGGGTGCGATCCCGACGGCACGCGGACCGGCGTACTCCTATGCGGCGCACATGGTTTGCATGACTCCGCGGAGGATCGGCGCGCCGTAGGTGGCGGGGGCGAAGGCCAGGGTCTGGGCCATACCCAGCGGAGTCAGGACGGCCGAGGCGACACCCGTCCACCCCGCGACTGTGTGGGCGCCGCTGAGCAGCAGGCTGGTGACGTCCAGCGCCAAGGTGGTGAGGTCGTAGGCGTGCTCGACCGTGACGTCGGAGAGGGCGACGGTGTCGAGGGCACGACCTTCGTAGATGTCGAAGCCGAGATTGGCCAGGAAGGTGATCGGGCCGTAGTCGAGGTAGTCGACCGCCGGGCCCAGCTCGTCGGTCTTGCGCATCAGGGCGGCCTTCGCGACCCGGTTGTTGTGCAGGAAGTCTTGTACGCCAACGGCTGTCGTGGCGAGGGCGGCTTTGTCGATAGGAAGATCGCTGTGCGACAGGAAGTCTCGGGTCCGCTCGACGAGGGTGCCTGTGGTCAGGTCGGCGATCGGGGTGCAGCTGCCGTCGGCGAGGGTCAGCTGTTTCGCCAGATCGGAGATGGGACCGGGGACCTCGACGTGTTCGGTGGGAAAGTCGTTGCCGCTCAACTCGAGCCGGGGGTAGACGCCGGGCGTGGCGCAACTCGACCGCATCTGGTCCTGCACCTTGCGGGCCAGCCATTTCGCCCCGCTGAACACGCCGCCCACAATGAACTTCAGGAAGAATCCGGCCGTCGGCACCAGGCTGGCGGCCAGCTGCGCCGGAATCTTCACGACGCGGGTGGCGAGGATGAACACCTCGATCACATCGTTGACGGTCAGTTGCGACACGGACATCGTCTGATCGAGACGTCCGGTGCGCACCGCGTCCAGCCCGTTGACCAGGTAGGTGACGATCGGATCGTCGACCTTCTCCAGCCGGTCGCCGCGCTCGGTCGGGTCGATGGGCAGTCCGTCGCGATGCACCCGGGCCGCGGCAATCGTGTGCCGGAAGTCCTGAACCTGTTCATCGAAGGCGGCGACCCGGTCCGCGGGGACGGCGGTGCGCAGGGTGGTCGCCGCCGCGTTCACCACGGTGTCGACCGTCGGCGCGCCCTGGCCACACCAGCCGGAGGCATCGGAAACCGTTGTGTCGGCCAATGTTTCGGTGTCTTCGGCGTGGGCCGTCGACGGGCTGAGCATACCGGCGGCCAGTGCGACGGACAGCAGTCCGGCCCCCAGCAGCGGGGCGAGCGGGCGGGAGATACGCATGCGTGAGCTTCTTCCGGTCGAGTCGTGGGACTGTGTCATCGCCGCGCTGCGATCGACCCCGAAATGGACGCCCGTCCAATTCGCGGGCGCACAACTTGTACCCACCCGAAGCCACAGCCCGATGCGTTCCGGCGAACAGCGAGCAAAATCCCGGCCAAAAGCACGCCGGGAAATGATGTGGAGGTGGCACTCCGGGAGAGCAACACCGAAGGCCCGCAGGGATTCCTGCGGGCCTTCGGTAATCGTTGACCTGTTGGCGCTGAGTCGGGCGCGGGGCCGGGGTGGCTGCCGGAGTCAGTGCGGGGTTGGGGTGGTGGCGATTGCGGCCATGCCGTCGCGGTAGGTCGGATACTCAGGTGCCCAGTCGAGTTCGCGTTTTGCCTTGCTGGTGTCGAGGCGGATGTGGCTGCCTACCAGGAGGGCGTGCAGGTAGGGCGTGGCGCGCAGGAGCCAGCCGGGGATGCGGCGCGGGGTGGGGGCGCCCGCGGTGGCCGCGAGGGTGTCGAGGTAGTCGCCCATGTCGACCGGGCGGTCGTCGGCGATGTTGTAGGCCTCGCCGGGTCGCCCGTGCTCCAGGGCGGCGACGGTCGCGGACGCGGCATCTTCTATGTGGATCGGATGCAGGGTGGCGGCGTGCCGGGGCACCGGCAGCTTCCGCCGCCGCAGGCTGTCCATCATCCCGAACGTGGACGGCTCCGGACCGTAGAACAGCCCGTAGCGCAGCGCGATACCGCCGAAGCCGAGCACCTGGTCCTCGTTGGACCGCAGCGACCGCAGGTGCGGGTCGAACGGGCCGCCCTCGAGCTGCGCGAAGGGCCGGTCCTCGGTGAGCGGAGCCGGGCCGTGGTCGCGCCAGCCGTAGCCGAGGAAGAACGACTGGGTCACGAACCGTTGCGCGCCGACGACCTTCGCCGCCCGCAGCAGATTGCGGGTGCCCTCGTCGCGCAGGGCGTCGGTGGCATAGAGGTCGCGGTGCCGGGTCGGGGTGCGGGTCAGCGCCGTGGCCTGGTGCACCACCGCGTCGGCGCGCAGCCCGTCGACGGCGGTGAGCAGGGCTTCACCGTTCATCATGTCCGCGATCACCGGCCGCACACGGGATTCGGTGAGCCGTCGCGCGCCCTGTGCGTTGCGGGTGAGGCCGTACACGGTGTGCCCGGCCGAGATCAGTTGCGGGATCAGGGCGGAGCTGATGGTGCCGGTCGCCCCGGCGAGCAGGATATCCATAGGTTTCAGACCTTCGAGACGACAGCGGTGGGAACGGTCCGTCGGCGCAGCACGCGGAGCCGGACGAGCAGCGCGGCGACGGCGAGCGCCGAGAACGCCAGCAGGGACCAGGGATCGGAGTCGTGGCCGCCGCCGTGGTCCACGGCGTGGTTGTACGCGTGCAGGGTGTTGGCGATGAGGAAGCCGCCCAGCACCACGGCGATCACGTCGCGCCACAGCAGTGCGGCGATCATCGTCAGGCCGATGCCGATCTGGAAGACGCCGGCGTCGTGCAGGAAATGTTCGTGGTCGGGCCAGTTGGCCCACTGCGCGAAACTTCCCGGGTCGATGCGGCACCAGGCTCCGATGCCGATCATCGACGCGGCGGTGATGAGGGTGACGACGGTGACGAAGCGATTCATTGTGGCCTCCTTGCCGGATATGAAGCGCGGTTCCGACAGACAGACGAGGCGTCCGCGCGCGACGTGACGGCCTGGTCCCTGTGACCTGCGCAACATCCGGCCGACGAGTCGCCGGGAGCCGTATCGGGCAGCCCGATCGCGGCGGGACGGAATCGGTGCACTCCGGGCATCCGGGCGGACCTGTGGACGGTTGTGGATATCCCCCGGTCAGCGTCGCTGTCGGGCGGACTGTGCGACTCCACCCGGCGGCGCCGGAGACTTCCGATACGCTGGGCTCCCGTGACCGTCGCATCCCCCTTCGATCTCATCATCGTCGGCTCCGGCTTCTACGGGCTGACCATCGCCGAACGCGCCGCCAACCAGCTCGGCAAACGGGTGCTGGTGGTCGAGCGCCGCTACCACCTGGGCGGCAACGCGTACTCGGAGGCCGATCCGGCGACCGGGATCGAGGTGCACAAATACGGAGCCCATCTGTTCCACACCTCGAACAAGCGGGTGTGGGACTACGTCAACCAGTTCACCGAGTTCACCGGGTATCAGCACCGCGTCTTCGGAATGCACAAGGGGCAGGCGTACCCGCTGCCCATGGGCCTGGGCATGATCTCGCAGTTCTTCGGCCGCTACTACAGCCCGGAGGAAGCCCGGCAGCTGATCGCCGAGCAGTCGTCCGAGGTCGAAACGCAGAAGGCCGCCAACTTGGAGGAGAAGGCGGTCTCGCTGATCGGCCGCCCGCTCTACGAGGCGTTCATCCGCGACTACACCGCCAAGCAGTGGCAGACCGACCCGAAGGAACTGCCCGCCAGCATCATCACCCGCCTGCCGGTGCGCTACACCTTCGACAACCGCTACTTCAACGACACCTACGAGGGACTGCCCAAGGACGGCTACACCGCGTGGCTGTCCCGCATGGCCGAATCGGACCTCATCGAGGTTCGGGTGGACACCGACTGGTTCGAGGTGCGCGAGGAGTTGCGCGCGCAGAACCCGGATGCCCCCGTCGTCTACACCGGCCCGCTGGACCGCTACTTCGACTACGCCGAGGGCGAGTTGGGCTGGCGCACCATCGATTTCGAGACCGAGGTGCTGGAAACCGGTGACTTCCAGGGCACTTCGGTGATGAACTACAACGACGCGGACGTCCCGTACACCCGCATCATCGAGCCGCGGCACTTCCACCCGGAGCGCGACTACTACCCGGGCGACAAGACCGTGATCC
The DNA here is from genome assembly GCF_001613165.1 of Nocardia mexicana NBRC 108244. GTDB lineage: Bacteria > Actinomycetota > Actinomycetes > Mycobacteriales > Mycobacteriaceae > Nocardia > Nocardia mexicana. Next base: position 11,129 of record NZ_BDBV01000053.1, read on the forward strand.
AGCGGGAGTTCTCCCGTTTCGCGCAGACCGGCGACGAGCCGTACTACCCGATCAACACCCCCGAGGATCGGGAGAAGCTACTGGCCTACCGGGATCGCGCCAAGGCCGAAACCGCCTCGGCGAAGGTGATTTTCGGCGGCCGCCTGGGCACCTACCAGTACCTGGACATGCACATGGCGATCGGCAGCGCGCTGAGCATGTTCGACAACGTCCTGCGCCCGCACCTGGAATCCGGCGCGCCGCTCGTGGACCAGGAAGGCTGAGGCGCGGCCGAATGACGACGACACTGGAAGAGATGACGACCACCACCGAGACCCGCGCGAAATCCCTGCTGCAGCGCATCATCCTGCCCCGGCCGGGTGAACCGCTGGACGTGCGCACCCTTTATCTGGAGGAGTCGGCGACCAACGCCCGTCGCGCGCATGCGACCTCGCGCACGTCGCTGTCGATCGGCGCGGAATCCGAGGTGTCGTTCTGCACCTACTTCAACGCGGTGCCCGCCAGCTACTGGCGGCGCTGGACGATCCTGCCGTCGGTGGTGCTGCGGCTGGAGCTGTCCGGCCACGGCCGCGTGGACGTGTACCGCTCCAAGGCGGACGGTTCGCGAATCCATGTGCAGGGCAACGAATTCGCCACGGCAACGGGCAACGATGTCACCACCGTCGAATTCGAGGTGGACCTGGGCCCGTTCGAGGACGGCGGCTGGATCTGGTTCGACATCACCTCCGATTCGCACGTCGACCTGCGCAGCGGCGGCTGGTACGCGCCGCTCGAGGCGCCCGGCGAGGGCAGCATCGCGGTCGGTATGCCGACGTTCAACCGGCCCACCGACTGCGTGAACACCCTTGCCGCCCTGGGCTCGGATCCGCTGGTGCTGGAGAAGATCACCGCGGTGATCATCCCCGACCAGGGCACCCGCAAGGTGGTCGACGAGCCCGGCTTCACCGAGGCCGCGGCCGTGCTGGGCGACCGGTTGGCCATCCACAACCAGCCCAACCTGGGCGGTTCCGGCGGCTACAGCCGGGTCATGTACGAGGCGCTGAAGACCACCGACGCCCAGTACATCGTCTACATGGACGACGACATCGAGATCGAGCCGGACTGCATCCTGCGCGCGCTGGCCTTCGCCCGCTTCACCCGGACGCCGACGCTGGTCGGCGGCCAGATGCTCAACCTGCAGGAGCGCTCGCACCTCCACACCATGGGCGAGGTGGTCGACCGCGGTATCTGGATGTGGACCGCGGCGCCGAATGTCGAATACGACCACGACTTCTCGAAGTACCCGCTGCGCGACCGCGACAACTCCAAGCTGCTGCACCGGCGCATCGACGTCGACTTCAACGGCTGGTGGACCTGCGTGATCCCGCGCGTCGTCGCCGAGCAGCTCGGCCAGCCGCTGCCGCTGTTCCTGAAGTGGGACGACGTCGAATACGGCCTGCGCGCCCGCGCCGCGGGCTATCCGACGGTCACGCTGCCGGGCGCCGCGGTGTGGCATATGGCGTGGAGCGACAAGGACGACGCCATCGACTGGCAGGCGTACTTCCACCTGCGCAACCGCCTCGTGGTCGCGACCCTGCACCTGCCCAACGACGGCCGCCCCATGGTCCTCAACACCATCAAGGCCACGCTGAAACACCTGCTGTGCCTGGAGTATTCGACGGTCGCCATCCAGAACCAGGCGATCCGCGACTTCATGGCCGGACCGGACCGGCTGTTCGAACTGCTGCCGACCGCGCTGGGCAGCGTCGCGCAGATGCGCAAGGATTTCCCGGATGCGGTGACCGTGCCGTCGTCCACCGAACTGCCGCTGGCCAGCGGCGCCGACGTGGGCGCGGTGGGCGAGCCGGGCAATCCGATCGCCAAGATCGCCCGGCTCGGCAAGGGCGTGCTGCACAACCTGCGCCCCGCCAAGTCCGAGCATCACGAGCGGCCGCAGCTCAACGTTCCGACCCTCGACGCGCGCTGGTTCCTGCTCTCGCAGGTGGACGGCGTCACCGTCACCACCGCCGACGGCCGCGGCGTGGTCTACCGCAAGCGCGATCCCCGGCAGGCCTGGGGCCTGTTCAAGGAGGCGATGCGACTGCGCAAGGAACTGGCCGCCCGCTTCCCCGCGCTGCGCGACCAGTATCGTGCCGCACATCCGCGCCTGACCAGCACCGCTGCCTGGGAGAACGCCTTCGGGATCGGCGGACGACGCATCGACGAGAAAGACAGCCAGCGATGACAGCACCCGCGCCCGAGCCGGTCGACGCCCCGCACCTGCGCGTCGTGCCCGAACCAGCGGCGGGATCACCGGCCGAGGTCAAGATCATCAATGCGGTTCAGGGCACCATCGGACGCAACCCTACGGTGATCAAGGCCGCCCGCGGCATGTCGCACTTCGGCGAGCATTCGCTCGGCTGGATGGGCATCGGCGCCGTCGGCGCGCTGCTGGACAAGCCGCGCCGCCGCCAGTGGGCCGGTGTCGCCGTGGGGGCCTTCGGCGCGCACGCCGCGTCGGTGATCATCAAGCGCATCGTTCGCCGCCCGCGCCCACACGACCCATCGGTGCAGGTCAACGTGTCGACGCCGAGCAAACTGAGCTTCCCGTCCTCGCATGCGACATCCACGACGGCGGCGGCTGTATTGCTCGGAAGACTGACCGGGCTACCCTTGCCTGCGGTGCTCGTGCCGCCGATGCTGTTGTCTCGGATCGTGCTCGGGGTGCATTATCCCTCGGACGTGCTTGCCGGGTCCGCGCTGGGCGCCGCCTCCGCAGCTGCCGTGCTAGCCGCCGAAAAGAGAACCGCTCGTGACCGCACAGGAAAGAACCCTCGTTGATATGAGTGAAGAGCCGACCAGCGTCGACCTGGACGAGGCCGTCATCAAGGGACCGCCGAAGTCCCTGGCCGGCGGCATCGTCAAGGCCGTCCGCCCGCGCCAATGGGTGAAGAACGTCCTGGTGCTGGCGGCTCCGCTGGCGGCGGGCAAGGACGCGGTGTCGAGCGCATCCGTGCTCGGGTACGTCGGCATCGCCTTCATCGTGTTCTGCATGGCGGCCTCGGGGATCTACCTGATCAACGATGCGCTGGACGTCGAGGCGGATCGGGCACACCCGACAAAGCGTTATCGCCCGATCGCCGCCGGGGTGCTCCCGGTGAACATCGCGTACGCGCTGTCGGTGGCGCTGCTGGTCGGGTCCATTGCGGTGTCGTTCGTGGCGTCCTGGCATCTGGCGGTGGTGATGGCGATCTACATCGGCATCCAGCTGGCCTACTGCCTCGGGCTCAAACACCAGGCGGTGCTGGACATCTGCATCGTGTCCTCGGGCTTCCTGCTGCGCGCCGTCGCCGGTGGCGCGGCGGCGAATATCGAGCCTTCGCAGTGGTTCCTGCTGGTCATGGCGTTCGGCTCGCTGTTCATGGCGGCCGGTAAGCGGTACGCCGAGTTGAAGATCGCGCTCGACACCGGCGCGAAGATCCGCAAGTCGCTGCAGTACTACACGCCGACCTATCTGCGGTTCATCTGGACCCTGTCCGCCACGGCTCTGGTGATCTTCTACAGCCTGTGGGCCTTCCAGCAGCAGGAAACCAAGGACACGCAGTGGTACGCGATTTCGATTGTTCCGCTTACGATTGCGGTCCTGCGGTACGCGGTCGATGTGGACGGGGGCGAGGCCGGTGAGCCCGAAGAAATTGCGCTCAAAGATCGTGTCCTGCAAGTGCTGGCCATCGCCTGGATCGGAGCGGTAGGTGTCGCTGTCTATCTCACCTGACGAGAGGTTGGTAGCGGGAGAAGAGCGCGAGGGCGGACCGCCGACCAGCACGCTGGCGGTCGGCGAATACGAGCGGGAGGCGAGCGCCTCCCGCTTCGCGCGGTTGTCCCGGGCAACCTTCGTCGGTGGGATCGTGCTCACCGGGGTCCTGTTCGCGGCCGGCGCCTGGCAGCGCCGCTGGATCGCCGACGACGGACTCATCGTGCTGCGCACCGTGCGCAACCTGCTGGCCGGGAACGGGCCGGTATTCAACGCGGGCGAGCGGGTGGAAACCAACACCAGCGCCGCCTGGACCTACGTCGTCTGGTTCTTCAGCTGGCTCACCCAGGCCCGGCTCGAGTACGTGGTGCTCGCCGTGGCGCTGGTGCTGTCGGTGCTGGCCGTCGTCTTCGCCATGCTGGGTTCGGCCCGGCTGTGGGGTGGCGCCTCCGCGGGGCAACTGCTCCTCCCGGCGGGCGCGCTGGTCTACATCGCGGTGCCCCCGGCCCGCGACTACGCGAGCTCGGGGCTGGAGAACTGCCTGGTCATCTTCTGGCTGGGGGTGCTCTGGTACCTGCTGATGCGCTGGAGCCAGGCCGGGAAGCCCGGCCTGCCAAGCTATTTCGGGCTGGTGTTCTGGGCCGGGCTGTCGTGGCTGGTCCGTCCGGAGATGACGATCCTCGGCGGGCTGGCGCTGCTGCTGGTCTTCTGCGCGCCGATGCCGGATTCGCTGCGGTACTCGTGGCTTCCCGCGCGCGTGCGGCCCCTCGTGATTCGCGCCCTGCTGGTGGCGATCGGCGGGGCCGTTCCCGTCGGCTATCAGATCTGGCGGATGGGCTACTACGGCCTGCCCTACCCGAACACCGCCGTCGCCAAGGAGGCCAGCGGCGCCAAGTGGGCACAGGGCTTCACCTACCTCTGGGATCTGGTCGGCCCGTACTTCCTCTGGCTGCCGATGCTGGTGCTGGCGATGATCGCGATCTACCTGGCGCGGCGTTCCGGCCGAAAGCACGCCGGGGTGACAAGGGATGAGCGGGGCGGGACGGGACGGCTGGGCCGCCTGCAGCGGCGCCTGCGTACGCCCGGTGCGGTCGTCACCCTGATGCTGTTCGCCGGACTGCTGCTGGTGCTGTTCAACATTCGCGTCGGCGGCGACTTCATGCACGGCCGGATGCTGCTGCCGCAGCTGTTCATCCTGCTGCTGCCGGTGGCGGTGCTGCCGATCCGGCTGCCCGGCGGTGCGCGGAGCGATTCCGGCGACGAGCGGACCGGCCGGGCACGGTGGGCCCGCTGGTCGTTCGCGGTGCCGCTGGTGGCCTGGGTGGCCACCGCGGGCTGGGCCCTGATCGTCTCCGGCACCGTCGCCAATACCTCCGGCAGCCAGCTCAGCGCCACGGGCATCGTCGACGAGCGGATCTACTACGTCCTCAACAGCGGCCACGACCATCCGATCCTCTCCGAGGACTACCTGGACTACCCCCGCATGCGCGCGATGGTGCAGGCGATCGAGAACACCCCGGACGGCGGGCTGCTGATCAATTCCCCCTCGTTCACGATGTGGTACGTCGCGCCGCCGCCGCTGCCGATTCCCGAGGGCGGCGCCGGGCACACCGTGTACTTCCTGAACCTCGGCATGACGAGCATGAATGTCCCGCTGAGCGTGCGCGTGATCGACCAGGAGGGCCTGGCCTATCCGCTGGCCGCGCACACCGACCGGCTGGTCGACGGCCGCATCGGGCACGACAAGAACCTCTACCCGGACTGGGTGCTCGTCGATATGGGCATGGTGGACCGGCATCCGTGGATGCCCTGGTTCATGGACGAGAAGTGGGTCATCCAGGCCCGCACGGCCCTCGGCTGCCCCGCGACCCAGGACCTGCTGGCGTCCTATCGCGCGCCGCTGACGGTGCAGCGATTCAAGAGCAACATCATCCAGTCGCTGGATTTCGCCAAGTACCGCATCGAGCGGGTGCCCAAGTACGAGATCCAGCGTTGCAAGCTGGTCGATCCGATCCCACCCCCGGTTCCGAATTAAGCAGGAGTGCGGCACCGTAAAACCTGCGGTCTTCGCCACTCTGTCTCGATTTGGTAACGCGGAGGCATCGTCGAAGCGATAGGCTCCCATGAGTACGTCCGTCGGGGGCGTGTGTTCGCATGCGTCGACGGTGATCCGCAAGAAGCGGCCGGGCCCGGCCGCACAAGGGAAAGGCCGAACAGAATATGCGAGGCGTGACTGTGCGTTGGGCGCAGGAAAGACGTCGGAGACGGGCGCTGCAGCATGGCTCGCGCCGGGCCGGCTGGGTCAAGCGATCGGCCCTGGGGGTGGCGTTGGCGACGCTGCTACCGTTCGGGGTGTCGGTGGCAGGAGCCGGCACCGCGTCTGCCGCGTTCAACCCCGCCGGATTCGATTTCTGGGTCGATTCGCCCGTCATGGGCCCGATCAAGACCCGAGTCTTCCGAGCCGCCGACGGTAATACGAACCGCGTGGTCTATGCCCTCGACGGCATGCGCGCCCGGCAGGACATCAGCGGCTGGGAGATCGAGACCAACGTTGCCGCCGAGCTCGCCAACGCGAACATCAACGTGGTGATGCCGATCGGCGGCGAGTCCAGCTTCTACGCCGACTGGAACGCGCCCAGCTCGTTCTTCGGCCTGCCGCCGATCTCGGGTTCGTCGTCCGGCTCCGCGTCCGGTTCCGGCGCCACCCAGGTGCTCGCGGCCGGTCCCGGTAAGAGCTACAAGTACGACTGGGAGAGCTTCCTGACGCGCGACCTGCGCAACGCGCTCTCCTCCCGCCTGGGCTTCAGCTCGACCCGCAACGGCGCGTTCGGCCTGTCCATGGGCGGCAGCGCGGCCCTGACGCTGGCCGCCTACCACCCGGACCAGTTCAGCTACGCCGGTTCGTATTCCGGCTATCTCAACGTCTCGGCGCCCGGTATGAGGGAGGCGCTGCGCGTGGCGATGGTCGACGCCGGTGGCTACAACATCGACTCCATGGCGCCGCCGTGGGGCCCGGCGTGGCTGCGGATGGACCCGTTCGTGTTCGCACCGCGGCTGAAGGCCAACGGCACCCGGCTGTGGATCTCGGCCGGTAGCGGCCTGCCCGGCCCGGTCGACGGCCCGAACTTCAACACGCTCAACGCGATGGGCCTGGAGGCGCTGGCACTGGCCAACACCCGCGCGTTCCAGGTGCGCATGATGTCGCTGGGCGCCAACAACGTCACCTACGACTTCCCGAGCGTGGGCGTGCACAACTGGCGCTACTGGGAGAGCGAGGTCTCCCGCATGATTCCGGACCTCTCGGCCAACATCGGCTGATTCTCCGGGATCGCTCGATCCTCCGAAGCCCCACGGCGGCGTGTCCGCCGTGGGGCTTTTTGCTGTCCGGACCATTCGGCCCAGCGAAGCTGGATATTTGCTGGTAGCTGCGATATTGCCATTCTGAACCGATTTCGCCCTGCCATGTGTCGCAGGTCACTGTTTGGGGCAATTCCGAGTTGAATCACTTTGTTGCAACACCGGATCGCCGATACTCGATTCGTATCGCAGAACGTGCAGTACAACGGCGTGCTCTGTGCGCCGACGGTTTTGTCTGTGTTGTCCGAAGGTGAGGACCGGGCGCGTGGCGAGGGATGAATCGCGGCCGGCTCTCGAGCGAAAGGTCGAAGTCGATGCGATTTGCGCGCAGGAAGCCGAAACCTCAGAGGCCGATCGGCCCGTGGTTGCGACGATCGGTACTGGGCATGGCGCTGGCGCTGCTGCTGCCACTGGGAGTATCTGTGGCGGGAACCGGCGCGACCGTATCGGCGGCCTTCGATCCGTCCGGTTTCGACTTCTGGGTGGACTCGCCGGCCATGGGCCCGGTCAAGTCGCGGATCTTCCGCGCCAAGGACGGCAACACCAATCGCGTCGTCTACGCCCTGGACGGTATGCGGGCGCCGCAGACGCTGAACGGCTGGGAGATCGAGACCAATGTCGCCCAGGTGCTGACCGACTGGAACATCAACGTCGTGATGCCGGTGGGCGGGCAGTCCAGCTTCTACGCGGACTGGAACGCGCCCAGCAACTTCTTCGGCATCGGGACCCCCGGTTTCGGCTCCTCGACCGGTTCGGGTGCGACCGAGACCTTCCTGGACGGGCCGGGCAAGAGCTACCGCTACGACTGGGAGACGTTCCTGACCGGGCAGCTGCGTGACGCGCTGCGCGATCGGCTCGGGTTCAACACGAACCGCATGGGCACGTTCGGCCTGTCCATGGGCGGCAGTGCCTCGCTGACCCTGGCCGCCTACCACCCGGACATGTTCAGCTTCGCTGGCTCGTTCTCCGGCTACCTCAACATCTCCGCGCCCGGCATGCGGGAGGCGATCCGCGCGGCGATGATCGACGCCGGCGGCTACAACGTCGACTCGATGGCGCCGCCGTGGGGCCCGCAGTGGCTGCGGATGGATCCGTTCGTCTTCGCGCCGCAGCTGATCGCCAACGGCACCAGGCTGTGGATCGCCGCGGGCAGCGCCGTGCCGTCGGAACAGGATCTGGCGCCGCCGGTGGGTGCGGCCGCCGACCGGGTCATCCGCGGCGCACCGCTGGAGGCGCTGGCGCTGGCCAACACCCGGGCCTTCCAGGTGCGGATGATGTCGCTGGGCGCGCAGAACGCGGTGTACTCGTTCCCGGCCGTGGGTGTGCACGACTGGTTCAACTGGCAGGACGAGGCCTACCGGATGATTCCGGATCTCTCGGCCAATATCGGGTAGCGGCACGACCGGTCGGTTTGCTGACCGTTGTCCGATGATCGGCGTTCGGCCCGGGCGAATCTGCCCGGGTCGAACGTCTTTTCGCGTACTTCGCCGAGTACAGCAAATTCATGGTTTATGTCACGATTCGGTCTCGGCAGGCGTTTTCGATCGGGCCCGCACCGAATACCTGCCTTATAGAAGTAACGCCGAAACGTTCAGCCACCACGGAAGTCTTCGGCGTCGGATGTCGCACGTCAGGTATCTCCGGTTGCGATCCTTGCTGATCGCATGGGCGAAAGGTCGGGTCGTTGCGTTCTGGTCGGGTGCGCGGAACAGTTGCCGGTAATGAGATATCGGCACGACAACGGCGGTGCGGCAGGCGGTCTCGCCGGTTCGGCCGCGCGATAGCCGGAATGGCGCTGGCGCTGGCATTTCCGGTCGCCACGGTGGTCGGCGGGACGGCCGGTCCGGCGGCCGCCTCGTACAACCCCGCCGGATTCGACTTCTGGGCCGATTCCGATATGGGTGCGATCAAGAGCCGGGTATTCCGCGCCGCCGACGGCAATACCGATCGGGTGGTGTACGCGCTGGACGGTCTGCGGGCCCGCAACGACCTGTCCGGCTGGGAGATCGACACCGAGATCTCCCGGGTGCTGCCGCAGTGGAACATCAACGTGGTGATGCCGATCGGCGGGCAGTCCAGCTTTTATACCGACTGGGCGTCGGTCAGCAATACCAACGGCCAGAAGGTTCCTTACACCTGGGAGACCTTCCTGACCCGCGATCTGCGTAATGCCCTGAAGGACCGGCTGGGATTCAAGCCCACCGGGAACGGGATCTTCGGACTGTCGATGGGTGGCAGCGCCGCGCTCACGCTGGCGGCATATCACCCCGATCAATTCCGCTATGCCGCTTCCTATTCGGGATATCTCAACACCTCCGCCCCGGGGATGCGCGAGGCGCTGCGCGCGGCGATGCTGGACGCCGGCGGCTTCAACATCGACGCCATGTGGGGCCCGCCCTGGGATCCGCGCTGGCAGCGCAACGATCCCACGTTCGCCGCACCGCTGCTGCGCCAGAACGGCACCCGGCTGTGGATCTCCTCCGGCAACGGCCTGCCCGGGCCGCGCGATGCGGTGCGCAGTCCGGTCGACGCCTACCACCTGACCAATGCCGAGGTGCTGGAGACGATCGCGCTGGCCAACACCCGCGCCTTCCAGGACAGCCTCGGCGCCGCCAATGCGGTGTTCGATTACACACCCGTCGGCGTGCACTTCTGGCACTACTGGACCGATCAGGTCTACAAGATGCTGCCGGACCTCAGCGCCAACCTCGGATAGCCCCCGGCGGTCCTCGATTACCGGTCCCGCGGCACAAGATCGAAACGCGGGACCGCCGTGGGCTTTTCGTATCGCGCGACAATCACCGGGCGGACGCGATAGGGTCTCCGCACCATTACGAAAGGTGCACGGGCGGATTTCGGTCACGCGGTTCGTTCCATCTTGCTAACGGTTGGACGGTCGAATATCGTCCAGCGAGCGCAAGTGTGACCAGTTCGTAGACGCGCCGTCGCTCACCTCGGAGGTCGGGATCCGAGATGGGTGTTGAAAGTGCTGCCGATAGCAACATGCTCTCGCGGCACGGCTACAACAGCAGGCTACAGCAGCAGAAAGAGAGCAAGATCCATGCGTTTCGGCAGGTCCGCCGCGCTGGCGGCGACCGTCCGGTCAGGACGGCGAAATGCTCAGCTCGGTTGGCGCAGACGACTTTTCGCTGTGGGCGCCGCGGCGCTGGCTCTCCCGATCGCGGCCGCTGTGGCGACACCGGCGATCGCGCTGGCGAACCCGGTCGTCGCCCCGGTGCACCGCACCCCGCCCGGCGGCTACGAAGAACTGATGGTCCCGTCCAGCATGGGCCCGGTCAAGGTCCAGGTGCAGTGGGCGCGCGGCGGCGGTAACGCCGCGATGCTGCTGCTCGACGGCCTGCGCGCCCGTGAGGACCGCAACGCGTGGTCGTTCGAGACCAACGCGCAGGAGCAGTTCGCCAACGACAACGTCACCCTGGTGATGCCGGTCGGCGGTCAGTCCAGCTGGTATGCGGACTGGGCCTCGCCGAGCAACACCAACGGCCAGAAGTTCACCTACAAGTGGGAGACGTTCCTGACCCAGGAACTGCCCGACTTCCTGGCGAACTACGGCGTCTCGAAGAACAACTGGGCGGTCAGCGGCCTGTCGATGAGCGGCCCGGCCGCGCTGCGGCTGGCGGCCTTCCACCGCGACCAGTTCAAGTACGCGGCCGCCTTCTCCGGCCCGCTGAACTGGAACGCGCCCGGTATGCGCGAGGCCATCCGCATCATGATGCTGGACGCCGGCAAGTTCAACGTGGACTCGATGGCGGCGCCGTGGAGCCCGCAGTGGCTGCGGTCGGACCCGATGGTGTTCGCGCCCCAGCTGCGCGGCCTGCCGATGTTCATCTCCTCGGGCAGCGGCCTGCCGGGCCCGGCGGACGGCAACACCTCGCCGGTCGGCCTGTTCAACACCGGTAACGCGATGGCCCTCGAGGCCATCTCGATGGTGAGCAGCCGCTCCTTCCAGGCCCGGCTGAACTCGCTGGGCATCCCGGCCACCTACGACTTCCCGGCCACCGGTACGCACAAGTGGCAGTACTGGCAGGACGAGCTGGCCAAGGCTCGCCCGGGCATCCTGGCCGCGCTGGGAGCCTGATACCCGGCAAACGACCACCTTGGGGCGCCGCGTGAGCAATCACGCGGCGCCCCAGTGCATTTCGGGGTGTTCCCGGCGAAAAGCATGCCGGGAAATGAAGACGGAGCGGGGCTGGGCACGAGGTGGCAAGCCGGGTCTGGATGTCCGGGCCCACCAGTCATTTCCGGCGTGCTGCGGGATGTCCCGGTCCCTCGTTTCCGGCATGCCGCGGGATGTCCCAGCCCCTCATTTCCGGCGTGCTGCGGGATGTCCCAGCCCCTCATTTCCGGCGTGCTTTTGGCCGGAATCTCTGCCGGGAGGGCGGGACGACCGGCGTTTCGCGTGCGACGCGCCGTTTGTGAAGATTCGTACGGTTTGACCGCTGTCGTGCCGGGTAAGTTGACTGGTTCCCGCGCGTCTTGCGCGGTTACCGGTGTTCATCGCGGTACAACACTCCTGTGGCAGGTGTGGCAAACGGTAGGTGGGGGCGAGCGCGGGGCGCTCGATTACGGCGCGCGCGGTCGGGCCGTGGGCGGATGGCGGTGCTCGCCGCCGTCGTCGTGTTGCCGCTCGCCGCAGGCTATTCCGCCGCGATCACGCCCGCGGCGGCCCAGCCGAACGCGAACGAGGCGGCCGCGGCGGCGGGGGCGACCGTGCAGCGCGCGGTGTGGCTGAGCGACCGGCGGGTGGCGCTGTGGGTCAATTCGCCGTCCATGGGCACTCCCGTCCAGGTGCAGCTGCTGCTGGCGCGCGACTGGAACATCCGGCCGGAGGCGCGCTTCCCGCTGCTGTTCATGCTCGACGGCCTGCGCGCCACCGACGACGAGAGCGGCTGGACCAAGGACGCCGGCGCCGTCGACTTCTACGCCGACAAGAACGTGACCGTGGTGCTGCCGGTCGGCGGCCAGTCCAGCTTCTACTCGGACTGGGCGCAACAGAACAACGGCAAGAACTACAAGTGGGAGACGTTCCTCACCAAGGAGCTGCCGCCGCTGCTGGAGAGCCAGTGGCGGGCCACGAATGTGCGTGGCGTGGAGGGGCTTTCGATGGGCGGGACGGCCGCGATGTTCCTGGCCGGGCGCAATCCCGACTGGGTGAAGTACGCGGCCTCGTACTCGGGCTTCCTCACCACGACCACGCTGGGCATGCCGCAGGCCATCATGTTCGCGATGCGCGACGCGGGCGGCTTCGACGCCAACGCCATGTGGGGCCCGCCGGGAACCGACGAGTGGAAGGCGCACGACCCCTACGCGCTGGCGGACAAGCTGAAGGGGACCAGCCTCTATGTCTCGGCCGGCAGCGGCACCACGGGCGCCTTCGACAGCCCGAGCCCGGACCTGCCCGCGATCAGCACCAATTACGCGGGCATGGGGCTCGAGATCCTGTCCCGGCTGACCACGCAGAATTTCGTCGGCAAGCTGAACCAGCTGCAGGTTCCGGTGCAGGTGAGCTACCGGGCCTCCGGCACCCACACGTGGCCGTACTGGGATTTCGAGATGCGGCAGTCCTGGCCGCAGGCGGCCGCCGCGCTCGGCGTCGACACCGCCGCGTCCGGGTGCGAGACCGGCGGGGCGATCGCCGGTGTGGCGCAGGCGAACCCGTGGCTCGGCGGCTGCGTGACGCCCGAGTACCAGGTGGCCGGGGGCACGGCACAGGATTTCAGGGCCGGGCGGGTGTTCTGGTCGTCGGCCGCGGGCGCCTATCCGACGGCGGGCACGATCGGCGGTCTCTATCAGGCCGCCGCGGGTCCGGCCGGTCCGCTCGGGCTGCCGGTCGGCCCCGAGACCCTGCTGCCGGACGGCCGCGGCCGCTTCCAGACCTTCCAGCGCGGCTCGGTGTACTGGACCCCGCAGACCGGCGCGCAGATCGTGCGCGGCGCGATCCTGCAGGAGTGGGGCGCCCAGGGCTTCGAGCACGGCCCGGCCGGTTATCCCATCGCGCCGGAACTGAAGACGCCGAACCGGGACGGCGTGGTGCAGGGCTTCGAGAACGGCACCATGTACTTCAGCGAGAAGACCGGTGCGCACCGGTTGCAGGGGTTGATTCTCGGCAAGTACGCGCAGCTGGGCTTCGAGAACAGCGCGCTGGGCTTCCCGACCGGCGAGGAGGTGCCGCTCAAGGACGCGGGGCGCGGCACCACGTTCGAGGGCGGCAATATCTACTGGAGTCCGCTGTCGGGTACCTGGGCGGTGCGCAACGGGCCGATCATGGACACGTGGGCCCAGCAGGGCTTCGAGAACGGTCGGCTCGGCTATCCGATCAGCGACGAGTTCCCGGTGCCGGGAGGCGTGCAGCAGAACTTCCAGACCGGATTCGTCGTCGTCCGCGACGGCAAGCCCGAGGTGCACGGCATCTGACCGACCGCGGCTCTTGGCGGAGCCATGAGAGTTGCCTGAAGGTTCGTCCCGGGATCGCTACTATCGCACGGCCTGCCATTAGCCTGGTGGGCGACCCGTTGCTCCTGTTGAACAGATCGAGGATACGAATTCATGCTTCGGACCCGTGGAGCCGCGACGGCGGCACTCGCCATCGCCGCCGCCGGCCTGCTCGCCGCCTGCGGTGACAACGATTCGACCGCATCGAGCACGCCCACGCTGAAGCCCTCCACCACATCGGCCTCGGGCCCCACCCCCACGCTCCCGTCCGTGGTGCAGATCCCGCCGGAGGAAGGCGGCTCCGCGCCGAGCACCAGCGCCGACGAGCGCCCGCAGCCGGTGGAGCCCACGACCGCCGCCGGTTCCGCCCCGCTGACGGCCAAGGACGAGGCGCTGGTCGAGGAGCTGAAGAAGCGCGGCGTCAACGCGACCCCGGACGTCGCGGTGACCACGGCGAGCTTCGTCTGCCAGGGCAAGGCAGCGGGCATGCCCAATGACCAGCTCACCACCTACGTGAATGCCATGGCGGGGTCCGATCCGGCCTACGATCCGGCGAAGATGCCGGTCGAGCAGGCGGGCAAGATCTACGTCGACGTCGCGACCCAGAGCTACTGCGACAAGTGAACGCGCGACGTTCGGGCTTCTCCGGCCGCAAGCGCGGCCGGGGCCGGGGATGTCTGCTGTTCCTGGCCGGCATCGTCGTCTTGATCGTCGTGGTGCTGCTGCTGTGGTACCTGCTGGCCGGGGTGCTGCGCATCCCCAAGCCCACGCCGCCCAAGCCGCGCCCGCCCGCCACACAGCCGGCGCATTGCCCGGACGTGCAGTTGCTGTCGATTCCCGGCACCTGGGAGTCCAACAGCGGAGACGATCCGGAGAACCCGAGCGCCAATCCGGCCTCGCTGATGCTGAACATCAGCAATCCGGTGCGCGAGCAGTTCCCGCAGGAACGGCTCGACGTCTACACCGTCCCGTACGTCGCGCAGTTCTCCAATCCGATCGCGATCCCGCCGGACGGCCAGCAGTCCTACAACAACAGCCGCTCGGAGGGCACCCGGCGCGCCACCGACGAGCTCACCTCGATGGCCAAGGAATGCCCGCTGACCAGCTACGTGATCGCGGGCTTCTCGCAGGGCGCCGTGATCGGCGGCGACCTCGCCGCGCAGATCGGCGCGGGTAAGGGGCCGGTATCGCCCGATCGGGTGCTCGGCGTGATGCTGATCGCCGACGGACGGCGCGACTTCGGGTCCGGCCAGGCCACCGAGATCGGGCCGAACCCGCCGGGCGTGGGCGCGGAGGTCGCGCTCAAGGGGCTCACCGTCCCCGGAATCAGCATGACCGGCCCGCGGCAGGGCTTCGGCAAGCTCGCCGACAGGACCTACACCATCTGCGCCCCCGGCGACCTGATCTGCGACGCCCCCAAGCAGGCACTGAACCCGCTCAATATGATTCCCGCCCTGGGGACGCTGGTGCGGGCCGTCGGAAATCCGGTGCACAACGGCTACAACGCGTTCGTCGTGGATCCCGACACCGGTGCCACCGCCACCCAGTGGACGGTGAATTGGGCGACGGACCTGATCAATGGCGCCCCGCACCCGCCCCATTCGTGACTGTTAACAGGGGTCAACCCCGAGGACCCCAAGGTTTCCGGGGCAGGCTGTAAAGTGCAGCGATGATCGCGACGCCGGAGCCGCATCCTCTCGGATCGGCCCGGCGTCGCAGCCATTCCGGACAGCCAGGAGCATGAGTTCATGACAGAAGTCGCCGCTACCGCAGAGGTGACTGCCTTGGGCACGCCGCCGCGCAGGTTCCGGTTCGCGGCCGCGGGCGAGGGGAATCAGCAGGAGGGCGGGGCGCGCAAGTTCGTCAAGCTGGCGCAGCAGGCCGAGGAGTACGGCTACGACTCCTTCGCCGTGCCCGATCATCTCGGTCCGCAGATCGGCCCGATCGCCGCGCTGGGCGCGCTGGCGGTGGCCACCGAGCGGATCCGCATCGGAACCTCAGTGCTGGCCAACGGCTTCCGCCATCCGGTGGTGCTGGCCAAGGACGCCGCCACCATCGACGTGCTGTCCAAGGGCCGCTTGGAACTGGGCGTGGGCGCGGGCTGGATCAAGGGCGAGTTCGAGGCCGCGGGCATTCCCTACGAGTCGCCGGGCGTGCGGCTGGAGAAGCTGGACGAATCGCTGACCATCCTGGACGTGCTGTTACGCGGGCAGGAGTGCCACTTCGAGGGCAAGCACTACCAGGTGCGCGGCATCAAGGGCACCCCGCGGCCGCGGCAGGGACCGCGCCCGCCGCTGGTCACCGGTGGCGGCGGCCCGAAGATGTTGCGGCTGGCCGCCAAGCACGCGGACATCATCTCGGTCGTGCCCCGGACCACCAAGAATGGGAAGGGCCTGCTGTCGGGCATCACCCTCGACAAGACCATCGAGAAGGTGAACCTGATCAAGGAGGCGGCCGGTGACCGGTTCGCCGACATCGAGCTGAACTGGACCATCACCGCCGTGGTGATCACGGACGACCGGGAGCGCACCGCCGAGATGGCGCTGTCGGCGATCGATAAGGGCCTGCACCCGGATCTCGAGGTGGACGTGCAGTTGTCGGTGGACGACATCCTGACGTCCCCCTATGTGGCAATCGGCACATTCGACGAGATTGCCGAGCAGATCCGTAACGTGCGGAAACTCACCTCGATGTCCTATGTCGGAGTGTTTCCTACTCAGATGGACGCCTTCGCGCCGGTGATCCCGTTGCTGCGGGAGGCGTAAGAGGGTCATGTTCGCTTGCACCGGGTACTGGTTCGGGCCCTGCTCTGTAACATGTCCCTGGTTTGAGTACATCTAGCCGATAGGTGGTCACCGCGCAGACCGCCGGAAAAAGCTGCAGGCATGCTCTCGCACCACAGAGCGTCCGCGGGCGTAAGAGAGTCGGGGCCTCACAGGTAACAGCGGCCAGGGCGCCGTACTGCGTGTGCCTCGGAGGAGAAGGAATGACGGACGAGACTTTCGACGACTACCTGGACGAGTCCGGGAACATCAGAATTCCCCCGGGACGGACCCTGGTCGACTACGTCGAGAAGCACACTCGCAACGACGCGAACACGCTTGCTTACCGCTATATCGACTACTCCCGAGAGCGCGACGGTGAGTATCACGAGCTGACCTGGCAGGAATTCGGGATCCGGCTGCGCGCGGTGGCCGCCCGGCTGCAGCAGGTGACCGAGCCGGGCGACCGGGTCGCGATCCTGGCGCCCCAGGGTCTGGACTACGTGGTGGCCTTCTTCGCCGCCATCTACGCCGGCACCATCGCCGTGCCGCTGTTCGATCCCGAGGAACCGGGCCACACCGACCGCCTGCACGCCGTGCTCGGCGACTGCAAGCCCGCGGCCATCCTGACGGCGAGCTCCTCCGCCGCCGGGGTGCGCCAGTTCTTCCGCCCGCTGCCGGCCGCGCAGCGTCCGCGTGTCATCGCCGTGGATGCCGTGCCGGATTCGCTCGGTGAGTCGTGGACCTATCCCGACATCACCGTGGACCACATCGCCTACCTGCAGTACACGTCGGGATCGACGCGTACCCCGGCCGGTGTCGAGATCACGCACCGCGCGGTGGGCACCAACCTGCTGCAGATGATCAACGCGATCAACCTGGACTGGAATTCGCGCGGCGTGACCTGGCTGCCGCTGTTCCACGACATGGGTCTGCTGTGCGTGATCCTGCCCGCCATCGGCGGCAAGTTCATCACGATCATGTCGCCCAGCGCGTTCGTCCGGCGCCCGGGTCGCTGGATCCACGAGCTGGCGGCGCACTCCGACGGCGCCGGAACCTTCGCCGCCGCACCGAACTTCGCGTTCGAGCACGCGGCCGCGCGCGGCCTGCCGAAGAACGGCGAATCGCTGGATCTGTCGAACGTCATCGGCCTGATCAACGGCAGCGAGCCGGTGACCACCTCCTCGATGAAGAAGTTCAACGAGGCGTTCGCCCCCTACGGCCTGCCCAAGACCGCCATCAAGCCGTGCTACGGCATGGCCGAGGCCACCCTGTTCGTGTCGGCGACGCGGGCCGAGGACGAGGCCAAGGTCATCTATGTCGACCGCGACGAGCTCAACGCGGGCCGCATCGTGAAGGTGGAACAGAGCGCCCCCAACGCCATCGCGCAGGTCAGCTGCGGGTACGTCGCGCTGTCGCAGTGGGCCACCATCGTCGACGCCGAGACGATCGACGATCCCGAGGGCGCGCGTGAGCTGCCCGAGGGCCAGGTCGGCGAGATCTGGCTGCACGGCGACAACATCGGCATCGGCTACTGGGGTCGCGACGAGGAGACCCGCAAGACCTTCAAGAACATCCTGTCCCGTCGCCTGCCCGAGGGCAGCAAGGCCGAGGGTTCGGCCGCGGACGCGATCTGGATGCGGACCGGCGACTACGGCGTGTACATCGACGGCGAGCTGTACATCACCGGCCGCGTCAAGGACCTGGTGATCGTCGACGGCCGCAACCACTACCCGCAGGATCTGGAGTTCTCCGCGCAGGAGTCCAGCAAGCTGCTGCGGCCCGGTTTCGTCGCCGCGTTCTCGGTGCCCGCCAACCAGCTGCCGCCCGAGGTGTTCGAGTCCGACAGCCATTCCGGCATCCGCTACGACGCCGACGATGCCTCCGAGCAGCTGGTGGTCGTCGCCGAGCGCGGGCCGGGCGCGCACAAGGCCGACCCGCAGCCGGTCGCCGACGCGGTGCGCGCGGCGATCTCCCAGCGCCACGGCGTCACCGTGCGTGACGTACTGCTGGTACCGGCCGGATCGATTCCGCGGACCTCGAGCGGCAAGATCGCCCGCCGCGCCTGCCGGGCCGCGTATCTGGAGGGCACGCTGCGCGGTGGTTACACGCAGCAGGCCTTCCCCGATGCTCCCGAGGAAGAGTGATCGACAACCACTCTCGTCGCTGGGTCCCCGGCGGTCGTCGGCACGACCGGGCATTGCGATACTGGCTGTCGATCCCTGCCCACCCGATACCCGCATCCAGGTAGCTTGAGGAATTGATGGCTGACAACGAGGGCACCCAGACGACCGACGCCGTTTCGCCCGCGAGCGAATCGGTCACCGATGACCCGCAGGTATCGGCCGAGGTGGCCGCGAACCCGGGCACTCCCGACACCGAGATGTCGGTGGCCGAGCTGCGAGAGTGGTTGCGGCGCTGGGTCGCCGACGCGACCGGGCAGCCGGTGGAGAACATCACGGCCGAACGGCCGATGGAGGAGTTCGGGCTGGCCTCGCGCGATCTGCTGGCGCTCGGTGGTGACATCGAGGATCTGACCGGCGTGATGCTCAACGCCACGGTCGTCTACCAGCGGCCGACCATCGCCGGGCTGGCCGAGGTCATCGCGGCGGGCGGGGTGCTCGAGGAGCCGGAGGCGTCGGAGGACGACTTCTTCTATACCGCGGGGTTCCAGGCGGGCGAGGCGCACGATATCGCGATCGTCGGGTTGTCGACGCGACTGCCGGGGGCGGGGGATACGCCGGAGTCGACGTGGGAGTTCCTGATCAATCGGGGGGACGGGATCCGGGAACTGCCCGAGGGGCGATGGTCGGAGTTCACCGTCGAGCCACGGATGGCCGAGGCCGTCGAGAAGTCGATCACCCGGGGTGGCTACCTCGATCAGGATGTGGTCAAGGGCTTCGACGCCGAGTTCTTCGCGATGTCGCCCATCGAGGTCGAGCGGGTCGATCCGCAGCAGCGGCTGATGATGGAGCTGACCTGGGAAGCGTTGGAGCACGCCCGAATTCCCGCGAGCGACCTCAAGGGTAAGCCGGTCGGGGTGTTCATCGGCTCGTCGGGCAACGACTTCATGTTCCTCGTCGCGATGGCGGCGGGCGCCCCGGTCGATGCCAATACGCCGGCGACGGCGGCCGCCTACGGGATCACGGGCAGCGTCTCGTCCATCATCCCCAACCGGGTGTCCTATTTCTTCGACTTCCGCGGGCCGTCGGTCTCGGTCGACTCCGCGTGCTCGTCCACCCTGGTCTCGGTGCACGAGGCGGTCAAGTCGCTCCGGAGCGGCGACGCGGATGTCGCGCTCGCCGGTGGTGTCAACATGCTGCTGGCCCCGTTCGCGACCCTCGGATTCGACGGGGCGGGCGCCCTCGCGAAAGACGGTCACATCAAGGCCTTCTCCTCCGACGCGGACGGCATGATCCGCTCGGAGGGCGGCGGCATGTTCGTGCTGAAGCGGCTGGCCGACGCGGAGCGGGACGGCGATCGGATTCTGGCCGTCATCAAGGGTTCCGCGGTGAACAACGACGGCCGCTCCAACGGCCTGCTGGCCCCGAACCCCGATGCCCAGGCGGACGCGCTGCGGCGCGCCTACCGCGACGCCGGAATCCTGCCGTCCTCCGTCGATTACATCGAGGCGCACGGCACCGGCACGCTGCTCGGCGACCCGATCGAGGCCGATGCGCTCGGCCGCGTGATCGGTCGCGGGCGCGACGACGACAAGCCCGCGCTGCTCGGTTCGGCCAAGACCAACTTCGGCCATCTGGAGTCGGGCGCGGGGGCGGCTTCGCTGGCGAAGATCATTATGGCGTTGCAGCACAACGTTATTCCGCCGAACGTCGGGTTCGCCGGGCCCAATCCGTACATTCCGTTCGAGCAGGCGCATCTGAAGGTCGTCGACGAGCCGACCGAGTTCCCGCGCTACAGCGGTAAGGCCACCATCGGTGTCTCCGGTTTCGGATTCGGTGGCACCAACGCGCACGTGGTCATCCAGGAATATGTGCCGGAATCGGCAGCCACCACAACGGATTCGGCCTCCGCCACTCCAGATTCTGATTCCGTCATCCCGGCGAACGCCGGGACCCAGGGCGGCCTGGACGAACTCCTCGATGACGAGACCACCGATGTGGTGGCCGATGCCGAGGCCATCATCGCGGGTTCCGGTGCTTCCGAGGTGGATTCCGGCGAAGAGCCTGCCGGAACGACTGTGGATGAGGCGGTTGCCGCGGAGGTTCCCGAGTGGACCGAGGAGCGCACCGAGCCCCTGCCGGTGATCCTGCCGGTGTCGGCGTACCTGCCGTCGCGTCGTCGTCGTGCCGCCGCCGATCTGGCCGATTGGCTGGAATCGGAAGCGGGACAGGCGGCCTCGCTGGAGGATGTGGCGCGGGCGCTGGCCAAGCGCAATCACGGCCGGTCGCGCGGCGTGGTGCTGGCCACGACGCGCGAGGAGGCCGTCGCCGGGCTGCGCGCGATCGCCGAGGGCAAGCCGGGGCCGGGCGTTTTCACCGCGGACGCACCCGCCGCCAAGGGCGCGATGTGGGTGCTGTCGGGCTTCGGCTCGCATCACCGCAAGATGGCCAAGCAGCTCTACCTGGAGAATTCGATCTTCGCCCGCACCGTCGACGAGGTCGACGACCTGGTGCAGGACGAGGCGGGCTACTCGGTCAAGGAGATGATCCTCGACGACGCGCAGGACTGGGATGTGGGCACGTCGCAGGTCGGCGTGTTCGCCATTCAGGTCGGCCTCGCGGCGCTGTTGCGCGCGCACGGCGCGGAACCCGAAGGCGTGGTGGGGCATTCGCAGGGTGAGGCCGCCGGGTCCTACATCTCGGGCGGCATGAACCTCGAGGACGCGGTGCGCGTCATCTGCGCGCGGTCGCGGCTGATGGGCGAGGGCGAGCAGATGCTCTCCGAGGCCGACGTCCGCAATATGGCGCTGGTCGAATACAGCGCCGAAGATATCGAGAAGGTGCTGGCCGACTACCCGGACCTCGAGGTCGCCGTCTACGCCGCGCCCACCAACACCGTGATCGGCGGCCCGCCGGAGCAGGTGCAGGCCGTCGTCGCCCGCGCCGAGGCCGAGGGCAAATTCGCTCGCGTGCTGCAGGTGCGCGGCGCGGGGCACACCTCGCAGATGGATCCGCTGCTCGGCGAGCTGGCTGCCGAGCTGGCCGGAATCGAGCCGACCAAGCCGACCGTCGACCTGTACTCGACCGTGCACAAGGCCACCGTGTACCGCGCGGGCTCGGATCCGGTGCACGACGTGGACTACTGGGTCACCAATATGCGCTACCCGGTGTACTTCACCAACGCGGTGCGGCAGGCGGTCGACGGCGGTATCACCACGTTCCTGGAGCTGGCGCCGAATTCCGTTGCGCTGATGCAGGTTCTGGGCACGACGTTCGCGGCCGGGGTGCACAATGCGGCGCTCATCGCCACGCTCAAGCGCAAGGAGGACGAGTCCGCCGGTGTGATCGCGGCGCTGGCGCAGCTCTACGTGCACGGGCACAAGGTCGATCTGTCGTCGCTCTTGTCGGCCGGTGCGTACGCCGATATCCCGCGGACCGCGTTCCTGCGCAAGGAGTACTGGCCCAAGGTCGCCATCGCATCGGGTTCGGGTACCGACCGCGTGCCGGGCGCGCACGTCGCGCTGCCCGACGGGCGGCATGCCTGGGAGGTGACCGCGGGTGCCGTCGCCGATCTCTCGGCGCTGGTGGGCGCCGCTGCGGCGCAGGTGCTTTCGGATGTCTCGGTGGGCGCCACGGTCGCGCATTCGCCGCTGCCCGCCTCCGGAACCGTGACCACCACGCTCACCCCGCATCTGGGTGGTGCGTCGGTGCAGGTGCACGGCAAGCAGGACGGTGCGTTCCGGCTGCTGTTCGAGGCCGTCGTGAACTCCGGTGCGCCGCTGCCGGAAGCTGCTGTCGCCCAGCCCGTTCCGGAAGCAGCGACCGAAACCGGCGACGCTGCCGCCGATCTGACGGTCGTGGAGACCTTCGGGGACCGGTGGGACCCGAACGGTTCCCAGACCGTGGAGCAGCGGCTGGCGATCATCGTCGCCGAATCCATGGGCTACTCCGTCGAGGATCTGCCGATGGAGATCCCGCTGATGGAGCTCGGCCTGGACTCGCTGATGGCCATGCGCATCAAGAACCGGGTCGAGTACGAGTTCGACATCCCGCAGCTGCAGGTCTCGGCCGTGCGCGACGCCAGCCTCAACGAGGTCTCCAAGGTGCTGCGCTATGCCATCGAACACCGCGACGAGGTGGCCGCGATGGCCGAACAGCAGGCCGCCGAGGGCGGCTCGCTGACCGTCGACGACAACTTCGTCAACGCGGCCCGCGCGGCCATGGAGTCCGGCGCGGACCCGGCGGCGGTCGTCAAGGAGAAGCTGGCCGAGGGTGGCGGCGAAAAGTCCGCTCCCGCAGCGGAATCCACGGCATCGCCGACCGGCGCCGAGAAGGCTACTGCCGCAACCGAATCCGCGGCTGTCTTCGGCGGTGGTCAGCAGGCGGCCGGGGCGCCCACCGAAGACAATGTGCCCCCTCGCGATGCCGCCGAGCGGCTGACCTACGGCACCTGGGCGCAGATCACCGGCAAGTCGGCGGGCGGCGTCTTCAACACCCTGCCGATCCTGGACGAGGACACCGCCCAGAAGTTGGCGGCGCGGCTGTCCGAGCGCGTCGGCGCCGAGATCGATGTCGAGGAAGTGCTCGACTGCGAGACCATCGAGCAGCTGTCGGACATCGTGCGTCAGCATCAGGACAGCGGTGGCGATATCGACGGCTTCGTCCGCACGCTGCGTGCCCGTGCGGAGGGCTCGAATGCCGTACCGGTCTTCGTGTTCCACCCGTCGGGCGGCAATACGCTCGTCTACGAGCCGCTGTTGAAGCGGTTGCCCGCGGACACCCCGATGTACGGATTCGAACGTGTCGAGGGCTCGATGGAAGAGCGTGCCCGCCAATACGTTCCGAAGATCCGCGAGCTGCAGCCCGGTGGCCCCTACATCTTCTACGGATGGTCGCTGGGAGCCGTGTTCTCGCTGCAGGTCGCGCAGATCATGCGGGCCGAAGGTGATGACGTCCGGCTCGTCGGCCTGATCGATCTCGCGATTCCGACGCAGCCCGAGGACACCAGCCCCGAGGGTCGCCGTGCTCGGATCGAGCGCTTCCAGGCATTCGCACAGAAGACCTACGGCATCGAGGGCGAACTCGACGACGATATGCTGCAAGAGTTGGCGGAGGCCTCCGACGAGGAGCAGTACAAGATCATCACGGACCTGCTCAAGTTCGCCGATGTGAAGATCCCCGGCGGCGTGATCGAACACCAGCGCACCTCGTGGCTCGACAGCCGAGAGCTGGAGAAGGCGCAGCCGTCGCACTATGACGGCAATGTGGTGCTGTACCTCGCCGATCGCTATCACGACGGCATGATCGAGCTGGAGCCTCGATTCGCCGAACGGCAGCCCAACGGCGGGTGGGACGATTACATCCCGAACCTGGAGATCATCCACATCCCGGGCGAGCATCTTCAGATCATCGACGAGCCCCGTATCGCCACCATCGGGGCCGACCTGACGCAGAAGCTTGCCGCGATCGCGGAGGCCGAACAGTGACAACCCCGTCATTCCGGCGCGTCGTGACAACTCAATGAGAGAGCTAGTAAGAGAACCATCAGGCCCGCGTTCCGCACAGACCGCGACACCGGGCCCCAGCGAGGTGAACCTGTGAGTACGACCGCCGAAAAGCTTGCCGACCTGCGGAAGAAGCTCGAATTAGCGCAGGAGCCGGCGGGTGAGGCGGGGGTGGCCAAGCGGCAGCGCAAGGGCATTCCGAGCGCGCGCGACCGGATCAACATGCTGCTCGATCCGGGCACCTTCGTGGAAATCGGTGCGCTGGTTCGCAATCCGGGCGATAAGAACGCCCTGTACGGCGACGGTGTGGTCATCGGTCACGGCCTCGTCGAGGGGCGTCCGGTGGCGGTGTTCTCGCACGATCAGACCGTGTACGGCGGATCGGTCGGCGAGATGTTCGGCCGCAAGGTGTGCGCGCTGATGGAGTTCGCCGCCAAGGTGGGCTGCCCGGTGGTCGGCATCCAGGACTCCGGCGGCGCCCGCGTGCAGGAGGCGGTGACCTCGCTGGCCTGGTATGCCAATATCGCGCTGCGGGTCGAGCCGCTGTCGGGCATGGTGCCGCAGATCTCGCTGATCCTCGGCAGTTGCGCGGGTGGCGCGGTGTATCAGCCGATCAATACCGACGTCGTGGTCGCCACCGAAGAGGCGTACATGTTCGTCACCGGCCCGAAGGTGATTCGGGAGGTGACCGGCGAGGACGTCAGCCTGGAGGAGCTGGGCGGCGCCCGCAGTCAGGCCGAGTACGGCAATATCCACCACGTCGCCAAGGACGAGAAGGCGGCCTTCGACTGGGTGCGGCAGTACCTGGGCTACATGCCGACCAGCTGTCAGGAGTCGCCGCCGATCGTGAATCCGGGGCTGGAGCCGGAGACCACGGACAGTGACCTGGAACTGAATTCGATCGTGCCGGACTCCGACAACGCCGGCTACGACATGCACGAGATCCTGCTGCGCATCTTCGACGACGGGGATTTCCACGAGGTCGGTGGATCGGCGGCGCTCAATGTCATCACCGGGTTCGCCCGGGTGGACGGGCGCACCGTCGGCGTGGTCGCCAATCAGCCGATGGTCTCCGCGGGCGCACTGGACGCGCACGCCGGTGACAAGGCCTCGCACTTCGTGCGCCTGTGCGACGCGTTCGAGATCCCGCTGGTGCTGGTGGTCGATACGCCCGGCTTCATGCCCGGTGTGGAGCAGGAGAAGATCGGCGTCATCAAGCGCGGCGGGCGCTTCCTGTTCGCGTTCGTGGAGGCCTCGGTGCCGAAGGTGACCGTGGTGATCCGCAAGGCCTACGGCGGCGGGTACGCGGTGATGGGCTCCAAGCAGCTCGGCGCCGACGTCAACCTGGCCTGGCCGACCGCGCGCATCGCCGTGATGGGTGCGGAGAGCGCGGTCAGCCTGATCGGGCGCAAGCAGATCGAGGCCGCGCCGGAGGACCAGCGCGAGGCGATCCGGCAGCAGATGATCGACTTCTACAACGCGACCATGGCGAACCCGTGGGTGGCGGCGGAGCGCGGTTTCATCGATGCGGTCATCGAGCCGTCCACGACCCGCCTGGAGATCCGCCGCGCCCTGCACCTGCTGCGCGACAAGAAGCTGCAGCGCAACCCGCGCAAGCACCACCTGCTGCCGCTGTAGGACCGGCCGCCTGCTGAATGTGAGTGGCGTTCAGCAGGTCCGGTTGCCGGGATCCCGGCTGGCCCCGGTGCGAAGAGACCCGGGGCCACGTATCCGAGCGTGCGTACCGGTTGGTACGCACCCCAACCCTAAGCAAATCGCCAGCGCCGGGCTGCGCGCATGTTCCCACCAGCAGTAAGCCGGACAAACCGGGCAATACCCGCGGCATCAGCAACACCGGAACCGGTGCTCCATTCCGAAGCTTTGCCCCCGTTTCCTGGCAGTAACCCCGTCTCTTGGCGCCCGGTCCCCCCGGTGGAGCCCGTCTGGTGGCAGGGCGCCTGTCTCTTCCCGGTGGAGCGCATGTCTCTCCGGCAGAGCCCCGTCTGGTGGCAGAGCCCCCGTTTCCTGGCGCCGCCCCGTCTCTTCTGAGAAGGCCCCCTATTCCCGGCATGGCTCCCCCCCTTATTTCCCGGCACGCTTTTCGCCGGGATCTACGGTGACCAACTTGGCTAAGTAGATTCCGGCCAAAAGGCGGGCCGGAATGACGAGGTAAGCGTGTCGGAATGACGAGGAATGTCGTTGCGGTTTGGTCGTGCTTGCCGGGCGCGCAGTCGCAACGCTTACCCGAGACCGGCGCGGGAGAGGTTCCAGGTGTTCCAGGTGTCGGAGTCGAGGTCGTTGCGGAGTTTTGTGAGTAGGTGATCGCGGAGGGGCCCTGGGAGGCGGTCGACGGCGGGGGCGATATCGGGGGAGAGGGTGGACAGGTAGGTGGTGTCGAAATCCTCGCCGCGGTGCCAGCGGTCGATGTTGCGGTCGGCGATCAGGCCCTCGGGGTTCAGGGCGGCGAGGGCGAGCAGGGTGGCTACGGCGGTGCCGATGGTGGTGCGGGGCAGCCACTTTCGGTCCGTGCGGAAAATGGCGACGAGTACCAGGACGTACACGACCCCGAGCCACAGCTCGCAGATACCGACCAGCAGCCGCAGCACGGTGAAGCCGTATGCCTGCTGGTAGGTCCACATCCGGCCGAACGCGGAGGCGATGATCACCAGGGTGAGTGCGGTGATCGCACACAGCAGCACCCGCAACCACAGCCGATCGGTCGCCGAATCCTGTGCGGCCCAGCGCAAGACGGACAGGATGACGATGAGCGTCAGCACCGTGACCGCCGACAGCTGCCAGAACCCGCTGCGGGCGTACTCGGCGTAGGTCAGCCCCGCGGTGCGCTGCACGTAGTCGTCGCCGCCGAACAAGGCCATCAGCTGCGCGCCGATGAATGCCGCGAACAGGACCGTCAACGCCCCCACCGGCAGTCCCCATTCCAGCCGCGCGAGCCTACGACCCGGAATCTCTTGCCGCCCTGCCGAAGCGGGTGGCGGCGGCCCGGCCAGCAGATACATCGCGGCGAGGCAGCCGGCGGCCGCCAGCGCGAAGACCGATATCCAGCGCACCACCGAATCGGCGTCCAGCCGCGGGACCAGCCCGTCGAGGAGCGATGCGAAGGTCGCGTCCGCGCTACCCAGCAGCGGCACGAAGATCGCCAGCAGCGCCACGGTCACCGCCACCGAAACGCCGACGCGGCGACGTTGCGCCCCGGCCGCGCCACGAACCCTGCCGGGCGCCGCATATACCCACGCGATTCCGCCGAACGCCGACAACGGCACCGCGATCACGTCGTAGAGCACACCGTTGGCCGACCGCCGCCCGACTACCGCCAGCGACGCCGTTACGCAGGCCGCGAGGGCGCACAGCGCGAACAACCACCCCGCCGCCCGGAACGTCCCCGCCGCCAGCAGGGCCAAGGTCGCGGTGGTCCACCAGACGCGCTCCCAGTTCCGGCTCGCCGCGGCTCGCGTCTCCCCGCGACGCGCCCGGTGATCGACGGTCACCACCGCCACCATTGCCACGAAACCCGCGATCAGCCAGCCGATCCCAGGTCGAGTGACGGGAACCGCCACGGCCGCGACGACTCCCGCGAGCGCAGCCGCGGGTAGCACCCCGGACGGACACATCACCCGTCGCCAGCGCGGCGGCGCCACCGGAGCGGGCGAGCGCATCGGATACCCGGGAAGCCCCGACCGGCTGGACAACGGCCCCTGCCCCGAGGCGCCCGACGCATCGGAGGCCGACGAGTCACCGTCGGGCTCGGACGGATCTCCATCCGGTGGTGTTATCCGTTCGGCGCCACCGTTGTCCGCACCGCTGTCGGCCTGCGCCTGCCGTCCGACCTCGGCCCACGCCGAGGCCGGGTCGGCTCTCGGTCCGGGCGCCGCAGCCGGGTCGGGCGAGCCTGCGTCGCCGCCCGAGGCCGATGCCGAATCAGCCTGTGGCGCAGGCACATCGGACGGCGAAGTATCCCGTCTAGGATCGGCTTTCGGAACGAGCGGCGCGCCGGACTCGGAACCGGGCGGGATCGAATCGGCGGGTGGCTGTGCCGAATCATCCGGCAGTGCAGGCCTGTCCGGCGCGGACTTCCCGGAGGTGCCGACAGCGGGGTGATCCCGGTGCGGCGATTGTTGCGGGCCATCGTCGATGGTCGCGAGGCCTGTGGCGGCCGTCTGGTCGAGCTTCACACCGGCGACACGTGTCCATCGCCGGGGCGATCCCGCGGGGTCATCCGGTTCAGCCGCCGATTCCGTATGCGTAGCAGCGGGTTCGGTAGTGGCGGGTTGCTCCGTCAGATCCGGCGCGGCCTGCGCCGGATTATCAGTAGCGCTGGACTGCTCTCGCGGATGCGACACGGCCCGTCCCGGTTCGGGATCGGCAGCGCCGGACCGCTTCCCGGCAGTCGGCACTGCCTGCTCCGGTTCAGGATCAGTGGTACCGGTTTGCCCCCGAGGGACCGCCGGTGCCGGTTCGGTATCGGCAATGTCGGTACGCGCTCGCGGATTCTCCTGCGCTGGTTGGGGATCGGCCGGTTCGTGTGGTTTCGGCTCGGTGCCGCGGGCTGAATCGGCTTCCGGTAGAGCGGGTTTCGAAGCCGGTTCGGCCGGGTCGCGCAGTTCTTTCGGGGGCGGTGCCTGCGAGGTATTGCGATCGTCGGGTGTTGGTTGTTCCGGCAAGGTGGGTCTCCTGAGGGTGTGCTTCGTCGGCCCGGGACCTCGAAGGCGGTTCGGGTGGTGGGGAATCGGGGTGGGGGAGTTAGGGATTCGGAGGCGGCGCGGCCGGCAGGGTGACGCGGATTCGGGAACCGGGGTCGGTGACGGCGATGGTGCCGCCGTGCAGGTCGACCACCCAGCGGGAGATCGCCAGGCCCAGGCCGGTGCCACCGCCGTCGGTGCGGCCGCCGCGAGTGAAGCGGTCGAAGACTCGGGCACGGTCGGCGGGCGGAATGCCGGGGCCCTCGTCCTGGACGTCGATCACGAGTTCGGTGCCCGATGAGCGTGCGTCGATGCGGACCTCGCCTCCGGCCGGGCCGTGGCGGGCGGCGTTGTCCAGCAGGTTCAGCAGGACCTGGTGCAGCCGGGCGCGGTCGGCGTAGACGGTGGCGGTAGCGGGCGCCGCCTCGCTGCGAAAGCGAACGCCGCGGCCCGCTGCCGCCGCCATCACCTCCGCCTCGGCGATCACCTCGTCGAAAAGTGGTGCCACGCGGAGCTCTTCGCGGTCCAGCGGCAGCGCACCCGCCTCGATGCTGGACAGATCCAGCAGCTCGGAAACCAGCACACTGAGCCGTTCGGTCTGCGCGAGAGCGGTTTTCAGCGTTTTCGGATCGGGCTCGGAGACCCCGTCCACCAGATTCTCCAGCACGGCGTTCAACGCGCTGACCGGCGTGCGCAGCTCGTGCGAGACATTGGCGATCAGATCGCGGCGCTGCTGATCCGCGGCGGCGAGGTCGGCGGCCATCTGATTGAACGCCTCCGCCAACTGCCCGACCTCGTCGCGCGAGGACGCCCGCACCCGGCGCGTGTAGTCGCCGTGCGCCATTCGCTGTGCCGCGGTGGTCATCTCGCGCAGCGGCCGGGTAATGCCGTGCGCCAGAAACTGCGACGTCACCAGCGCGATGACCATGGCCGACAGCGTGGTCAGCGGCGGCAGCCAGCCGATCCGCAGCCGGAAGAACCCGAAGGCCAGCCCGCCCGCGAAGATCATCAGAATGGCCAGCTTGAGCTTGATGGACCGGATCCGGTCCAGCGGCCGCGGCAGTGCCTCCG
The DNA here is from genome assembly GCF_001613165.1 of Nocardia mexicana NBRC 108244. Lineage (GTDB taxonomy): Bacteria > Actinomycetota > Actinomycetes > Mycobacteriales > Mycobacteriaceae > Nocardia > Nocardia mexicana. The sequence goes on from NZ_BDBV01000053.1 coordinate 40,829, forward strand.
CCACCCGATCCGTCAGCCTCCGCCATCGCGCCCGCAACGCGAACGCTCCACTGCCCGACTGCGCTTCGCTCCGTTCAGCCCATGCGCTCGGCGCCGTCAAAGCGCCCGCGGATGCGCGTTTTCTGTCCCCGCTCGTCATGCCTGCGTGGTCATCGTTCTCGCTCGCCGCGCCTGCGTGGTCATCGTTCTCGCTCGCCGCGCCTGCGCGGTTGTCGTTCCCGCTTGCCATGCCTGCGTGGTCGCCGTTCCTGCTCGCCACGCCTGCACGGTCACCGTTCCCGCTCGTCATGCCAGCGCGGTCACCGTTCCTGCTCGCCACGCCTGTGTGTTCTCCGCCCCTGCTCGCCGCGCCCGTGCGCTTTCCGTCCCCGCTCACCGTGCCTCCAGGGCGTAGCCGACACCGTGCACGGTGCGGATCAGGTCGGCGCCGAGCTTGCGGCGCAGTGCCTTGATGTGGCTGTCGACCGCGCGGGTTCCGGCGGCGTCGGCCCAGTCCCACACCTCCTCGAGGAGCCGCTCGCGGGCCAGCACCACGCGCGGACGGCGGGCCAGGCGGGCGAGCAGGTCGAACTCGAGCGGCGTCAGCTGAGCCTCGGCGGTACCCCGCCAGACGCGCCGCTGATCGGCGTCGATGCGCAGGTCGCCGACCACGATGATGGCGCCGCCGTGATCACCGGCGCGGTCGACCCGGCGCAGCAGGGCGTGCACGCGGGCGGTGAGTACCCGCAGCGAGAACGGTTTGGTCAGATAGTCGTCGGCGCCGACGCCGAGCCCGACCAGCTGATCGGTCTCGTCCGCGCGGGCCGTCAGCATCAGCACCGGGACCGGGCGTTCGGCCTGGATTCTCCGGCACACCTCCAGCCCGTCGAAACCCGGCAGCATCACATCGAGCACCACCAGATCCGGCTCGAGCGCGCTCACCGCGGCGACGGCGGCGGGTCCGTCGTGGGCCATGTCGACCGTGAATCCCTCGGCCCGCAACCGCACCGCGACAGATTCCGCAATGGTGATCTCATCGTCCACCACCAGAATCCGCCGCGCCCTGGTTCCCGCGGCCGCGTTCTGTTCCATGCTCGAGAACCCTAGCCACCCGCTGTGCAGAGGATCAGCATCAATTGTGGAGATCCTGTGTGCCCGTGTCGGAGGTCACCGCAGGGTCTTTCGAACGTGTCGATGCCGGTCGCCGAAAAGACTATGACCGGGGTGTCTTTCGCGGAATCGGTCGGTCGACAGGCCCTGGTGTGAGAGCCTTCAGCTATGGGTACCTCACCGAAGGCCGTACTAGAGGGCGGGCCGGCCGACCTGCCGCAGCGGATCGTTCCGATCACCCCACCCGGCATCGAACTGCGGGTGCAGTTCAACGGCGGCTACGAGCGCTTCAAGGTGACCCCGCGCTGGCAGGACACCGCCGAGGGCAGCCTGCCGGTGTACGAGTGGATGGAGCGTCTGGAACCGTGAATATCGGCATCCGGTACGGCCTGATCGGAGGGGCATAGCGGGCGCACCGTCGCGAGCCGGACATCGGCTACCGCCAGAGGTCCGGTCTTTCGACGTGCCCGGACTCAGTCGGCGAGCTGTGCTTCGTCCCCGATCGGCAACGGGCGCCTGATCGGCAGCCGGGTCTGCACCGGTTCCACGGTCAGGAAGTCGATGATCTGCTCGAAGACCAGCTGCGGCTTCTCGAACGCCAGCAGATGTGAGGTGCCGGGCACGATCGACAGCTCCGACTCCGCGATGCCCCGATACAGCGAGACGGTGTGCTCCAGCGTGATCAGGTCGTCGTCCCCGGCCATGACCAGCGTGCGCGCACCGATATCCCCGAGCTGCTGTTCGGTGAGTGTCGGCTGGGTGCGGATCATCGCGTTGTACCGCTCCAGGAAGGCCGGAAAGTTCTCGGCCGGATCGGGCGACACCTCCGCGTGGTTCTTCGCCGCCCACGAGTCCCCGTCCTCGGCGAACCCGTCGAGCGATCCGGGTATCACGCCGTCGTGGTGGTAGTTGCCGCTGATCGAGACCAGTCGACGCACCAGGTCGGGGCGCTGCCGCGCGACCAGCAGCGCCACATTGGCCCCGTCGCTGTAGCCGACCAGATCTGCCGGGCCACCGGCCACCTGCTCGAGGAAAGCGATAGTGTCCTCGGCCATCACGTCATAGGACAGCGGCCCGGGCACATCCGCGGTGCGCCCGTGCCCGCGCCGGTCGACGGCGAAGGTGCGAAAGTGCTTGGCGAACAACGGCACCACCGGCCCGAAGGTGCGCGAGTCGGTCAGCCCCCCGTGCAGCAGAACCAGCGACTCACCATCACCCTGCTCCTCGTACCACGTGTTCACCGGACCGAGCTGCACATACGTCATGCCCGCCATCCTGCCGGAGGGGTACGACAACCGCACCCGCCCGCCGGAGGACCCGTGCGGGTTCAATCGTCGTAGTGGCCGCGGCAGGCGATGACGATCACCTGGTCGTCATCGGGTCCGCATCGCCGTCGGCGTCGATGAGGTCGTGAGCTTGTACTTGCCCGCATTCGGCCTGAGCAATGCCACGTGCGAGCCAGGCCGCGCTGGCCGAGTTGGAAAGCAGGTGTTCCGTCTCCTTCATCGCTTCCTCCTGAATGCAACTTGTCACTGCTCGGATAAGTTTTCCGGTTCGTTGAAATATTCGCCGTACGGAATGGCGGTCTGCCAAAGTCGATATTTGACGAAGCTGCAGTATTCGACTAAGCCAGGGTCGGTGGTGATGGCCAAACCTGCTGGTTTTCCGTGACTATCTACCAGATTATAGACCACACGATTTTCATCCATAAGCCACCAGTCGTCCTGCGGGGTTTCTCCGGCCTGGTGACGCGGAATATATCGAATGTCCTCGCCTGCCTCGACATTATGATGAGTTACCGAAAGGAGCCAGCGCTGATAGTCACTGTGCGGAACGGTGACGACACGAACTCGGCTCATTGATACGCCGCGTCCAGTGGTTTCCCGGACGAGGGCTTGCCAGGGTGTACCGGGGTCGCGGGGTGGGGGTTCGCCGTTCAGGAATCGCCTCAGTCGCTCGGATTCGTGCGGCACCGCGTACGAGTCCCTGACCTCCAAGTGGAACGCTTCCTGCCTGCACTCGCCGAACAGGCTCACCCACGCTGCATGATCAACCGTGCGGAACTGCACCGTAGAACGTCCTCTCCGTCATCGGTACCTCGATAGGTGTGCCTCGTGGTCCGCCGGCATCAGCTGGTCGTTCACCGGGACCGCTCCTCGAGGGCCTTGCGAATCAGTTCCCTGGCCGCCTCTCCGGTTACGGATTGTTTTGCCAGAACGTCGAAGGCTCGGCCATAGAGCGCTATTTCTCGAGGTTGGGTTATGGTTATTTCGGCGGTATGTCCCTCTACCTTGACCATGTGGTTGTCGAACATCACGTAGTTCTCGACGATGACCCTGCCCTCCGCAGCGGCCGGGACTATTCCTAGTGTCACTCTGGGCATTCCTATTAATGAGTGAATTCGATCGAGCTGTCCCGTCATTACATCATCGGTGCCGATAGTCGTATACAGGGCCTGTTCGCCGATCAGAAAATGGAATCTGTGCCCCCGTCGGTAGAGAATGAGCTGGCGTTCCATTCTCTTGGACACGCCTTCGTCTATATCGTCCGGAACCTGGTAGAACTCGATCGAGGAGCGTAGGATTGCTTCAGCATAATCGGCGGTCTGGAGCAGTCCTGGGATGATCTGCGGTTGCCAGTTTCGAATGTGCTTGGCCTCGGCTTCCAGCTTGATGGATTGCTGCTGACGCCGTTTAATTCCACCGGCTCCGAGTATTCGCCTCCACTCGACATACGCGGCATCTATATTGTGGCGGGTAGCAAGAAGGTCCGGCAACTGCTCGCGAGCATTCGAATGGGTGCAGTAGGCCTTGATGTCGGAATCGGAAGGATTTATGCGTCCATATTCGATCTTACTGCACTTGCTTTCGTGCCAACCTTCGCGGCGGGCAAGCTCACGGCCCGTGAGTCCGGCCGAGCGTCGCATCTCCCGGAGTCGCCGACCGAGAGCTTCCCGTGCTTCCTGTACCGCATGTGTCACTGCAAACGACTCTCCGTTGAGACGTATTCAATGAATGGAGTAGCCAATGACCACAGATGTTCCCTGGCTCGCTGGCAGTACTCTACTATTCTGGGGTCGATCGTTATTGCTGCGCCGGCCGGTGCTCCCTCTCGATCGATCAGGTTGTAGCAAACGGTTTCATCGTCGAACAGCCAAAAATCATCGGCCGGGACATCCTCGGCACTGACGAGATGACGCGGAAGATAACGAATGTCTTCACCGGCTTCGATGTTGTCCGAAGTCTCGGTGAGCAACCACCGTTGATAATCACTGTGCGGAACTGTGATAACTCGTACGCGACTCACGACTACGCCGCGCCCTGTTACCTCCACGATCAGATTGTTCCATGCATCCCACGACTCTTCGACCTTTGACTCTCCATTCAAGAACCTTTGTAGGCTATCGGACTCGCTCGGGACGGCATAGGTATCCCGGACTTCCATGTGGAATGCTGAGCGTTTCGCCTCCAGAAAGAGGTCAGGCCAAGGACTGTGCTGCCGCAGTTCCACCGTAGTAGGTCCTCCCGTTCCTCGGTACCTCGATTGCAGTCTCGTCTGGTTGCATGGCGAGCTGGTCGAGCGTGTCCTTATCCGTGATCGGCCTGCCATCGAGGGTGAATGTACCCCGACCGGTATCTGTCATCGGCGCACCTATGAACGTGTCAGGTTCGGTGAAACCGAGTAGCAGATGCGGTATCTCGACTGTTTGCGGTGCCCCGGTTCGCCACCCGATCACCAGGTATGCACCGTCGTCCGTCGCATAGAGGCTCGGGCAGTCGCCAGATTTCGATCCGGTTCGGCCGAGGAAACGTAGACGCATGATCTTCCCTCCTGTACCTGTGTGCAGCGGCTTGCAGCACAGGTTCGATGATCGCTCATGCTGATGTGCTATGTACAGGGTCGGCGTAGCCTTGTGCAAGCTGGTGCACATTCGTGGATCTGAGTTCTCTGCGTCAGTAACTTCAGCGATGGCGCTCGGGTCCGGAGCTCTCGATCCAGTTCAGATCATGCGTGACCACGGCATACCCGGACTCGAGCTGCCTCACCATCAGCCGAGTAGGGAGTCGGTAATGAACTGGCGTACAAGGCTTTTCGAGTTTCCCGGTGGACTGCTGGAGGTTCAGGCCTACCTGGGTTCCGACCCGGAGGGCGGGCCGGGGGTGTTCATGGAGTTGGTGTACGGCGATGACGGTCGAGATGGCGTGTCGGACTGTGAGCAGTTGTGAGCTGGGAGGTGGGGTTGCTCGTGGCGATCGCTCTGCCGCTGGGGGTTTGCTGCGCCGCTGTGTGCTGGCCTGAGCGTGTTCCGAAGGACAAGACGGTCAAGGCAATCCGCGAACCTGTCGAGCAGGAGGACGGCTGAGGGCGGCCGAGATTGTCGTCGACAGCCCGATCGACCCATAGGTCCGATAGCCGCCGCGCGCCCCTCGTCGCGCGGCGGCATTCACGTCCGGTGCGCATCTCAGCGCGACGACGACCCCGGCCGTGCGTCTCAGTGCAGCTGGGACAGCCCTACGCTTCGGGCGGTGGTGCGTAGTTGGGTGGTGGGGCGTCGTCGGTCGGCCGCCAAAGCCAATATGTCAGTGCGCCGTTGGTCGTTTTCACCTCGCGGCATATCCATGTGCGCCCGTCCGTGCCCTTCGCCTTCTGCCCGGCGCGTTGCTCGGTGCAGGCCAGTCTGGGCGAGCCGTCGTCGGCGGCAGCCGTCGGTGCGGCGGCCAGCTGCGCCACCGCGGGTGCCGCCGCGACCAACAGTGCGGCAAGGGATACCAAGGCTGAACGTCCGTGCATGATTACCTACCTTCACGCCGATCCGCGTGGGTCGTTCCACGAGCGCCACCGTGTGACGCCACCGCCGAGTGTGAGTCGACCACCGCCGGACCGGTCCGGGGCGACAGCATGCGCGTACGCCCCCAAAAGAAAGCGGGCGGCGCAATCACCATGCGCCGCCCGCTGTTTCGCGTCCTATCTCAGAACACCCGCAGCTGCCCCGGTGACCAGAATCCGGAGCGGCTGGCCGTGCCCGTGCTCACCTCGGCCGGTGCCGCCTTGTAGTACTGGTCGTAGCGCTCCAGCGAACCCCAGTCCCGCGCCCAGTCGTTCTTCATATAGGTCGGGATGGTGGTCGACTTGGCCAGCATCTGCGAGAAGCCCAGGGGCCCACCGAATTCCTCGGCCTGCCAGGTATCGGTGGAGCTCACCGCCAGCGGACGATCGGGCAGGATGCGGTAGTTCGGCACCTCGGCGACGCCGTCGAGGTGGTTGAACGGCCGCTGGCACGGGAACTGCAGGCCCACGGCCCAGTCCAGCAGCACCGGCTGTTCGGTGCCGACGACCGTGTTCAGCGACTGCAGCTTCGGCACGCGCGGCGGCGTGAACGCCAGCCACTGGTCACCGATCAGGATCGGGTCGTTGGCGACGATGCGCACCGTATCGGCCTCGGGCGAGATCTGATCCAGCGGCACCCGCAGGTTGCGCCAGGTCGGGAACGGTCCGATATCGCGCGGCAGGTAGCTGCCGAGCTTGGTGACCGAGCCGTCGGGCTGCTTCTTGCCGTAGTCGACGGTCAGCGACTGGCCGTAGTCGACGTTTCCGGTGTCATCGACCGACAGGATGCGGCCCGCCGCCGAAATCACCACCAGCGGCGAATCTTCCGACCGCGGCGGCAGCTGGTACCAGCTGGAGGTCAGGTTCGCGGGCTGCTGCACGTTCTCCTGGTAGCTGCCCATCACCGGCGTGGTCGCCGGATCGAGCCCGAACGGCAGCGCCACGGTGCTGCCGTTGACGCCGGTCTGCTGGGTGCGGCCACCGCCGGTGCCCGCGTTCTGGCCCTCGGCGAACGCCGCGCCCACCGACTGCGTGGACGTGTTACCGGTGCCCGGCTTGACCTCGACGGAGTCGGCCTTCAGATCGGTGGGAACTCCGTTGGGGGAGAAGCCGACCGGATTGCCGCCCGCGAGCGGGTCGTCGTTCTTCGGCGGATGCGCCGGATCGATGATCGGCGTCAGGTTGCCGCTGTTGACGTTCTGCTCGACGAGCACGTCGTTGGCGAGACCGCACGAATTACCGCTCACCGCATCGAAATTCGAGCGCGCCAGTGAGTACGCGGGGTACTGCCACACCGCGCCCTTCACCAGCGAGAACACCTCGAACAGCACCATCGCCGCCGCGACCACGGTGAGCGGGATCGCCGCGAACCGGCGAATTCGTCTGCCGCGCGCGGTCTTCGCGCTCGCCGGCGGCTTCGCATAGCCCTCGCGCAGCGACTGCCACGCCACCAGCGCCAGCGCCAAGCCGAACAGCACCAGCATGATGGTGTTCGACTCGATGCCCCTCAGCGACACCGTCTTGTCGAACCACGGCACCCCGAAGCTCGATACGTACCAGTAGCCGTTGATGCCCGAGAACGACAGCGCCAGCGCGAACAGCAAGGCGGCCAGGAAGATCGACCGGTTCTTGCGCGAGCGCAGCGCGGTCGCCGACACCGCGACGGCGGTCACCGCCGCCAGCGAACCGGCGATGCCCGCGTAGGCGCCGAAGTGGTGGGTCCACTTCGTCGGGTTGAACATCATGAAGAAGATGGTTCCGAACACCACGCCCATCAGCCGCCACGTCGGGCCGCTGGCGATGCCCGGCACCTTCACGCGGCGCAGCAGCACCATCATCGTGGTGAACAGGCACAGCAGCATCACCAGGAATGCGAACCGGCGGGCGAGCGAGCCGTCCACGGTCTCGACGAACAGGTAGTAGTAGCGCAGATAGTCCTCGTACCAGGCCAGGTTCGGACCCGCGAGGCGGCGCACCCGGTTGGCCTCCTGGATCGCGGCGAAGGTCTGGTCGCTGTAGACGACGGTGAGCACGAGGAAGCCCGCGGCCGCGATCGGCGCCAGCAGCGGCAGCGTCGAACCCCACCAGGTCGCCTTCCAGCCGGATTCGCCGGCGGCCAGTTCGCGGCGCTTGCGCACCGCGACCCGCACCAGCGGGCGGATGCCCGCGAGCAACGCGGCCACACACATCAGGCCGGTCGGGGCGGCGGCCAGCGTGAACGCCGCGACCAGGACCGCGACCGCCGCGGGCAGCAGCCGGGAGGTGGCGATGGCCCGCTCGATCGACACCCAGGTCAGCAGCGCGCCCAGCGCGACGATCGGCTCCGAGCGCAGGCCGTTGTCGTAGGGCATCCAGAACGCGAGGAAGACCAGGCCGCCGGTCCACAGCGCCACCTTCGAGGTGCGCACGCCGCGGCCCAGCCGGGGCACCACCTCGCGGCTGATCACCATCCAGCACAGCAGTCCGCACAGCAGCGCCGGGATCCGCACCCACGCGCTGGCCGTGGAGACCTGCGCGAACGCCTGGATCACGTAGTAGTACCAGCCGAACGGCGCCTCCGGCACGCCGTACCAGCGGAAGTAGTTGGCCAGATAGCCCGCGTGCGGGGCGACCCGCACCATGCTGAGGATGTATCCGTCGTCGGAGGTGTTGGCGCCGACGAAATGCCACACCAGCAGCGTGCCCGCGACGGCGCCGTCGGCCCAGGTCGGCTTCAGCCAGTGCGCCGGGAAGATCCGGCGGTGGCCGCGGCGGTCACCGGTGTCGAGCCGGCCGAGCGCGGCCAGCGCGATCAGCGTGCACAGCACCGCCGCGATCATCGCGACCAGCTTGATCACGGTGGGGGTGGTGGAGAACCGCGAGTCGACCGTCATGTGGAACGACAGGCCCTCCGGCGCGCCGCCCTTCAGATCGGTGAACACGCCGACCACCTGCGGACGCAGGTCGCCCTCCAGCGTGCCCTCGATCGGCGCGGTGACGGTTTCGGTGGCGCCCGGTGCACCGCCCTCGACAGGCTGCTCCACCTCCCGGGTCGCCCCCTGGAACGCCGCGTGGGTGCGGTTGTGGTCGGAGGAGATGACGATCGACGAACATCCGGCGAGCTGGGAGCGCTCCGCCGACGCCACCACCGCATTGCGGTCCACGACGTCCACCGAGGTGTCCGACACCCGGATGAACATCGCCTCCAGGGACGCTCGATCGCCCTGCGGCGGCGCGGTTGCCAGCAGCATGCCGCCCTGCGGGGGTAGCCCGTCGACCAGCGAGCAGGGAATCGTCGCGTTCAGATCGACGGGGACTTGCGACATGAGCGGCGCCTGTACGCTGCCGACGGTCCCGTTCTGCGGCCAGTTCACCTCGGAGGTGGTCTGGGTGACCGGCAGGAACGGGGTGGCTATCGCGAACAGCGCGCCGAGCAATCCCACGACCAGCGCGATCAGTCGGGCATTGCGGAAGTCACGGGGCGTCGCGTCGGGCGCGGAGGCCTCCGGTTTCGTCAAGACAGCAGTTGCGGCGTCGGGCACGGTTGGTGATGTTATCTGCCCGCGCTGTGAGTGACTGTGTTCACTCGGATCCTGCTGTTCACATCCACAGTGCGGCGGCTCGCCTCGAGGTTGATTCGTCACGATCCGGGTCCGGACGGGCCGATCCCCGCCAGGCGGCGGCCATAGCCGGAACGTTGCACGACACGCCGGGATGACCGCCATCGAAACCTGGCGTGGCGGTCATCCCGGGCAGTTTCCGGGGTCAGCTCGTCTTGATCGGCACGTCTTTCGCCCAGCCCCAGCGATTTTCGACGGTGACGCCGACCGTCGCCGGTGTCGCGGAGGGAACGTAGGGCGTGTACCGCTCCAGCGAACCCCAGTCCCGGCTCCAGTCGTGATCCAGGTAGCCCGGGACGGTCTGGGCCTCGAGCAGCAGCCCGGTCCAGCCGAGCGGGCCGCCGCCGATATTGTCCTGCCAGGCGTTGGAGGCGTCGGCGCCGACCCGGTCGGGCAGGATGCGCCACTTCGGCACCTCGGCGACCCCGTCCTTGTGATCGAAGGGCCGCTGGCACGGGAAGGCGAGGCCGACGTGCCAGTCCTCCAGCACCGGATCCTGGTGGCCCACCACCGAATCCAGGGTGTCGAGCTTCGGCAGCCGCGGCGGCGTGACCGCCAGCCACTGCTTCGGGGTGAGGTCGTTGGCGACCGCGACGATGCGGACCGCGTTGGTGCCGTCCGGAATTCGATCCAGCGGCACCCGCATATTGCGCCACGACGGTGCGCCGCCGACGTCGAGCGGCTGGAACTCGCCGAGCGGCTGTTCCGAACCGTCCTCGGCCCGGTGCGCGAATTCGACGCGCAGGTCCTGGCCGTAGGTGACCACGCCGTCGGCGTTGACCGACTTGATCCGCCCGGCCGCGCTGATCGCGAGCAGCTGGTAGGCGGGGTCCTTGCGGGCGTCGGCCAAGTCGAGCCGGTACCACTGCGAGGTCAGATGGGCCTGCTGCTTGTCGCCGGTGGTGTAGCTGCCCATGACCGGGGTGCGGGCGGGGTCCAGGCCGAACGGCAGCTTCACGGTGCTGCCGTTGATGCCCGCCTGCTCCGTGCTGCCGCCGCCGGTGCCCGACCGGGTGGTGTTGGTGGTCTTGTTCTCGGACTTGGTGTCGACCGAATTCGCGCCGCCGGTGACGGTTTCCTCGGCGTCGGCGGTCAGGTCGCCGGCCACGCCGTCCGGAGTGAATCCGACGTTCTCGGCGGCCAATCCGTCCGCGGGTGAGCCGGTGTAGGGCTGCAGCAGCGAGTCGGCGGTGTTGGTCTCGACGAGTACGTCGTTGGCCATTGCACACGAATCACCGCCCAGCGCACGCAGATTCGACTTCGCCACCGAATAGGCCGGATACTGCGCGATGGCGGCCTTGCCCAGCGAGGCCACCTCGAGCAGCACGACGGCCGCGGCGGCGATGGTCAGCGGCTGGATCGCGAACTTGTCGAAACGATTGCGGCCATTGCCGTTTCGATACGGCTCCCGGTAGTACTGCCACGCGGCCAGCAGCAGGCTCAGTACCGCCAGGCCGAGGAACGCCGTCGAGAAGCCCTTGCCCGCGATCAGCGGCGCCTTGTCCCACCACGGCACGCCGTAGCTGGAGACGTACCACCAGCCGTTGGATCCGGTGAAAGTCACTGCGAGCAGGAAGAATACGGCCGCGGCGAACAGCGAGCGGTTGTACCGTGCGCGAATTCCGTTGATTCCCACCGCAACCGCGGTGAGCGCGGCCAGCGACCCGGCCAGCCCGGCGTATACGCCGAAGTGGTGAGTCCATTTCGTCGGGGTGAACATCATCAGCAGCAGCGACATGAACACGATCCCGAGGACGCGCGCCGAGGGTCCGCGCGAGGTGCCCGGGATCCGGCCGTTCTTGCGCAGCATCACCAGCACGCACACGCCCAGGCACAGCAGCATGCCGAGGATGCCGAAGCGCCGGGCCAGCGAGCCGTCGGGCGAGAGCATCAGCAGCGAATCCCAGCGGGTGCGCTCGTCGAACCAGGCGACGTTCGGCCCGATGATGGTGCGGACCCGGGTTGCCTCCATGACCGTGGCCAGCGTCTGGTCGGCGAAGACCACCACCATCACCAGCACTCCGGCCGCGGCGCCGGGCGCCAGCAGCGCGCCGTACCGCAGGATCATCGACCAGGCCCCGCGCTTGGTCGCCGGGCCGTTCACCGTTGTTCCGGCGGGCTTCTGGTCTTCTCCTGTTCCGCCCTGCTTCTGGTTTTCTCCTGTTCCGGCATGCTTTTCGCCGGAATCCAATTCTCCCCGTGCGCGTTTGATGATGATCTGCAGCACCGGGCGGGATCCCGCGATCAGCGCGGCGATGCAGATGAGCCCCGTCGGCCCCGCCGCCAGCGAGAATGCCGCGATGAGCACGGCGATCGCGGCGGGGAGCAGGCGCCCGGTGGCGATGGCCCGCTCGATCGAGCACCAGGTGAGCAGGGCGCCCAGCGCGATCAGCGGCTCCGGCCGCAGGCCGTTGTCGTAGGGCAGCCAGGCGGCCAGGAACACCAGGCCCGCCGTCCAGATCGCCACCTTGTCGCGGCGCACCCGGGCGCCCAGGCGCGGCAACACCTCCCGGCTGATCACCAGCCAGCACACGATCCCGGCCGCCAGCGCGGGCAGCCGCATCCACCAGCCCGCGTCGCTGACCCGCGTCATCCAGGCGAGCACCTCGTACGGCCAGCCGAACGGCGCCTCGGCCACGCCGAACCAGCGGTAGTAGTTGGCCATGTAGCCCGACTCTCGCGACGCCCGGGCCATATTCAGGATGTAGCCGTCGTCGGAGGTGTTGGCGCCGATGACATGCCACAGCAGCAGCGTGCCGAGCACCACCGCGTCGGCGATGCTGAACCGCCACCAGTGCGCGGGCAGGAACCGGCGCGGCCGCCGGCCGTCGGCGGTGTCGATGAGGTGCAGGCAGACCAGCGCGACGAGGGTGAGCACGACCGCGGCGATGATGGCCGCCAGCTTCAGCGGGCTGGGGCTCGAGGAGAAGCGCGAGTCGATATTCGCGTGCAGGTGGGCGTCACCCAGCTGGGCGCGCTCCAGATCGGTGAAGACGCCGACGACCTGCGGGCGGATATCGCCCGATACCGCATTGCGAAAGGGGCTGCCGTCGGCGCGCGTGACCCCGGTGAGTTCGGCGCTCGTCGCGGCGGCGCTCGACTCGACGGTCAGGGCGGTGCAGCCGCCGACCTCGGCCATCGGCGCCGAGAGCAGCGGGATGTCGTGCAGCAGGATCGACAGCGTGCGATCGCCGCCGGGCTCGCCGACGATCTTGGCCATCAAGCCCTTCGCGCTGGCGTCCGGCGCCTCGGCGGGCACCGTGGACACCACGGTGCCGCTCGGCAGGTCGCGGAACGCCGTACATGGGATCGTCAGCTGCAGATCCAGCGGCGAGTACGACACCAGCGGCGCATCCACATTCACCGACTGCGGCTGCGGCCAGTCCAGCGACGCGCGGTCCTCCCGCACCGGCAACAGAGGTGATATCGCCGCCAACAGCACGGCGAGCACACCCGATACGAGGGCGATCAGGCGGACCGGAGAAACCGCTGGAGAGTCTGCGCGCACGATCCACGATGCTAACCACCCGGCTGGGAATTCGACTCAGCACCCGTGTTGTGGCCGCCGACACCGGACTTCGCTCACCGAGTGGCTCAGCGTAGGGGGCGGACGTCCCAGATCCAGACGCCGTCGATGTATTTGCCGGGGAAGCCGAGTAGTTGGTCGAGGGTGGCGTGGATGGCGCCGCCGTTGACGGACGGCGGCAGGACGACGACGTCGGCCTTCCAGTAGTTCAGGTCGGCGAGGGCGCGGTCGCGGGCGGCGTCGTCGATCCCCGGGACGCGGTCGTACTGCTGGGCCTGCATGAGCAGGGTGGCGGTGGGCCGGTCGTCGGCGCCGTACTGGCCCTTCTTCTCGCCGTTCGGGCCGACGAAATAGCCGCCTGCGAGCGGGAATGCGAGGTCCGCGTCGATCTGCCAGCGCAGCGGGCGCGCGTCCAGGCGATACGGCGGGGGTGCGATCACGACCGACCCGCCGCTGACGTACTGCCGCACCGTGCCGTCGGTGAAGAAGGCCGGGGTGGGGGTGCGGTGGGTGACCGGCAGGATCGTCGGCACCAGCGGGGCCAGCGTCAGGGCCAGCACGCCGAACCAGATCAGCGGCCGCGGGTCGCCGAGCGACTGCCGCCCGTAGGCGATCGCGCGTTCGGTGCCCAGGGCCAGCACGATCGCGATGGCCGGGATGGCGGCCATCGAGAATCGGGTCTCCAGCACCGTATTCAGCAGCGGCACCTGCTCGAGCCACTTCCAGGGCAGGCTCACATTGGTCATACGCCTGCCGAACGACGCCGACACTCCCAGCGACATCACGATGAAGACGACGATCACCGCGGCGGCCGCCCGCACCACGCGGTAGTGGTTGCGCGCGGCGTCGCCGGAATCCGGCCCGTCGAGGCGCGCCCAGCCACGGCGCCGCCACAGCAGCACCACGGTCACCGCCACCAGTGCCAGCAGCGGCCAGCCGAAGTAGGAGTTGTCCTCGGTCGGGTTGATGCCGACGTTCTGCCCGGGTGCGAAGACGCCGCCCAGCGACTCGGCCGGGAACTGCACCAGCGCCTTGAGGTCGTTACCGGTCGGGCCGTGGTCGATGGACTTGTAGCTCTGCGGGCCGAAGAACTGCCACCACAGCGGAACCGCCGTGAGCGCGAGGGTGAGCAGGGCCGCCGGCCCGACCGTCGGTGCCACGGTCCGGGTTACCCGCCAGCCCAGCCGCGGAGCGTGCAGGTAGTAGACGACAGCGAACAGCCCGAAGGCGAGCGCGAAGATCAGCAGCGGTTCCTCGCCGAGCGCGATCTGCAGCGCCACCAGCACGCCCAGCACCGCGGCCTCGCGGGCCCGCCGGGCCCGGGTCGGGGCGGGTCCGGTGGCGGCACGGCGGGCCATGCGGATCATCAGGAGTGCGATCACCGGCAGCAGCGCGAGCATCACGAAGTTCGGGTGGGCGTTCGCGTGCGAGATCATCGCCGGGGCGAAACCGCAGAACACGCCGCCCACGAACGCCGCGAACCGCGACGTCACCATTTCCCGCGAAAACAGCCAGTACCAGGCGAAACTGGTGGCGGCCAGCCCGGCCGTGAGCACCAGCACGTAGGTGGTGGTGGGTCCGAACAGCAGGGTGACCGGGGTCAGCGGCACCCCGACGCCGAACATGGCCGTATTGGCCATCATGTTCACACCGGCCGGGAAGTTCTGCAGGGTGGTCCCGAGCGGGCTCTCCAGATTCGCGACCGAATGCGCGGTGACGGCGAAGAACCACTCCCACATGGACTGGTCCTGGCCGCTCTTGATCAGGTAGCCGTTCTCGGTATCGCGCCACTGCCCGGACAGCACGATGACGGCGCAGGCGGTGTAGACCGCTCCGACCAGCACGTCGACGCGGGAGGACCACAGTCTCGCGGCCAGTCTGGCGCGGCGGGAATCCCGGGGGGATGCGGCGACCGGTGCCCCACCGGCTCGCGTCGGCGGGTCCAGGACTGCTGTTGCGGTTCCCCCCGATCGCGTCGACGCGATGCGGTCAGATTCCCCGCCCGATACCACAGGCAAAACTCCTCTTACTGGACGAACTCAGCGGCCCACGCTACCTGTGAACACTGAGATCGTGCTGGGCGACCGGTGGGTTATCCACAGAAAATGACGTATTCCACAGTTTTATCCACAGGTTGAGCGGTTTGTGCACAGCGACGAACCCGTCAATGCCGCACGACAACCGTGAACGGCCCGATCTCGGTCAGCCGGAAGTGCGGATCCTCGAACAGCGTCTTGGGGAACGACACCGTGTACCGGCGCACGTTGGGGTCGTTCGGATAGACGTCCTCGGCCAGCCGCAGCGTGTAGCTGTCGCCGCTGCGGCGGAAGACGAAGGCGTCCGGCGCCCGCCAGGGGCTGTGCGCGAGCGCGTCGAGCAGTTCGGCCGGGGACTGCAGCCCGCTCCAGCGCTTGATCTCGGCCGAGCGCCCGGCGAAATCGGCCAGCGGGTTCGCATAGTGCGAGGTGAGCGCCTGGAAGCCGTAGTACGGGTAGTAGGCCAGGAAGCTGGTGTCGGCGGTCAGCACCACGGACGCGTCGCGGGGCCGCCCGGTCTGGGCGGTGAGGGCCGCATCGATCTCGCGGTAGTGGGATACGGCCGACGGGCTGCGCTGGTCGGCGCGTTCGCCGTTGCCGTCGGTATCGGTGTAGGCGGTGGTGATCTCCGTGTTCAGAATGCTGGGGATGGTCTGGGCGAATGCCAGCGCCGCGAGCGCCGCGACCGCCGCCGTCACCACACGGAAACGCTGCGGCTCGTTCAGCGCCTGGTAGACGGCGCGCGCGCCCTCCACGAACCCGAATACCCCGGCCGCGGCGAGGAGCACCTGCAGAATCGGCTCCAGCCGGAACGACAGTGCGGTCATGCCGACCGCGGTGACCGCCATCGACGCCAGCGACCACAGGTAGATCGCCACGACCCCGATCCCCAGCGCCTGCGCCCGCCGCGAACTCGCCGCCCGCAGCACCAACCAGACGGTGCCGATCAGGCACAGCAGGCCGAGCAGCGGCTCGGCGAAGTCGAACATCGGGAACGACAGCCGCGCCCCGGGCTCGGGCAGATAGTGGAGTGCCGAGCCGCCGGATTTGGGCAGCGACGAGGTGAGCGCCTTCCACAGCCACGGGCCCCAGGTGATCAGTGCCAGCACGCCGGTGATCACACCCATGACGACCAGCCGGGCCAGGATCGGCCACAGCAGCTGCAACGCGCTCGGCCCGCTCGCGGCCTGCCGCGGCTGATGCACCGCGTCCGCCCGCCGCTGCCAGAGCAGCGACCCCCACGCGACGACGGCCATCAACACCACCGTGAATACCGCCACGGCCGCGAACAACTGATAGAACATCGCCGCGAGCCCGAGGAACAGCCCGGCGCCGATCACCGCACCCCAACCGCCCGCGGTGGGGACAGCGCCGTCCGCTACGCCTTGTGCCGCGGACCTGTCCGCGCTCATTCCGGCACCGGATTCGGCGTCTGTGCTCCCGGCGTCCCGAGCGCTCGCCGACCTGTCCGCACCGGTCCACTCCGCCGGGCGGTACAGCGCGCCCCAGGCCAGGATCATCGCCGGGGCGAACAGGACCACCAGGACGGCGCTGTAGGCCTCGGGTGACGCGAACGCCACCGTCACGGCCGTGGTCGCCGCCGCCACCGCGACGGCCCAGTCGGCGCGAATCAGCTTGGACCACAACACGAGTGCGAGTGCCGCCGCCACGGCCAGCGAGCCGATGGCGTAGGGCTTGAACGCCTCCCATCCGGGCATCCCGAGCAGGTTCGCCACCCGCCCGCCGATCCAGAACCACCCGGCGGGGTAGTACGGCGGCAGGTCGATATACGTCATATCGTGCAGCGCCGCGCTGTCGGTCAGTCGCGTCAGGTATTCGGTGCGGAACTCCTGATCGACGGAGACGCCGAACAGATACAGCTTCGTCGCCCCGAGCGGCATGCCCAGGGTCACCGTCACGAAGCTCGAAATCCCGGCCCAGGACAGCACTTTCGCCAACCACGGCCAGCGCCGCAGCCGGATGAGCACGACCGCCGCGATCAGCACCACCACCGAGGCGACCTGACCGACGGTGGTCAACGCCCGAGTCACATTGGAGGAATTGAACGCCGGCCACTGCACGGTCCCGAACGCCACGAGCCCCACGGCGGCCACAACGGCCGCGACCGCCGCCGCGAGCACCGCCTCACCAAGACCGCCGCCAACCTGCCGGACAAGTACTCGCACGCTGCCTCCGGATTCCTCTGTCGCCTGCACTGGACGCGAGCCGTGCGTCAGCCTAGTCAGCCGTGCGCGACCCGGCCGTGTCGGCGACGCAGATCAGTCGGCAACGGGTCATGTACGTCGATGGCGACGTCGGGCTGAGTTGCGGCGGTCGGCCTTGTGTCGATGGCGACGTCGGGTCGAGTGGCGGCGGTCGGCCTGTGTCGATGGCGACGCCGGGCCGAGTGGCGGCGGGTCGCATGGGTCGACGGCAACGGGCATCGAGCAGTGATTACGTCGGTGATGGATACGGCAACGGCCGACAGCGGACCGTTGTGTCGGCGGTCGCTGTCGGCCGTGTGCCCCGATCAGATGGGGAGCCGGCGGAAGATCGCGCGGGGGACGTGGCGGAGGATCATCATGACCCAGCGGAAGGTGCCGGGCGCCCAGACGATCTCCTTGCCCCTCTCCGAGGCCGAGACCGCAAGCGCCGCAACGTCTTCCTTGTTGACGGTGAGCGGGGCCTCGTCCACGTGCGCGGAGAACTTGGTGCGCACCTGGCCGGGGCGGACGACCGTCACGCGCGGCCCGTAGGGGCGCAGCGCCTCGCCCAGACCCAGGTAGAAGCCGTCCAGTCCGGCCTTGGTGGAGCCGTAGACGAAGTTGGCGCGCTTCACCCGCTCACCGGCGACCGAGGACATGACGACGATCCGGCCGTAGCCCTGGGCCTTCATCTTCTCGCCGACCAGCACGCCGACCGAAACCGATGCGGTGTAGTTGACCTCGGCGACGCGCACCGCCTTCTGCTGGTTCTGCCACAGCTCCTCGGCGTCGCCGTCCAGCGCGAAGGCGACGATCGCGACGTCGATATCGCCGTCGGCCCACGCCTGCTCGACAACCTTCGGATGGCTGCCGGTATCGAGCGCGTCGAAGTCGACGACCTCGACCTTCGAGGCGCCGGCGGCCTCCAGCTGCGCCACCGAATCGGCGCGCAGCGGATCGTTCGGCAGCGCGGCGAGGACGATCCGGGCCGGGCCCTTCTTCAGATATTCCGCGCAGATCGCCAGGCCGATCTCGGAGGTGCCCCCCAGCAGCAGAATGTTCTGCGGGTTACCTACGGCATTGATCACTGCAGCTCCAGCCTTCTCGCCATATCGGATATGAAAACGCCTGTGGGATCGACATTTCGGCGGATCTTGATCCACTCGTCGATCCGGGGGTACATCTTGTGGAAGGCCTCGGCCGTGGTGCGGGAGTCCTTCGCGGTGTAGAGCCGGCCGCCGAATTCGAGCACGCGCCGGTCCAGATCGGTGACGAGCTCGTTCAGGCCCGGCCGGATCGGGAAGTCGCAGCAGATGTTCCAGCCCGGCATCGGGAAACTCAACGGAGCCGGATTACCCGGGCCGAACAGCTTGAAAACGTTCAGCGCCGAGATGTGCCCGGAGGCCTGAATATCGACGATGATCTTCTTGAATTCCTCGACCGCCTCGGTGGGCACCACGAACTGGTACTGCAGGAATCCCGCGGGTCCGTACGCGCGGTTCCATTCCGCGATCATGTCCAGCGGATGATAGAACTGCGTCAGGTTCTGGATCTTGCCGGTGTAGTTGCCACCCATGGCGTAGTACGCCTCGCCGACCGCGCCCAGCGTCAGCCGGTTGGCGGTGAAGCTCGGGAAGATATTCGGCACCGTCATCAGTTGCGGCGCATCGAATTTCAGCGGATCGCGCCGCTTCCGCTTCGGTAGTTCGTCCACCTTGGCCAGCCGACCGCGAGTGATGCACGCGCGCCCCAGCTTCGGCGGCGCGTTCATGACGTCGAACCACGCGCTGGAGTAGGTGTAGTTCGCCTCGCTGCCATCGCTGTGCGCGGCGATCGTCTCGTCCAGGGTGAGCGTCTTCACGCCGTCGTTGATGAAGTACGCCGTCTCGGTCGGCGTCATCTCGATCTGCGCGCGCAGGATGATGCCGGTCAGCCCGTTGCCGCCCACGGTCGCCCAGAACAGCTTCGCGTTCCGCTTGGGCGAGATGTGCTGGACCTGGCCGTCCGCGGTGAGCAGGTCCAGCGAGCGCACATGGTTGCCGAAGCTGCCCTCGCTGTGGTGGTTCTTGCCATGGATATCGGAGGCGATGGCGCCGCCGATGGTCACCTGGCGGGTGCCGGGTAGCACCGGGACCCACAGCCCGAACGGCAACGCGGCCTTCATCAACTGATCCAGGCTGACGCCGCCGTCGACATCGACGACGCGGGTGTCGCGGTCGATGCGATGGATCTTGTTCAGCGCGGTCATGTCGATGACCAGGCCGCCCGCG
Organism: Nocardia mexicana NBRC 108244; assembly: GCF_001613165.1. Lineage (GTDB taxonomy): Bacteria > Actinomycetota > Actinomycetes > Mycobacteriales > Mycobacteriaceae > Nocardia > Nocardia mexicana. The sequence continues at coordinate 60,380 of NZ_BDBV01000053.1, forward strand.
TTCTGGGCGTGGTCGCCGTAGGAGCGGCCCAGCCCGCGCGCGATCACTCCGCGCCGCAGATGCTTGGGCTTGGACTCGTTGTCCTCCGCGACCATCGCCACGGCCTGCGCGATCAGCTCGGGATCGCCGGTCGAGAGCACTTCGGCCGAGGTGGGTGCGGTGCGGCCCCATCCGGTCAGTCGGCGGGTGCGGGTGGGCAAGTCGTAGCGTTCGGCCGACCCATTGCTGTCATTCTGTGACGCAGCGCCGTCGCCCGCATTTTTTGCAGGACCCGCGGCGGTGGAGGTCTGAGCTTTCGTGGACATCGGCATAGAGGCTACAGGTATGACCGGACATCGGTCCCGGTGTCGGAATCGCGAACCCGCTACGCTCGTGCCGTGTCCGCGGAACCCCACCTTCCTCTGCCGCCCGAGCTGCCCCTGGTCGATGAGCCGGGTGGTACGGACGTCGGCCTGAAGACGCAGATCATCCGCTTCGCGCTGTCCGGCGGTTTCTCCGCGATCATCGACTTCGGCCTCTACACCCTGCTGCTGCAGGTGGTGGGCCTGCCGGTGGCGGTATCGAAGTCGCTCAGCTTCATCGCGGGCACCACGACGGCCTATCTGATCAACCGCCGCTGGACCTTCCAGGCGCCCCCGAGCCGGGCCCGCTTCCTGGCGGTGGTGGTGCTGTACGCGCTCACCTTCGCCGTACAGGTCGGCATCAATCAGGTCCTCTATCACGTGCTGCCCGACGAGTGGTGGCGGATCTTCCTGGCGTTCATCGTCGCGCAGGGCACCGCCACGGTGATCAACTTCATCGTCCAGCGGGCCGTGATCTTCAAGATCGGCTGAGCGACTCGCCGACCCCGGATCGCGCCGCTGCGGGCCGGGGATCGGGTGAGGGAACCCGCCGACCCCGGAGGGCGCCGTTGCAGACCGGGATCGGCGGATTCAGTGTTCGGCGACCAGTGCTCGCTGCTGGGCCCTCGCGCCGAAGTAGTCGCCACCCTTGGCGATCGGATTGTCGGTGCCCCACTGCCGCTCCTCGCGGGCGGCGGGCACCAGGTGCGGAATGTGCTTGCGGCAGTGGATATAGGCCTCTTCGACATCGACCACGACCCAGCGCTCGGCGGTCCGGCCGCGCTCGGCGGCGGGCAGCCCGGGTACCCGGCGGCGCAGCGCCGGATCCTCGACGACGCGGGCGGATCCGTTGATGTGCAGGCCGATGAGGTCGTGCACGAAATCGATGAGCAGGATCCCGATGTGCGGGTTCTCCCACAGGTTGCCGAGGGCCGCCATGACCCCGTTGCCTCGATACTCTGGATACGCAAGAGTGCGTTCATCGATCACGTGCAGGAAGCCGGGTTTGCCCGCCCGGAGACTGGCATCGCACTCGCCGTGCCGGTCGGCGGTGGCGATGAAGGCCATGTCCATCCGCCGGACGAAGTCGATCATCCTGGTATTCAGCCTGTCCAGGACCTGTTCGCGGTAGAAGCGCTGGGCGCGGTCCCGGGTACCGCACCGCTCCTGGAGTTCCTGCTCGCCGTCGCTTCCGCATCGCACATCGGGCATGTCACGCCGCCTCGGGTTGCTGGAGTCCGCACGAGCCAGGTTCGGCGCTGAACCGTGGCTATGTCGAAATCGTATAGACCTGAACAGCATTAGGTTCGGCAAATACGAAAACTGGCTGGTGAAGGGGGTTTACGTCCCATTCGGCCAGTCCTCGGCATCGTGTTCTCGACTGAGGATCCTCCCGGAATCCGGGTGTCGCAAGGAGATGTTCTCCGTTAGCTGCGTCGATGCTGACCTTCGGGGAGGGTCGTGGGGGCCGACTTCTCTTGTTGCCGAGCGTGATTCGCAATATTGCGTTGTCTTTTTTGCTCGATTTGCCCGATCTTGTCGGGCCGCCCACGATGTTATCCCCCTTGCACGGGACGGGTGGTTCGGTGGGCTCAGGCGGGGGTCAGTGTCACCGGTACGCCGTTGAATACCGCATTCCCCGACGGGGCGTCCACCAGCGAATCATCGGTCAGGGTATTGGCGTTCACGCCCGCGTGCTCTCGTGCGACCGACTGGGCGCTGTCGGTATGTCCCCAGCCGTGCGGCAGGCTCACCACGCCCGGCATGATCTCGTCGGTCGGCTCCACCGGCACCGTGAGCATGCCCGCGGCGGACTTCACCACGGCCCGGCCGTCGATCCCCAGGCGGGCGACATCGTCCGGGTGGATGTGCAGCGTGCAGGTGTTGGACCCGCCGACCAGCGTCGCCACGTTGTGCATCCAGCTGTTGTTGGAGCGCAGCTGCCGCCGCCCGATCAGCACCATGCCCGGCGCCGGATCGGCGAGCCGGTCGCGCAGCCGGGCGACATCGGCGAGCAGCTCCGGCGGTGCCAGCTCGACCTGCTTGGATGCCGTGCGGAGCACGCCGGGCAGCCGGGGCCGCAGTGGTCCCAGGTCGATGCCGTGCGGATTGTCCAGCAGCACTTGCAGATTCAACCCACCGGGGGCGATGTCATCGGGAATCTCCGCCGCGGCCGGATTCCATTCGCCGTAGGGCCCGAGCCGCAGCATCATATCGATGCGCTGCTCGGTGCTGTCGGCGCCGCGCAGATCATCGCGGCGATCCAGCAGGCCCGCGCGATGCAGGGTGCCCGCGATGATCAACTCGTCGACCGACTCCAGCGGGTCGCGCCCGGGCTCGAGCTGCTGCCCGGCCGCCGCGAGGGCCAGACGCGCCACGATCTCCGCCTCGGAGGGCCGGTCGCCCATCGGCTGTAGCGGCCGCGAGTAGCGCGCGTAGTTGTGGACCGCGAAGTTCAGCAGGGCGAAATCGTAATGCGGCGACTGCAGCGTGCGCGGCGGCGGCAGGATGACATCGGCATGGCGCGTGGTCTCGTTGAGGTAGCGGTCCACGCTCACCATGAACTCCAGCTCGGCCAGGGCCGCGCCGAGGCGGGCGCCGCTCGGCGCCGACAGGACCGGGTTACCGGCCACCGTCACCAGCGCCCGGACCTGCCCCTCACCGGGGGTGCGGATCTCGTCGGCGAGCGTCGCGATCGGGAATTCGCCCATGGCCTCGGGCAATTCGCGCACCCGGCTGGTCCAGCGGCCGAGGCGGAACGGGCGGGTGCGGACGATGCCGAGCGCGGCGGCGGTGGCGAACATGGCGCCGCCGGGACGATCCAGATTGCCGGTGAGCACGTTGATCACGTCCACCAGCCACTGCGTCAGCGTGCCGAACTCCGCCGTGCAGGTGCCGATGCGGGCGTACACCGCGGCCGTCGGCGCGGCCGCCAGCTCCCGCGCGATCCGCGCGATGGTCTCGGCGGGGACCCCGGTGCGCTCGGCGACCACCTCGGGCGGGAACGCCGTTGCGGCCGTGCGTACCTCGTCGAACCCGTTCGCCTCGACCCCGGGTGCGGTCAGGCCCTCGGCGAACAGCGTGTGCACGATGCCGAACAACAGGTAGGCATCGCTGCCGGGGCGGACGAACAGGTGCTCGTCGGCGAGTTTCGCGGTGCGGGTGCGCCGGGGATCGACCACCACGAACCGGCCGCCGCGCTTGCGCAGCGCCTTCAGCCGTCCCGGGTAATCCGGTGCGGTGCACAGCGATCCGTTCGATTCCAGCGGGTTGGCGCCCAGCATCAGCAGATAGTCGGTGCGGTCGAGATCCGGCACCGGGACCGTCAGCGGATCACCGAACATCAGGCCGCTGGCCACCTGCTTGGGCATCTGGTCCGCCGTGCTGGCGGAGTAGAGGTTGCGGGTGCTCAGCGCGCGGATCAGCGGCGGCAGGTACAGGGCGCCGGCGATGGTGTGCGCGTTGGGGTTTCCCAGATACAGCGCCGTGGCCTGGCGGCCGTGCGCGCCGACCAGCGCGGGCAGCCGCTCGGCGATCAGGTCGAACGCCTCCTCCCAGGAGGCCGTGCGCCAGGTGTCGGTGGCGCGGTCGCGGATCATCGGCTCTGTCAACAGATCCGGGTCCTCGTCGAGATGGCCGAGGCTCGCCCCCTTCGGGCAGATGAACCCGCGGCTGAACGGATCCTCGCGGTCGCCGCGGACCCCGATCACGTGATCGTCGGCATCGAGGGTGATCTCGAGTCCGCACACCGCCTCGCACAGCGGGCAGGTGCGGAGCAGGGTCCGGGTGTCGTCCGTGACGCGCGTCATAGCACCATCATCACCCGTAGCACCGACATGCGCGATTACTCACGACATAAAACCGCGCCCCGGTGGTGTCGGTTCACCGGGACGCGGTTCGTAGTCACTGTGCTGTTGTACCGGCCGCCGGGCTCGCAGGTATCCGGCAGGCGGTCTGCCTCAGCTGGCGAGGCGGGCGAGCTGCGCCTTGCGGCCCGATCGGGCCGAGCGCACCGCGGCCGCGATCGCGACCACCGGCGGGATCCAGCGGGCCTCGCCGGGTGCCACGCCCCAGCAGGCCGATCCGGTCGAGAGCTGGGTCGGCGGCAGCGGGATACCGGCGCCGTCGGTGTACACGGTGGCACCGGCCGCGCGCAGCGCCTCCAGCGCCATGGCGGCCTTGCGGACGCCGGTGACCAGATGGATCTCGCGACGCTCGGCGCCCGGGATCTCGATCACCGGACCGGACAGGTTGTTCGCCCGGAGGAACCGGCGCACCTTGCCGGCGAGCTCGCCGGTGACCTCGATGCCCGAAACTTCCTCGTCGGTGATGAGGCAGATGCCGTTGGCCGTTTCGGCGACCGTCCAGCCGCGCTGGATGTAGTCCTGCGCGGTAGCGGCCAGTGCTGCCGCCGAGACGGAAGTCGGAAACGTCGTGCGCACTGTCTTCTCCATTCCCCGGGTAGATCTAGGTCCTGCGTTGGTGTTCATGGGACGTATCGGGCCACGTGGGACAGCTCGTTACACGTTTGCGAAACTTTCTTGCCCGCCGTCGAATTCATCACAAGATCACCTTTTGATTCCGTGTTGCTATGACTTTCGCCGAACCGGACGTGACATCCGTTCGAGCTCGAGCGTCGTATCGCCACCTGTGTATCGAATACGTTGGGGCTGAAAATTTCCCAACAGAACTCTTGTGATCCACCGTTGCCCGCGGCCGCCCCGCGGGAGAGGATCGGCCCATGACTGACGAGCCGGTCGGGCCGGTGGGTCCCGGGGCGGACGATTACGAGGCCGAACCTCGCTTCATCGCCTGGAAGGAGTCCACGAGCAGGCGATTGTCGCGACACGTCGGCGAGACGCCGGACGAAGAGGAGCGCGCCGAGCCGTTCCGCAGCCCCGGCGCCTTCGGCGCGTGGAGCCTGGCCGCGCTGCGCGGACTGGCCGACGTGCAGTTCCGACGCCCCGCGACGCGCACCCTGCTCCCGCTCGCGTACATGCTCGGCCTGGTCTTCGCCGCACTGGTCCCGATCGTGCTGACCGTTGCGGTGTGGCACATTTCGATGCTGCTGGGGCTGGTGTTCGCAGTGGTGCTGGCGGTGCCGCTGGGACTGACGATCGCGGCATCGGTGCGGTTGGCGCTGGAGTTCCTGGTGAACGCATCGCGGCTGGCCAACCGGGTCGAGCACATCAACGATCTGGCCGACGACCTGTTCCGGGCGCTGTCGGATGTGGCCGAACCGGTCAACCAACTCTCCGAAGACGTTCGGGCCGTGCAGTTCTGGCGGTTTCGCAAGCGCGCGTCACGCCGGTAGCACCGCGGACAACCCCTGAGGGCGTTGGCCGGTACCCCGTTGTGAGTTTGTCGGTATCCGGGGATCGTTCGGTTGTGGAACAATCCGATTCCGTGTCCGATTTCGATCCGGGCACGGCGTGAGGTTTATGCCGTTCGGTGGGCTGTGATGAGCGAGTACGATCGGCGCACGGGACGGAGGGGGAGCAGTATGGCTTTACCGCACGGGATCACCGGTTCGACGATGCCGCGGCGGCAGTTGGGGCGGCAGCTTCGCGATCTGCGCAATCGCGCCCGCATGACCACGCGGGTGGCGGCGCAGCGGCTGGAGTGGTCGGAGGCCAAGATCTGGCGCATCGAGACGGGGCAGACCTCGCTGCGCAGCCTCGATGTCGAGGCGATGTGCAAGATCTACGGCGCGCCGACCGAGGTCGTCGAGCCGCTGACGGCCCTGGCGCGCGAGACCAAGGCGCGCGGCTGGTGGGCCGAATACAGTGACGTGATCGCCGAGGGGTTCGACGTGTACATCGGTCTCGAGGAGGCCGCCGACCGGCTGTCGACCTATGAGAACGAGCTGGTCCCCGGCCTACTGCAGACCGAGGACTACACCCGCGCGGTACTGGCCGCGTCGCGGCCCGGCATGGCCGCGGCGGAGCTGGATCGGCGGGTGGCGCTGCGGGCGGCCCGGCAGAGCGTGCTCACCCGCACCGATTCGCCGGTGCGACTGGAGGCCGTGGTGACCGAAACGCTGCTGCGACACCGGATCGGCGGGCCCGAGGTGCACGCCGCGCAGCTCGACCACCTGCGCCGCGCGAGCGAGCTGCCCAATGTCGAAATCCGCGTGGTTCCCACCGAATGCGGTTACCACGACGGCATGGAATCCGGCCGGTTCGTACTACTCGAATTCCGCAATGCCACAGACGGACTCACCGAGCCGCCGGTGGCATATGTCGAAACCTTCACCGGCTCGGCCTATTTCGACAAGAAGCACGAAATCGACCGCTACCGATCGGCTTTCGCGAGCGTCAAGGCGGTATCGGTGGAGGCCCGGGGCGCGATAGACGAGGCTCTGGCCGCGCTGCAGTAGCCATCCTCATTTCCCGGCATGCCGAACGCCTCTTATTTCCGGCGTGCTTTCGGCCGGGATCAGTGCAGCGTGCGGGAGAGTACGTCGCGGTGGGTGGGTGCCGCGTCGGCGTGCACGGCACGGCCCTTGTCGGTGAGGCAGACGAAGATCGCGCGGCGGTCGTCGGTGCACATGCTGCGGCTCACCAGGCCGTCGCGCTCGAGCCGGGCCACGGCCCGCGACAGCGCGCTCTGGCTCAGGTAGATATCGCCCGCGAGATCGCTCATGCGGTAGGTCTCGCACTTGGCGTCGACGAGCCGGTCCAGGGTTTCGAACTCGCTCAGCCCGATCTGATGCTGGGCCTGTAGCTCCTTCTCCAGCGCACAGGACACGTTGGCGTGCTGATTCAGCAGATCGCGCCACTGGCTCACCAGTCCGGCCGGGGCCACCTGATCGAGGACGGCGGGCCGGTCGACGGACGCTGTCGACTTGGACATGAGCACATCCTAGTGCCCGGAGCCCGACCATGCAAGCGCATCTAATGTTTGGACAACTAATGCGTGTGCATGTACTGTCTCGTTCCATGACTTCCACGGCAACACTCTCGGCCGCCCCCGCGGCCGCTACCACCACCCGGTGGACCCCACGGATGTGGGGCATGTTGATCACGCTGTGCATCGTGCTCTTCCTCGACGGCCTCGACGTTTCGATGATCGGCGTCGCGCTGCCGTCCATCGGCACCGAACTGGGCCTCGACACCTCGACCCTGCAGTGGCTGGTCAGCGGTTACGTGCTCGGCTACGGCGGTCTGCTGCTGCTGGGCGGGCGCACCGCCGATCTGCTCGGGCGGCGCAAGGTCTTCCTGATCGCGCTGGCCGTCTTCGCGCTGGCCTCGCTGGCCGGCGGTCTGGCCAGCACCGCCGCCGTGCTGATCCTGACCCGTTTCATCAAGGGCCTGGCCGCGGCGTTCACCGCGCCCACCGGCCTGTCGATCATCACCACCAACTTCGCCGAGGGCCCGGCCCGCAACAAGGCGCTGTCCATCTACACCGTGTTCGGCGCGGGCGGCTATTCGATGGGCCTGCTGTTCGGCGGCCTGATGACCGGACTCGGCTGGCGCTGGACGTTCTTCCTGCCCGTGCCGATCGCCGTGGCCGCGCTGATCGCCGCCATCGTGCTGCTGCCGCGCGACAAGCCGGCACAGGAGGGCGGGCACGACCTGCTGGGCGCGCTGTTCTCGACCGCCGCCATGCTGCTGCTGGTCTACACCGTCGTCACCGCGCCCGAGGTGGGCTGGGCGTCGGCCCGCACGCTGGGCTCGTTCGCCGCCGTCGCGGCGCTGTTCGCGGCCTTCGTCGCGGTCGAGAAGCGGGTCGCGCACCCGCTGATCCGGCTCGGCATCCTGCGCAAGGTGACGCTGGTGCGGGCCAGCCTGGTCATCGTCGCCCTGGCCGGCTCCTACTTCAGCTGGCAGTTCATCGTGACCCTGTTCCTGCAGGACACCCTGGGCTGGTCGCCGCTGAAGCTGGCGATGGCGCTGCTGCCGGTGGGTCTGCTGGTCGCGCTGTCGTCGGTGTTCTCGGACAAGATCGTCGACCGGTTCGGCACCGGCCCGATCATCGCGTTCACCATGATCGTGATGAGCATCGGCTACCTGCTGTTCCTGCGGGTGGACACCTCGCCGTCCTACGTCGCGGTGATCCTGCCGGCGGTGCTGCTGATCGGCATCGGCTGGATCGGCTTCCCGGCCATCAACATCCAGGCCACCAACGGCATCCACGACGACGAGCAGGGCCTGGCGGCCGGTGTGCTGCAGACCTCGATGCAGGTCGGCGCGGCCATCGTGCTGGCGATCAACACCGCGATCATCTCCTCGCACGCCCCCGCGAACACCTCACCGGGCGCGATGCTCGACCTCTACCGGCCCGGCCTGATCTTCGCCGGCGTGGTCTGCATCGTCGGTGCGCTGGTGGCGCTGACCCACTTCCTGCCCAAGCGGTCGGCCGCACCGGTCACCGACGACGAGCGGGAACTGGAACTGGCCGCCTGATCACACCCGGCGGGGAGTCTGAAACCGCGGTGGGCGAACACGATTCGCCCACCGCGGTTTGACGTTTCAGATGGTGAGGTCTCGTAGTTTCGGTGCGGCAGCGTCTTTCGCGGAGCGGATGAAGGTCAGCGGCTGGCCGTCGCGTCCCTCCGTGGGCCATTCGATTCCCAGGTCCGGGTCGAAAGCGTCCAGGTCCCGGTCGAATTCGGGCGCGTACTCGAGCGAGCAGAGGTACGTCACCGTGGATTCGTCCTCCAGGGACAGCAGTGCGTGCCCGAGGCCCTCGGCCAGGAACACCGAGCGCCGGTGTACGTCGTCGATCACCACGGCGTCCCAGCTGCCGAATGTCGGTGAGCCCCGGCGCAAGTCCACCACGACATCCAGAAACGCGCCGCGCACACAGGTCACGTACTTGGCCTGCCCGGGCGGGTCCTCGGTGTAGTGGATGCCGCGCAGCACCCCCGCCGCCGAGGTGGAGGTGTTGACCTGCAGCAGATCGAACGGCCGGCCTACCGCCTTCTCGAATTCCGATGCCTTGAACGACTCGACGAACACGCCGCGCTCGTCGCCGCGCAGCGTGGGCGTGAACTCCCACGCACCCGGAACGGCAAGTTCCCGGATCTGCATGCCCGTCATTGCGGCAGCTCCGTCCCGTCGTAATCGCGCCCGTGCTGGAGCAGGTCGAGCAGGTATTTTCCGTATCCGGAGCGCACCAGCGGTTCGGCCAACCGGCACAGCTGCTCGTCGTCGATGAACCCCATCCGCCAGGCCACCTCCTCGGGCACCCCGATCTTCAGCCCCTGCCGCTCCTCGATGGTCCGCACGTAATTGGCGGCGTCGAGCAGCGAATCGAAGGTGCCGGTGTCCAGCCAGGCGGTGCCGCGCGCCAGCACGTCCACCGACAGCCGCCCCTGTTCCAGATAGGTGCGGTTGATATCGGTGATCTCGTATTCGCCGCGCGCCGAGGGCCGTAGCCCGCGGGCGATCTCGACCACGTCGTTGTCGTAGAAGTACAGCCCCGGAATCGCGTAGTTGGAGCGCGGCAGCTTCGGCTTCTCCTCGATGGAAACGGCCTTGCCGTCGACGAATTCGACGACGCCGTACGCGCTCGGATCCGACACCCGGTAGGCGAATACCGCGCCGCCGTCGAGGCCCTCGAAGCGCCGCAGCCGGGTGCCCAGCCCGGGACCGTGAAAGATGTTGTCGCCCAGCACCAGTGCCGCCGACTCGCCGCCGATGTGGTCGGCGCCCAGCACGAACGCGCGCGCCAGCCCGTCCGGCTCCGGTTGCACCACATAGTCGATCGACAACCCGAACCGGGAGCCGTCGCCCAGCAGCCGGGTGAACGCGTCCGCATCCTCCGGCGTGGTGATGACGAGGATGTCCCGTATGCCGGCGAGCATGAGCGTCGACAGCGGGTAGTACACCATCGGCTTGTCGTACACCGGAACCAACTGTTTGCTCACACCGCGCGTGATCGGGTGCAGCCGTGACCCGGTGCCACCGGCCAGGATGATTCCGCGCATGTCACAGCAGTCTGCCATTGCCGCCGGATCCGGGCTCGGCGAGGTTCCGAGTAGAGCGCGAAACGATCACGCCGGTTTACATGGACCACGGAACGGAGACAAATTGTTGCGTAGGTCACGTTCGCGTGGTGTTCTGAAATGACACCGTGTGAGATGTCAGCGCCGACAGCTCGCCGCCGGACTCCGGTCGTCGACGGCTCGGCGCGCCCGGAGCGAGGTAGGTGCGCCATGACGGAGATCCGAGTCCGCGAATCCCTGAGTGAGCCAGGCGTTGTCGTGAATCCGGACGGGGGCGGCCTGGCGTCGCGCGCCCTGCTGCTGGCCTGCCGCGGTGTGGTGCGGCCGCTGATCCGGCACTATCCGATCCATCCGGTGACCATGCCGCTCGCCAGCACGGTCGTCGACGGCCTGGCCCGGCTGCGTCCGCATCCCGCCGGAGTGGAGCGGGAAGGGGTGCAGCTCAACGGTTTTCGCATGGAGATCGTTCGGCCGGCCGGTGCCCGGCGGGCACTGCGCGACGGTGCGGTGATGTACATGCACGGCGGCGGCTTCTTCATCTGCGGCCTGGATTCGCACCGCCCGGTGGCGGCCGCGCTGGCTCGGCGCACCGGACTGCCGGTGCTGAACGTCGAATACCGCCAGCTGCCCAGCACGCCGATCGCCGGTTCGATCGACGACTGCCTCACCGCCTACCGCTGGCTGCTGCGGCACGGCGCCGATCCGGCGCGGGTCGTCTTCGCGGGGGACTCCGCGGGCGGGTTCCTCACCTTCGCTACCGCGTTGCGCGCCATCGCCTCCGGATTACCCGCACCCGCCGGACTGGTGGGACTGTCCCCGGCGCTGGATCTGGACTGCGAGGCCAAGCGCGACTACGTCAACATCGGCCGCGACGCCTACATCCCGCTGTCGGCGATGGAACAGATGGTGCGCTACGGGGCGAGCCCGGCGGCGCAGGACGGTTCGCATGGCACCGTGCACCGCATCGGGCAGCACGGGAACGGCCGGGGCGCGGAGATGCCGCAGCACCTGCGCACGCGTGGCGTCGGGCAGTGCGGGAACGGTCGAGACAAGGGCGGTGCGGCACCGCACACGGATGCTGGATACGGTGGCCTCGATCCGGCGCTGTCACCGGTGAACGGAGACCTGGCGGGCCTGCCCCCGGCGCTGCTGATCGTCGGCGAGGACGAATTGCTGCGCTACGACTGCGAACTCATGGCCCGGCGGCTCACCGCGGTCGGGGTGCCGAACTCGCTGGAGCTGTGGCGCGGGCAGGTGCACGCGTTCATGAGCATCGTGCCGGGGCTGCCGGAGAGCCGGGCCGCGCTCGGGCGGGTGGCCCGTTTCGTGCGGGCCCGGATCGAGTCCGAACGCGCGGCGCGCACGGCCTGAATGAAAAGCACCCCCGCACAGCGTCTGCTGGGCGGGGGTGCTTGCCGTCGTACGGCCTACCGGATCACCGGGGGCTGTCCGGATACCGAAACCTGTCGGGCTGCTGTAACGAAATTACTTGGCCGGAGGGGTGAACGGCTGGTTGATGGTGGCGAAGTACTGGATCGCGGCGCCGATCGCGACCGGAGCCGTGATGAAGATCTGGCCCGCGAGGGTACCGAGGAAGCCGACGGCGGCAGCACCGGCAATGCAGCCACCGAGCGGGCCGAGGCCGAACAGGGTCGCCAGCGCACCGGTCGCCACGAGGCCGAGGGCGGCGCCCGCGACGCAGCCCGCGGCCGCGCCGCCGATACCGCCGACCAGGGTGCCGATGGCGGCACCGGTGGAGATGGTGTCCTTCATGCGGGTGAAGGCGGCCACCTCACGGTCGTACGGGGTCTTCCAGGGGGCCTGCTCCTCGAACGGCAGGGCGACCGGCTTGTAGGTCGCGTGCGCCATGTCGAACTGCGGGGTCAGGGTGGCGGTGTTGCCCGAGATGTCGGCGGCGATCGGGAACTCGAAGTCGTCGACACGGAAGTTCAGCGGGGTACCGGCGACGGTCGCACCGTTGGCGGCCTTGATCTTGAAGACGCCGTCCTCGTTGACCAGGGAGCCGGCATCGGTCGAGATGACGGCGTTGGTCCCGGTATTGGTCGCCTTGTAGTTGACGACGCCTTCATCGGCGGCCGGAGCCGCGTTCACGGTACCGGCGGTCACGCCGAGCGCGGCGATCAGCAGGGCCGACGTCGCGGCGAATTTCCTCATCAGCATTTCTTGGAACCTCGGTAGAGAGTGTGGTTCGGGGGGACATGATGAATCGAAATGGAAGCCAGCTAACGAGCGGTGAACCTGCCGTGACCGTTCATTCAAATTCTGTTCACCATGGGGTCGTTGCGGGTCGTAGGTTTCCGGAAACATGCAGCGCCCTGGCCATTTTCGGGGCTGGTAGCAGACTTGACGGCGCCACGCTCGGCGGGCAAGTGTGTCGAAGGTCACACCCTGCTTAGTGGGTGGCTTAATAGAATCGTGATTTGCGTCGCTTTAGGGGTGGCACGGGCTCGGGAAATTACCGACTGCCCGGTTGGACCGTTTGGTACTAATTGTCATTTTGTTGCACAAATCTGCCGCCGCCGCGGTGTCCGTGAACCCGGATCCGGAGGCAGCCGATAGTGTTGACGATCGTGCGAATGCTCGTAACCGGGGGCGCCGGGTTCATCGGCGCCAACTTCGTCCACCAGACCCTCGCCGAGCGGCCCGACAGCCGGGTGGTGGTGCTGGACAAGCTCACCTACGCCGGCAACCGCTCCTCGCTGGAGCCGGTCGCCGACCGAATCGACTTCGTGCACGGCGATATTGCCGATCTGGAGTTGGTGGATCGACTCGTCGGCGGTGTCGACGCGGTGGTGCATTTCGCCGCCGAATCGCACAACGACAACTCGCTGGCGCAGCCGTGGCCGTTCGTGCAGACGAATATCGTCGGCACCTATTCGCTGTTGCAGGCGGTGCGCCGGCACGACGTGCGATATCACCACATCTCGACCGATGAGGTCTACGGGGATCTCGCCGTCGACGACCCCGCTTTCAGCGAATCCACCCCCTATAACCCGTCCAGCCCGTATTCGGCCTCCAAGGCGTCCAGCGACATGCTGGTCCGTGCCTGGGTGCGCTCGTTCGGGGTGCGCGCGACGATCTCCAACTGCAGCAACAATTACGGCCCGTATCAGCATGTGGAGAAGTTCATCCCGCGCCAAATCACCAATCTGATCGATGGCGTGCGCCCGCGGCTCTACGGCGCCGGGCATCAGGTGCGCGATTGGATCCACGTGGACGACCACAATCGCGCGGTGCAGGCGATTCTCGACCGTGGCCGGATCGGGCAGACCTATCTGATCGGCGCGGACGGCGAGCTCGACAACAAGGCCGTGGTGCGGTTGATCCTTGCCGAATTCGGCCGGGATTCCGACGATTTCGACCACGTCACCGACCGGCCGGGCCACGATCAGCGCTACGCCATCGACGCCACCCTGCTCCGCACCGAACTGGGCTGGGCGCCGCGGTATTCCGATTTCCGCTCCGGGCTGGCGGCGACGATTCGCTGGTACCGCGACAACGAGAACTGGTGGCGCCCGCAGAAGGAAGTCACCGAGCAGGCGTATGCGGCCGCAGGGGAAAAGGTCCTCTGACGGGCTAGCCCCAGACCAGGAAGTGGTACTTCGCGACCGCGGCGGCGAGTGAGACCACCGTGGCGACCACGATCGTGATCGCGGGACCACGCGACGGCGTGACTCCGCGACTGTTCGTCAGCCGAAGCGGCATCCACCGCAGCAGGACCGCGAATGCCGCGATCGCCAGGGGCACGAAATAGCGGCCCTGCACGCCGTCGATCAGGTAGTAGTCGACCGGCGAGAACGACATGTACAGCGTCACGTAGATCATCGCGACGCTGGCCAGCACCGTGAGCGCGACGACCCAGGTGCGCAGCCGGTCCGCGGTCAACCGTTCGGCGATGCCCAGGCCGACCGCGAATGCGAGCAGGCAGGCCAGAATCGACACTGCGGGGACATCGATATACGCGAAACCGAGTTCCCCGAAGAACTGTGTGAACCAGCGCTGATCGCGGAACCAGATGCTCTCGACGAAAGTGGTCAGGAAATCCGTGGGATGCCCCAGAATTTCGCTCAGCTGATCACCGGGACGCACCGAATGCCATTGCGCGGGAGGGCGCATCAGACCCATGCCGTCGGTGGTGGGGCCGGCGATCTTCATCCACACCGCAAACGCTCCGGCGCCGATGGCCGCGCAGCACCACGGAATCCAGCGTCGCCAGCCGGAGAATCCGTACTGCCGGGCCGGAATCAGCACCGTCAGCGTGGCCAGCAGCACGTAGGTCGGCTTGCACAGCGGCAGCGCGACCGTCGCGGCGAGCGTCACCGCAATCTCGGTGCGAGACAGCCGTTCACCGAGGAACAGGCCCTTCACCAGCAGGCAGGACACGAGCACCGCCAGCGCGTTGGTGAGGGTGTCGGCGGTGACCGTCCCGGCCTGGAACAGCGCGATCGGCAGCACCGCGACGGCGAAGGCCAGCCACTGCAGCCGGAACTTGCGCAGCACCCACAGCGCGAACCCGACGACGGCCAGGTAGGCGACCAGCCCCGCCAGGCGGGTCACCAGCATCATGCCGCCCACGTCGAGCTCGAGGGCCTCCGCGAGCCGGATGCCCACGGCCGCGGGCACATACGGGACCGGGGAGTAGGCGGCGGTGTTGGTGAACCAGACCGGTTTGGTGGCGTCGGTGGTGACCGGCGCCGACTCCAGCAGCCGGTAGGAGATGCCGTCGGCCGCCATCGGATCGGGCTCGCCGGGGTTGTTGTTGTAGTCGGTGAACGCGTAACCCATCAGGCCGTCGATGCTCAGCGGGATGTCCCCGCCGTAGGCCACGCCGCGATCGTCGTGGATCTGCTGCGGCAGGAATCCGCCGTGTGCGACCTGGTAGGCCCGTCCGAACTGGGTGATCTCGTCGTGTCCCCAGAACGGCGGCGTGACCACGGCCCAGACGGCCCCGAAGACCCCGGCGATCACGAGAAAGGCCGCCGTGGCCGCGCCCAGCCTGCGCTGCACCCAGCTCATGGCCCGGCGCAGCGGATCGACTCTGGGGGGCGTCTCCGTCGACGCGTCGGTCTCCGGCTCGTGCCCGTTCTCGGAGTGCCCCGTGCTGGTGGTCTCCGGTCGGGCCTGGGTTGTCATCGGCGGGCCTCGCCGACCCGGTCCTCGTTCTCCGCGCCCACCGCGGAATACCGCAGGTACATCAGGCGCGCGGCCTCGTGCCGGGAGCGGCGGATGCCGTCCAGGATCAGGCCCGCGGTCCAGGCCAGGCTGCCCAGTAGCAGCAGCGTGAATCCGAGGAACAGCGTCGGGAAGCGCGGCACCTCGTGGGTCTCGTAGAACTCGATGACGATCGGGGTGATCAGGATGATCGACACCAGCCAGGCCAGGGTGCCGAACAGGCCGTAGAACGCCACCGGGCGCTCGTGCCGGGCCAGTCCGGCGATCAGGTTCAGGATCTTGAAGCCGTCGTGATAGGTGCGCAGCTTGCTCTCGCTGCCCGCGGGGCGATCGCGGAAGCCGACGCGCACCTGGGTCTGCGGCACCCGCAGGTGCAGCGAATGCACGGTCAGTTCCGTCTCGATCTCGAATTCGCGCGAGACCGCGGGGAAGCTCTTCACGAACCGGCGGGAGAACACCCGGTAACCGGAGAGCATGTCCTCGACGTTCTCGCCGAACACCTTGCCGACCACGCCGTTGAGCACCTTGTTGCCGGTCTCGTGACCGGTCCGGTAGGCATTCTCGCCCTCGTTCTGCTTGCGCACGCCGAGCACGTGATCGTAGGGGCCCTCGAGCAGCGTCTTGATCATCACCGGCGCCGCGAAGGCGTCGTAGGTGTCGTCGCCGTCGATCATCACGTAGACGTCGGCCTCGATATCGGCGAAGGCGCGGCGCACCACATTGCCCTTGCCCTTGGTGTGCTCGGTGCGCACGATCGCGCCCGCCGCCCGCGCGCAATCGGCGGTGTCATCCGTGCTCAGGTTGTCGTAGACGTAGACGACAATGCCCGGCACGGCGGCCTTCAGGTCGCCGACGACCTTGGCGACCGCGGCCTCCTCGTTGTGGCAGGGCACCACTGCGGCGATGCGAAGCTCGGTGGAATCCACCCCGTCAGTCCTCAGTTTGCTCGGACGGTGAAATACGGAACACCGGGAGGGTACAGGGGTCTCACCCGCACTCGCCCGCTAACCCTCACTGTGTCACATACCCGGGCGGGGGCGGGGTACCCGCGCCCTGCGGTACCGTCGCCTGGTGTCCACCAGTGAAACCGTGACCGAGCAGGCGGATCGGAACGGCGTACCGCTGCTGGCGAGGGTGGTGGCCGCGCTGCGGCAGGGCGGGGCGTTCCTGGTGGTCGGCGCGATCGGCTTCCTCGTCGACGCCGGCACCTACAACCTGCTCGTCTTCTGGGGCGGCGAGGGCGTCATGTACCACGCGCCGCTGCCCGCCAAGATCATCGCGATCGTGGTCGCGACCGTGGTCACCTACTTCGGCAACAAATGGTGGACGTTCGCGCACAAGCAGGGTGGCAGCCCGGCCCGCGAATACGTGCTCTACGCGCTGTTCAACGTGATCGCGATCGGCCTGCAATTGGGCTGCCTCGGATTCTCCCGGTATGTCCTGGACATGTCCTCGCCGCTGGCGGACAACATCTCCGGCACGCTGATCGGTCAGATCGTGGCCGTCGTGTTCCGGTACTGGGCATACGACAAGTTCGTGTTCACCGGGGAGAAGGCGGCCCGATCCGCCGCCGACTCGTGAGATGGAGATAATGGGGCCGTTCGCCGGAATGCGAGCGCGCGGACATACCTCGGCGATTTCGCGGCGCCGTCGAAGCACACAGACACAAAAACACAAAGGGACCGCCTTATGGATCAGTCGGCTGGGCAGGCCGTGACCGCAACCGAGAACGACCGGCTTATCGCCGATTCCGCTCCCGCCGCCTTGCGGGTCGACCACCAGGCTCCGGATCGGCTGCTCCTACAGCGAGGCGTCTTCGCCGGTCCCGCACCGAAGATCAGCGCCGAGATGTACGCGGTGGTCAAGGGCAAGGCGAGCCGCGAGCGGATGGCGCTGCGGCTGGAGAAGGGCGCGACCGCGCACACCAACACCTATTTCGGCCGGTTCGCGGCCAGCTACTGGCAGCGCTGGACCACGGTGACGGAGGTCGAGGTCGCGATGACCCTCGAGGTCGCCGATCGGGCGCGAATTCGCCTGGCCGCCTCGGATATCGCCGGGCATCGCCGGATCATCGATACCGCCGATGTGCGCGCGGACGCCGGGGTGAACGGCCAGGGGAACCGGGTGGTGCTGCGCGCACCGCTGGATCAGTATGTCGACGGCGGGGCGCTGTGGCTCGAATTCGACGCCGTCGGAGGCGAAGTCGCGATCAGCGAGCTGGAGTGGAGCACCGCGGCGCCGGAGCGGGTCCGGCCCGTCGCGATCGCGATCTGCACGTTCAACCGCGCCGAGGACTGCGCGCAGACGGTGTCGGCGCTCGCCTCGGATCCGACCGTGCTGGCCGCCATCGACGCGGTGTACGTGGTGGATCAGGGCACCGATCTGGTCGAGGACCGGCCGCTGTATCAGCAGACGCTGCCGAAGTTCGGGGACAAGCTGCGCTACCTGCGGCAGCCGAATCTCGGTGGGGCGGGCGGCTTTACGCGCGGGCTGTACGAGGTCTCGGCGGCCAACGAGCACGCCGACGTGATCCTGATGGACGACGACATCCTCTGCGAACCGGAAACGGTGTTGCGGCTCAACGCCTTCGCGAATATGACGGTGGAGCCCACACTGGTGGGCGCGCAGATGTTGTTCCTGCTCAACCCCGACTTTCTCAATGTCGGCGCGGAAGAGACGAAGCTCGGGATTCTGCGGCACGGCCAGAAGGTGTCGAAGGCGCTGCGCAACACCAGCATGCTCAAGCGCAATCAGGAGCGGCGCGTCGATGCCGGGTACAACGCCTGGTGGACCTGCCTGATCCCCGCCGAGGTGGTCGCGCGCATCGGGCTGCCGATCCCGATCTTCTTCCAGTGGGACGACGTCGAATACGGGCTGCGCGCCCGCGAGAACGGCTTCGTCACCGTCACGCTGCCGAATGCGGCGGTCTGGCACGCCGACTTCTACTGGAAGGATTTCGACGACTGGGCGCGCTACTTCTCCTCGCGCAACTCGCTCATCGTCTCCTCGCTGCACACCGATCTCGACCCGAAGGCCGTGACCCGCAGGCTGTTCCGGGAGATCAGCGAGTACCTGGTGGGCATGCAGTACGGGCTGGCGCACACCACACTGCAGGGCATCGAGGACTTCCTGAAGGGCCCGCGGGCATTGGCCGACGGCGGCCAGGCCGCCCTGGCGACGGCACGCACCAGCCGCGGCGAGTACGGCGAGACGGTGAAGCATCCGGCCGCCACCGCGCCGATCCGCAACGCCGATATCGAGGTGCGCCGCGCGGGCGGCGAGCCGAGCCGCCCGGTGCTGGTGCTGATCAAGCGGGCCATCCAGCAGTGGACCGGCC
Organism: Nocardia mexicana NBRC 108244; assembly: GCF_001613165.1. GTDB lineage: Bacteria > Actinomycetota > Actinomycetes > Mycobacteriales > Mycobacteriaceae > Nocardia > Nocardia mexicana. Next base: position 79,203 of record NZ_BDBV01000053.1, read on the forward strand.
GCATTCAGCCCGGCCTGAAGTCGGTCACCCGCGAGGACGCGCACTGGTGGCACATCGGGCTGTTCGACCACGTGATGGTGACCGACGCCTCCCAGTCCGGCGTGCGAATCCGCAAGCGGGACAAGGCCAAGGCCCGCGCCCTGCTGCTGCGCGCCCTGCGCGTACTGCGCCGCCTCCGCCGCGAACTCCCGACCCTGTCGCGACAGTACCGCACCGCCATGCCAGAACTCACCAGCCGCGAGAACTGGGAACGCCTCTACGGCATCTCGGGTAGGGACTGAAGCCCGGGATGGCTCAGTCCGTGAGGCCGGCGTCGCGGGCGAGCAGTGCCGCCTGCACCCGGTTGGTGACGTCGAGCGCGGTCAGGATGCGGCTGACGTGGGCCTTCACCGTGCTCTCCCGCATGCCGAGCCGCTGCGCGACATCGGCATTGGTGGCTCCCTCGCCGACCAGGGCCAGCACATCGCGTTCGCGCGGGGTGAGGTGCCGCACGCGAGCGCGGGCGGTCTCGGTCTGCCGCGTGCCGGCGCGGTGATACCGGTCGATGAGGCGGCGGGCGGCGCTGGGATGCAGCATCGCCGACCCGGCGGCTACGAGGTGCACGGCCCGCAGGATCTCGGCGGGGTCGGTGTCCTTGAGCAGGAAGCCGTCGGCACCGGCGGCGAGCGCCTCGTAGACGTATTCATCGAGGTCGAAGGTGGTCAGGGTGATGATCCGCGGCGGTTGCGGCAGGCCGCGCAGCCGGGTGATCGCGGTGATCCCGTCCATGCGCGGCATCCGGATGTCGACCAGGGCGACATCGATACGACGGGAACCGGCCTGCGTGACGGCATCCGAACCGTCGGCGGCCTGCGCGACCACCTCGATCTCCGGGTCGCTGCCGAGCAGGTCGGTCAGGCCGAGGCGGACCAGGGCGTCGTCGTCGACGATCATGGTGCGGATCATGGCCGGATACCGTTCGTGCCGGAGGGATCGGGGTGCGGGATGCGGGCGGTGAGCAGCCAGGTGCCGGTGTCACCCGGCCCGGCCGTCAGTTCTCCGCCGAGTGCGGTGACGCGTTCCCGCAGACCCACCAGCCCGAATCCGCAACCGTTTGCGGGCGCGGCCCGGCTGCCGGTCGCGTTGACGACCTCGACGACCGTGGCGGCGCGCCCGTAGTCGATGCGGACCCGTGCCGAGGCGCCGGGCGCGTGTTTGCGGGCATTGGTGAGTGCCTCCTGGACGAGCCGGAAGACGGCCAGCCGGTGTCCGGCGGGCGCTTGCTCGGCATCGCCCTCGGCGGTGAGCTCGATCCGCTGGCCGACGGCGCGCGCCTGATCCAGCAGGTCCTCGATCCCCGGCAGTGGCGGTGCGGGAACCGTTGCGGACGAGCCGGATTCGGGATCGCGCAGCGCGCCCAGCACATCGCGCAGGTCGCCGAGTGCGGCCGTGGCAGAGGTCCGCAGCAGGCCCAGGCGCTCGGCGACGGGGCCGGGCAGGTCGCGCGTGGTGGTCAGCACCCCGGCGTGCAGTGCGATCAGGCTCAGGCGGTGGGCGAGCACGTCGTGCATCTCTGCGGCGATGGCCGATCGCTCGGCCGTCCGGGCCGCCTGCTCCCGCAGTTCGCGTTCGACACGCAACTGCTCGACCTGGGCGGCCAGTGCGGCGAGCAGGCGGCGGCGGTTGCCGACCCACAGGCCGCACACCATGGCCAGCAGCACGAACGGCAGCGCGCCGTACTGCTGCGGCGCCCACAGCGAGGTCGGTGGATGCGTCAGGAGGTTGCCGCCCATCGCGACGACCGTGGCGGCGCCCGCCACCGCGAGATATCCGGCAGCGGCGGTATCGAACAGGGCCACCAGGAGTAGCGACAGCATCGGCCATCCCCACAGCGCCGTCGTCACCGTGGTGGCACCGAGCGTGATCGGCCAGGGGCACCGGGGCACCAGCAGCGCCACACCGCACAGCAGGGCCGCCGCGCAGCGCGGGGCGACATAGTCGCCGCCCGCCGAGGTGGCCGAGTTCTGCACCGCCACCAGGGTGAGCGCGCCGATCAGCACGTACCGGCCGTAGCCGGTCGATGCGGAGCGCACCCAGTTACCCACCAGCAGAATTGTATGGACGCGGATCGTGGCGGCGCCTCCGACTTTCTCCCACGGCACTACCGACTTTCGTCGGGGGTTACCGTCGCACAAGGCCGGATTCGGCGGTGGCCGCGGATTTCTACCGTTCGAGAGCGTGAGCAATTCGATCCGCATTCCCGGCCCGTCGCCGACCTCCGATATGCGACTGTTCCTTCGCGAAGCCGCCCGCGACCTGCGTGTCATCGGTGCGGTGGCACCGAGCGGGCGCAGCCTCGCCCGCAGGCTCGCGGGACCGGTGCTGGCGTGCGGCGACCGGCCCCTGAATGTCCTCGAGGTCGGCGCGGGCACCGGCGCGGTCACCCGTGATCTGATTCCGCAGCTGCCCGCCGGCAGCCGGCTGGATGTCGTCGAGATCAACCCGTACTTCGCGGATCGCTTGCGGCGGTTGGTGGATGCGCACCCATCGATGGCGGAGACGGTGCGGATTCATCGGGAAGATGTGCGGCAGCTGCGCACGGGATGTCGCTACGACATCATCGTGTCGGGTCTTCCCTTCACGAATTTCGATCCGGGACAGGTCGATTCGATCATGGCGCAATACCTGGACCTGCTGTATCCGGGCGGCGTGCTGACCTACTTCGCCTACCTCGGTACCCGGCCCGCGCGCAGGGTGCTGAGCCCCGGTGCGGCCGCCCGCCGTCACCGGGCCGTGGACGAGGTGATGGCACGCTATCAGCGTCGCTATGCCGTCGACCGGATCACGGTGTGGGACAACGCTCCTCCGGCGCGCGTCTGGTGGTTGCGCCGACCCGACGCGCACGGTTCTGGGCGGCCCCTGCCCGCCGCGTTCGGAGCCGAGCGATGACCTCGCTGCCGGAGCTGCTCGGACAGGTGCCGCCCGCGGTGGCCCACGGCGTGGTGGCGACGCTGAGCTGGGCGGGTGCGGAGGTCGGTGCGGGCTGGGCGGCGGCTACCACCCTGCAGCGGGTCCTGACGTCGGGCGGCCCGGTACTCGTCGCTGTCGCCGTGGTGCTGGTGGCGGCGGGGTTGGTGTGGGCGAAGCTGCACGGCCGTCCGGACTCAGCCGGATCGGGTGGTGGTGAGGAGGGTTCGGGCGGCGGCGGCGACGTCGGATTCGAGCCAGGCGGGTAGGTCGCCGAGGCGGGCGTGGCGGCGCAGGGTGGCGTTGGGGAGGTCGACGATGGCGCGGGCGACCTGGTCGATCGCGCGCTCGTCGTCGCTGCCCATCAGCTCGCTGGTGACGCGGCGGAGCTGCTCGATCAGCGGCACGTTCATACGGTCGAGTTGTTGGCGCAGTTCGGTTTCCGGTGCGCCGTCGAGCAGATCGCGGGGGCGGAGATTCAACAGCAACTTGGCGTCGTCGGGTAAGGCGCGGGCGAAGTCTATGGCGGCGACCGCCATGCCGACCGCCGCCTCCAGCGGATCCGGATCCTCGGCGGCCGTCAGCGCCCGGTTCTGAAACCGTTCCACCGCGCGGATCCAGGTCGCGGAGAGCACGCCGTTGCGGTTGCCGAACCGGTGGTAGAGCGTGCCCACGGGTGCGCCGCTGGCCGCGGCGATGGCCGCCACGCTGGCAGCGCGCGGACCGTCGCGCAGCACCAGGGTGCGGGCTGCGTCGAGGATCACGTCGGTGTCGTGCTTGCGGGGTGGTGCCATGTACTAGTACGTTCCTTCTATATGGAGCGTCTGCCCTATATCGATCAATACTCCAGAATAGTCACCGCCGATCGGGAGCGGACATGGGCCGCGCTGCTGCGGTCCATGTGTCGCGATCCGGACGATCTGCGCACCGCACCGGCCGGTTTCGCCGTCGGTGAGATCAATCCGCCGCGCCGGTTGACATTCGAAGGGCACCATCGGTTTTCGCGCTATGCGCTGGTGTTCTCGCTGTCCGAGGCCGAATCCGGGCGCACCGCGCTGACCGCCGAATCCCGGGCCGAGTTCCCGGGGGTGGCCGGGCGTGTCTATCGGGCGCTGGTCATCGGCAGCGGCGGGCATCGGGTGATGGTCCGGCGGCTGCTGCGTCGCATCGCGACGGCGGCCGAGCGGAGCCCGGCATGATCCCCGGGCAGCGGTGGGGTGCCACGCACGCCGAGGTGGCGGCCGAATTGCCGTGTGACGACGAGCTTTCCGGCACCGTGACGGTGTGCGATCGGGTCGTCGGCGTCGACGCTCCGCACGGCTTGGTCTTCGCGTGGCTGTGCCAGCTGCGCGTGGCGCCCTACAGCTACGACCTGCTCGACAATTTCGGGCGGCGCAGTCCGCGACAGCGCGACCGGCGGTTGACCGAACTCCAGATCGGCCAGCGCTTCATGGCCGGGTTCGAACTGATCAATTTCACGCCCGGCCGGCAGCTCACGCTCCGAACGACCGGCGTCGCGGTCACCTACGCCGCCCACCCGGACGGCGACGGCTGCAGATTGCATGCGCGCGTGCGGTTTCCGGGGCCCACCTGGCTGCTCGCGCCGGTGGTCATGGGCGACTTCGTCATGATGCGCAAGCAATTGCTGACGCTGCGTGACCTGGCCGAGCGAGAGGCGGTGGCGCCTCCCGCCCGGCCCGCGAGCAGTTGATCGGTATCCGTCAGAAACCGGCCGAGCCGGACGGTGCCGGCGGCGGTGAGTTGTCGACCACCGCGCTCCGATACTCGATGCTCACCACGTGGTGCGGGATGGTTCGGCCCGGTTTGAATTCCGGCGACTGCCGCTCCCAGGTGCCCGGCTTGTAGACCGGCGGCTTCGTCTCCAACTTGCCGTCCGGTCCGACGGTGGGTGGCTGCTGCTCCCAGGTGCCGGGACTCATGCGCGGCGGTGGCGTCTCCCAGGTCCCCGGCTCGGTCGTCGACGGGCAGCCGACATTCACCCGTGCCGCCTGCAGACGCGGACCGATGTATCTCCTGACCGGCACCGACGTGCCGTCCGAGCAGTGCACGGTGGCTTCGACCCGGTAGGTGTCGTCCGTGTCATTGCGACAGGTGAATCCTTCGCACGAGACGCCGGGAGCCAACTCCTGCGCCGCCGCCTGTGGCGCGAGCACGCCGACCGTACCGGCGAACAGGGCGGCGAAGCCGAGCCCGATCGTCAACCGCTGACCCATGCGCGTATCAACTCCTATCGACAGCCCGACCTGCGATCCAATGTACCGGCAAATCGAATGACCGGTATGTGACAAGGATCGTGCTGACTAAGCCGAAATCCCTTGCTATGTAAGGGATTCGAGCATCGCGCCACATTCGTGGTAGCCGCACCCGCCAGGTGGTGCCAGCCCCACCGCCCGCACACCCCACCGCGCGGAGCCCGCAACTCCCGCACCCCTTACGTGTTCCCGCACCGTTTGCAGGCCCCTGCAGCCGGTGCGGGAACGGATAAGTGGTGCGGGAACGTGCTTCAGAGGAACAGGTCGGTGGTGAGGGGCTCGTTGCCGGGGACGACGCGGTACTTGTCGAGGTCGGTGATGCCGTGGGAGGCGAGGACCTCGTCGTCGAGGAAGAAATTGCCGGTGGTGTTCTTGGCGGGCGAGGTGAGGACCAGGTAGGCGGCGTCGGCGTAGATGTCGGGAGTGCGGGAGGTCCGGACCATCTCCTCGCCGCCGAGCAGGTTGCGGACCGCGGCGGTGGCGATGGTGGTACGCGGCCACAGCGAATTGACGCCGACGCCGAACGGGCGCAGCTCCTCGGCCAATCCCAAAGTGGTGAGCGACATTCCGTACTTGGCGATGGTGTACCCGAGCGAGGAACCGGCCCACTTCGGATCCAGGTTCAGCGGCGGCGACAGCGTCAGGATGTGCGGGTCGCGCCCCAGCTCGGCCGAGCGCTTCAGGGCCGGGATGCTCAGCTTGGACAGCAGGAAGCTGCCGCGGCAGTTGATGTCCTGCATCAGGTCGTACTTCTTCATCGGCAGCGACTCGGTGGGCGACAGGTCGATCGCCGAGGCATTGTTGACGACCAGGTCGATACCGCCGAACCGCTCCACGGTCTGCTGGACCGCCCGCGCGACCGCCTCGTCGTCGCGCACGTCGCCGACGAACTTCAGGACCGTGCCGCCGGCCTCCTCGAGCTCGGCCGCCGCGGTGTGGATGGTGCCGGGCAGCTTCGGGTGCGGCTGATCGGTCTTCGCGATCAGCGTGATGTTCGCCCCGTCCGCCGCGGCTCGCTTGGCGATCTCCAGCCCGATGCCGCGGCTACCGCCGGACATGATCATGGTCCGGCCCGCGAGCTTCCCTGCTTCTGTCATACGCCTGCTCCAATCTGTGCGACGTCCCCGACTCGATCATCCCGGGCGGATGGCCGCCGGGCGGGGTTCTGCCCGATTCGCACAGTAAGTGAGAGGTCCGCGGTTATGCAATCAGTTGCATAGTGAGGTTCGACGCTTCCCGGCCAAAAGCGTGCCGGGAATGGTGGAGCGTGCTGGGAATGGTGGGCTGGCGCGGCCGCTGGGCCTGGCCGCGCGGATGACCGCCGACCAGCACGCCGAGGTCAATATCGAGGCCAACGAGATAGGCGCCGCCATCGCGCCGGTCCTCGACCGCATCACCTGCCCGGTGCGGTATGTCCTGGCCACGGGCGCCAATCTGGGTGGCAGCCAGGAGGAGATGGCGGCGGTGCGCGCCTCCCTCGGTCCGGTTCTGGCGCGCAACAAGAACATTCAGGTCAGTGCGCAGGTCGCGAGCAACCACTCGCACATCCTCCGCAAGGACTACCACGCCGTCGCCGACGCCGTCCGGGAGACGGCGGCAGACCTGGACGAGGAGGTCTCCGCCGACTGACGACAGGGCACATGAGTGACCGCGCTGCAGCGATATCCGGGAGACCGAACGCGGCCCTGGCCGACCGACAGGAGGGAGATCCGTTCGGCCACACCATGTCACGGGATCCGTCGGGATCCCGTGACATGCTCGCGTTGCGCGAGGGTGCGTGAATCCTCGTGCGGCCGTTATCGACCGCGCGATTGACGCTCGCGATAGACCCAGCGTTGCGATTTCTCGATGTTCTTCCATTCCCGCTGGCGTTCCGCTCGCAGCCTGGCGTCGGTGCGGGAGGCCAGCCATTCGTTCTCGCGCTGGAGTTTTCGATAGCTGTCCCAGCGCCGCTGGGGGAGTGCGCCCGATTCGAGCGCGGCCCGCACGGCGCAGCCGGGTTCGGTGCGGTGCGCGCAATCGGCGAACCGGCATTCGGCGGCGAAGGATTCGATATCGCTGAACGTGCGGCCGATCCCCTCGGTGGCATCCCACAGGCCGACGGATCGCAGGCCCGGGGTGTCGATGAGGGTGCCGCCGCCGGGCAGCGGACGCAACTCGCGGTGCACCGTGGTGTGCCGCCCGCGCTTGTCGGCGGCGCGAACCTCGTTGGTGGCGAATATCTCCTCGCCGAGCAGCGCGTTCGCCAGTGTCGACTTACCCGCACCGGAGGGACCGATCAGCGCGACCGTGCCGTCCAGGACCGCGGCGAGCACATCCATGCCCAGCCCGGTGGTGGCGCTGACGGCCAGCGTCGTCGCCCCCGGTGCCACGGCTCGCACCTCGTCGAGCGGAATGTCCACGGCCAGATCGGCTTTCGTCAGCACAATCACCGGCTGTGCGCCGGATTCCCAGGCCAGAGCCAACATTCGCTCGATGCGGCCCAGGTCGACATCACCGTCGGCCGCGGTGCACACCAGGACCGTATCGACGTTCGCGGCCAAGATCTGTGCCTCCGACCTGCCGGACACCGAGGCGCGCACGACGGCGGTATTGCGCGGGACCAGTTGCCGCACAACGAGTTCTGTATCAATGGCGACCCAATCGCCGGTACACAGGCCGTTGACGTTGGTATCCGCCCGTGGGCAGCGCGCACGCGCGAGCCCTTCGGGTGTCGCGACGTCGCACTCGCTCCGATCCATCCGGATCACGCGGGCCGGGACCCAGCCGGTGTCGAGCAGCCGTGTGTACGCAGCAGAAACGGCCGGATTCCAGCCGTAGGGAATGAGACGGTCGTAATCGACCATTTGGAAGGTGTCCATTCGTCGGGCACTGCGCCCGGTGTGGGCTCAGTGCTTCAGGGAGAGGGTGGAAGCGCATGCGGCGGCGCGGCTTTCGATATCCGGCCGCTGCCCGGCCGCGACAACCCGATAGTTGGCGTGCATGTCTTCCACCTCCTCGACCTTTCGACGATGTCGTCCGCTCTGGACGGATACAACGATGACAGCAACCCCTCGCGGGGCGCAAGGTATTTTCGCGCGCCTTACGGCATGGCCGCGATCAGCGCGATGTTGAGCAGGATCATGAGCGCCGCGAAACCCCAGATCAGGTACACGAACAGCATGCCGGGCGTCGACTGCGGAACCGGTCCGACGGCGCCGCGGATGAAGGCGATCGCCGGGGCCCGGTAGAAGACGCGGGTGCTCTGCCCCTCGGCCACCGGCACCACGGTTTCGGCCGGTCCGATATCCCACATCCAGCGGGTGCTCACCCGCACGTGGTGCTGGCCCGCCCCGACCGGAATGTGCGTGGCGCCCCACCGCGCGGCCGGTACCGGCTGCCCGTTGACCAGGATCTTCGGCCCGGTCAGCGCGAGCATGAACGCCATCGGCGTATAGGAGGTGTCCAGGACGATGCCCGGCGGCCCGGGCTCGGGCTGGAACTGCTGCGCCTGAGTGGCCCCATAGGCCGCGTACTGCCCCTGCGGGGCGTAATTCCCCGCCTGATACGGATTCGGCTGCCCACCATAGGGATTGGCGGGAGCCCCCGCGAATTGCTGTCCCGGAGCGGGCATTCCGTATCCCTGCGGAGCGCCATACCCGGACTGTGGGCCAGCCGAGCCCTGCGGCGCACCGTACCCGGGATACGGTGGGTGCGAGGCCGGTTGCCCGTTCTGTGGCGGCACGCCATACCCGGGCGCCGGGACACTGTTCGGCTGCGGCGCACCGGGGAAGGGCGCACCACCGGGCTGTGCAGCGCCGAAGGCGGGCTGCTGCAAGTGCGGCGCCGAAGCGCTGTGCGGCTGGGACGAGCCGTTCGATTGCGGCGCACCCATGCCCGGTTGTGCTGCGCCGAAACCCGGCTGCTGCAGGTGTGGTGCTGAAGCGCTGTGCGGCTGCGGCGCACCGTACGCGGGCTGCTGGGATGGCGCTGCCGGATAGGAATGCGGCTGCGCTGCGCCTGGATTCGACGGCGATGGTGCCGCCGATGCCGCACCGGCCGGCTGCGGGCTGCCAGGCGTCGGTTGCGGGAGGTTCGGCGCTGAGGTGCCGTGTGGCTGCGACGCCCCTGCACTCGGCTGTCCTGCGAAATTCTGTTGCTGCAGGTTCGGCGCTGACGCGCTGTGCGGCTGCGGCGCACCGTATCCGGGTTGCGGCGGCGCAGAGAAAGGGCTCGGCTGCGGGATGCGCGGGTCCGAGGTGCCGTTCACCTGCGCGGCCGCGGGATTCACCTGCGGGACATTCGGCGACGATGCGCTATTGGGCTGCGGTCCACCGTATTCGGGCCGCGCGAGCGAAGGCCCGTCCGCCTGCGGTACGTCGGGCGTGAACGCCAGTGTGTCCGAGGCCGATGGGCTGCCAGGCCGCGAGGTAGCGGGGTCTGCCTGCGGGAGGTGCGGCGACGACGCGCTGTTCGGCTGTGGTCCACCGTGTTCGCCCGGTGCCGCGGGGGAGCTGTTCGGCCGCGATGCCCCGGCGGTGAAGGGTAGCGTGTCCGGTGCGGACGGGCTGTCGGGTTGTGCGGCGGGGTCGGCCTGGGGGATATGCGGTGACGATGTGCTGTTCGGTTGCGGCGCACTGTATTCGGGGTGCGAGGGCGTGGGGCCGAATGGCTGTGGTGCGCCGGGTGTGAAGGCGATCGTTTCCGGGGTGGGGGAGTCGCTCGTCGACGGGAGGCGCGGCGGGGGCGCGCTGTCGGGTCGTGGCGCGCCATATCCGGAGTGCGACGGGGTGCCGTTCGGCTGCGCTGCCCCGGTACTCGACGGCGGTAGGTCGGCCGGTGCGTTGGTCGCCTGGGGGATGCGCGGGCTCGATGTACTGCGCGGCTGCGGCTCAGCGGGGCTCGGCTGCGGCTGGTTCGGTGTGGGCGGCTGCGGCGCCGATGCGCTGGGTGGTTGCGGGGCGTTGTGGGCGCCGGGGCCGGTGGGTGGCTGGGGAACTCCGGGGTGCGGCGGTTGCCCGTTGTGCTGCCAGGGTTGTCCGTTGGGTGGTGGCCCGCCGTGGGGGTTACTCACACCCATACCTCCATATTCGAAAAAGCGCTGTTCTAACCGGGTTTGCGGAACTGCTCGCGCCGCCCCAGGCGCCGCAGTCGCAGCCATTCTCGCAGACCGGCCGGATCTCGTTGCTGCACAAGGAAGAACCAGGAGAACCGGGCCCACTCCTGCGGCAGCAGCTTGCGCATCCCGGGCTGTGCCATCAGGTAGCCACGGTTGCGGTAGGTGAAGTAGCGCTTGACCGGATCGTCCGGATACTGGGTGTGCATGCGCCCGCCCAGGATCGGCTTGAATTCGGCGGATCCGTTGGGGTGCAGGTACGCGGCCTGCAGGCAGGTGCCGAACGGCAGCCCGGAGCGCACCAGCCGCCGGTGGATCTCGACCTCGTCGCCGCGCACGAACAGCCGCAGATCCGGCACGCCGATCACGTCGACGGCCGCGGCGGACACCAGGGCGCCGTTGAACAGCGAGGCGATCCCGGGCAGGAAGTCCTCGTCGCCGAGCTCGGAGCGCAACCGCCGCCACACCACGCCGCGGCGCAGCGGGAACGCCAGCCGGTCGGGATCGTCGATATCGGCCACCACCGGCGAGACCTCCGAAAGGCTGTGCCGCCGAGCGCAATCCACCAGCGTCTCGAGCACCTCGGGACCCTCGGGGCGGCCGTCGTCGTCGGCCAGCCACACCCAGTCCGCCCCCAGCGACAGCGCGTGCAGGATGCCGAGGGCGAAGCCGCCCGCGCCGCCCAGGTTGTGCTCCGAACCCAGATACGTGTGCTCCACCGGCTGCTGGCGCACCAGCTCACCGACCTCGGGCTCGTTCGCGTTGTCGACCACGATCAGGTGATCGATCGGACGCGTCTGCGCGCAGAGCACCTTCAGCGATTCGGCCAGCAGTTCCCGGCGTTTATGGGTGACGACGACCGCGACGATGCGGCTGCCGTCCCCAATCGGTTCGGACGACGCCGGCTGATCACTCATGTGGGATTCCGCTCCAGTTCCCGTTCTCGTTCCAGCTCGCGCAGAATTTGGGCGACATGGTCACCGGCCTCGGGCCCCTCGTAGGCCCGGACCACTTCCTCGATGTCGCCGCGCATCCGCATCCGGCCGTGGTCGATCCAGATCGCGGTATCGCACAGTTGCGCCAGGAATTCGTTGGAATGGCTGCAAAATACCAGGATTCCCGAGCGGGCGACGAGATCCCGCAGGCGATTTCGGGCCTTCTTCATGAAATCGGCATCCACGGCGCCGATTCCCTCGTCCAGCAGCAGGATCTCGGGGTCGATCGATGTCACCACACCCATCGCCAGCCGCACTCGCATACCGGTCGAATAGGTGCGCAGCGGCATGTTCAGATATTCACCGAGCTCGGTGAATTCGGCGATCTCGTCGACCTTGGCCATCATCTGCTTGCGGGTCTGCCCGAGGAACAGGCCGCGGATGATGATGTTCTCGTAGCCGGAGATCTCCGGATCCATGCCGACGCCGAGATCGAATACCGGCGCCACCCGGCCGCGCACGCGCGCGCTGCCCCGAGTGGGTTCGTAGATCCCCGCCAGCAGGCGCAGCAGCGTCGATTTTCCGGCGCCGTTGTGGCCGACCAGGCCGACGCGGTCACCCTCCTTGAACGACATCGTGATCTCGCGCAGCGCCTCGACGACCACCACGTCGGACTGATTGCGCCCGATCGCGCCGCCCGCCTTACCCAGGACCGCCTTCTTCAGCGACCGTGACTTGGCGTCGAAAATGGGGAATTCCACCCAGGCGTCATGGGTTTCGATGCTTACGTGCTCGGTCATAACTGCCCCTTACACCCAGTACGGCACGCGGGAACGGAACCTCTTCCACGCCAGCAGCGCCACGCACCAGCCGAGCACGGTGATCGCGAGCACCACGTACCAGCTCCGCACGTGGATCGGATCGCCCAGCAGCGGTGCCCGCACGATTTCCAGATAGTGGTAGGTCGGCACCAGCTCGACCAGCCGCGCCCGCTCGCTGACGGCCCCGCCCTGATCGTGCAGCGACTTGGTCGTCCACATGACCGGCGTGAGCACGAACAGCATGAGCGTCATGCTGCTCAGGATCGGCGCGATATCGCGGTAGCGGGTGCTGAAGATGCCGAACGCGATCGATACCCACATCGCGTTCATGAACAGCAGCAGCATGCCCGGAATCGCGAGCAGGGCGGTCCACTGCAGGTGTTTCCACACCCCCATGCCCACCAGCAGGACGACGTAGATGATCGCGTTGTGCGCGAAGAACAGGAACTGCCGCCACACCAGGCGATAGACGTGCACGCTCAACGCCGATGGCAGCTGTTTGATCAGCCCCTCGTTGGCGATGAACACATCCGAGCCCTCGAGGATGCTGGCGTTGATGACGCCCCAGATGATCAGCCCGACCGTCACATACGGCAGGTACGTCCACAGATCCTGGCCGAGAATCGCCGCGTAGAGAATGCCCATCGCCGTCGCCTGCACGGCGGTGGCGATGGTGATCCAGAACGGGCCGAGCACCGACCGGCGGTAGCGCTGTTTGATGTCCTGCCAGCCCAGCGACAGCCACAGTTCACGCTGCGAGAAACCGTCTCGCAGATCCTTGAACGCACGTCCGAACGACTGTGAATCGGGCATCAGCGGTACCGGGGCGTCGGCCGGGCTCTGTTCGGCGGTCGCCGACTCGGCTGGGGCTGCTGCAGGCACAGTGACCGACTGTAGCGTTGCCCGATCGACCGCGCCGCGTGCGGGCCGTAAACCGCGGGCGCTGCCTGTTCAGAGACGTTGACCTCGCAGATGTCGGTGAGACCTCACAGATACTGGCCGCTGCCGGTGGCCGAGCCGCCCTGCCCGCGCTCGCCCGGTCCGGCCATCCCGGGCGGCAGCGCGTGCCGCATCTGCTCCAGCTGCTGGCGGGCGGCCATCTGCTGGGCGAACAGCGCGGTCTGGATGCCGTGGAACAGGCCCTCCAGCCAGCCCACCAGCTGGGCCTGGGCGACGCGCAGCTCGGCATCCGACGGGATGGAATCCTCGCCGAACGGCAGCGCCAGACGCTCCAGCTCGTCGCGCAGCTCCGGCGAAAGTCCCTGCTCGAGCTCCCGCACGGAGGTCTGGTGGATCTCCTTGAGGCGGTTGCGGCTGGCATCGTCGAGGGGAGCCGCCCGCACCTCCTCCAGCAGCTGTTTGATCATGGTGCCGATGCGCATCACCTTCGCCGGCTGTTCGACCATGTCGGCCAGCGATTCCTTGCTGTCGGGGTCCTGCTCGGCGTCGGTCTCGCCGTCGCCGACGACCTGACCCGCGAGCGGCGCATCGCCCTGGCTGCCTGCCGGGATGACCATCGGCCGGCCCTCGGGGCCGATCACCACGATGGATTCCGGTGCTCCGTCCGAGTGCGTCATGATCTCCATCATGTCTTGTCCGCGCGCGATGTGCTAAGCGGGTGGGGGGTACGCACTGCGGGTATGCCGGTCCGTGACGGTCAGTATTCTGTTGCGGTCGTGTTCGCCTCGTGTGTTGGGACGGTTTGCTGAAAGTCGGTTGCCATGTCGCGTGATCTGCCAGCTGGTTACCCGAAGGGTGTCGGCGCGCCCGATCGGTGCTCGGTGGTAGCCGTCGACACGGTTACATCTACTCGCCTGCTGCCCTTAGAGTGGCCTGCATGACTTACGACGTCGCGAGGGTTCGGGGGTTGATACCGTCCCTGGGCGACGGCTGGATCCATCTCGACCCGCAGGCCGGCATGCTGGTCCCGGATTCGGTATCGCGCGCCGTGTCAACAGGTTTCCGCACTTCCGCATTCACCCACGGCAATCGATACAGCGCCACCAGGCGCAGCGGAGCCATTCTGGACGCCGCCCGCGAGGCGGTCGCGGATCTGGTCGGCGCCGACCCGGCGGGTGTGGTGCTCGGCCCGGATCGTGCCGTACTGCTGGCCTGGCTGGCCGAATCGCTGAGTTCCCGGCTCGGGCTGGGCACCGGGATCGTGCTGTCGCGCCTGGACGACGAGGCCAATGTCGCGCCGTGGCTGCGTATCGCCAACCGCTATGGGGCCCATGTGCGTTGGGCCGAGGTGGAGATCGAGACCTGTGAGATGCCCGCGTGGCAGTTCGAGGAGCTGATCGGGCCCACCGCACGTTTAGTTGCCTTGACGGCCGCGTCCCCGATCGTCGGCTCCGCACCGGCCGTACGGGTTGCCGCGGATCGGGTGCATCAGGTGGGCGGGCTCCTCGTGGCCGACTGCTTCGGCGCGGCGCCGTACGCGCTGATCGATATCGACGAACTCAACGCCGATGTGGTGGCGCTGTCGGCCCCGGCCTGGGGTGGGCCGCAGATCGGCGCGCTGGTGTTCCGGGATCCGGCGTTCCTGGACCGGATTCCGTCGATGTCGCTGAATCCCTACGCCAAGGGCGCCGAGCGGCTGGAGGTCGGCCATCACCAGTACGCGCTGCTAGCCGGGCTCACCACCTCGATCGACTATCTGGCGGGGCTGGACGAGCAGGCGACGGGCACCCGCCGGGAGCGGCTGGAGATGTCGATAACCTCGCTGCAGGACTATCACGACCAGCTGTTCGAGCACCTGATGGAGGTGCTGGACCGCATCCCGAACCTGACCGTCATCGGCCGCGCGTCCACCCGCATCCCCACGGTGAGTTTCACCATCGACGGCATGCAGGCCGAGAAGGTCTCCGCGAAACTGGCCGACCATCACGTCGGCACGCTCAGCGGCGTGCACGGCGGCAGCCGCCTGCTCGACGCCCTGGGCGTCAACGACGAGGGCGGCGCGGTCACCATCGGATTGGCCCCCTACACAACGAAGTTCGAGATCGACCAGCTCGGCCGCGCCCTCGCCGCCCTGGACTGAGTTCGTCCGCTGGAACCGGCCTGTCCGGTCACTATTCGTACTCGGGCGGCACATATCGCGTCGTGGACGCGAATCGTGGGTGCTCAGGCCGGATCAGGACTCGCGGATCCGCAGGATCACCTTGCCGACGGTCTCCGGGGAATCGAGCAGCCGGTGCGCCTCGGCGGCCTCGGTCACCGGCAACTCGGCGTGCACGATCGGCGCCACGGTGCCTTCGGCGACCAGCGGCCACAGGTGACGGCGCACCTCGGCGATGATCTCCGCCTTGCTGGAGCGGCCGGTGGCGGGGCGGCGGCGCAGATTGGTGGCGTGAATGGTGCCGCGCTTGCCCAGCAGCCCCGCGACATTCAGCTCGCCGTTCACCCCGCCCTGCATGCCGATGATGCACAGCTGGCCGTCCTCGGCGAGCGCGTCGACATTGCGTTGCAGGTATGCCGCGCCCATATTGTCGAGAATGATGTCGGCCCCGCCGAATTCGCCGAGCACGGCGACGAAATCCTCATCGCGGTAATTGATCGGAATGCTCGCGCCCAGTTCCTTGCAGCGGTCGAGCTTCAGCTGCGAACCCGCGGTGACCGCGACCCGCGCGCCCCGGCTCACCGCCACCTGGATGGCGTGCGTCCCGATGCCGCTGCCGCCGCCGTGGATCAGCAGCGTCTGCCCGGCGTGCAGCCCGGCCCGCATGACCAGATTCGACCAGACGGTCGCCGCCACCTCCGGCAGCGCGGCCGCGGCGGCGAGATCCAGGCCCTCCGGAACCGGCAGCACCTGGGTTGCGGGCACTACGACCCGCTCGGCATAGCCGCCGCCGGACAGCAGTGCGCACACCCGATCGCCGGGCCGATGGTCCCGCACACCCTCGCCGACCGCAGCGATCACGCCCGAGCACTCGAGCCCGAGAGTCTCGCTGGCACCCGGCGGCGGTGGATAGAAACCCTTCCGCTGCAACAGATCCGCGCGGTTGACCCCCGCGGCCACGACATCGATCGAAACCTCGCCGGGCCCGGGCTCCGGCAGATCCGGCACCTCCGACCAGCGCATCACGTCGGGCTCACCGAATTCCTCGAGCGTCACCGCGTACATACCCGCGACTCTACGTCCCGCCGACGCGGTGCGGCCGCCCCGCAGCACCGAGCAGGTGGATCGGACTATCGCAGACCCCTGGCTTCCTGCTCGGCGGTGTCGGCGTCGATTCCCTTCGCCATCTTGCCGAGGGCCTCGTGGAGTTCGTCCGCCGTCATCTCGGCCGTGCCGTGAATTCCGGCCGCATCGCCCCGGCGGCGCAGCTCGCGCAGTGCGTCGTCTTCGGTCATGTCACACCCCCTTTCCTCATCACCCGCCGATTACCCGATCCGCGCCCGGCAATTCCTCTAGCGTTCCGGGAATGAGCAGTTTCGCCGACTTCCAGAACGAGATCTATCTGGCCGGGCTCGCCGGTGCGTTACCCGAATTACCGATGACGGCAGCGGGTTTGGCACAGCGTGCCCGGGAGGTGCTGGAACCGGAGGCGTTCGCCTACGTGGCGGGCAGCGCGTCGGGCGAGCGCACCGCCGCGGCGAACGAGGCGGCGTTCGACCGGTACCGGCTGGTCCCGCGGATGTGGCGCGGGGCCAGTGGTCCGGGCGTGCGCGACCTGTCGGTGGAGGTGCTGGGCACGCGGCTCGCCGCGCCCGTGCTGACCGCGCCGGTGGGCGTGCTGGAACTGCTGCACGAGCGCGGCGAGGTGGTGGTCGCGGAGGTGACGCGCGAGCTGGGCATCGGCACGGTGCTGTCGACGGCGGCGTCGACCCCGATCGAGGACGTGGGCGCGGCGGCCGGGGCCTGGTGGTACCAGCTGTATTGGCCCGGCGACGACGAGCTGGCCCGTTCGCTCGTCGACCGGGCCGCGAAATCGGGCGCGCAGGCGATCGTGGTCACCGTCGACACCCCGAGCCTGGGCTGGCGCCCGCGCGATCTGGAACTGGCGCACCTGCCGTTCCTGCGGGCCAAGGGCATCGCGAACTACCTGTCCGACCCCGTCTTTCGCGCCAAGCTGCCCGCTCCGCCGGAGGAGAGCGAGGAGGCGATGCAGCTGGCGGTGCTGACCTGGAGCGGCCTGTTCGGCAATCACACCCTGCGCCCGGCCGATATCGCCCGGCTGCGGGAATGGACCGATCTGCCGATCGCGGTGAAGGGCGTGCTGCATCCCGACGACGCCCGCCAGCTGGTCGACGCCGGGGCCGACGCGGTGGTGGTCAGCAATCACGGCGGCCGCCAGGTGGACGGTTCCATCGCCGCGCTGGATGCCCTGACGGCGGTCGTCGCCACGGTCGGCGACCGCGCCGACGTCCTGTTCGACTCCGGGATCCGCACCGGCTCGGACGTCATGATCGCGCTGGCGTTGGGCGCCAAGGCCGTGCTGTACGGGCGGCCCTGGGCCTACGGCCTGGGGATCGCGGGCGCGGCCGGGGTGCGGCACGCGCTGCGGGTGCTGCTCGCGGATCTCGATGCGTCGATGGGCCTTTCGGGGTGTGCCGAGATCGCCGACCTGAACCGGGCGATGCTGTCGACGGTGCGCTGACCAGCCGACACTCGTTCCGATGACGGCTAATAGAATGACCGCATGGCTTACGAACCGAGCGGTCGCACGGCACCGGAGCCGAGGTGGCTCAGCTCGGCTCAGCAGCGGGCCTGGCGCGCCTATATGGACGGCGGCCAGCGTCTGCTCGCGGAGCTGAACCGGCAACTGCAGCGCGACAGCGACCTCAGCCTGGCCGAGTACCGGATCCTGGTGCTGCTCTCGGAGGCCCAGGGCCGCTCCCTGCGCATGAGCGATCTGGCCGACGGCGTGCTGTCGTCGAGAAGCCGTCTCACACACCAGATCCGGCGCATGGAGGAGCAGGGCATGGTGCGCCGCACCAGCGCCGAGGAGGACGGCCGGGGCGTGCGCGCCCACCTGACCGAGGAAGGCATGCGTCGCCTGCGCGCCGCCGCCCCCGGCCACGTGAACGCCGTCCGCCGCGATTTCGTGGACCTGCTCACCCCCGAACAGCTCGCGGTGATCGGCGACGTATTCGAATCCGTCGACAAGGAGATCACCGCCCGCGGGAACCGGTGAGCGTCAGAGAATGAACGCCCTGAGCGCCTGAATGATCCGGTCGAACGGAATCACATCGGCAATAGCGCTTCCGAAAAGAGGCATCGCAGCTACTCCTGTCCGTCGGTTCGTACCCGAGTGAGCAGCAGCGATCCTGTCAGATTGTGTCCCGAATCACCCGCAACCGCGCGGCACGCCGCGTGAGCGGTGTTCCATCATCAGAATTGGTCGGTATGCAGGTGGGAGGTATCGGCGAGGCTCAGTAGCGTTCGGTTACGCCAGTAGTCATCGAGCTGGAGGTGGGTGATCGCCCCTGGCTTCGTCGCGAAGGACGCGAATCCGACCGCGTCGACCGGGATCTGCATCCATGCGGTGATGACGAACGTCAACGCGTATCCGTGAGTGACGACGATATGGTCATGATCGACGTCGGCCATCAGCTCGCGTACCGACGCTCCGACCCGAGTTGCCAGCTCACGTCGGGTCTCGGCACCCGGGATCGGGCCGCGGTGCTCGAGCCGATCGTGGTCGGGCGCGGGAACCCGGCGCTGTGCCAGCCAGTCGTTCGGCCGCCCTTCCGCATCGCCGAAGCTGATCTCCCGAAGACGCGGGTCCCGGGCGACGGGAGCATCCAGCCTCGAGGCAATAATCTCGGCGGTTTCCGCACACCGGGCAAGGTCGGACGTCGTAATCCGAATCGCCCGCGCATTACCGCGACGGCGCCGCTCGAACTCCTCGGCAACAAGTCGCGCGTCGCGACGACCACGCGATGTCAGGCGCGAATCATGCCACCCACCAACGAGATCGCGCGCGGTGTGCTCCGCATGCGGGTGACTCACCACGTAGATGTCCTGCACCATTTGCTCCCGGCCGTTCGGTGGCTTCCCGAATTCATCGTATTTTCCGAACGCGACGCGCCGGGGAACGGACCGCCGTCAGTTTGCGGTCCGCATTGGTCACTGTGCGGTGGGTGTGGGATTTGAACCCACGGTGGCGTGAACCACGACGGTTTTCAAGCTTGTCGTTCTTGACGTGTGGCTGGATCGGGCTTCGTTGGTGGCGGTGGCAGTATGCGGCTGACCTGCGCGTTCGTTAGCTGGTTTCGTTGGTGATCGTTGGGGGTGTTGTGCGCTGCTGCGGACCGACTGCGGACCAGGCGGTCAGCGCAGAAGATCAGCTTGGGAGTCAGGGGATGAGCGAGTGATCAGGCGTCAACCGCGAAGTCCGCTTGTCAGCGAGCACTGCTTAGGAGAGCGATTCGAGCCCGGTTGCTCGGGATTGGACATCGTTGGTGACTTTGCCCTGGAGCTGCGCGAAGCTCTTTTGTTGCGTTTGGTGAGTGACGAGTTGGTGCTGCGTACCCGCTACGTACGGAGCAGGGGCCCGCCACACCTGCGGGCAGGTACGGCCGAAGATTTCAGGTGGGCAGGTGCTGGGGGAGTGGTGGTCACAGTTGCCGTTCAGAGGAGACGCCTCTTCGGACAGCCAAGTCC
>NZ_BDBV01000054.1 GCF_001613165.1 Nocardia mexicana NBRC 108244
GTCCCCTAGTGCAAGCACCAGGAGCCAGGCAGTGTTCTTGCCACGACCCAAGGCCGAGTCAGAACATTTCTGCAGGTCAACCAGTGTTTCCACGACCGACCAGCCAGCAGCGAGCCTGTCGGGGGAGCCAAAACCAAATTTTGTTAGGATTTGGGTATAGCATGGAGTCCTGACAGGGAGGGTCGATGCATCCTGCGCCGCCGCCTGAGCAACATCAACTACTGACGACGATCGAACGCGATCGTCTCAAAGAGATCTTAGTATCTAACCTCGGATCACCGGCTGATTCGTATTTGCCCTGGGATAAGTTGCGGTACAAGAAGCCGCCGGGGGATCTTACTTCAGAAGAGTGGTGGCTTGTTGTCAAGATGAGTCGGAGTGGTATGCAACGCTTCCTGCCGCTCATGACAATAGAAGGACGGCCGTTTACCTATGCTCTTCCGGATGAAGTGCTTAAGCTAACAGACGAAATAACCAAGAGGGCAAGTGGGCAGATTGCCGCACCCGAACAGGTCACTAACTCCGCTACAAAAACTCGCTATGTTGTTAGCTCCTTAATTGAGGAAGCGATCACGTCAAGTCAACTTGAAGGTGCGTCGACTAGCAGAATTGTCGCCAAAGAATTGATCAGATCCGGTCGTCCTCCACGTGACCGCAGTGAACAGATGATAGTAAACAATTATAATGCAATGGTGTTCGTCGCTGAGCATAAAGATGAGAACCTTACGCCGGCGCTAGTATGTGAACTCCATCGAATAGTAACAGCAGACACGCTAGACAACCCCGAATCGGCAGGTCAAATACAAAGCAATCCAGACCCAGATGACCGCGTTAAAGTTTTCGGTAGAGACAACGACGTACTGCATACACCTCCTCCGGTCGAACAACTCCCGTCTAGATTGCAGGCATTGTGTGACTTCGCGAATGCGACAAGCACGGGAGAAACGTATATACCACCCGTGGTCCGAGCGCTTGCGATCCACTTCATGACCGGGTATGACCACTATTTCGAGGATGGAAATGGGCGTACTGCGCGGGCGCTATTCTACTGGAGTATGCTAAAGGAGGGCTACTGGCTTACCGAGTATGTGACAATCTCCCGTAGGCTCAAAAAAGCCCCAGCGCAGTATGTACGCTCATTTATTTTGACCGAGCAGGACGACGGGGATCTCACGTACTTTATAATCTATCATCTTAATGTCATACGACGCGCTCTCGATGATTTGAATGAGTATCTGGCCCGAAAGGCCGGAGATTTACATGAAGCTCGCCGTCTGCTGTCAAGTAAGGGCGAGTTTAATCACAGGCAACTCGCATTGATCGAGTCGGCAATAAAGAATCCAGGAAATAGGTATTCTGTTCAGACTCACATGGTAAGTCATGGCATTTCCGACCAGACGGCAAGAAATGACTTGAGCGACCTGGAGAAGCGCGGACTACTGATTCGAAGAAAAGTCGGAAGAACCTTCAGCTGGTCTCCAGCTTCGAACCTTGAGAAGGTTCTGTCACGTCGACAATCTGGACATTCTCGTAGATCTGTGTGATTTCTCGGCCTCCTGCGCCGTCCTGGCGAAACACAACTGAATGTCACTTTGAGCTGGAGCATCTACGCTGTCTGTCCAGTTCTTCGGCATTCGGAGACCTTCACGGCCTGGAGAGCGCCGAATGTGCCGCCCTGGAGTGCTCAGCAGATCGCAGTGGGGGAACGGAATGAGTTCAGCAGTTGTCACCGTCGTCGGCTTCGCCTGGCCGTGCTGGAAGTGCAGCGAACACACACGGTGCGTCGTCGGTATATCCCGGCAAGGGCGAGCATGTCATTCGCCTTGGCGATGCAGCAATGACCGTGGCCCGGGATGTGCTGGAGCGCGCCGGCCATGTCGAGCTGGCCTCGCTGATCGTCCAGCACTACTTCCAGGACGGCGAGACGGTCGGGATTGCCTCTGATTGCGAGAAGTGCGGAGCCCTCCAGGGCAACTTCCATATGCATGGTGAGGCGCTGATGCGAGTCGTCGACGCCGATGGACTAGATGGCCTTGACGCACTGGCCACCGGGGGCCGCGACCGACGAAGGGTGGAACGCTCTCGTGGCAGATGAGGATCAGTCCGGCGTCATCCACTTCTGATCCTGCTTGCACAGGCCAGCTACCGAGAGTGGCCCTGCTGGGTGGTGGTCTGCGCATACAGAGGGCTGGCTTCCCCACCTGCCCATAGGGCCTGCCTTTCTCGCGTAGAGGCTCCGCGGTCAAGGGTGGCGTAGGCCATCAGCGGAGCTGACGCCATAGGCGCCCTTGAGGGTGGAGGGACGCGGGAACACAATGCAGGCCACCACCGAGTAGGGTCACGCGGCCGGAGGTCGCGGATTACTTAGGTTCGCGGTATCGGACTGGCACCAGGCCTATGCCTCCTGGTCTCGTTTCGCCAGTTGAAGAGGCAAAATGTAGGAACTCAAGCCTCACTTGAAGCTCCTTCAGGGCGTCCCGGATTGATTCACGGAGATCGATTTGCTTCATGGGAATCGACCGCTCGATCTCCTTAAAGCGCTTATTCAGTCCCTCGAACTCGGGCGCTTCCTGGTTCGCCTTCAAAGGTTCCGCCGCGCCGTCGATGAGTTGCTGTTCCTTCCCCAGCAGGTCCCATCGGATGTCTACCTGCCTGACCTTTTCGGTAAGGACATTGAGCGATGCCCGTTCCAGCTCATCGCTCAGCTTCTCCGAGAAGTTCGCCAAACGGTTTACAGCACCATCGACCTCGGGCGTCACCTCTGTCGGGAAGTCCCGACCCGATGCGATTCCCTCGAACGCTGTCTTGAGCTCGGTTCGAAGAGCTTCCAAATACCCAATCAGCTCGTCCCGGAGCTCCGCATTCCGTTTGCGTGGCAGTTCGTTACGAGTCCACTCCCGGTCCTGGTTGGCCTTGACCATGTTGTAGATGTTGAACCCGAAGCTCAGGATCGCTGTTCCCAGCGCTATCCACGCGACTGCCGTCACTGCGGCGGCTCCTCCACCCTGCTACGAATCTCACTGACTCCTTTGTACGTATAACCGATGAATGTACAGCGCCGACCTGGTTCACGGATCCAAGAAGGCGACCACGGCAGGTGGACCGGCTTGAGTGCAGGCGGGTTCGTGAGCGACTGCGGGAGGCAAGCCGGGTACGGCTCTCGTCGTGCCCACACTTCTCGGGTATCGAAATTCAGCCATCTCGGTTCAGGTAGTGACGGTGTGGCGCGTGGCCGACGCACCGGCGCGCCGGCGGGCGGAGCGCGCGGAGCCCAGCCGCTGCGGGCCGTAGTGCGGCGGCGGCGCGCCGCGCCGTCGCCCTTGATCCTGTATGGCTGAATTCGGCAGTACTCCGCGGCGTTCGTGAGGCATGGTGCGAAGCAGGAACGGCGGAACATTCGCAGCTGCGATCGCGGGGACGTCCCTGGGCTCAAGCCGGTCGACGACTGGGTGCGACGTATACAGCGGCGGGCTCAGCCTGGTCGCCACTGTGGGTGTGGGTGACTGTGCCGATGCGCTGACATCCCATCTTCTCGTACAGGCGGATTGCGTTGCGGTCCTTGAGCATTACGTCGAACGCTATCGCGAGGCCATGGGCTGTGGCGTATTTGTACGCGGTGGTCATGAGGAGGGTTCCGGCGCCGGAGCCGCGGTAGTCGGGGTGAACGAATAGGCGGACCAGGATGGCTAGCTCGGTGAGGCTGTGTCCTGTGGTCTGGTGCCAGAGGTTGGCGGCGTCGTCGTCTTCGCTGGCCTGGGTGAGTGCGATGTGGCCGATGGGCTGATCATCGATTAGGGCGGTCCAGGCCGCGAGTTCGTGGGGTGGGGTGAGCCAAGCGTGGGGGTCGGAGACTCCTTCGACTGGATAGCCGTCCTGGGCGTGTACGCGAACGAGCACCTTGGCGAGTTCGGCGAGGTCGGTGCTTTCACGCGGGCGGACGGCTGGGTTCATCAGTCGTCTACCCGCATCGTGTAGTCGAGGCCCATGTAGTCGGCTCTCATGGTGAACTCCGTGACTTCGAACGGGTGAAGGTCCTGGTCCAAGCCAGTATGCAGGACTACGAGGACCGGTACGCCGTCAGGCAGCATCAAACCGCGTGCTTCCTTGAGGGTCGCCATTCTGGCGGTGACTTCCTCACGGGTGTACGTGATGAGGTGCCCCTTGTCCTCGAACCGTGCGTACAGGTCGCCAGGTCCTAGGTCGTCGCTGTCTGCCAGTACCGAATCCTTGGCGATCTCCCAGGGGATGTACGTAACGCCGATCTGCATCGGTTCGGAGTCGGCGAAGTACCAGTTTTCTCGGCGTACGACGCTCTCGCTGTCAGGGTCGACGTGTAGACGCTCGGCGATGGGAGGCGGCGGGACCACTCGGCCGATTTCCGTGAGGAAGGCGTTCGGGGTGCGTTTCTGGGCTTGAACCTCGGCGTGGAACGGTGAAACGCCAGTCTCGTCTCGGAGCTTCTTGGAATAGCGGCTTTGGCCGAAGCGCATCAGCCGCGGCTTGCTCCGGACGAAAACGCCACGGCCGTGTTTCGCGGTTACCAGACCGGATTCGGCCAGCTGGCGAATGGCTTCTCTGGCTGTATTCCGTGCGACTTTATGTGAGGCCGCGAGTTCTCGTTCGGATGGGAGCTTGGCTCCGGGTTGTATTTCGCCGGATTCGATGGCGGCGCGGAGGGCGGCGGCGATTTGCCGACTCGCTGTATTGCTGCCTTGCGGTGTCCTTGGTGGTTGTGTCATGCCCCTACCTTACTACTGGTCCAAGCCAGTGTTGAGACTGGCTCAAGCCAGTGTTACTCTGGGGTGGCTTAAGCCACATGATGCGACTACGGCAGGAGTGACATGGCCAGATTCGACTGGTGGAGGGAGGCTGAGCCGGACGAGACATCGGCCCAAGCGATCGTGGACCGAGTACAGGCGGAGTGGCGCGCCGAGCGGGATCGTCGGCGCACTCCGGGCGTGCGGTACTGGCCGGACGGGTGGCCGCATGAGGCTCCCGAGCATCCGCTGGGTGTTGATGAAGCTCACAAGATCATGCAGCGCCATCGGGCATGCAGAACTGACGAGTGCCCGCGCAAGAATTCGGCTTGGCGGACCTTGATCGAAGCAGGGCACCTGAAGCCCGATCCTCGGCGTAGCTACTGAATTGCCTGAGTGATCAGCTAATGAGAGGCTGTGATCATTGGAAATTGATGAATGGAAAGAAATGTATACGCAATGGGCCATTGTGACGTTGGGGGGAAGTTGCGGTGAGCACGGTGGTCCTTGTCCCAATGGTGTGTGGGGGCCGTATGGAAGTTTGTTAGAAGCGCGTTCGGCGTCGCGGTTTGTGTCGGCGGGTCATAAATCGCACGTGGTGCCATACTGGGCACGTAGGGCTAAACCTGCTGGTTGATAACAACCTCTGAGAACTCACGGGTCTCCGCAGCTGTGCGGAGGCCCGTTTTCTGTTGCTCAGCTCCTTCTTCGCGCTCCCGGCGCATGCTCCCGGCGCCGCTCGGCGTGGCCACAAACCCACTGGCTCAAGCCAGTATTGCAACTGGCTCAAGCCACTGCTACTCTGGCTTAAGCCAGTAGAGATCAAGGTCACAAGGAGGCAAGAAACATGGCGATCAACAGGGGTTTCCGGTTCCCGATCGGGTTCAACCAGGCGTTCCCGAAGGGGCTGGTGTTGAACAGCGAGATCGTGCCGTTGACGAAGTACAACCCGGATCCGCGGTCGATCCCGGAGCAGGAGTTCGACATCGACAAGAAGACCGGTGAGGGTACGGGGAACCCGTTGTGGAAGGCGACGGTGACTGATCCGCACGAGGACAAGGCGAAGCGGAAGAGCTTCGAGGTCATCTTCATCGCGCCGGTGCAGCCGGTTCCGTCGACGGAGGAGATCGTTCCGGGTACGGGCTGGCGGATGGTCGAGCTGGAGGGGCTGACCGCGGAGCCGAAGGTGATGGGGCAGGGCGAGTTCAAGTACCTGGGTTATCAGTACCGGGCGACGGGGATCAAGGGTGACAACTCGGGGGCGAAGCAGCCTCCGAACAACGTCGGTGCGTCGCGTCCGCGTGACGACAAGGCCGCGTGATTGCCATGGGCTCTTACATCAGCTCGATGAGCACGGGCTTCGCCGGTGTCGAGGTGGAGTATTGGCCGGAGCGGCGTACCGACTGGGGCAGTGTGGTCGATCCGGGTGTGCTGGTCCGGCTCAAGACCGAGGCCGGTCACGCGACGATGGGCCTGTCGATCGAGGACGCGCGCGCTATCGCTGAGGCGCTCCCGCAAGTCCTGATGCTGCATGACGCCGCGGTGCGTCTGGCTGCCGATTGTGCAGTGGACGAGGCGGTTTCGGCTGCGGTCGATGGGGTGGGGAAGGCTGCGTGATGTTCACGCCTGAGCGGGGAATGCTGGCAGCGCGGGTGTTCGCGGTCGTGGTGATCGTGGGCGTCGGCGCTGCCGCGTTCCGCTTGTCCTTCGCTACGTTGCGGGATCTCGCCGTGCTGGCGCATATTCCGGCGTCGGATGCGTGGCTGTTTCCGGTGATCATCGACGGCACGATCGTGCAAGCGACTGCCGGCGCTTTGGTGCTGGCGAAATCGGCTGAGCGGTGGTTCTTCACCTGGGTTCTGGTGGTCGGGGCGCTGGTGTCGTTGGCGGGCAACAGCATTCACGCCGCGATGGCGGGTGAGCCGCTTCCGCCGTGGGCGTGCGCGCTCGTCGCTGCTATCGCCCCGATTTCGCTGCTGGTCGACACGCACGGGCTCGCGGTGTTGTTCCGGATCGCGCAACAGCGGCGTTCCACCCCGGCTCCCGATCCGGTCACAGAGCCGGTGAAAGAGCCTGCACCCGAACTGGTTCCGGCTCCTGCGCCTGCCCCGGAGTCTCGTCCGGTGGCCCACGTTCCTGCCGTGGTGCCGATGTCGCGGCCTCGCCCGGTGGCTCCGGTGCGGCCTATTCGTCCTCCGCGTCCGGTGCAGCAAGAGGCACAAGAAGCACTGTTCGCGTCTCCCGCTGGGGGTTGATCTTCGATGAAACCACTATCCGACGACACGAAGAGTGTCTTGATCACTGCCGGTGCCATGACCGTGGCCGGACTCGGTACCGCCGGGTTCCTGATGTTCGGCCCGCACCACGAGTCCCATGACGCTCCGGTGCGTCCGGCGGCGGTGTCCGCTCCGGTGGAAACGACTGTGCCGCAACCGGTTCCGGAGTGCCTGATGTTCTGCCACGAGCCTGCGGCTCCGCCCGTTGCCGCCGATGGCTGCCGTCTGTTCTGCGAGCTGGGCACCGGGTCGTTCGAGGAGGTCATGCGATGACCGTGGTCGACATGGTGCCCTACGCCGTCGCTGCGGCCGGTGCGGCTGGCCTGTTCACCCGGATGTGCCTGTGGCGTCGCCTGCCTGCGCACAACACGCCGCGACCGATCGCCGAAATCATGGCTGAGGCTCCGGAAGTGCTGCGCACGGCGGTCCTGCATATCGCCGTGACGGGCTACACGTGGCGGATGTTCGCCGACCTGCGTCTCGGGTCGGTCGACAAGGGTTTCCCGACTGTCGAGTGGTGGGACTACGACCGCCACGGCCTGACGGTGGATCTGCTCATGCTGGGCGGCCAGTCCCTCTCGGATTGGACGCAGGACAAGACTCTGGATGCGTTGGCCGCGTATCTGGGGGTGCCGCGGGTGACAGCCTCGTCGCCTGCTCCGGGCTGGGTCCGTCTTCAAGTGCGAGTGCATGACACTCTCGCGGCGTCGACAACGCGGTCGACCGCTGTCCCCAACGAGGTGGACTTGGAGGCGGTCCCGGTCGGGTTCCGCGAAGACGGCGACCTGTGGCTGCTGCGCATCCTCTACGCCCACATCCTGCTCGCCGGTGCCACCGGATCAGGCAAGGGCTCGGTGCTGTGGTCGATCCTCGCGGGTCTGGGTCCTGCCATCCGCGCCAAGCTGGTGGATGTCCGCATGGCCGATCCGAAGGGCGGCGCGGAGTTCGGGCGCGGGGAAGACAAGCTGTTCACCCGGTTCGCCACCACAGCGCCCACCATTCTCGCGCTGCTGGAAGAGGCAGTCAGGGAGATGGATGAGCGGCTGGTGCGGATGCGCCGTGCCGGTGTCCGCAAGCTCGTCCCGACCGCCGATGAGCCGCTGATCCTGATCATCATCGATGAGGCGGCGTCGCTGTCGTCGTATGCGGAACGCCCCGAACAGGAGAAGTTCCGGCAACTGACCGGGCTGTTGCTGTCCAAGGGCCGAGCGGCGGGGGTCTCGGTGGTCGCTGCGTTGCAGGACCCGTCAAAGGAGACCATGCCCAACCGGCAGTTGTTCCCGGTCCGGATCGGGCTGCGCTTGGACGAGCCGACCCAAACGACCATGGTGCACGGGCAGGGCTCACGGGCTCGGGGGGCACGCTGCGACGAGATCTCAGAACACACACCCGGTGTCGGCTACGTGGGTGAGGACGGCACGACAGAGTTCGTGCGGGTGCGCGCGTTCTGGATCAGTGACGACCAGGCCGACGACATCGTGGATACCTACTCTCCGGCACCGGAGATCGCCGGACCCACCGAGGACTACACGGGCTTCGATCCCGATGACTTGGGCGACGAGTCGGCCGGTGGCGACCTGGGGGAGGCGGCATGAATTCCGGGTTCGTCACGCAAGCGCATGTGGTGGTCCTCTGTGACGGTTGCGGGGACCGCTACAGCGAAACCGCCTACGACCAGCTGTGTTTCGCCTCGGCGAACGAGGCCATCGCCTACATCGCCCGTCGCGGTGCCGGGGTCGGGTGGGTCTACGACGGGGACAAGGTGCTCTGCGACGGCTGCGTCGCGTCGGCCCGTTGCGCCGAACACGGGCACCGGTTCCCTGAACCGCGGCGGCGGCTGCTGGCCGGTAAGAACCGCTCGGGCGTCTGCTCGGTGTGCGGCATCAACGACTCAGAGATCGAGGAGTAGCCATGTCTCGCAATGATATTCACGACTACCACGATGCAGCTCTGCGGATGGAAGAGGACGTGATCGACGCTGTGGTCGATATCCGTTCCCGGCGTCGCTGCCACTACGAACGCTCCGGCCTGGACCCGATCACCACCGCAGTACATCTGTGGGCGGAAACCGGAGAGATGCCGGGCTGGGATGCCGGTCTCGATGACGGCGGGGGCTGGGCGGCATGACCGGTGCGAGTAGGGGCCAGGCGCAGCGGCCGGTGAATCCGATTGTCGCGAAGGCCGCTGCCCAGGTACGCGAAGCGAAGGCCCGTCGCCGGAAGCTGCCCGATGTGCCGCAGTGGGACTGCGCCGGACAGCTGACCTTGTTCGTCGCGGAGGGGGAGAGCAGATGAACCGTGAACGAAACATATTGCATTGCAACCAGCCTCGCGACCCTTGCGATGTGATCGTGAGTGCGCTGCTCGAGCTGGTGTGGCAGGTCGTTCGCGTGGCGTTGGTCGCGGTGTGGTGGGCGGCGTTGTTCCCGGTGATCACGCTGCCGCTTGTGCTCGCGGTGGCGGTGGGTGCGGTGTGGGGCTGGGGTGAGGGTGTCGTGGTGGTCGGGGTGTTCATCGCGGGGATCATGCTCTGGCGTCGGCGGAGTCCGGAGATGTTCGAGCGGTGGGTCACCTCGCGGGCACGCGCCCGGTTCCTGGCCTGGTGGCGCTACCGCCGACTGTGGACCAAACGCCTGCACGCCTGTCACCTGACGGTCCGTGATGACGAGGCGACGCGGGTGCCGCGCCTGGTGGCGGTGGAGATCGGGGAAACGCTGGATCGGTTGCGGGTGCGGATGCTGCCCGGCCAGTGCCCCGACGACTACAACAACCGCGTCGAGCGGATCGCGCACACCTTCGGCGCCCACGCCTGCCGCGCCACCGTCGCCGGTCCCAGCGTCATGGAACTCGTTCTGCGCCAGTCGGATTCACTCACCGAAACCATCACCCTGCCCGATATCGACGGTCCCGACCGGACCGGGAGGGAGGCTGCTTGATGACCACCGAACCCACCACCGACAACGTTCCGGCTCGGCAGACTGCTGCGCAGCGGCGGGCCATGCCGAACCTGTTCGAGATCGCGCAAGCCACCGCCGAGAAGTTCGACGTGTGCCAACGCCCGATCCCGATGCGGGTGGAGGACCCACGCACGGGCACCGTCACCTACGAGGGCGCACCGTGCAAGTCCACCATCGAATCGGTGTGCCCGGCCTGCGCCAAAGCCCACCGCGCCCTGCGGATCGCGCAGTGCCGAGAGGGCTGGCACGCTGCCGCTGAGCCGGTGGACTACAAGACCGATCCCACCGAACGGCAAACAGAACTGCTCGCCGAACGGGCGGACCTGGCTGCGGACTACCGGACCGCGGTCGCCGACGGCAACGACGATATGGCCGCGACCCTGCGGGAGGCTGTGGCGGGTCTGGATGAGGAACTGCGGGAAACCGGTCTGCGTGGTCGTCTCCCGGCTCTGGACGCCGTGGGGAAGGATCGGCGTCGGCGGTCGACTCGTCGGCGTCAGGACGTGCCGGACCTGCCTCGCAAGAAGGTGGAGAAACGCAGCATCGGCAAGGTGTTCGACGGCAAGCACCAACCGTCGATGTTCGTCACGCTCACCATGCCGTCGTACGGCCGGATCAACTCCGATGGTGCGACCAGCGACACGGGGGAACCGTGCTCGGACGGCTCGGCGGTCAACCCGGCCGGTTATGACTACGCCGGGCAGGCGCGCGATATCGTGCACTTCTCCAAGCTGGTGGACCGGTGGATTCAGAACCTTCGGCGCGCGATCGGCTGGGACGCACAGTATTTCGCGACGGTGGAACCTCAGAAGCGCGGTGCTCCGCACCTGCACATCCTGATCCGAGGCGCGATCTCCCGCGGCATCCTCAAACAGGTCACCGCGGCGACGTATCACCAGGTGTGGTGGCCTCGGTTCGATCCGGCCAACCGCGTCTACGGCGGACAGCACCAACCGATCTGGGACCACAAGCGCGCGACCTTCGTCGATCCCGGTGACGGCCGGCCGTTGACCTATTGGGATGACGCGCTGGACATCCTGGATTCAGTCGACGACCTCGAGCCTGCGCACACGGTCCGGTTCGGCGTCCAGATGGACCGCAAGCACATCAAGGGCGTAGTCCCGGAGAAGGCGGGCAAGACCATCGGCTACGTCACCAAGTACCTGGTGAAGTCCATCAGCGAAATCGTGGAACCGCGCTCGGACCGCGCCGCGGACCACTACGCCCGGTTGCACCGCGAACTCCAGAACGTCCCCTGCTCGCCCCGCTGCCCGGTCTGGCTCGAATACGGCATCGTCCCGCGTGGAGCCACCGACAAGACCGTCCCGGGTCGCTGCAAGGGCAAAGCGCATCGCCGCGACACGCTCGGCCTGCCGGGTCGCCGTGTGTTGGTCTCGCGTCGCTGGTCTGGCAAGACTCTCCCGGACCACAAGGCCGACCGAGCCGAATTCGTTCGGCAACTCCTCGCCGACGTCGGCATCGTCAAGCCCGACACCTCGCACCTGAAGGTGACACCGGTCGAACCAGGCGACAAGGACCGGCCCCTTCGTGAGCACCTGATCATGGGCGCGATCTCCAAGCGGTCCCGCTGGCGCGCGGAATACCTCAAAGCCCGCATGGCGGCCAGTCCGTCAGGGGCGCAAGAAACTTCGGCAATCCATGAGGCGGCATAGGAGTCGACGTGAGTGACAACGAGATCTATCTACGGGCGAGACAGTTAGAGGAACGGACCGGGATACCCGAAGCCACCTGGCGATGGTGGGCGCACATCGGCTACGGCCCGGAAAGCTTTCTGATGGGTCCGCGGCGGCGAGTGTGGAAATGGTCGGTAGTGGCCGAATGGATCGCCGAGCAGGAACGGTGCACGGCCCGCGGCGGGAAGGCGGCGTGATGGCTGTTCGTCGCAACCCTCGCTCCGGGGTCGAAGATCGCTGGTACAAGACGGTCACCGTAGTCGATCCGGTCACGGGTGCGAAATCTCGGCAGCGGGTGAAGTCGGATCTGTACGGCAAGGGCAAGCGCTGGCGTGCTCGCTACGTCGACCCGAACGGCGTGGAACGGGCGCGAGCGTTCGCGACGAAGGTGGAGGCTCAGAAGTTCCTGGACGGCGACGTCACGACGAAAGTTGTCACGGGGACTTGGGTCGATCCGGACCGTAGCGGTGTGCTGTTCCGGGTGGTAGCCGAGAAGTGGTACACGACCAAGAAGCTCCGCAAGCCCAAGACAGTGGGCGGGTACAGGTCGCTGCTGGACACGCTCGTGCTGCCGCGGTGGGGTGAGGTGCCGCTACGGGAGATCGAGTTCGAAGACATTCAGGAGTGGATCGTCACTCTGTCGGAGTCGGGCAGCGTCCGGTTCGAGGGACGTGGCTTGTCGGCGTCGCGGGTGCTCCAGTGCTACCAGGTGTTTACCCAGGTCCTTCGGTTCGCGATCAAGTCCAAGCGACTCGCGACCAACCCGGCGGCGGATGTCGAGTTGCCCACGATGGTCTCCGGTGAGCGCTGCTACCTCACCCACCTCGAGGTGTTGAAGCTGGCGATGGCCGCCGGTCGCTTCCGGCCTCTCGTGTTGACGCTCGCCTACACCGGAATTCGGTTCGGCGAGGCGACAGCGTTAAGGACATCGGACGTGGACTTCACTAGGCGGCGTATTCGCATCGCGCGTTCGGCAACTTTTGTGCGGGGCCAAGGCACCGTGGAGTCCGATACGAAGAACCACACCACTCGCGAGGTACCGGTGCCGAGCGTGCTCGTTAAGGAACTCGGCAATCTGCTGGAGGGTCGTGAACCTTCGGCGCTCGTGTTTCCGAGTCGCAAGGGCGGATATCTGGAGTCGACCGAATTCCGGTGGGTGTTCGACCAGGCCGTGGAGGCGGCGGGATTGAAGGGCGTGGTTCCGCACGGACTCCGGCACACCGCGGCGTCCCTCGCGATCAGCGCTGGGGGAAACATCAAGGTCGTGCAGAAGATGTTGGGCCACAAGACGGCGACCCTGACCCTCGACCGTTACGGGCATCTGTTCCCGGACGACCTGGATGCCGTGGCCGAGGGTATGGACGCTGGCGCGCGGACTGCTGCGGACGAACTGCGGACTGCCTGAGCCCCATGATCGCCAAGAGCGTTGCTGACCTGCGGTGGGTGTGGGATTTGAACCCACGGTGGCGTGAACCACGACGGTTTTCAAGACCGTTCCCTTAGGCCGCTCGGGCAACCCACCTCGCTCCGGGAGGCCGGAGCCATCCCAGACTACTGGTGGGACCCGGTGCGTGCGCAATCGGTGGCGCGGGTCAGCGGGGCTCGGCGGGCGCGGTGCGGAACCGGAGGCCCGCGATGGTGGTGTCGCAGGGGTGAGGTCCCGTCAGGGTTGTCTCGACGATGCGGTCGGCCGGGCCGGGAATGAATTGCACCGCCGTGCCCGGTAGCGCAATCGTATTG
Source organism: Nocardia mexicana NBRC 108244 (assembly GCF_001613165.1). Lineage (GTDB taxonomy): Bacteria > Actinomycetota > Actinomycetes > Mycobacteriales > Mycobacteriaceae > Nocardia > Nocardia mexicana. The sequence goes on from NZ_BDBV01000054.1 coordinate 13,424, forward strand.
TCGTGGGCGGGAATTCGCACCAGGTCGGCGAGCCAGGAAGCGGCGCGGCCGGGTTCCGGTGTCTCGATGAGGATGGCGGTGAGGTCGAAATCGCCGGGGTCGAAGGCGCCCGCGGGGACGTCGGCAAGGAACTGTTCGCGGGGCGGGTCATAGGTGATGAAGAACGGCGCCCACGACGGGCCGTCGAGGACGAAGACCTCGTGGAAACCGACGGTCCCTCCCATGTCTTCGCGGCTGACGGGGGCCTCCAGGACCTGGTGCCCCTCGGCGCGCAGCCGTTCGGCCGTTGCGGCTGCGTCCGAGACGTTGACCGCGAAGGTGAGCGCCCCGCCGCCGAGCTGTGCGGCAGTCTCGGCCGACTGCCGCAACGCGGTCCACGCGCGTGCGAAGCAGTGCGAGCGGAACTGGTGTTCGTCCACGACCGTGAGGATTTCGACGTACCGCTGGTCGAGTCGCCATCCGCCGTTGTGGAAACCGCCTGCGGCCTCACCCGCTTCCGCGGGCATACCGGCTGCGCTGTATTCCCGAACCGCGGCCACGACGTCGGGTACCCAGTGCAGCAGATGGTCGAACTCGGGTTGTTCCGTCGACTTCGGTGTTCCCAACGTGGCCGCCTGTTCTCATATGCGTAGTCGGATATACATGACTTAGGCTAGCCTAACTCAAAGTGGGACCGGGCAGGATACGCCGAACCCCTGTGGCCCGGGTCACTTTTCGCACGACTTGTGCATGACGAACTTCGACGTCTTCTCCCGCCTCTGGCAGGATATCGGCCATGGTTCGTCGCCGGGCTGGGCGTCGGCTGTCCGGCGCCGCCATTGTCTGTGCCGCACTGATCCTCGGTGCGGCCGGTTTCTCGGCGCCGGGTGCGGCCGAACCTCCCCCCAAACATCAGCCGCCGGCCGAATCCGGTTCTGCCGACGGGCCGCAGCCTCGGGCCGAACCTTCCCCGCCGAAGGTGCCCGAGATCGATCGCATCGAGCCGATCAACGACCGCCTGCTCCGAGTGTTCGTGAAGTCGCCGGCCATGGGCCGCACCGTGCAGGTGCAGATACTGCTCCCGGCCGACCGGAGCAAGCCGCGCCCCACCCTGTACATGCTCGACGGTCGCAGTGCCAGCAACGACTACAACAACTGGATCGAGCGCGGCGACGCCCTGCCGTTCTTCGCCGACAAGAACGTCAACGTGGTCTTCACCATCGGCGGCCCGGCCGGGTACTACACCGACTGGCAGCGCACCGATCCCGTGCTCGGCACCAACAAGTGGGAAACCTTCCTCGCCAAGGAGCTGCCGCCGCTGGTCGACGCCAAGTTCCAGGGCAACGGGCGCAACGCCGTCGAGGGCGTGTCGATGGGCGCGGAGGCGGCGATGATGCTGGTGATGCGCAATACGAAGCTCTATCGCGCGGTGGCCGCCCACAGTGGTTGCTACGCCATGGGTTCGGACCTCGGCCAGGCGCAGGCGCGCGCGGTGGTGCGCACCTACGGCGGCGACCCGGACAACATGTTCGGCAACCAGGACGACCCCGACTGGCTCGCCCACGACGTCATGGTGAACGCCGAAGGCCTGCGCGGCGAGGCGATCTACCTGTCGTCGGGCAGCGGAATGCCGGGCCCGCACGACATCCCCGGCAGCCCGGACTCGGCCACCTCGGTGACGTTCGGCGGCCCGCTGGAGGGTGCCGCCAACGCCTGCACGATGGCGCTGGCCGACAAGCTGTCCCGGATGCAGATCCCGGCGGAGGTGAACCTGCATCCGGTCGGCACACATTCGTGGCCGTACTGGAAGGACGAGCTGCCGCGGGCCTGGCCGACGATCGCGAAGGCCCTGGGGACCCGCTGATCCGGCCTGATCGTTCACTCGTCGGCGATCGGTGTGCAATATTGCCGGTTCGACTCGAAAAGTGGGCGAATAGGCCGGAATCCGCCTCGTGTCGGTCGCGGATGCTGGTCGCTCTCGTCGCGGTGCGCAGCAGCCCGCGCAGTGGAACGGCCTGTCGTCGAGCGCTTCTCGCTCGCCCGTCCCTCTGAGCCTGCACGGGCAGTTCAGCTCAGGAAGCGCGAGATTGTTCCCGGATCCGTGGCGAACTGCAGGAACAGGTCGTTCTCGTGCGGATCGCCCGCCGTCACGCGTACGCCGTCAGTCCCGTAGGGGCGCACCAGAACTCCCGCCTCCGCGCTCGCCTCGCCGAACTCCGCGCTGCGCTCGCCCAGCGGCAGCCACACGAAATTCGCCTCGCTCGGCGGCACCGTATACCCGGCGGCTTGCAGAGCGGTGCGCATCCGATCCCGTTCGGCGACAACGCCGTCGGTGCGTTCGAGCAGCTCGTGCCGGGCGTCCAGCGAGGCGATCGCGGCGGCCTGTGCGAGGCGATTGACGCTGAACGGGATGTGCACCTTCAGCAGCGCGGTGATCACCTCGGGGTCACCCACCGCGTAGCCGACGCGTAGCCCCGCCAGCCCGTACGCCTTCGAGAAGGTGCGCAGCACAAGCACATTCGGGCGGTCGCGGCGGATCTGCACCCCGTCCGGATGGTCGTTCGCGGGCAGCCGCAGGTACTCGTAATAGGCCTCGTCCAGCACCACGAGGATGTGATCGGGCACCATGTCGAGGAACCGCACCAGCTCTGCGCGGCCGTAGGCGGTACCGGTGGGGTTGTTCGGGTTGCAGAAGAAGATCAGCTTGGTGTTCTCGCCGACGGCCGCGGCCATCGCGTCGAGATCGTGGGCGTAACCGTCGGTCAGCGGCACCTGCACGGCCCGGGCGTTGCCGACCTGCGTGACGATCGGATACGCCTCGAACGACCGCCACGCGAACAGCACCTCGTCGGTCGGCGCCGCGCAGGTGATCTGCACCAGCTCCTGGCACAGCGCGACACTGCCGCAGCCGACCGCGACCTCGGCCACGTCCACCCCGTGGAACTCCGCGATGGCCGCGCGAAGTTCGCTGGCCATGTTGTCCGGATACCGGTTGGCGAGTTCCGCAGCCTCCGCGATGGCCTTGGCGACGGTCGGCAACGGGCCCAGGGTGCTCTCGTTGCTGGCCAGTTTCACCGCGCCGGGATGGCTGCGGCCGGGAGTGTAGGCGGGGATGGACTCGAGGTCCGGACGAATGCGAGCGGTCACCCCACCACACTAGAACCTGCCGGACGGACTCGGTCGCAGAGTCCGTCCGGCAGGAAAATTTCTGGATAGCAGTCCTCACGTGCGACTTCTTCAGAAGTTTATAAAGGCGAACTACCCTGGATTCATGTCGGGCATTTATCGAGATATTGCACCATTGCGCGACAGCGGTTCGGAGACGGAAGACGACCGAGGGCCCGTGGCGTCCGCCCGAGTGCCCATCACCGTGATCGAGCCGGAAGGGTACGCGCGCGGCGGCATCGTGGTACTGCACGAATCACGAGAGTTCGCCGACGCGTTGCTGGAGTTGATGGGCTCGCTGTCCAGCGAGGGGTGGATCGTGGTGGCGCCCAATCTTTTCCACCGCAACGGCGCCACCGACAAGGTGTTCGGAGACGACCTGTTCGCCGATTTCGACGCGTGCTTCGACTGGCTCACCGCGCGCGGAGTGTTCGGCGACTGCATCGGGGTGCTCGGCTTCGACTCCGCCGGGACCGCCGCCTTCCTGGTGGCGACGAGCCGGCCGATCGGGGCCGCGGTCAGTGTGGCGGCGCCCGGGATCGCCGAACCGCTCACCGACCGGGCGGATGCGCTGATCCGGGCCGCGCCGCGGCTGCAGGCGCCGTGGCTGGGCCTGTACGGCGACGACGATTTCGGCACCCCCGCGGCCCAGGTCGAGCACCTGCGCGACGCCGCCGCGTCCGCGGTGGTGGCCACTCTCCTCGTCAGCTACCCCGGCCTGCACCACCGCCCAGACCGTCCCGGCTTCGACTCCTCCGACTCCGAGGACGCGGAAACGCTGATGGCCGCCCAGACCAGAATCTTCGACTGGTTCGACAGCCACCTCCGCTGAACAGCCGCCTCCCTGACCAGCCGTTTTGCTTCCTGAGCGGTTGCTCTGTACTCTTGCCTCTCGGCGGTTCGAAAGGACCGGGCCCCTCATACGAGAAGGCTCCAGGAGGCGTGCCAGAGCGGCCGAATGGGACTCACTGCTAATGAGTTGTCCCTTCACGGGGACCGGAGGTTCAAATCCTCTCGCCTCCGCCAAGCCCGGTCCGCCGGGCACCTACAACTTGATAGACATGCGCCCGTAGCTCAACGGATAGAGCATCTGACTACGGATCAGAAGGTTGGGAGTTCGAGTCTCTCCGGGCGCGCAGTTGGGAAGAGGCCCCTCCGCTCAGTGCGGAGGGGCCTCTTGCCTTTCGCTGGGTGAGGCGCAGACGAAGGGGGCGGAACGGGCGCGGGTCCGCCATCATCTGCTCGGCGGCCCGCCGGACGGCCCATCCGGGAGCGCGGTCATACGCTCAAAGTATTCCGATTCCGTTGTCGCCGTGGGGTGTCCAGCTGCCGTGGTCCACAAAGTACTTCCACCGACCTGCGCGAAGCACAGGCGTGTCAATACGCGCGGCCCGAGTCCGGTCGAATTCGCCGGGCTTCCACGAGCGTCCGAAACGCCGCACGCTTGCGCGGGCAGTCCTCGCGGCGGCAGGTCCGGTGCTGCTGCATCGCGCGGTGCGCCTGCGTAACCGTGAACGGTCGGCCAGGCGCAGTGTGCGTGTACGTCACGAACTCGGAGGCCTGGGTTGGCTCACTGTCATCGCCCAGCTCGGTGCGCACCAGCACCCCGACCACGCCGCAGACGATCACCAACAGCGCCACGAACACGGCCCAGGCTGCCGAGGTACTCATGCCTGCCCCACTTGGCAGGGGAATGTCGTCCAGCGAGCGAAACTCGTACGCGGAGAGGCAGTTTCGACGTCGACTATGCACATCAGCGCGTGCAGCTGAATTACGCCCAAATGGCTGGGCGACGGTGTGATCACAGCATCGACATCGGCCGCCCGCACCTGGTCGATCAGCGGAAGCACGGAGGGACCGGGCCAGTACAGGACATAGCCCAGCCGCCGGGCGAGTCTCCGGATCTGTGCGTTGTCCCACGTCGGCCACAGGCCGCCAGCCGGGTCTACCCATGCGAACGCTGTCGGACGTGCCCTCATAACCCGTCTGCCTCCCACTACCGTCGTTGAAGAGCGCCCGCCGCCGGGGAACAGCTGCCACCGGCCGGGGTGGCGTCGCAAAAGGTTGGGTCGGCCGATGTACCGAAGAGTGCGGCATCGACCCAGCGGCGGGGCATGGCTCTAGGCTCGCCGCATCAGTGCTGGTGATCGACTGCATGCCCGGGGGAAAGCCGTGGGAAAGTTGTGGGAAGTGTCCGATCGGACCATGTGCGGAGATCTATTCTGGGGACAGGTCCAGCAGGGAGGCCGCACGCCGTGACGAAACGGAACGAGCTGCTTATCGAGGCTCGGTTGCGGGTGGAGTCGCCTGGGTCGCCTGGCCATTCGATGACACGCCACGAGCTGGCCGATGCCGTGAACGACCACGTTTTCCGGGCAACGAACAAGAGGGGCGCGGTTGATGAGCGGCACATCGGGAAGTGGGAGCGAGGCGAAACAACGTGGCCGAGAAAGGATTACCGGGCCGCGTTGCGAGCGGTCCTGAACGTAGCGACCGATGCCGAACTCGGGTTCGCCAAGCATCGGCAGTCAACGGGTGACGAAGACGTGAACCGAAAGCAATTCTTGAAGACCACGCTCGCCATGAGCGCGGCCATGCTCACCAATACGGCACCGAGCGAATCCGACCTGCTCGACACAATGGCCGGTCCGACCACCAATTACCGGCGCATGGAGTCGTCCGTGCCCTCTGACCGGCTGTCGCCGGCGGTGGAGGCACATCTCAGCTTGGTCTCCGGCATCGTGCACGACAAGATGCGCACCGCAACCGGGTACCGGACGCTGTCCGAAGTGGCCGGGCTAGCGGCATGGCTGGCAGCCGATCGGGGCGACGATGCAGCCGCGCGGCAGCGTTACGCCGACGCCATCACCTACGCCGAGCGCACGCACCATCCACTCCTGGTGTCCTACATGACCGCCAGCCTCGGTCACTACGCCGTCGAAACCGGCGACGGCCGCGCCGGACTCGCACTGCTGCGAACCGCCTCGGCGCAGATGGGTCAGGACGCACCGGACAGCGCAGGCGCATGGTTGTCATCCCTTCTGGCGGTCGCGTACGCGTCGATCGGCGATCGCAATGCGACTCTCGCCGCACTCGACCACGCCGAACGCATGGCCAACCGCCAACGCGGCGAATCGCAATGGCCGTGGGTCTTCGCATTCGACGGCGCGAAGGCTGCTCGCTACCAGGCGAGTGCGCTTGGACGCCTCGGTGACCACCGCGCTGCCCGTGCAGCTTTCGTGGCGGCTGGCCCGGCTCTGGGTGCTCAGAAGCCGCGCGCTCTTGCTCAGGTCGAGCACGCGCATGTGCTGGCCCGCAGTGGCGATGTCGAGGGAGGATGTGCGCTCGCCACTGATGCGCTCCGAGTCGGTCTCGAATTGCGTAGTGAGCGGATTACCAGGGCTGCCAGAACATTTCGGGCTGGTCTGCCAGCTCGAACTACCGAGGCAAGCTTGTTGGACGATGCTCTGGCGACTCTGTACAGGCGGGACCGACGATGACACGTATTGCGATCACCGGACACCGCGGACTGCCCTCGGAGACAACGGAACTGGTGGACAAAGCGATCCGAGCCGAGCTGGCGAAGCGCAGCGACGAAGAACTGGTCGGGTTGAGCTGCATCGCAGATGGCGCTGACACCTTGTTCGCTCGGGCCGTTCTCGACGCGGGAGGATCGCTCATCGTCGTAGTGCCCGCTCAGCAGTATCGGGACGGGCTGCCCACCGAACACCACGTTGTCTACGACGATTTGATCGCGCGAGCGCTCGACGTGATCGCGTTGAGCTACCGAGAATCCACGTCGGAGGCACACCAGGCGGCAAGCGAGCGCATGCTCGACAACGCTGATGAACTGTTCGCCGTATGGGACGGGAAACCGGCACGTGGATACGGTGGCACTGCCGATGTGGTGGCCGTCGCGCAACAGCGAGGAATGCCGATCACGGTCGTCTGGCCCGACGGTGCGCGGCGGGACTGACCGCAGGTCTTCGCAAGAGCGTTGAGCACCACTGCCATCGAGTCGTCCAGATATGGAACGGACTCGCGGAAGTAGTTCTCGGCGCCAGGCCGATCTCCGTTTCGGACACCTACCAGCCCATGTAAGTCCCGGACTGGACCAGCGCAGCCGTGCTCGAGGAGACCGTTTCGGATCGGCTCCCTATGCCCAGTGATGCCGCCTGGCTGGGTACGGCGTCCGGCCATCTCGTACGGGTGAGGCGTAGCACCGATACTCGTACGCAATACCGATCTAACTGGCTACTCCGGTTGGGTCGGTTGGCGTATCAGCGACGAATCCAGCATTGCGCCCGATCCGCCAGGTTCCACCACGAAACAAATTGCGGGTCTTCAGACTTCACTTCCCAACGCGTGGCTAACGCGTCGAAGAATGCGTCATCTCCGGTCTTTCCACCTTTCGGCTCACCGATATAGACCAGTCGCTCACCGCCCGCGGCCTCGAACGCGGACAGCGCTTCCGAAGCCATCGCGTTGCCCCAGCCCGGCGGCCAGCACAGGAACAACACGTCATCCGGTCCGGCCGACCGTGACGCGTACTCTTCCAGGTCACCCACGCTGTGCCATACGTCCGCTTGTCCCGCGGCCTCGATGAAAGAGGCATTCACCATCCGATTCGGTGGTTCGGAGTCGTACGCCTCAACGTTGAGTCCCGCATCGGCCAGCTGAGCCGCCCAGTATCCCCGCCCAGCCCCGAGGTCCACGATCCGGCGACCATCGCAAACGTCGGCCATCCAGTCGACCGTCGCGGGGGAGGGGATCGCATACGCGTAGGCAGCTTGCAAGATCGTCTGCGCAAAGCCGAGCCGAGCGCTTCCCTTATCCCGCCCACCGTTGACCACCTGGCGGCCGTCGTGCTCGAACACCGATGGCGCAACGATGTCCCAGTACAGGTTCGCGCTCACCGACCGATCCCCAGTCATGTAGTGCACGAACCGAAGATCGAACGCCGCGTCCGCTTGTTCGTCCCCCGTCCCCGGCAGCATCGGCGCCGTGTCCAGGTACTCAGCTACCTTCGGATATTCGGTCTTCAGTCTCTGCTCGTCCCCCAGCAGTGCGGCCAGTTCTTCACGACGGTCCGCCGTCAGCGCAAGCTCAGCCATGACCCGATTCTCCCGTGGCACGGCCAGATCCGCGATCAGTTCCACCAAGATCGCGCCGAGCGCGAAGGCATTCGAGCCGTACCCCTACGACAGGCATACGCCCGGAACCGTTGAACCCCAAACGGTCCCAGAGGCGCGGCGAGTGGCGCGCATCGGCTCCCGTGTCCGGTGTGGTCGACGGCATTGATCGGCTTTCGACCGTGTCTCACGATTGCTGCGAACTACTGCCGAATTCAGCCATACAGGATCAAGGGCGGGCGCTGGCGCGCCCGCCGAGCGGCGCCGCCGCGCGGCGCCGCACAGCCCGCCCGCCTCCGCAAGCTCCGGCGAGCGGGGAGCGTTGGGCGCGTCGGCGCCGCTTTGGCGACGGGGTAGAACGCCGACCATTCCTATCTGGCCACCTTTTCAACAACGAGGCCAGTGCTGGGCACGTCGTCAGCCGTACCCGACTGACCTCCCGCAGCCGATGACGAAACGGCCGGCGGGCAGCCCGGTCAACGGCTTGTCGTCACCACACACCAAAATCGGACTGTTGAAAATCCAGCGACACGGTTCGCGTGGAATTCTCGTTCCCCTCGACAACCAGCTGAAAGACGTGACGGCCTGGCTCATGAACATCAAGCTCTACGTTCGCGAAGAAGTATCGGTTCTCCGACTCGTTGATTTTTGCCATGAGCCGAAAAAACTTCCGCGGTTCACCGCCTGGCCGTACGACGCAGCCATCGATCGATCTGGTCTGTCCGACGTCAGCGATTCCGCTCTGGCAGATCATCACGATGGTCAGCCCCACACGGACAGGGAAGGACTGGACAAAATATCTGTCCAGGACGCCTCCAAGTACGTCCATCTTGCCGTTGTCTGCGGCGCGACAATACTCCGCGAAGAACGCACCGGTAATCACCATCGACACGCTGCTGGCAGGCAGTTCCCATGATGAGGCAACGTCAGCCCGGCTGGCCTCCGACTTCGTTCGGAACCACTCGGCTGCCTTCGTCAACGTCAAGTCGAGATCTTCGTCCGTCTTCCAGACGTCCTGACCGACCGCCTGTACAAATACCTCAGCCTCGATGTCCGTCACTCGTGGCAGATCGACTCCATTCACGGCCAAGAACGTCACCGCGGCCAACCATGCCGTGCGCTTGTTTCCATCCGTGAAGTACTGGGTCGTTGCAATGCCGTGAACGTAGGCAGCAGCTTTTGACCAGACGTCCGGGAATCTCTCTACTCCTCCGAACCCCGCAGCTGGCCTCAACGCATTCGACTTGACCCCGTCAAGGTTCGCGACACCCACGCCACCGTCCTGAGCCGCATTAAACCGGATCAAGTCGTCGGCGCTCAGGTACTCCACCACTACTTGAGCCGGTCGAGCAGAGTCGACCACCGCTCCATCTCACGTTGGAACACCAGATCCACCTTCTCTCTGGGTGCAAACGTGATCTCAGGTCCCACAGCATCAGACGAGGCGTCATCCACTGCCCCAGCATGCTGTACATCGCCCATAAGTACAGGCTACAAGAAGACCACCACAGGGTGGGGCGGACAACGGGGCCAGCTCCCATCTTCCTCATGGCCCGATGGTCTCGCTCCAGCCGAACGAGTCAAGGACCACCTACGGTGTCCGCTACGCGGTGCCCAAGGCATCCTTGACACGCCCGACCTCCGCTGAGGGGTGGCCAGTATGAGGAAGATGGGGGAGAAGCAGTCAGGGGCCGGATAGACGACCTGTCCGGCGAGCGCTCTCTGACGTGCTGGACTCAGACTGGCACTGCGGTCGCGGCGACATTGAGCATGACACTCGAAATCGCGAACGCAGAGGCATTGAACACCACTCGAAACGTACGGGAACCGATCATCCTCATCACCTTCCCTTCTGTGTTACCAGCCCAGCAGGCTGACAGATTCGGAACAAGGCTGAGTGCTACGGCCACCGCGACGATGGGCAGTGCCAGCCCTGGCGTTGCCACCAGTCTCAATCCAGCTATGCCAATTTACGGGAACAGCCGCAGTCTGTCCACGGCCCACCGATTTGATCGAGCATCCTTTACTTTGCCCGTACAAACGTCCGCGTATGAACCCGTATTTACCTGGACAGGCGAGGACGGTGATTGCCGAAAACCGTTGCGACGCAATGCTGTCTCCGGACATTGGCGGACAATCATGTACGTCCGAACCAATCAGAAGGTTGGGAGTTCGAGTCTCTCCGGGCGCGCAGTTGGAAGCCTCTGGTCTGCATCGCAAGGCCGGGGGTTTCTTCTTTCCCGAGATCACTGGGACGGGATTCCGCACTTCCCCTTACCTCGGGATCATAGACTGATGCGCATGGCATGCCGCATCAGTGAATTGGTGATCGACGCTGCCGATCCCGAACGGCTTGCCGCGTTTTGGGGTGAGGTCCTCGGCTACGTCGAGCTCGGCCGGGAGGACGGAAGTATCGAAATCGGGCCGCCTGATGCCGGTTTCGGCGGTCCGCAGCCCACGCTGATCCTCAGTCCCAGTGACGAACCGCGCCGTGGGAAGCTCCCGCTGCACATCGATGTCAATGCCACCGACCGTGACCAGGATGCCGAATTAGAGCGGCTGCTCGCGCTCGGTGCCGAGCCCGCCGACGTCGGCCAGACCGGCGACGAGAGCTGGCACGTGCTGACCGACCCGGAAGGTAACGAGTTCTGCCTGCTGCGTGCCCGGCTCCAGGAACTTTGACCACGCGGGGAGATCACGGAACCGGGATCGGTGGTGGGGGCATGAACCCTGTCGGCCATCGGGTCTGCTCGTCGTAATAGACCGAGTCTCCGGTCCCGTCGAGGCCGTCCACCTGGGCGAGCTTCGCGCTCGCCAGGAATGCGCCGTTGAGGTTGGCGCGGTTGAGGGTTGCGCCGGTCAGGTCGGCGAAAAGTGTTGCGCCAGTGAGGTTGGCGCCGGTCAGGTTTACTCTGCGCAGATTCGGCAGGTCGACGCCGGTCGAGTGTGGTCGGCCTCGGAGTTGCAGGCCGGTCAGGCACGTATCGCTGAGGTCGATGGGGATGTCGAATCGGTCGTTGCGGGCGTCGCGGCGGCCGATCACGGTTACGGCGGTCTGGACGTCGAAGTCGAGCCGCCCGGGTTTGCCCGGCGGCCCGACGGTGCGGCACTGCCATACCGGAGACTGGCTGCGCACGAAGGAGGCGAGTACGGAGTAGATGGTCGGGTGGTCCGGCGGTGAGTCCTTGGCCAGGCGTTCGAGCAGGTAGATCGCGGCGAGGCGGGCATCCAGTTTGTCGGTGGTGAGTTGTTCCACCGCCTTCTGGAAACGGTCGGTGACGGCTGTCTGCTGCGACAGCGCGTACTGATTGTCCGTCGCCCGAAGCGACTGTCCCGAGAACCAGAGCGCGGTCAACGCCGCGATCGTCGTCGCGATCGAGGCCACGCTGGCCCAGCCCGACCAGGCAAACACCCGGTGGATGGCCTGCGCTATCCGTTGCGGGGGAACGGTTGTGGACGGCGGAGCTTTGTCATGCCCGGTCGTAGCGGGTCGTTCCGGCCCGTTCGTCATGGGGAGGACAGTAGCGATGGCGGGTATCGGACACGCCGAAACCACCGAAATCCGTTGGGGCACAAGGCCGATAGTCATGGCGTTCGGACATATCTTGGTCGCCCGTCCGGGTCCGATGTGGTGGGCCTCCACGGGGTCCTGTAGGCCGCCTGCTTGCGCGCGCGGCCGCCTGCTCGTCCCGGGCGGCATTGGCGCGGTGTCCAGCTACTCCCCTTCGGTGGGTTGAGCTGACCTCGACCCACCGAAAACGGTTACCGGGCTCGGGCGCCGTCGGCCTGTGAGGTTGTGTCGCAGGCGAAGTCGCGCCGAGCCCGGGCTTCGAGGCTTAGTGGCAGAGGCCGTCCGGGCCCGCGGGCTCGTAGGTTCCTGAGCCGCCGTCGCAGACGTTGCGGAGCCCGCCCGGGGCGAGCGGGTCCGCCGCCATGACGGTCGGCGAACCGGCCGTGTCCTCGATGGTGGTGGGCTCCAGGGGGACCGTGGCGGAGGCTGTGGCGGCTGTGAGGCCGCCACCGATCACCGTCAGTGCGGTCACGCAACCGGCGAATGCGTACTTCATAAAGCTTGCAGTCCCTTTCGTCGACATCCGTGAAATATTCCGGTTGGAATCTTCGCGTAGGGGTCGGCTCACTCGGGCCAAACTTGTCCCCGCATCTGGGGAGGTGCAGGTAGGGAGTGGGGTCGGTGGCAACCGCGACTCAGCGACCGGACGCGGGGTGCTATCGCGACGACCCGGTGATGGCGGTTGCGGAGGAGTTGGTGGCGTCTCGGAGGATTCGGAGGCCGGTGATGAGGCCGTCCAGTTGGTCTGGGGTCAGGAGATCGATCAGCCAGGTTTGCAGGGACGCAAGGTAATCCGGGAGGACCTCCTCGAGGCGATCCCTGCCTGCGGGGGTCAGGGACGCGTAGGCGCTGCGGCGGTCGGCGGGGTCGAGGAGCCGTTCGACGAGGCCCCAGCCGGCGAGCCGGTCGACCAGGCGGGTGACGCCGCTGGTGGAGAGTGCGGTTTGGGTGGCCAGGTCGGTCATGCGCAGGCGGTGGTCGGGGGAGCGGCTCAGGCGCATGAGGGCGTTGAGTTCGAGGCCGGAGAGGCCATGGGCTCGCCAGGTCGGTTCGACCTTGGCGAGCAGACCGCTGTTGGCCTCGAAGAGCAGGCCGGAGATGGTCAGGCGGGGGTCGTCGAACAGTTCGGACATGTGAACACCCTAGCCGATGCTTGCCGAGTAGATAGTTGACAGGAGGAATAAGTGTAAGTAACTATATGCATGAGCAACATTCCGCACAGCAAATATTGGAGCAGTCATGTCGCACAACACCTGGGTCGCTGGCTTCCGGACCGGTGTCATCAGCCCGTATGAGCAGATCAAGCTCGCCGAGTCCCGCGAGTTCGGGGACGAGACGGTGCGTCAGATCTTGCATATGGCCGGGGGTGGGAGTGCGCTTCGCGTTCGGTTGACCAACCGCTACGGCGTCACTCCGCTGTCGATCGGCGCGGCGGGCGTCGCCCTGCGCAAGTCCGGTTCGGCGATCTCTCCGGACACTTCCCGGGCGCTGACCTTCGACGGTGCGGCGACCGCGCTCATCGCTCCGGGTGCGGAACTGATCAGCGATCCGGTCGAATTGCCTGTCGCCGGAGGCGAAGACCTGATGCTGAGCCTGTACCTTCCGGAGTCGACCGGTCTGGCGACCTTCTCGCACCAGCCGAGCGAGATCTCCTATGTCGCAACGGGTAACCATGTCGACGATGTGGAATTGCCGGAGGGCCGAGAAGTTCCAGCACGATTCTTTGTGACGGGTGTCGATGTCCTTGTATCACAAGAGGTTCCAGTGGCAGTTGCGCTGGGCGACTCCTGGTTCGAGGGCTTCGGCACGACGCCGAGCACGAACCGTCGCTCCGTCGACGCCCTGAACGCCCGCCTCACCCACGGCTGGGTGGTGAACAACGGCATCTCCGGAAACCGGCTCACCGCCGTCGAAATCGGTGAATCCGGGACGAACCGCCTCGATCTCGACGCCCTCCAGACTCCCGGCGTCACCGACATCCTTGTGAACTTCGGCATCAACGACCTCATCCTCGGCGCGATGGGCGGTCAGCCGTCGGCGACCGCCGACGAACTGATCGCCGGGTTCACGGACCTCGCCACCCGCGCGCACGCGGCGGGCCTGCGTATCCACGCGGCCACCATCGGCCCCTACGCCGGCTGCGTCTACCCCGGCATGCCTATCGCCGAGACCCAGCCGACCCGGCACGAGGTCAACGAATGGCTGCGCACCACAGATATTTTCGACTCCCTCTTCGATGTCGACCGCGCGGTGGCCGACCCCGACCGCCCCGACTTCATCCGCCCCGAGTTCGACAGCGGCGACGGCATGCACCTCAACGACGCCGGTGCCGCGGCGATGGCGGGCACGGTCGACATCACGGCGCTGTTTCGAACAGGACCTCGAAACGCATAGTTCCGGAGGGGTGATGTGCAGGAGCACGTCATCGAGAACGTGGTCTGTCGACGCACGACCGGCTCACCGATCGGTGAGCCGGTTGTTCTGTTCGACGCAAGCCCGATCCGGTGCCGGGCAGATTCTGATGCGGTGCCGGGCAGGCTCTGCGCGCACTCACGTGGCGGAGATGGGGAGAAGTCGAAGCGCAAGGAGTGACGCACATCACTCCGGCTGTGGTCACAGCAGGCCCCGAACCTGTGTCGAAACCGGGTGTAAGTAGCTGAACACCCGGAAGGGCGGACATGAAACTCCTGAATCGACGGTCACTGCTCCGGGTGATGGGCGCCGTGGCACTCGTCGCGAGCAGTACCGCCGCATGTCTGGCACAGTCCGAGAAAGGACACCCCGTCGTGAATACCGTCGACGTTCTCGATTCGTACATCTCCTACACCGACATCGGGTCCGGTGACACGCCCGTCGTCTTCCTGCACGGCAACCCGACCTCGTCGTACCTGTGGCGCAATGTGATTCCGCATGTGTCGGACAAGACCCGGGTGCTGGCGCCGGATCTGATCGGCATGGGCGCCTCCGGCAAGCCCGACAGCCCTTACCGTTTCGCCGACCACGCCCGGTATCTCGATGCCTGGTTCGAGGCACTCGACCTCGATCAGGTGGTCATCGTCGGTCACGACTGGGGTGGTGCGCTCGGCATGGATTGGGCGGCAAGGCATCCCGGTCGGGTGCGCGGTATCGCGGTGATCGAAACCTTCCTGCGCCCGGGCAAGTCCAGCGAGTCGCCGCCGCAGGCCCGGGAGCTGTTCGCCAAGTACCGCAGCGAAGAAGGGGAGCGAATGGTGTTGGAGGAGAACATGTTCATCGAATTCAACCTGCCCGCGCAGGTGACGGACCTGTCGCCCGAGGACCATGACGTCTACCGCGCACCATATCCAACTCCCGCCTCGCGCAAGCCCCTGCTGGCGTGGCCGCGGGAAATCCCTCTCGACGGCGAGCCCGCCGACGTGGTCGCCATCGTCGAGAACTACGGCCGGTATATGGCGAGCACGCCCGAAATCCCGAAGCTGATCATGGCTTTGGAGAACGGGCAGGGTGCCGCTGCGGCGGGAGTCGAGTGGGCGGCGACCACCTTCGCGAACGCGGAGAAGGTCTCGATCCCGCCCGCCAAACATCATGCGCCGGAGGACCGCCCGCACGAGATCGGTGCCGCGGTGGCGAGTTGGCTCGACGAGCACGCGCTGACCGGCGCCAGGGTTTCCTGAGAAGGGTCGATCTCCCGTGTGCCATCAGTACCGCAACGGCACGGGGCGTACCTGTGGATTCCGGCCACAAGCATGCCGGAATTGGGGGAGGAGCCGTTGCAGCAACGCGGGAATCCGGGAGGCCCCGGGTGTGTGGTGTTTGTCCCGTGACGGATGCGGCCCACCGTCTCACAATGGCGGGATGGACAGTGACATCGCCGAGGCGGCCGACGGCACCGCGCGTGCCGCCGAGCTCGAGTTGGTCGCCCGCGCGGTCGCCGGTGATCAGGCGGCGATCTCGCGGGTGGTCCGGAGCGTCCAGGATCCCCTGTACCGCTTGGCCCTTCGCATGACCGGCCGCCCCACCGAAGCCGAGGACGCGACGCAGGAGATCCTGCTGCGCGTCCTCGGCCGTCTCGACACCTGGCGTGCCGAGGCCAAGCTGCTGACCTGGGCCTACCGTATCGGTGTCAACTATCTGATCAACCTGCGCCGACAGTCGCCGCAGGAACGGGCCGAGCTCGACCTCGACAAGTTCGCCGACGGACTCACCAACGGGCTGTCCGCCGAGGACTACCGCGGCCCGGACGCGGCGCTGCTCTCCGGTGAGGTCCGGCTCAACTGCAGCCAGGCCATGCTGCAGTGCCTGGCCCGCGACGAACGCGTGGCCTTCGTCCTCGGCGACGTCTTCGAACTGAACTCCGCCGAGGCCGCCTGGATCCTCGACGTCACCCCGGCCGCCTATCGGAAGCGCCTGGAGCGAGCCAAGAAACGCATAGGCGACTTCCTGAACTCGAACTGCGGCATCGCCAACCCCAAGGCCCGCTGCCGGTGCTCGCGCCGTGTGGACACGGCAGTGGCGCGCGGCCGCGTCGATCCACGCAACCCCGCCTTCTCCACACACCCGGTAACCGCTGGCGGCCGAACCGCCACCGCGGCAGAGGAGCAGATGATCCGCCTCCACGACGCCGCCTCCGTACTCCGCGTCCACCCGGATTACGCTGCCCCCCAAGCCAAGATGCAGGCGATCACCAGACTCCTCGGGTCCGGAAGATTCCCTCTGCTGGAGTGAGTGCCTGCGCATTCGAGGCTTCGCATAACCTCGCCCACTATGGCAACCTTCGACCCTGACTCGGACCTGAGCCATGATCGGGCGTTCCGGTTGATGATGAACACCTCAGTGACGCTGTTCTGGCGTCCACAGGTCCTCAACGACGCCACCGACTGGCTGGAGGCGCACGGTTACCAGGTCACCTGCCTCGACGCCGCACGCTGGGCAGCTGATCGCGACCTCCATCGCGATCTCGCCGCCGTGCTCGGCTTCCCGGATTACTACGGGCGGAACCTGGAGGCGCTCAACGATTGCATGCGAGATGTCGTCGACCAGGATTACGGCTGGGCACCGGAGGCCGCCGGTCTTGTGTTGGTATTCACCAGCTTCGACGCCTTCGTGACCCGTTCACCGCGTACGGCACAGATCGTCCTCGACATCATGGCCAACCATTCACGCACCGCCGCGCTCTTCGGCCGCCGTCTCCTCTGTCTGGTGCAGAGCAATGACCCGGACATCCGGTTCGAGCCGGTCGGCGCAACCCCCGTGATGTGGAACGACGACGAATGGCTCGACTCCAGACGTCGCACCGACTAGCGAGTCTCATCGGATGCCTCTGCCCGAGCGCGGATTTGGTAGCTGCGTCCGGTCGGCGGTGTCGACGTCTCGGAGGATCGTTCGCGTGGCTGTCAGTTCGCTGCGCTCACGAGCAACCGGAGTACCACTGCCGTACCTAAAGTCGCCAGTGCCCGGTGTGAGCTGCTCCGTCCAGCTCACGCCGGGCGCGACCGAGTACGAACGATTTTCAGGAGTGTCGATGCGCAGGGTACAGACGAGCAAGCTACTGGCAGGGGCCGCTATTGCTGTTGCGGCGGTTGGCTTCTCGGTCGGCACCACGCCTTCTGCCGCCGCCGAGACCGGGTCGGCCGATGGCGTCGATGTCACCGTGACGCCGCAGAGCCCGTCCACCCTCCGGCCCGGTGGGGTGCCGATGCGCTTCACTGTCACGCTCGCAAACAACACGCCTACCGACAACCCCGCGGTGGGCCTGGTGGTGTCGCTGGGACACTGCTCGTGCAGCCCGAGCCCGGTCAAGATGATGCCCGCCGGATCGATGCGGATGCTCGACACCGGGACCAACACCTGGGGCGAGGTGCCGTATGTCGCGGAGGGCGGCGGCACCGATTTCCTCAGCCGGACCGTCGTCGCGCCGTTCCCCCTCCAGCACGGGCAGAGCATCATGTACCAACTGGAAGTGCAGCTCGACCCCGACCAGGCGGTCACCATCGGTCAGTCCGCCGTCGACGTGACCATTACTAACCCCGCCACGAGCACCGCGGTCGGCCCCACCCCCACGACCTCGCTGCCCATCACCGTCGAACCCTAGCGCCGAAAGCGTCGGCCGCCATCGCACCTGCGTGTGGCGCTCGGCATGGATTGGGCGGCACGGTATCCCGGGCGAGTGCGGTCTGGTGGTGACCTTCGTGTCTCGCTGGAGGATCCGCGTTACGACGGCTGCCGGGTCGGCATGATGGTGACCTGCTGCAGGTTCACGCGCGGGGGCTGGGCGGCCAGGAAATCGACGGCCGCGGCGATATCCTCCGGTTCGAGCCAGGTCATCGCCTGTTTCGAACCTTCGAGCCAGTCCCGGGCACCGGTGTCGGTGACGTGGCTCTGCAACTCCGTGCCGACGATGCCCGGTTCGATCGCGGAGACTCGGACATCCTTGGCTCCGAGTTCCGCGCGAAGGGTGCGCGACAGATGCGTCACGTAGGCCTTGGTGCCCGAGTACACCGCGAAGTTCGGGAAGATGTTCTGCGCGGCGATCGAGGACGTGTTGACCAGGTCGGCCACGCCCTTGTCGGCGGCCGCGGCGATCAACTGCGGGACGAACGCGCCGATGGCATTCATCAGGCCGGTCACGTTCAGATCGATCTGCCGCTGCCACTGCTCGACCGGCAGCTCCTCGACGGGTGCGGGCAGCATGACACCCGCATTGTTGAACAGCAGGTCGACGGTGCCGAGTTCGGCGGCGACCCGCTCGGCCGCGTGACGCACGGCCTGCGCGTCGGTGACGTCGACGGCCAGGGCCAGTGCCGTCCCGCCCGCCTGCTCGATCTCCTTGACCAGCTGTTCGAGTCGATCGGCCCGCCGTGCGAGCACGGCAACCCGGGCTCCGGAGGCGGCCAGCCGTGTGGCGGTGGCCTCGCCGATGCCGCTGGAGGCGCCCGTCACGACGGCGACGCGTCCGGCGAGGGTGTGCTGAGTAGTCATAGGTGGTCTCTCCTCGGTGTCGTCCGCGGCGGTTCTGGCCGCGTATTCGAGACAACCGCCGAGAGAGCCCCCGCAGACGGTCAAATCGCGCCCTGGTCGACCTAGGTCCGGCGAACCTGGGTCCAGCAGACCGACCCTCGGCGGCGACAGGGTGCTCCCGGTCGGGTCAGACTGGATCCATGGAGCACAACGCCGAGCTGAAGGAGTTCCTGCGCACCCGCCGTGCGCGCCTGAACGTCGACGACGTGCAGATCGGTGGAACGGGCGGCGTGCGCCGGGTGCCGGGACTGCGCCGCGAGGAAGTGGCCCAGCTGGCAGGGGTGAGTGTGGACTACTACAGCCGCCTCGAGCAGGGCCGCAACCTGAACGTCTCCGACGAGGTCCTCGACGCCGTCGCCCGCGCCCTGCGTCTGGACGAGGTCGAGCGGTCCTATCTGTTTCAGATCGCCCGGGCGAATCCGCGGCGTGCCCGTCGCCGTAGTCCGGCGCGAGTGCAGCGCGTCCGCCCCGGGGTCCGCCGCATCCTGGAGACGCTCGACGACGTGACGCCCGCCTTCGTCTTCGGCCGCCGCATGGACATCCTCGCCACCAACCGTCTCGCCCGGGTGTTGATGACCGACTTCGAGGCGCTCCCACCTCGGGACCGAAATATGTTGCGCTACACCTTTCTCGACGATTCCGCCCGCCGGCTCTACGTCGATTGGGAGGAGGTCGCCCGGGACAATGTCGCGGTCCTGCGCCTGGACGCCGGCCGCCACCCCGACGACCCGCTGCTCACCGAACTCGTCGGCGAACTCGCGGTCAAGAGCCCGGAGTTCCGGCGCTGGTGGGCGGACCACAACGTCCGCGAGCGCAGTCACGGCACGAAGCGCTACCACCATCCCCTCGTCGGCGATCTCACCATCGACTACGAAAGCGTTTCCCTGCCAGGTGATCCCGACCAGACGTTGTGCATCTACACAGCGGAGGCGGGCTCGCCGTCGGAGACCGCCCTCGAGCTGCTCGCCACGTGGACCGGCGCACAGCGGGCGGCGGCCGACGGCCCCGATCCGGAACACCTGTCGCGAGCCGAGCGGTCGGGCGGCCAGGAACGCTGATATGACACAACGCTGCTGGTGTCCGCCGCTTTCGCGGATGGCACTCACAGGCCCGGCGACATCCTTACTGCAGCGGTGACATGAACGTCCACAGGTGCCGTTCGTTGTCGTGGACGCTGTAGTCGCGGTAGCCGTAGACCTGGTCCGTGGGCTCGTAGATGACTTCCGCGCCTGCGGATTTCGCGTGGCGATAGTGCGCGTCGACGTCCTCGACGACGATCGACATGCCCTCGGTGCAGGCGCCGACCTGCTGCGGGGAACGCAGCCCGAACTGCTCGGCGACCTGGTGCAGCCAGAGCACGCCGTCGCCCGCGGTGACCTCGGCGTGCACTGCGGTGCCGTCGGAGGCGCGCGCGATCTGACCCGGCTCCAGTCCGAAGACCTCGGTCAGAAACTTGTGTGCCGCTTCGATATCGGTGTAGACGAGCGTGGGTATCCGACGCTGAATCGCGGTGTCCAGCATGGCCATATCCTCCAATGTTCCCAGCAGCTCCCGGGTGTCGAGGCTGCGTTGTTCGGCGAGGGCGCCGACCATGGTGGTCAGGCGCTGACGCAGGCGGTGACCGACGGCGAGCTTGCGGTCCAGCTGGCCGATGTGCCGGTTCATCATGGCGACGAGATCCTGGCCCGGATCGTCGAGCGCCGCCGACACCTCGTCCAGCCGCAGACCCAGCCGCCGCAGCAGTCCGATGCGGTACAGCCGCTCCACGTCCGCGGACGAATACAGCCGGTGCCCCGCCCCGCTGCGCCCGGACGGCGACAGCAGCCCGATCTCGTCGTAGTAGTGCAGCGTCCGCACCGTCATCCCGGTCGCGGAGGCCAGATCTCCCACCTTGAGGTAGCTCGCGGTAGTCACGAATCCGACACTAGGACCTCACGTGACGTGAGGTGCAAGCCCCGATGTGACGGTCCGCGCGTTCGGAGAGCCGTTGCCCGCCGTATCGCCACGACCAACCCGCCGAATCCCCGCGCTTGCACGTCGTATCGGGCGCAAACCCCGGCGACTCGGGTGTTGATCGCATACCGCCTCAGAGCACTCGAGTAACGTTCTCCCGCAGGCCCGGCACGGCGGTGTCGGCCCCGGGGGGACCGGACTGCGAAGGGACTGGAGTGACGGGCGCGCGGATGGTCGGGCTGTTCGCCGGTATCGGCGGGCTGGAGCTCGGCCTGAGCGCGCACGGATGGCGGACCGAGCTGCTGTGTGAGATCGATCCGGGGGCGGGGGCGGTGCTGTCGGCGCGTTTTCCCGAGGTCGACCTGCACACCGATGTCACCCGGCTGCGGGCGCTGCCCGCGGATACCGATCTGGTGGCCGCCGGATTCCCCTGCCAGGACCTGTCCCAGGCCGGACGCACCGCCGGAATCGGCGGTGCGCGTTCCGGATTGGTGGACGAGGTGTTCCGGCTGGTACGCCGCAAGCGCGGGCCGCGCTGGCTGCTGATCGAGAATGTCCCGTTCATGCTGCAGCTCGACCGCGGCCGGGCGATGCTGCACATCACCCGCGCGCTGGAGGAACTCGGCTACACGTGGGCCTACCGGGTGGTGGACGCGCGCGCGTTCGGCCTGCCGCAGCGGCGGCAGCGGGTGCTGATGCTGGCCTCCCGCACCGAGGATCCGCGGCCGGTGCTGTTCGGCACCGACGCCGGGCCGCGCGTGATCGGCGACCCCGAAACCGACCCCTGCGGCTTCTACTGGACCGAGGGTGTGCGCGGGCTGGGCTGGGCCGTGAATGCCGTGCCGACGCTCAAGGGCGGTTCCGGACTGGGCATTGCCAGCCCGCCCGCCATCCGGCTGCCGTCCGGCGAGATCGTCACCCCCGGAATCACCGATGCCGAACGGCTGCAGGGTTTTTCGAGCGGCTGGACGGAACCGGCGCTGGACGCGCCGGGGGTCCGGCAGGGCCATCGGTGGAAGCTGGTCGGCAATGCGGTGAGCGTGCGCATGGCCCTGTGGGCGGGGGCACGCCTGGCCGATCCGATGGTCGACACGGTCCCCGACGAACTGCCGCTGCCCGCGCACCGCTGGCCCGCGGCAGCATGGGGCCGAGCCGGAGTGGCGCATCGCGTGGCGGTGTCCACCTGGCCGGTGCACCAGCCGTACGAGGATTTGCGCTGGTTCCTGGAGGACCCGCGCCTGCTGTCGGCCCGGGCCACCGCCGGATTCCTGCGCCGCGCCGCCCGCGGCAACCTGCGCTTCCCGCCCGGCTTCCTCACCGATATGGAAAACCACCTGCTCCGCATGGGAGGGTTTCCCCAGGAGGCGGCATGAACGTCCGGTCCGGAGCGGCACCGAGGACCCCGCTGGTACGCGGGGCTGGATCGATGAGCGGCTGGACACCGGACCGCACCGGCGGATGACGGAACAGGATGCGCGAGAACAGGGCTCGCAGGGAGGTGCCGCATGACTTCGGGCCGCCCCACCACCGATCCGCAGACCAGCGCGCGGATGTCGCGGCAGCGCCGGGTCGGCACGAAGCCCGAGACCGCGCTGCGCAAGGAACTGCATCGCCGCGGCTACCGGTTCTTCGTCGACCGCGCTCCGCTGCAGGGCCTGCGGCGCCGGGCCGACCTGGTGTTCCCGCGGCGCAAGGTGGCGGTTTATGTGGACGGTTGCTTCTGGCACTGCTGCCCGGAGCACGCCACCTATCCGAAGAACAACGCGGAGTGGTGGGCCGAGAAGCTGGCCGGGAATGTCAAGCGTGACCGCGACACCGATACCCGGCTGACCGGGTCCGGCTGGCTGGTGGTCCGGGTGTGGGAGCACGAGGATGCGGTCGCTGCCGCCGACCGGGTGCAGGCGGCTCTGTCGAACGGATAGGTCGCGCAATCACTCCGACGACGACCGGCCGACCTCCGCTCGGGCTCGCCGACCTGCCGCGGGGCAACGTTCGACCGGACCTCGCAGGCACCGGCCGACCACTCGGTTCACCGTCCCGTGACCCGTGACTTTCGACAGCCTGCAGGTGAGCAGCCGACGAGCGTGGCCGAACGACCGTAGCGCGCCGGGCCTGGTCGACGCCTCGGACAGATAGGTCATGATGGAAAGAACCCAACCAGCCGACCAGTCCGATGAAGCGAGGGCAATGACGCCTGACGAGCGTGCTCGCGCCACGACCGCCGCGCGGCCGGAACGCCGGTGGAACCGGCCCCTGCGCTGGTGCGTCGCCGTGGCGATCGCCCTGGCCGGAGTCTGCTACTCGTCGTGGGTCCTGGAATTCGTGCTGCCGATCGGCCTCGATCCGGTCAACTCGTTTCTCAGTCAGCTCGACGAGGAGGGGCGGCCCTACCGGTGGGTGTTCTCCACGGGCGACACGCTCACGGGCATTCTGGCGCTGGCGGCCGCGGCGGGCGGGCTGTTCGCATTCTCGCGACGCCGGTTGTCGACCGTCGGGTGGGTCGCGCTGGGCTGCTTCGGCGCCTCGACGATCGCGGACGCGCGCTGGCCACTGCAGCCGTGCTCGGCGGACTGCGACAAGGGCCTGTTCCCGCAACTACACCAGGTACACGCGCTGACCAGCACGCTCGCCGTGACGTCGATCTTCGTGGCCATGATCGCCTTCAGCGCGGCCGCGTTCCGCTACCGCCGCTGGCCGATCCTGCAGCACTCCGGACTGTGGATTCTGGTGGTCGGATCGGCGGCGACCGCCTGGATGCTGATCGCCGACAACCTGTCCGGCGACTACGCGCTCGGCATCGCCCAGCGCATCCAGGTGGCCTCGATGTCGCTGTGGCTGATCGCGCTGGCCGTGCAGATCGGGGTGGCGGACCGGGTCAGCGGCGGCGGGCGCGCACGGCGACCAGCGAACGCGGGGCCGACGACGCCACAGCCCCCGACATGGCCATGACGGCCAGGATGGCCACGGTGGCGGCCATGACGACGAGTTCGATGACGATGTTCATGGTTCCACCGTGCCATCGCCGGCTGTCAGGGGTCCGTGCTGCACATGGGTAAATCCTGAGAATCAGCCCACGGTGACCGTGATCGAGGTGGTTGCGGTGCGTGCGGGCAGTTTGCCGGTATCGACCTCGAGGATTTCGCCGGTGTCCTGGGTACCGTCCGGCAGGGTCTTCGCCCGCAGCCCGAACGGCGGCTGCTGCCCGGTGCTGCCGTCCAGGCCGAAGTCGGAGTCGTTGGCGATATACAGCGTCTTACCGCCGTCGGTCGTGGCGACACCCTCGATCTTGTCGTGGCCGAAGAAGCCGCCGTCGGCGGCCAGGGCATCGACGAGCCCGCCCAGATCGAGGTGCGACCGCTTGGCCACCGGCGTGATCCCGGCCCGCCGCAGCGCCGCGACACCGTCGGCGGTGGGCACCGCGCCGACGTAGGTCTCGAGCGGCCGGTCACCGACGAGCAGGCCGAGCTTCGGGTCGTAGTGCGCGCCGGGCACGGCCGCCCCCGGGCCGATGTCGGTGGCGCCGGACAGATCGATGGTCCACAGCTTCTTGTTCGCCTTCGGGGCGAGCTTGCCGTCGCGCTCGTCGACGACGAACGTGGTGGCGTTCAGCGCGGTGATATCCGAGACGGCCAGCTTGCTCTTCGGATCCTCGAGCGGATACACGAACTCCTTGGTGGCCTTGGTTTTCAGGTCGACGGTGACGATGCGGGTCATCGGCACCTCGCGCGCCGATTCGACTCCCGGTGTCTGCAAACCACTTTGGACGATCCCGACCAGGGTGCCGCCGTCCGGAGTGACGGTCAGGCCCTCCATGCCCTGATTCGGGGTGCGCAGCGAGAGTTCTTCCGGCAGACCCCGACCCGGCGCCAGCCGCTCCAATTCGGTTCCGGAGGCATCGAAATGCACCAGGAACGGCCCGTATTCGTCGGAGACCCAGAAGGTTCCGTCGGGCAGTGCGACCAGGCCCTCGGTGTCGAGTCCGTGATCGGTGGGGGCCAGCGGGTTACCGGCCAGGTCGCGGATCGTCTCGCCGGTCGAGGCCGCCGAATCGATCAGCCCGTTGAACGGTACTCCCGCACGGTTTTTCAGTTCGATGGTCGATTTCAGCACCGCCCGCGTGCCGGACAGCTGGAAGCGACCGATCTTCGGGGCGAAATCCGGTGTCGGCGTGAGCTTTTCGTTCTTGTTCGGGCCGTCCACATTCGGACCGCGGTCGGTGAGCCCGTAGAACTCGCCCGGAGCACCCGGTACCGGGGCGAACGCCGAACCGAATCCGCTGCCCTGCACGGTCGTTTCGCCGAATCGGCCGAGGGCCGGGATGTCGGTGGTGTAGCGGCGCACCGCATCGGTCGTGGTGATCGAGAGGGTGTCGTCGCCGGTGTAGCCGGGGTCCGGAACGTAGACCAGGGTGCCGTCGGCGCGGTGCTCGATCCGGCCGTGCTGCGGATCGGCGACCGCGACCGCGGTGCGGCCGCCGGTGCGGGCGAGCAGGTCGTCCGGTGCGATCTCCAGCGGCCGATCCTGTCCGGTGATGAGGGGTGTCGGATCACCCCCGGACGAGCAGGCGGCCGCGCACAATACGGCGGCCAGGGTTGCGGATCGGATACTGCGCTGGAATCTCACTCGCGTTACCTACCGTGGCCAGGGAACGGCTGGTTGACCGGCATCTGAACAGTTACCTCCCGGCGATCGATATCGGGCAGCGTACCGGCGGCGCGATGAGTAGTGTCACAGTCGTGACCAGCGATGCACCGGAGCTCAGTGCGCAACTGGCCCTGCTCGACACCGTCGACTCGGCCACTCGACGCCTGCTCGACACCGTAGGCAAGCTGACCGACGCCGATGTGCCCGGTCCGTCGCTGTGCGAGGGCTGGACCCGCGGACACGTCCTGGCGCATCTGTCGCGCAATGCCGACGGCCTGGTGAACCTGCTGCTGTGGGCGCGCACCGGCATCGAAACCCCGCAGTACGCAAGCCAATTCCTGCGCGACACCGATATCGAGATGGGTGCGCCCCGGCCGATCGCCGAACAGCTCGACGACCTGCGCGCGGCCTCCGATCGCTGGCTGGCCCTGGCCCGCGCGATGCCCGCCGACCGCTGGCCCACCCCGATACGTACCCGTACCGGCAAGGAGCTGCCCGCCGCGCAGATTCCGTGGCTGCGGCTGCGCGAGATCGAAATCCATCACGTCGATCTGACGGTCGGCTACCAGCCCGCCGACTGGCCCGACGAGTTCGTCGCCCGATTGCTGTCCGAGGTGGTCGCCGGACTGGACCGGGCCGCCACACCGAACGTTCCCCCCGGGACCAAGCCGATGACCTCCGACCCGGCGGAGCCCAAGCCCCCCACCTTCACGGTGAGTACCACCGACACCGGCTACACCGCCACCGTCGGGCCCGCGCCGACGACGACCGTCAGCGGTCCGGCCGCGGAGGTCGTGGCCTGGCTCACCGGCCGCTCCGACGGCACCGGCCTCACCGGCGAGCTGCCGACCCTGGGCGCCTGGTTGTAGGCGTACCTCCGCATTCGCTCCGGCCGTGAGCGCGCCTAGGACAGCTTCTCCTCGGTCTCGCAGGAGAATTCGCGCACGTCGGCGGCGGTGATCTGCGCGGACAGCTCGTCGCCCGGGCCGCTGCCGCGGAACGCCTCGACCGCCGCGCGCGTGGCCCACCGCTCGTACACGTTGACGCGATCGAGCTCGAGGAGATCGGCGCCGAGGCTGTAGTCGAGACAGCCCTCGGCCGCCCGGGCGGCCTCGACCACCGGGCGGCAACGTGCGAGATAACGGTCGCGGTCGGTGACGCGCAGATATCCGGCAACAATCAGCACACGGGCACTGTAGTCCGGACCGGGCGGGCGGGCCGGAAAATCGGTGGCGAGCCCCTGGGCCTGCTGGCAACCTGGAATGTCGTACCCCGGTGCGAAGCTGTGTGGTGGCCCCGTTGTGTTGGGCGCGGGGTGAATCTTTGCGAACGACGAAGGGGGAGAAGCTGTGTCCGTCGTGCTGGCGGGTGCCTCATCCGATGCGGAGGCCGACTGTCCCAGACCAACTGTGGCGGAGCGTGATTCGGGACAGGGTCCGCTGCGTCGCCTGTGGCCCGATATCCGGCCGTTCCGGCGCATGCTGTATTTCGCCGCGGGGCTGTCCGGGCTGGGGATGCTCAGCGACATCCTGCTCCCGGTGCTGACCGCGCGCATCGTCGACGGCCCCATCGCCGGACACGATTTCGGCGCGATCTGGTGGCCGCTGTCGCTGGTGATCGTCTTGTCGCTGGTGAGTACGGCGACATCCTGGCTGCGCCGCTGGATCATCGCCCGTCCGGCCGCGCAGCTGGAGGTGAGCCTGCGCTCCAGTCTGTTCCGGCGGCTGCAGATCCTGTCGGTCGGCGTGCACGACGGCATGGAGTCCGGGCAGCTGACCTCGCGCGCCATCACCGATATGTCCACGCTGCGCCGGTTCTTCGCCTTCGTGGCGCCCACCATGGTCGCGCTGTCGATCATGGTGGGCGCGGGCGTGGTCATCCTGTTCACGTTCGCCTGGCAGATCGGCCTGGTCGAGCTGTTGATCGCGGTGCCGCTGGTGCTGCTGGCCCTGCGGTTCGAGCAGGAGTACGGGCGGGCGTCCCGGCGCGCCCAGGACCAATCCGGCGACCTGGCCACGACCGTCGAGGAATCGGCCCAGGGCATCCGCGTGCTCAAGGCCTTCGGCCGCGGTCCGTGGCTCGGTCAGCGGTTCCGGCGGCAGGCCCGCGAACTCCAGCACCTGGAGATGGACAAGGTGCGCCTGGCGGCCCGGCTATGGATGGCGCTCAACACCGTATCGGCGCTGGGCATCGCGGCCGCGCTGGCCATCGGCGGCTATCTGCTCACGGTGCCCACGATGACGATGGGCACGCTGGTCGCGGGCATCAGCCTGGCCACCTACCTGCAGTGGCCGATCATAGGTTTCGGATTCCTGCTCGCCGAGTTGAATCAGGCCCGCACCGCGGCCGAGCGGTACTGGGAGATCATCGACACCCCGGTGGAGATCACCGACCCCGCACGGCCGGTTCCCGCGCCGCGCCCGCTGCGCGGTGAATTGCGGTTCGAGAGTGTGCGTTTCCGCTTCCCGGACGCCGAACAGGATCTGCTGCACGATATTTCGCTGCGGCTGCGCCCCGGGGAGACGGTCGCGGTGGTGGGTGCCACCGGCAGCGGTAAGTCGGCGCTGCTGGGGCTGGTGCCGCGGCTGTTCGATGCCTCCGGGGGCGCGGTCACGATCGACGGGGTCGATATCCGCTCGCTGCGGCTGTCGGAGCTGCGCTCGATCGTGTCGGTCGCGTTCGAGGATCCGGTGCTGTTCTCGGCGAGCGTGCGGGAGAACATCACCCTCGGCTATCCGGACGCCACCACCGACCAGGTGCGTGCCGCACTGGAGGTCGCCAGCGCCACCGAGTTCGTCGGCAACCTCCCGTGGGGTCTGCGCACCCGCATCGGCGAACAGGGGCTGAGCCTGTCCGGTGGGCAGCGTCAGCGGCTGGCGCTGGCGCGCGCGGTGCTCGACCGGCAGGGGCATCCGGGCGGCCACATCGTGGTGCTGGACGACCCGCTGTCGGCGCTGGATGTCACCACCGAGGAACTGGTGCAGGCCCGCCTGCACGCGGCATTGGCCGGCGCCACCGTCCTGCTGGTCGCCCACCGCCCGTCCACGGCCGCCTGGGCCGATCGCGTCGCGGTCCTCGACGGCGGCCGCATCATCGCCGACGGCCCGCACGAGCGACTGCTGGAGACCAGCCCCCGCTACCGCGAACTGATGGGGGGTGAGGCCGATGCCGATGTTGCCGAGGAGGCCGCAGATTATGCGGTTCGGCGTGGCTGAGACGAAACCGGCTGTCGCGGTGCGTGATACCGCGAGACCTACCGCCACGGCACCTGGTCCCGCGACGCACGTTGTGGCGGTGCCCTATACCGCGGCGTTCCGGGCGCGCCATGTGTCGCGCATGCCGCCGTCGAAGTCGGCTACCACACTCGACAGGAGGTGACAGACATGCCCGAAAGCCCTGCTGCGCAGCCGGACTCACGACTGCCCGGTATCCCCCCGGAATCCGCTGCGTCACAACCACGTTCGACTACCGCCGTCGACGGGCCGGGAACACCCACTGCCACCGCGGACCCGGTGCCCGACGCCGAGGAAGGGTGGCGGGGCGTCGCCGCGGAGGAAGCCGAGACCACCGACGAGGTGAACCTGGCCCTGGCGGCGCGGCAGCGGCGGCTGCTGTGGTCGCTGGTGCGGCCGTACCGGCTGCTGGCGCTGGCGGCGCTGGCCCTGGTGCTGGTGGACAACGCGGCCATGGTGGCGGCGCCGCTGTTCGTCGCGCACGGGCTGGATGCCGGTGTGGGCCCGGCGATGTCGGGCGACTGGCTGCCCCTGATGGTCGCGGTCGGCGGCGTCGCTGGGTGCGCGGTGCTGGGCGGGATCACCACATTCCTGTTCGTGCGCATCTCCGGCAGGCTGAGCCAGCAGGTCCTGTTCGACCTGCGGATGCGGGTGTTCACGCATGTGCAGCGGCTGTCGATCCAGTTCCACGAGAACTACACCTCGGGCAAGATCGTTGCCCGGCTCACCAGCGATCTGGAGTCGCTGGAGGATCTGCTCGACCGCGCCCTCAACGACGCGCTGAGCGCCGTGCTGTCGGTGGTCACCATCGCGGCGATCCTGCTCTGGCTCGACATTCCGCTGGCGCTGGTGGTGCTGGCCGGTTTCGTGCCGCTGGTCTATGTGACCAGGTGGGCGCAGCGGCGGCAGCGCGCGGGGTACCGGCGGACCCGCGGCGCCATCGCGAAGGTCGTGGTCCATTTCGTGGAGGTGATGGGCGGTATCCGCGCGGTGCAGGCGTTCCGGCGCGAGGATCGCAACGAGACGATCCTGGCGAGCGAGGACGACGAATACCGCGCCGCGAACGCCGGTGCGCTGCGCGGCATGGCGAGCTATATCGGCCTGGTGCGACTGATCAGCAACGGGACCACGGTGGTGATCCTGCTGGTCGGCGCGTGGCGGGTCATTCACGGCCACACCGAGATCGGCGTGCTGGCGGCCTTCCTGCTGTATCTGCGGCAGTTCTACGGCCCGCTGGACGAGCTCGCGCAGGTGTTCAATTCCTATCAGTCCGCGGCCGCAGCGCTGGAACGCATCTCGGGGGTGCTCGAAGAGCGGCCGACCGTGCCGGAACCGTCCACACCCCGTCCGATCGAACGGCCCCGCGGTGAATTGCGGCTCGAGGACGTGCATTTCGAATACCCGCCGCGAAAAACTCAGGAGGGGCAGGAATCACCGGAAAACGTCGGCGGCACCCCGGTGCTGCCGCAATTCACGCTGGTAATTCCGGCGGGACAGGTGGTGGCGCTG
The DNA here is from genome assembly GCF_001613165.1 of Nocardia mexicana NBRC 108244. Classification (GTDB taxonomy): domain Bacteria; phylum Actinomycetota; class Actinomycetes; order Mycobacteriales; family Mycobacteriaceae; genus Nocardia; species Nocardia mexicana. The sequence continues at coordinate 43,606 of NZ_BDBV01000054.1, forward strand.
GTGGGTGCCACCGGTGCCGGGAAATCGACGCTGGCAAAACTCGTCGCGCGTTTCTACGACCCTTCCGGCGGCGCCGTTCGCCTGGACGGTGTGGACCTGCGCGACCTGTCCGATGCCGACCTGCGCCGCACGATCGCCATGGTGACCCAGGAGTCGTACCTGTTCTCCGGTTCGGTCGCCGACAACATTCGGCTCGGCCGGCCCGACGCCACCGATGCGGAGGTGCACGACGCCGCGCGGGCGGTCGGGCTGTACGACTTCGCGATGTCGCTGCCCGAGGGGTTCGCCACCGATGTCCGCAAGCGCGGCGGGCGGCTGTCGGCCGGGCAGCGGCAGCTGGTCGCCTTCGCGCGGGTGTTCCTGGCCGATCCGGCGGTGATCGTGCTCGACGAGGCCACCTCCAGCCTGGACATCCCCGGTGAGCGGCAGGTACAGCACGCACTGGACACCGTCCTGCGCGACCGCACCGCGGTGATCATCGCGCACCGCCTGTCCACCGTGGCGATCGCCGACCGCGTGCTGGTACTGGACGACGGCCGCATCGTGGAGGACGGTTCCCCGGACCAATTGATCGCCGCCACCGGCCGCTTCGCCGCCTTGCACACGGCGTGGAGGGAGTCACTGGTGTAGGCGGGTGCCCGCGGCCGAGGTTCGTACACCCTTGGTTTGCTCCCGCACCCGCTGTCGGCCGCACGGCGCGCGGGCGGTCGGCCGCGCGTCACTTACGGTAGAGGTGTGAGCAATCCAGCCCCGGGCAATTCGGCGGCCGCCCAGGCGAGCGGCGCCAGCGTGGACGCGGCATCGGCGGAGTCGCGCTGGCCGTCGATGCTCACCTGGCGGTCACACGACGCGTCCCGGATGGAGTCGGTGCGGGTCATCGTCACCGGCAACCGGGTTCGCGCCTCGGGCCGGATCATCGCGGGCGACTCCGCGGACTACCCGGCGTTCAGCGCCTCGTACGACCTGGTCACCGACGAGAGCGGAGTGACCAAGCGGCTGTCACTGCGCAGCACCGTCGCGGCGGGCGAGCGGCAGGCCTCGATCGCGCGCGACGAGGAGAACTACTGGCTGATCGACGCGGGCGGAACGCACGTCCGCTCCACATTCGGCGGTGCGCTCGACGTCGACGTCGTGCTCAGTCCCTTCTTCAACACCCTGCCCATCCGCCGCTACGGCCTGGCACACGCCGCCGAGGACGTGCAGGTCCCCGTCGTCTACGTGCGCCTGCCGGACCTGCTGGTGCAGGAGGCGAGCCTGACATACTCGAGCGGCGCCGACGGGATCCACGTGCTGTCCCCCGTATCGAGCGCAACCGTGACCGTCGACTCGGACGGGTTCCTCCTCGACTACCCCGGTCTCGCCGAGCGCATCTGACGGCCTCGCCGCCGCCCCCATCGGGAACACCGGTAGTCGTGGTGGGTTCGACCTGCCTCGTTCTGCGTGACCCGGCCTCCGGCCGTACCGCTGGACGTTGCCCATATCCCGTCGGTAACCGCTCCACCGAGCCGGACAATCCTTGTGCGGGCTCGACCTGCCTCCGTTCTGCATCGCCCGGTTTCCGACTCGCAGGACGGTCGGCAACCTCCACTGCGCCGGGACGCTCGCGATCAGCCGTCGAGGCCGCGAATCACCCCGCCACGCTGCCCGGCCTCCCGCAGCTTCTCCAGCCACTCGTGATCGCCCGGCCGGATTCCGGTGATTTCCCAGCGCTCGAGGGTGTCGTAGCGGTCCCGTTCGCTGTAGCCCGCGTCGATCAGTTCACCCAGTGCGCCGCGGGAGGCCAGCGTCTCGCGGGCGTCGCCGAGCAGCCGGAGGGTGTCGTCGAGGGCGTCCAGCAGCGCCGCGGCGTTCGGTTCGCAGATGGCGCGCACCAGGTCGGGAGCGGTGGCCGCGACCCGGGTGCCGTCGCGGAACGACCCGGCGGCCAGTCCCAGCGCCAGGTCACCGCCACCCGCGCCGGTGACCGCGAGCGCCTCGGCCAGCACATGCGGCAGATGCGAGATGCGCGCGACCGCCCGATCGTGTTCGGCCGCGACGACCGGCACCAGGTAGGCGCCGCAGTCCAGGGCCAGCCGGGCGACCCGCGTCCACGGCTCGGCCCGGGTGCCCGGGTCGACGCCGATGGCCCAGGCAGCACCGTGGAACAGGTCCGGCGCCGAGGCGGTCCAACCGGATTCGGCGGTCCCGGCCATCGGATGCCCGCCGACGTAATGCGTGCCCAGTTCGTGTTCGTGCACCGCCGCGGCCACGGGCGCTTTCACACTCACCACATCGGTGAGCGGGCATCCGGGGGCGAACAATTTCACGTCGGACAGAATCGAATCGAGGGCGGGCATCGGCACGCCGACGACGAGCAGGGCATCGGCCGCGGCGGCCCGGCCGAGTACCGATTCGATATCGGCGTCGACGTCGAATCCGTCCGCTCGCGCGGCCCGCACGCCGAACTCGGAACGGTTGTATCCCCAGGCGTCATAGCCCGCGGCGACGGCGGCGCGCAGCACCGATCCACCGATCAAACCCGTTCCCAACACACATACGGCTGATTTTCCATCGCCCGTCACCCGATCAGATTCGCATACGACTTCAACATTTCCGCCTAAGCGGACTACCGTTGCGGCCATGGCAGCACAGCGCTCGAGCACGAACAGGGCGGCGTCGGACGATTACGACGATGTCGAAGGGTTCGCAGTGGCGGTTGTCCGCGAAGAAACCACATGGCGATGCAGTCCGCTCAGTCCCGCGGCACTGAACAGCTTGTCGGCGGCCGAACACGAACTGCGCGCCCTGCGCAGCACCGGAGCAGTGTTCGGACTGCTCGACGTGGACGACGAATTCTTCATAGTGTTGCGGCCCGCCCCCACCGGCAGCCGACTGTTGCTCTCGGATGCCACGGCCGCGATCGACTACGACATCGCGGAAGAAGTGCTCGAGGCATTGAATGTCGAGGTTCCGGATATCGATCCCGATGAACTCGACGACATCGATCCCTGGGAGGAAGGCGACCTCGGCGTGCTCGCCGACCTCGGCCTGCCCGAACCGGTCCTGAGCGTGATCCTCGCCGAAACCGACCTCTACCCGGACGAACAGCTCGGGATGATCGCGCAGCGTCTAGGATTCGCGGACGAGCTGTCGGCAGTGCTGGACAAGCTGCCCCGCTGAGCATGGGGGAAACCGGGGCGTTGACCGGAGCCTGGCCGTTGCCAGGGGCTGAGCCGGTGCTGTGCCCGCTGCATGGTCCGTGCACTGTGGCAGTCCCCGCTCGCCGTACCGAGGCGGGATGCGGAGTTCACCGTGTGTCCTGAGCCGAGCCCGGAGGCCCGGTTCTTGTCGGACAGCATGCCCGATCCGGACACTGCGCCTTCCGACGAGGACCTGGTGCGCGCGGCATTGTCGGCCGCCGTGGACGCGGATCCGCGTGATGTGCCGGTCGGCGCCGTCGTATTCGACGCCTCCGGGCGCGAGTTGGCTCGCGCGGCCAATGCCCGCGAGGCGCTCGGCGACCCGACGGCGCACGCCGAGGTGCTGGCGCTGCGCCGGGCCGCCGAGGTGGTCGGTGACGGGTGGCGGCTGGAGGGCACCACGCTGGCGGTGACGCTGGAGCCCTGCACGATGTGCGCCGGCGCCCTGGTCCTGGCCCGCGTGGACCGGCTGCTGTTCGGCGCCTGGGAGCCGAAGACCGGCGCGGTCGGCTCCCTCTGGGACGTGGTCCGTGATCGTCGTCTCAACCACCGCCCCCAGGTCCGCGGCGGCATCCTCGAAACCGAATGCGCCGCAACGCTGGACGCCTTCTTCCGCACCCAGCGCCCCTAGCGGGCCCTCGCCCCGATTTCGAGATCCGCCACCCCGTCCGGTAAAGTCACCGGCGGTGGCGTGTCCGAGCGGCCTAAGGAGCACGCCTCGAAAGCGTGTGAGGGGTAACCCCCCTCCGCGGGTTCAAATCCCGCCGCCACCGCTCTGAACTCCTCACCTGCTGATGCAGGTGAGGAGTTTGCTGTTCAGCCCCTCCAGCCGCCTGCGCAAGCGATCGTGTCGGTGCTCGGTGGCATGATCTCGCCCGTGAGTCCCTCGGTTGCGGACAGAGCACCAATCGGGTCTGTGGTGCGGGCATACCGCTTCGCGCTCGATCCGGCACCCCAACAGCAGCAGATGCTGCGATCACACTGCGGGGCGCAACGCTTCGCCTACAACTGGGGCCTCGCCATGGTGAAGGCCAATCTCGGCCAGCGGGAAGCCGAGCGCACCTACGGCATCATCGAAGATCAACTCACGCCGACGCATCCGTGGTCAGCCTACGGTATGCGCAAGGTCTGGAACCGAGCCAAGGACAGTGCGGCACCTTGGTGGCGGGAGAACTCGAAGGAGGCATACGCCTCCGGTCTGGCCAATTTGGCTGCTGCCCTGAGCAACTGGTCGAAATCCGGTACCGGCGAACGAGCAGGGAAAGTGCGGTTTCCGCGGTTCAAGTCGAAGAAGAGCACGTTGTCGTGCCGGTTCACCACCGGTGCGTTCGGCCTGACGGAATCAGACCGGAGGCATGTGAAACTGCCGCGAATCGGAACGGTGCGTACACACGAATCCACCCGAAAATTGGCTCGTCGAATCGAAGCCGGGACAGCTCGGATCCGCTCTGCAACGGTGGCTTTCGATCGAGGTCGGTGGTTCGTTTCGTTCTCTGTCGAGGTCCAGCGCACCCTCGGTCCGCCGGAACGACCGGGTGCTGTCGTGGGTGTGGACTTAGGTGTGAAGCACCTAG
>NZ_BDBV01000055.1 GCF_001613165.1 Nocardia mexicana NBRC 108244
GTGCCAGCGCGGCGGCCGCGGCGAGGGCCGCGGGCCACCCCCGTCGCCCCGCCGCGGCCCGTCGCGCCCTCCGCGTGCGACCGTGCATGCACCGAACTCCTCACTACCGCCGACGACTCATGCGTACCTCTTCATCTGACCATGGTCGCGGACCGGGGCCGTGCGCCGGGGTAGTTCCGGCATCCCGGCCGCGTCGCGTTCGGCCACACCGTGGTTCGCCGATCGCGGCGGTCCGGGACACGGCGGATCGGCGCTCCCCACCTTGTCGGTCCCGGGGGTTACCGTTGATATCGAACCGCAGCCGATACAGGGAGTCCCGGTTGAAAACAGACCATACGTCTGAATTCATCGTCGAAGACATTACCGTTGGTCCGTTCGCCCACGGGTTCGGCGCCACCGGCGACGGACGGTCGTTCGCCTTCCGCACCGTGCGCTCCATGCTCACCCTCGAGATCTACCGCGCCGATATCGACGCCACCGGCACCGCCGTGCCCGGCCCGGAGGACGTTGTCGCCGTCGCCGAGGCCCGCGTCACCGATATCGATCTCGACGACGAGCGCAGCGTGACCGCGACGGTGCGCGACCTGATCGCGGCCGCGACCCCGGCCGACGGTCCCGCCGCGGATGCGGGGCGTGAGACCACGATCGTGCGCGCGCTGCTCGGCCGGATCAGCTCGGTGATCGAAGGGCGCTGAGACCGGCCGAGCGCACCGGTGTCCCGCTCGACCCGCCGGGGGCAGGCCCGCGCGCCCGATGTCGCCCCGTCGTCGACGGCAGGTAAGCCGTTGCGCCGCACGGGCTTCCGGTGACCGCGCGCGCCAGCGCGGTGCCCGGCGTCACACATGACAGACTGTAGGAGAATTACCGGTTACTTCCGACGACGGGTGAGGATGCACATGGCATTGCGAGGATCGGCCCGCATCGCGGGGCCGCTGGCGGCGCTGGCCGTGCTGGCGGGGGCGTGCAGCAGTGGCCCGGACGAGGATTCGGTGTCCGCGGCGCGCTCGTCGGCGTACGCCGCGATGTCGTCCTCGTCGCAGGCCGCCGCGGTCAGCAGCGCCAACCGCCCGCCGCTCCCGACCGCCGCCGAACTCGACGCGCAGATCAAACGCGCCCTGGATCCGGCGCTGCCCGACAGCGACCGCACCGGCCTGATCGAGGACGGGGAGGCGTTCAAGGACGCCATCCCCGATATGTACCGGGCTCTGCAGGACAACCCGCGCGCCGTCTACGGCGTCACCGATCCGGTGTTCGACAACCGCGACGGCACCCTCACCGCCACCATGCGCCTGGACAAGGACGGCACCGGCACCAACGTGCGCACCACGATCGTGCACTTCGTCGATATCGGCGGCACCTGGAAGATCTCGCGCGCCGACCTGTGCGGGATCCTGCGCTCGGCCGACTACAAGACCCCGGCCTGCGGCTGAATCCCCGTATGGTGCAGGAGCATTCGCTGCGGTGGGGCCGGTTCGTGCACCGCCACCGGTACCTGGTGCTCGCGATCTTCGTCGGGATCGTCGCGCTGTCGGGCTTCTACGGCCACGATCTGGGGCCGCGGCTGACCCAGGGCGGCTGGTTCGACGAGCACAGCGAGTCGGTGGTGGCGTCCAAGGTGGCCGACGAGACCTTCGGGCGCGACCGCGACGCCGATGTCATCGTCCTCTACACCGCACCGCCCGGCAGCACGGTCGACGATCCGCCGGTGCGCGACGCGGTGACCGCGGCGCTGGCGCAGCTGCGGGCGAAGTACCCCGACCGCGTGCAGAAGGTCGACAGCTATTTCGACGGCCCGATGATGGGCCAGTTCGCCGACGCCTCGCGCACTCACGCCTTCGCCAGTATCGGCCTGCGCGGCGAGGACACCGATTCGGTCAACAACTACCTCGCCATCAAGGACGACCTGGGCGCGGACGCGCCGGGGCGCGGGCCGGGCGGCACGTCGGTGCAGCTGGCCGGGCTGCAACCGGTGGTGGAAGGCATCAATATCGGCATGCAGCACGATATTCAGCGCGCCGAGCTGATCGCGCTGCCGATCGTGGCGGTGCTGCTGTACTTCGTCTTCGGCGGCGTGGTGGGGGCGCTGCTGCCGGTGCTGATCGGCGGCATGACGATCCTGGGCACGCAGGGCATGATGCGGCTGCTGACCGACTACATCGAGGTCAACGTGTTCGCCAGCGCGGTGGTGACGCTGGTCGCGCTGGGCCTGGCGATCGACTACGGGCTGTTCGCGGTGACCCGGTTCCGGGAGGAGCTGGCGGCGGGGCGCAGCGTGGAGGACGCCACCGCGCGCACGGTGGCCACCGCCGGGCGCACGGTGCTGTTCTCCGCGGCGATCATCGCGGTGAGCCTGGGCGCGCTGTTCATCTACCCCAACGGGGTGCTGCGGTCGGTGCCCTACGGCGGCATCAGCGCGGTGCTGTTGGCCGCGCTGCTGTCGGTGACGGCGCTGCCCGCGGCGCTGAGCATCGTGGGCCGCAGAATCGACCTGTGGGGGTGGGGCCGGTTCGCGAGCATCCGCACCGCCGAGCAGATCGACCGCGGGTTCTTCTCCCGGCTCGCGCAGTTCGCGATGCGCCGCCCGGCGCGGGTGATCGTACCGGTGGTGCTGGGCCTGCTGGCGCTGCTGATTCCGTTCCGCCACATCGAATTCGGCGGTCTGAGCGAACGCTACCTGGCCGCGGACAATCCGGCGCGGGTGGCGCAGGAGCAGTTCGACGCGCTGTTCCCCGAGTTCCGCACCGAACCGCTGAAGCTGGTGGTGGTGGGCGCGAACCCGCAGCAGCTGTCCGATATCCGCTTCGAGGCCAATTTCGTGCCGGGGCTCACCGGTCCGTTCGAGGCGTCGGCGCCGACCACGGGCGGGGTGAACGTGCTGTCGACCGGGCTGGTCGACGAGCGCGACGCCGACACCGCGATCGATGCGCTGCGCGCCATCCCGGAGCCGCCGGGTGTGCAGGTGATGGTGGCGGGCGTGCCCGCGCTGGAACGCGATGCCATCCGCGGGCTCATCGACGGGCTGCCGCTGCTGGCGGGGATTCTGGTGCTGGCCGCGATCGCGCTGATGTACGTGGCGTTCCGGTCGCTGGTGCTGGCGGTGAAGGCGGTGGTGATGAGCGCGCTCAGCCTCGGCGCCACCCTCGGGATCCTCACCTGGATCTTCGTCGAGGGGCACGGCGCCGGGCTGTTCCGGTTCACGCCCGGGCCGCTGATGTTCGCGGTGCTGGTGCTGATCGTGACGGTGCTGTTCGGGCTGTCCACCGACTACGAGGTGTTCCTGCAGTCGCGGATGGCCGAGGCCCGCGCCGCCGGTGCGCCGCCCGCGGAGGCCATCCGCTACGGCATCGCGCACACCGGCGGCGTGATCACCTCCGCCGCCGCGATCCTCATCGTGGTGACCGGTGCGTTCGGCTTCTCCGATCTGGTGCTGATGAAGTACATCGCCTACGGGATGATCGCGGCATTGGTGCTGGACGCCACCGTGATTCGGATGCTGCTGACGCCCGCGGTGCTCAAGCTGGTGTGGCGGTGAACGCGTGGCGTTTGCAACCGGAGCATCAGGCTCCGTTAACATGCGGGGCGTGACCAACGACGGGGAAACGCAGCAGACGACGAGCCAGGGCAAACATGCGGCGCCGGAGGGCGCCGGCGTGCATCCGCTGATCGATCTCACCCGGGATCCGAACCCCGGCGTTCCCGATCACGCGCGCGCCGATGAGGACGAGGACGAGCAGCCGGACCAGTAGATCGCCAAAATCGGCGGCGCGACAACACTTTTCCACGACGACTTCGACTCCGGGCGGGGCACTGGGTGCCCCGCCCGGAGTTTCTTGTCGCTACCGCCGGGCGCCCGGCGGCGGCATCAGATGCCGAACGGCGCCGCGTACCGGAGGGTTCCGGCGGGCAGCGGGCGCTCGTCCAGCGACAGCGCCATCAGGGCGTCGTCGGGCACCTCGACGGTGACACCGATGCCGTGCAGCGAGGCGCGGGTGAACCCGAACCGGGGGTAGTACTCCGGATGTCCCATCACGGTGACGTAGTGCTCACCGTGCTCGCGGGCCGCCCGCAGTGCCGCGTGCACGACCGCCGTGCCGGCGCCGGTCCGCTGCTGGTCCGGCGCGACCGAGACCGGTGCCAGGCACAGCGCGGGGGTGTCGCCGATATGGCAGCGGGTCAGCAGCGTGTGGCCGACCGGTTCGCCGTCGGGCCCGGTGACCACCCAGGACAGGCCGTCGATCCACGCCGGATCGCCGCGCAGGGCGTCCACGAGATCGGCCTCCTCGTCGCGCTCGAACGCCGCTCGGGTGATGTCGCGGACCGCGCGCGCGTCGGCCTGCGTCTCGACGCGGGTGATCCAGGAATTAGGGGAATGCATTGCGGGTGAGAACCCTTTCGTGTTCGAAACAACCGCTCGGCGAGGAGAATTCGCCCGAGCGGACCGGAATCGGTCAGGCCGATGCCACGGCGGGGGAGACCCGACGACGCGCGGCAACGGCCACGAGCGCGGTCATCAACCCCACCTCCTCATCCGATCTCTCCGGGAACACGAACGCCGCCAGCTTAGCCGACCGCCCCACTACGTCGCCAGCGAATTACCGGCCAACCCGCTGCGCGCGAGTCGGCTCCCGCCGCGGCCGGGGTGCACCGAACCGCCGACCGGGCTCCGGTCTCGCCGCCGAATGCTTTGGAGCACAGCGCCTTCCCTCGGTTCGCGGTTGCGGGTGCCGCGCAGGTCCGGTCAGCCGCGGACCGGGAGTACCAGTTGGGCGCCGGTGCGGGGATGGTCGAAGACCTCGACGGGGTGCTGGTAGACCTGCGAGAGCAGGTCGGTGGTGAGGATGTCGCGGGGTGGTCCGGCGGCGGCGAGGCGGCCGCCGTCGAGGACGGCCACGCGGTCGGCGTAGGCGGCGGCGATGCCGAGGTCGTGCAGCACCACCACGACCGCCGCCCCGTCCCCGGCGCGGGCGCGGGCCAGTCGCAGCACCTGTTCCTGGTGGCCCAGGTCCAATGCCGCGGTGGGTTCGTCCAGCAGCAGGGTGGGGGTGTCCTGGGCGAGGACGCGGGCGAGGGCGACGCGGGCGCGCTCACCACCCGACAACGCCGGAAACGGCCGTGCGGCAAGGTGTTCGGTGTCGGTGGCGGCCATGGCCGCGGCGACCGCGGCCTCGTCGTCGTCCTGACGGGCGGTACGCGCCCAGGGCGACCGGCCCATGGTGACGACCTCGCGCGCGGTGAACGGGAATCCGACGGTGTGGTTCTGCGGCAGCACGGCGCGGCGGCGCGCCATATCGACCGGCGCCCAGTGCCCGATCGGCTGCCCGGCGAGTTCGACGGTGCCCGTGGCCAGGTCCAGTTCCCCCGACAGCGCGGCCAGCAGCGTCGACTTCCCGGCGCCGTTCGGCCCGACCAGCGCCAGAATCTGCCCGGCCACGACATCGAGGTCCACATGATCGAGCACCCGCCGCCCGGCCCCGCGGTCGACGCTGACCTGTCGCGCGGACAGGGTCACCGTCCCCGGCGCGGGCCGTTCCGGAACACCGTGCGATCGAGTGAAAGCCTGTGCCACACCACGCAATACGCCCGCCATCAACGACCTCCCGCCCGAACGCCCGAGACCACACCCGTACCGCCACGAGTCCCGGCGCGCCGCCCGCGCGAACCGGCGGACTGCGCGGTGACACTCGCCTGTCGCGCCCGGCCGCGACCGTTCTCGCGGCGCTGTCCGAGGACGTCAGCGCGCTCGGCACCCCTGCGCTGCCGCGTTGCGCTCATGCCCAGCCTCCCGCGCGGGCGCGGGTGCGGCGCAGCAGCCAGAAGAAGAACGGGCCGCCGACCAGGGAGGTGAGCATGCCCAGCGGCAGGTCGGCGTTGGCGACGAGGGTGCGGGCGCCGACGTCGGCGGCCAGCAGCACGACGGCGCCGAGGATGGCCGACAGCGGGATCAGCACGCGGTGGGCGGGGCCGACCAGCATCCGCACCACGTGCGGCACGATGAGCCCGACGAACATGATGATGCCGGTGAACGCGACGCCCGCGGTCGCCAGGATCGCGACGATCACGATCACGTTGCGCCGCAACCGTTCCACGTCCACACCCAGGTGCCGCGCCGCCGATTCGCCGAGGGCCAGCAGGTCCAGCCGCGGCGCCAGCACGACGGCCGCGGCCACACCGATCGCGGTCAGCGGCGCCACCAGCCCCACCGCCTGCCAGGTGGCGCCGTTGAGGCTGCCCAGCTGCCAGAACACGATCTGATCGCGCGCCGCCGGGGACGCGACGAACAGCAGGAAGGCCATCAGCCCACCGGCGAAGGCGTTGACCGCCACACCCGTCAGCACGAGGGTCACCGTCTCGGTGCGCCCGCCCGACCGCGACAGCAGGTACACCAGCAGTGTCGTGCCGAGCCCGGCGACGAACGCGCCCGCGGCCACCGACCACACCGCCACGAACGAACCGCCCACCACGATGACCACGCCCGCGCCGACCGCCGCCCCCGCCGACACCCCGATCACGCCGGGTTCGGCGAGCGGATTGGCGAAGACGCCCTGCAGCAGCGCGCCCGCGGTGGCCAGCGCCGCCCCCACCAGGATCGCCAGCACCACCCGCGGGAACCGCACCTCCCACAGCGTCACCTGCCCGGCGGGGTGTTTCGGCATCGGCCCCCAGTCCAGCCCGATCTTGTGCAGCACGCTGCCCAGCACCTCGAGCGGCGTGGTCGGCACCTGCCCCACCGCCGCCGAATACATGGCCAGCAGCACCAGCAGCGCGATCGACACGGCGAACACGATCGAGATCCGCGACCACCGCCGCGTGGCGGGTCCGGCGGGCGTCGGCTCGGGTGCGGCAGCGCCGGTGCCGGATCCGGGCGCGCTCGAATTCAGCTGCGGGGTATCGGGTTTCGGGTCGGTCATGCGGTGGGCTGGCCGTAGATCGCCTTGGCGAGGGCCGAGATGACCTGGCCGGTGTTGGGGCCGAAGCTGAGCAGGGCCGAGTCGGAGATATCGACGACGCGCTTGTTGCGGCCCGCGGGGGTCTGGGCGACGCCCGGGATCTTCTCGAGGCCGTCGACGCCACCGAGGGACTCGAGGCCGTCGGTCATGACCAGGAAGACGTCGGGGGAGGCGGTGATCATGCCTTCGCTGGTGATGGCGGTGAACTGTTCGGTCAGCCCGGACGTGGTGCCCGCGTCGGTGCCGCCGAGGGCGGTGATCAGCGACTCCGCGCCGGAGCCGGGTCCGGCCATGAAGGTGATCGCGCTGCTGCGCAGGTACAGCAGCGCCATCCGCAGCTTCGGGTCCTGCTTCGGTACCGCGGCGGTGGCGGCGGCGATCTCGTCGCCGGTGCGCCGGGCCAGTTGACGTCCCTGTTCGGGGACGCCGAGCGCGGCGGCCACGGCCTCGATCTGCGGGACGACGCCCTCGATGCTGCGCTGCGGATCGAAGTAGACCGCCGTGATCCCCAGCGCCTTCAGCTGGTCACGCATCGCCGGGGTGGCGCTGACGGTATCGGTGAGGAATACCGTGGGCCGTTGCGCCGCAACGGCTTCCACATTGATGCTGCCGTTGCCGCCGGCGACGTTGGGCACGTGCTGCACGGCCGGGAACGCGGCGGAGGTGGAGCGCCCCACCAGATTCGCGCCCAGTCCCAGCGCCCACACGGTCTGCGCGAGACTGCCGGACCGGTCGACCGCGATGATCCGCGAGGCATCGGTGACGGTCACGTCGCTGCCGTCGAAGGACCGCACGGTCGCGGGCAGCGCGGGGGCGGGCGCGGGCCCGACGGGTACCGGATTCAGATCGGCCAGGGTGGCGGTCGCGGGGCCCTGCTGCCCGGATCCGCCCGCCCCGCTGGGTGATTCACAGGCGGTGACACCGCAGGCCAGCGCCACCGCCAGCACGGCCAGCAGAACCCGGCCCGCCGACCGGCTGGATGCGGCACGGACCGATCGGACAGGGACGAGTCGGCTCATATAGGCAAGCCTAAGAGGTCCCGTAATCGCCCCACACCCGACCACCCCGAGCCGCCGCCTCAGATGCTGCTGACGTCATCCAGCGCAGCGGCGATAGCCCGCGGCAACTCCAGCGTCTCCGCCGCCAGCACCCCCGTGAGCTGGCCCATGTCGCGCGCCCCGACGATCATGCCGGCGACCCCCGGCCGGTCGCGGATCCAGGCCAGGGCCACCGACAGCGGGGAGGTGCCCAGTCCGTCGGCGGCGGTGACCAGGGCGTCGACCACCCGGTCGGCGTGATCGTCGAGCCGGTCGCGGATCTCGGCGGCGGTGTCCTCGTCGGCGCCGCGGGAATCGGCCGGGACCCCGTCGCGGTACTTGCCGGTGAGAATGCCCCCGGCCAGCGGCGACACCGCGATCAGGCCGACGCCGTGATGGTCGGCGGCGGGCACCAGGTCACGTTCCGGCCCGCGCGCCAGCAGCGAGTACGGGAGCTGCGCGGCGGTGATCGGCGCCGCGGACGCCAAGGTCGCCAGCTGCCAGGCGTTGAGCCCGCGCACCCCGGCGTAGCGCACGCGCCCGGACCGGACCGCGTAGTCGACGGTGGTGGCGATCTCCTCGAGCGGGGTCTGCGGATCCCAGGCCGCCACGCTCCAGATGTCGAGGTAGTCGGTGCCCAGTTCGGCGAGGGTCCGGTCGAGCTGGCGCATCAGTGTGCGCCGGGAGGCGTCGACGGTCCAGCGGATCTCCGTGGACGGTGCGCCCGCCGGATCGGTCACCCCCGGCACGGCCGCCAGCCCCGCGCATCCGCTGATCACGAGATCGCCGCGCGGGACCAGCTCGTCGACGAGGCCGCCGAGCACCCGCTGCGCGGCGCCGCCCTGGTAGGCGGGCGAGGTGTCGACGAGGGTGCCGCCGGCCTCCACGAACGCCACCAGCTGTGCCGCCGCCTCGTCGGCGTCGGTCTCCCTGCTCCAGGTGTGGGTGGCCAGACCCATTCGAGAGACCCGCAGGCCGCTGCGCCCCACCGCCCGCTGTTCCATCACCGTGCCCACACTTCCGTCACACTGCAAGAGCCTAGGGCCACAAGCCGTTCGAGCGTGGGTATGACCCGGTGCGCCGCGACCGGTAGGGTCGCTGCCGGACCGGGCCGCCCCCGGAAATCGGGGCCTGGCGGCAGCAATCGGCAACGTCTGGATCCGGACGACTTCGGGAGGTGTAGTGGGCGCGTCGATGACGTGGATGCAGGCGCTGATACTGGGTGCGGTGCAGGGGCTGACGGAGTTCCTGCCGATCTCCTCGTCGGCGCATCTACGCATCGTGTCGGGGGTGTTCTTCGGCGACGACGCCGGTGCGTCGTTCACGGCGGTGACGCAGCTGGGCACCGAGGCCGCGGTGGTGGTGTATTTCGCCAAGGACATCTGGCGCATCCTGCAGGCCTGGTTCACGACCGTGTACCTGAAGCTCACCGCGTCGTCGCGGCAGCCGGTCCCGATCAGCGAGCAGGTCACCACGCAGCTGCCGGTGTACACCGGCGATCCGGGCGCGCTCGATCCGGATTCCCAGCGCGAGCTCGACTACCGGATCGGCTGGTATGTGATCATCGCCACCATCCCGATCGGGCTGCTCGGGTTCCTGTTCAAGGACGCGGTGCGCACCGGCGCCCGCAATCTGTGGCTGGTGTCGACGATGCTGATCGTGTTCGCGCTGGTCATCGCCGCGGCCGAGTACTACGGCCGCAAGCAGCGCCCGATCGAGCAGCTCACCACCCGCGACGGTCTGATCATGGGTTTCGCCCAGTGCCTGGCGCTGATCCCGGGTGTGTCGCGGTCCGGTGCGACCTCGTCGGCGGGTCTGTTCATCGGCCTGACTCGCGAAGCGGCCGTGCGGTTTTCGTTCCTGCTCGCGATTCCCGCGGTGGTGGCGTCGGGGTTGTTCAGCCTGCCCGACGCGTTCGAACCGGCGGGTGAGGGGCTCAATGCGTCGGGCCCGCAGCTGCTGGTGGCGACGGTGGTGTCGTTCGTGCTCGGGTACGCGTCGGTGGCGTGGCTGCTGCGGTTCGTGGCACGGCATTCGCTGGACTGGTTCGTCGGCTACCGGATCGTGCTGGGCCTGCTGATGCTGGGCCTGCTCGCCGGCGGCGTGGTCTCGGCGACGTGAGCGTGACGCCCCGCGCGTCCACGGCCGCCCCGCGCCCCCGACTAGGGTGGATTACATGACGGTGATCCTGTTGCGGCACGGGGTGTCGACCTCCAACACCGCCGCGACCCTGGCCGGGCGCAGTCCGGGCGTCGATCTCACCGACCGCGGCCGGGAGCAGGCGCGGCTGGTCGCGGAACGGTTGGCGCCCTTGCCGATCGAGCACATCGTGCATTCGCCGCTGCTGCGCTGCACGCGCACGGTGGCGCCGCTGGCCGACAAGCTCGGTCTCGAACCCGAGCCCGAACCGCGGCTGCTCGAGGTCGATTACGGCGAGTGGACCGGGCGCAAGCTGTCGGAGCTGGTGACCGAGCCGCTGT
Source organism: Nocardia mexicana NBRC 108244 (assembly GCF_001613165.1). Classification (GTDB taxonomy): domain Bacteria; phylum Actinomycetota; class Actinomycetes; order Mycobacteriales; family Mycobacteriaceae; genus Nocardia; species Nocardia mexicana. Next base: position 10,465 of record NZ_BDBV01000055.1, read on the forward strand.
GGAAGGTGGTGCAGCGCCACGCCTCCGGTGCGGTGTTCCCTGCCGGGGAAGGTCTGGCGCAGGTGCAGTATCGTGCCGTGGCCGCCGTCCGCGACCACGACCGCGCCCTGGCCGAGCGGCACGGGCGCGACGTGCTGTGGGTGGCGTGCACGCACGGCGACGTGATCAAGTCGGTGCTCGCCGATGCGTTCGGGATCCATCTCGACGGGTTCCAGCGCATCATGGTGGAACCGGCGTCGATCAGCGTGGTGCGGTACGCCCCGACCGCCCCGCACGTCTGGCGGGTAAACGACACGGGCGCCGATCTGTCCGCGCTGGCGGCAACCGCTGAGCAACGATCGGGTGATCGAGCCGGTCCGGTGCCCGGCGGCGAGATCACGCCCGCCGCGCCGACCGGCACATCCGCCGCGGGTACGGATAATGGGAATACGGGACAGCCCGATTCCCGTAGTGAGTAATGCAGTCGGTTTCAGGAGGTGCAGGTGGCCCGAGCAATCCATGTGTTTCGCACCCCCGATCGTTTCGTGGCGGGGACCGTCGGTGAACCGGGCGATCGGGCCTTCTACCTGCAGGCCGTGGAGGAGCCCCGGGTGGTGAGCGTGCTGCTGGAGAAGCAGCAGGTGAAGGTGCTCGCCGACCGGATGGGGTTGCTGCTGGACGAGGTGGCGCGCCGGTTCGGCGCCGAGGTGCCTCCGCAGGCGGCGGAGGTCAACGACACCGACCCGCTCCAGATGCCCCTCGACGCCGAGTTCCGGGTGGGCACAATGGGTCTGGGCTGGGACGCCGACGCGGGCGCGGTGGTGGTGGAGTTGCTGGCGATCACCGAGACCGAGGTCGACGAATCGGTGGTGCTCGACGACACCGAGGAGGGGCCGGACGCGGTGCGGGTGTTCCTGACCCCGTCGCAGGCCCGCGAGTTCGCGCTGCGGTCCACGAAGGTGATCGCGGCGGGCCGCCCGCCGTGCCCGCTGTGCGGGGAACCGCTGTCGGAGAAGGGGCATATGTGCGTGCGGACCAACGGCTACAAGCGCGGCGACATCTTCGGCGCGGCCGATCTGGAAGAGGAATGATCCGGTGAGCAGTCCCGACGGCAGCGGTACCGACGGGTTCCACGGCGGTGAGCTGTCGGTGGTCGGGCGGATCAGCACGGCCAGCAATGTGACCCTGGTGTGCGAGATCGCCGCGGACGGCAGTGTCCGCACCGATGGCAGCGAGGCAGCCGATGCCTCGGTGCGCGTGGTGTACAAGCCGGTGCGCGGGGAGCGGCCGCTGTGGGATTTCCCGGACGGCACGCTGGCGGGCCGGGAGGTGGCGTCGTTCCGGGTGTCGCAGGCGCTGGGCTGGGGGGTGATTCCGGAGACGATCCTGCGCGACGGCCCGTTCGGTCCGGGCATGGTGCAGCGCTGGGTGGAGTCGGTCGACCATCACACCGACCGCCCCGACCGGCTGGACCTGGTGGATCTGGTGACCGTCGGTGAGGTGCCCGACGGATTCCGCGAGATCCTGCGCGCGGTCGACGGCACCGGCGCCGAGGTGTCGCTGGTGCATGCCGACGATCCGCGGCTGCGGCGCATGGCGGTGCTGGATGTGCTGCTCAACAACGCCGACCGCAAGGGCGGGCATGCGCTCGAGGGCCGCGACGGCGGCGTGTACGGCGTCGACCACGGCATCTGCCTGCACGCCGAGCCGAAGTTGCGGACCGTGCTGTGGGGGTGGGCGGGCGAGCCGGTCTCCGAGGAGTTGCTCACCGATATCGGCACGTTCGTCAAGGCGCTGCCCGGTGACCTCGGCGCCGATCTGGCAGAACATCTGACCGACGCCGAGATCGAGGCGCTGAGCGCGCGGGCGCGGCGGTTGCTGGACGATCCGGTGATGCCGCTGCCCGACAGCAGCCGCCCCATCCCGTGGCCCGCGTTCTGACGCCCGTTCCGTCCCCGGGCCCGCGTCCGGATTACACGCTGCCTCATTGCAACCGTTGACTTTTGGCATTCGCTGCCTCGTTGCAGGTCGTGCACGGTAGGTGCGGGTGTCGCAGGCCACCGGTGCGCGGGGGCGGCGCCGACGAGTGTCGATGACACCTTTACTCTCGAATCATGCAGTCCTGGTCCGAAATCTCCGTCCCCGCCGTTCCCGGATCCGGACCGCCGTTGCGGTTGTTCGACACCGCCGACCGGCAGGTGCGCCCGGTGACGCCGGGGCCCACCGCCACCCTCTATGTCTGCGGCATCACCCCCTACGACGCCACCCACCTCGGCCACGCCGCCACCTACCTCACCTTCGATCTGGTGAACCGGGTGCTGCGCGACGGCGGCCACGAGGTGCACTACGTGCAGAACGTCACCGATGTCGACGATCCGCTGTTCGAGCGCGCCGACCGGGACGGGATCGACTGGCGGGATCTGGGCAGCCGGGAGATCGCCCTGTTCCGCGAGGATATGGCGGCGCTGCGGGTGCTGCCGCCGCGCGACTACATCGGCGCGGTCGAGTCGGTCGGCGAGGTCGTGGAGCTGGTGGACAAGCTGCTGGCATCGGGCGCGGCGTATGTGGTCGACGATCCGGAGTACCCGGACGTGTATTTCCGCTACGACGCGACCGAGCAGTTCGGGTACGAGTCGGGGTATGACCGCGCGACCATGGACCGGTTGTTCGCCGAACGCGGCGGCGATCCGCAGCGGCCGGGCAAGCGGGACCCGATCGATGCGCTGCTGTGGCGGGTGGCGCGCCCGGGTGAGCCGTCGTGGCCGGCGCCGTTCGGTGCGGGCCGCCCCGGCTGGCATGTGGAGTGTGCGGCGATCGCACTGAACCGGCTGGGTACCGAATTCGACATCCAGGGCGGCGGCAGCGATCTGATGTACCCGCATCACGAGTATTCGGCCGCGCATGCCGAGGCGCTGGTGGCGGGGCGGCGTTTCGCCCGGCACTACGTGCATGCCGGGCTGATCGCGCTGGACGGGGAGAAGATGTCCAAGTCGCGCGGCAATCTGGTGTTCGTGTCGAAGCTGCGGCGCGCGCAGGTGGACCCGGGGGCGATCCGGCTGGGCCTGTTCGCCGGGCACTACCGGCAGGACCGGGAGTGGAACGATCAGGTGCTCGCCGAGGCGCTGGCCCGGCTGGACCGCTGGCGGCAGGCCACGGCCCTGTCCACGGCGCCGCCCGCCGACGACACCCTCGCCCGCGTGCGCCAGCATCTCGCCGACGACCTCGACACCCCGAAAGCCCTTGCCGCGCTGGACAGCTGGGCGCGGCAGGCGCTGTCCTACGGCGGCCCGGACCGCACCGCGCCCGCGCTGGTGTCGGATGCGGTGGACGCGCTGCTCGGCATCCGGCTCTGAGCGGGTAGCCCGGGGCCCGCGACCGTCGCCGGGAACAGCCACCTTTGACTCGGCGAGATAAATGGTCATTAATGGTCTCAGGCTCGACAAGGAGGTTGAACGGTGGCACCTGTGCCTGGGCGCGATCGGATTCGTGCGGTACGCAAGCAGATCCGGGCCGGTGGCGCCCTGCTCGGCGCGGTCCGCCGCGATCCGCGGATCGCCCGCGAGCTGATCGCTGGGCTGACCGGCCGCGCGGACGCCGTACCCGCCGGGCCCGCGCCCGCGGAGGACCGGCTCGCACCGGCCGGGCTCACCGAATTCGCCAAGACCGCGCACGCCACGCAGGAGATCGCGGCGCCGCGCGACACCGTCGTCGCCTACCTGTCGGATCTGGACCGGCTCGGCGAGTGGTTCACGCTGCATTCCGGGTGGCGTGATCAGGCGCCGGGCGCGATCCGGGAGGGATTGACGTTCACGCAGCAGGCGCTGGTCATGGGCCTGCCCGCGGATATCCGGTGGACCGTGGCCGCGGTCGACGATTCGGGATTCGAGCTGCGCGGCGAGGCCCCGCAGCAGGTGCGGATCGGCTACTGGATCACCGTGACCGGCAGTGCGTCGCAGACCACCGTGTATTTCGACGCGGGTGTGGCGGGCCCGCCGATCGAGGGCCCGCTGGGCGGATCGGTGGCCCGCAGCCTCGGCGACGCGATGCGCGATTCGCTGGCGAAACTGCCCGACGCGATCGCCGCCGCGGGACCGGTGCGGCCGCGTGCGGCCCGCACACCGGTGCGCCACACCGCCTCCGGCGTCGACCTGGATCCGAATACGCCGGTGCTGGTGGGTGTGGGGCAGGTGGTGCAGCGCACGCCCGACCCGTCTTACGGCGACCCGGCGGGGCTGGCGGTGCAGGCGCTGCGGCGCGCGGCCTCCGACGCCGGTGCGGGCGAACAGTTGCTGCGCGATGCGGACGCGGTGTTCGCGGTGGCGTGCACGTCGTGGCAGTACCGCGATCTGGGCGCGGTGGTCGCCGACCGGCTCGGTGCGCGCGGCGTGGACACGGTGCAGTCCAGCCCGTTCGGCGGCGACGGCGGACAACTGGTGATCAACGAGGCGGCCGCGGCGGTCGCCGCCGGCGACTACGAGATCGTGCTGGTCACCGGCACCGAGGCCGGGGCCACGCAGGCCGCCGCGCCGCGCGCCGGGGTGGAGGTGTCCTGGCCGGAGCAGGGGCCCGAGGTCGCCCCGACCCGCACGGTCGGCGTCGACAAAGCCGCCAACAATCCCCCCGAGACCGCGGCTGGGCTGATCGCGCCGATCAATATGTACGCCCTGCTGGAGTCGGCGAACCGGCACCGGCTCGGCCGCACTCCGGCCGAGCACGACCGGGCGGTTGCCGAACTGTGGTCACGACTGTCGGCCGTCGCGGCCGGGAACGAATACGCCTGGCAGCCACAGGAATTCAGCGCCGAGGAGATCGCCACGGCGACGGCGGACAACCGCCTGGTGTCCACGCCGTACACCAAGCTCGAATGCGCCAACCTCACCGTCGACATGGCCAGCGGCATCGTCGTGTGCAGTGCCGCGGCCGCCGCGGCGGCCGGGATCCCGCAGGACAAATGGGTGTTCATTCATGCGGGCGCCTCCGGCCACGACGAATGGTTCACCAGCGAGCGCACCGAACTGGCCGCCTCCCCGGCGATCCGGACCCTCGGCGCCGCCGCCCTCGAACACGCCGGAATCGGTGTCGAGCAGCTGGCGCACGTCGACCTGTACGCCTGTTTCCCGGTGGCGGTGCAGATCGCCGCGCGCGAGCTGGGTCTGCCCGCCGACGATCCGAAGCGGCCGCTGTCGGTGACCGGCGGCCTGACCTTCGGCGGCGGGCCCGGCAACAACTACGGCGGACATGCGGTGGCGACGCTGGTCGGGCGGCTGCGGGCCGAACCCGAAACCTACGGCCTGTCGACGTCGCTGGGCTGGTACGTGACCAAGCACGCGCTGGGCGTGTACTCCGCGCAACCGCCGCGGGCGGGCTTCCGGCACCTGCGCCCGATCATCGACAATCCGCCGCCGCGCCCCGCCCGCGACTCCCACGACGGGCCGGCGGTGATCGAGGCCTACACCGTCCCCTACACCCGCGACGGGGCGCCGGAGGCCGCGGTGGTCAGCCTGATCGCGCCGGACGGCGCGCGAATCCTGCTGCGCAGCAAGCAATCCGAGCTGATCGACGAGCTCACCGGCGGGGATCTGCTGGGGCTGCCGGTCACGGTGACCGGCGGGCAGATCCGGGTGGACGGCCGCGACCGCGCGGAGCTGCCCGCACCGCCCCCGCCGCCGGTGCTGGTGGAGCGGCGCGGCCCGATCACGATCATCACCGTGAACCGGCCGCAGGTCCGCAACGCCATCAATCTGGCGGCGGCGCTGGGCATCGAGCGCGCCCTGGACGCCTTCGACGCCGATCCGGCCGCGCAGGTGGCGATCCTCACCGGCGCGGGCGGATACTTCAGCGCCGGAATGGATCTCAAGGCCGCCGCGCGCGGCGAGGTGCCGATGACCGAGGGTCGCGGACCGCTCGGGATCACCGCGAAACCGCCCCGCAAGCCGCTGATCGCCGCCGTGGAGGGCCCGGCGCTGGCCGGTGGCTGCGAGCTGGCGCTGTCGGCGGATCTGGTGGTCGCGGCATCGGATTCGACGTTCGGCATCCCGGAGGTGAAGCGCGGGCTGGTGGCCGTCGGCGGTGGCGTGCTGCGGCTGGCGCAGCGGCTGCCTCGCGCGCTCGCCATGGAACTCGCGCTGACCGGCGACCCGATCACCGCGGCCCGCGCCGCCGAACTCGGCCTGGTCAATCAGCTCGCCGAACCCGGCGGCGCGTTGGACGGGGCCCTGGCGCTGGCCCAGCGGATCGCGGTGAACGCCCCGCTGAGCATCGCCGCCAGCAAACGCATCATCGACGAATCCCCGGACTGGCCCACCGATCAGGCCTTCACCCGCCAGGGCGAGGTCGCCGGGGGTGCGCTGTCCTCCCAGGACGCCACCGAGGGCGTCTTGGCCTTCGCCCAGAAACGCGCCCCGGTCTGGAAGGGCCGCTGACCAACCGAACGCCCTGCCGCACAAGCGAACCCGATCGCGCCGCCGAGATGTGGTGCGAGCCCACCGAGGCGAACGGGACGGCTCGGCAGTACTGCCGGGTGGTCGGATGACTGGTCGGCGTCATCGGGGAGCGAGCCGCCACAGGCTGACGGTTTCCGCGGCGCGGGCGGCGTGCAGCGGGTCGGTCGGGTCGGCGGCGCGGGAGTGGCGGGGTTTCGTATCGAGGCGGTCGACGATCCGCAGGCCCGCGGCTTCGATGGCGGATGCGAGGTCGCCGTCGCGGCGCAGGCCGAGCAGTTCGGCGAGGTCGGACAGCACCAGCCAGCCCTCGCCGCCCGGGCGCAGGTGATCGGCGAGGCCGCCGAGGTATCCGTGCAGCATGGCGCCGCCGGGGTCGTAGACACCGTGGTCGAGCGACGAGGCCGCGGTGCCGGGCAACCACGGCGGATTGCAGACGATCAGGTCCGCGCGCAGGTCCGGGAACAGGTCGCCGCGGCGGACCTCGACGCGATCGGACAGCCCCAGCCGGTCGAGGTTGTCGCGCGCGCAGGCCACGGCGCGCTCGGACAGATCCGTGGCGACCACCCGGTCGATGCCGCGGCGGGCCAGCAGTGCGGCCAGTACTCCGGTCCCGGTGCCGAGGTCGACGGCGAGCGCGGCACGCGGCGGCAGCGGCGCCCGCGCGACCAGGTCGACGTATTCGCCACGCACGGGCGCGAATACGCCGTAGTGCGGGTGGATGCGGGCACCCAGCGCGGGCACCTCGACGCCCCGCACCCGCCACTGATGCGCGCCGACGACGCCGAGCAGTTCGGTCAGCGACACCACCATCGGCCCGCTCGCGGGACCGTAGGCGGCGGCGCAGGCCTGCCGTACGTCCGGTGCGCGGCGCAGGTCGAGGACGTAATCCTCGTCGAGCACGACGACCAGCCGCGACAGCACCTGCGCCTGCCGCGCGCGGGCGTCACGGTAGCGGCGGAACTGCTCGGCCGGATCGGTAGCCGGGGCGCCGCGGGTGCGCTCGAGGCGGCGGCGCATCGCCGACAGCAGTTGCCGTCCGTTGTGGTAGTCACCGCGCCACAGCAGGGTGGCGCCGGCGCGGGCGGTGCGCAGCGCGGTGTCGGCGCGCAGCGTGTCGTCGGCGGTGACGACGCGGTCGGGTAGGGGTGCGCCGGATTCGGAATGCCAACGGGCGCAACGACTGCTGTGCTGTTCGGTCCAGTGGATGGTGGACACGGCGGGATCTCCTCGCGATCGACCGGAAGGGGGCGGCGAACGCTTCGAGGAGCGGGGGACGGTGACCGGCTGTCAGCGCCGGGCGGCGGCGCCCGCGTCGAAGCGCGGACAGCGGTCCCACAGGACCATGCCGAGGGTCATGACGTGCCTTTCATCCAGAGAGGTTCGAGCCTACCCCGGTCCCTCGGGACGATGCCTGCAGCCCCGGGCCTGCGGGGAACTCAGTGTGCGGCGGTCTCCGGCATCGATTCGGACACCGGCCCGGTTCGTGGGATTCGGCCGCGAACCTCTCGGCCGGGATCGGCTGCGGCGGTGCACGGTTCGATACAGTGGCGGCATGTCTGCTGCGTTGCCGTCCGACGGGTTCCGTTCCGCGCTCGTGCTGGGTGGGGGTGGCCCGGTCGGGATCTCGTGGATGGCGGGGCTGGCGGCGGGGTTGCGGGAGGCCGGGGTCGAGCTGGGGCGGGCCGATCGGTTCGTCGGCACGTCCGCGGGCTCGATCGTCGGCACGGTACTCGCCGGGGACGGCGATCTCGCCCGGTTGCTGAACCCGCCCCCGGTGAGTGCGCCGCCGCCGCAGGTGGATCAGGCGCGGCTGGCGGAGATCTTCGCGATTCTGGGGCGTCCCGCGCTGGATCCGATGCAGGCGCGGCGGCGGGTCGGCGAGCTGGCGCTGGCGGCGGGGGCGGGCGATCCGGACGACCATGTGGCCCGCATCTCCGCACTGGTGGGGCCGGTGCCGTGGCCGCAGCGCGATTTGGTGGTCACCTCGGTCGATGCGGAGTCGGGCGAGTTGCGGGCGTGGACCCGCGACGGCGCGGCCTCGCTGCCGCAGGCACTGGCCGCCAGTACCGCCGTGCCGGGGGTGTTCCCGCCGATCCCGATCGACGGACGCCATTACATCGACGGCGGCGTGCGGTCCTCGATCAACGCCGACCTGGCCGCGGGCGCGGAGCTCGTGGTGATCGTCGAACCGCTGGCGCACATGTTCCCCCGCATCCCCAGCGACACCGAACTGGGTTCGGCCACAACGATTTCCATCGTCCCGGATCATGCCACGATCGGCGTGTTCGGCGTGGACGTGTTCAACCCGGCCGCGCTGGTCCCCGCGTACGAGGCGGGCGTGCGCCAAGCCACCGCGGCCGCACCGGACCTGAAGGGCGTCTGGCCCGTCGGGTGAGAGCAGCGCCGGGGCAGCGGCGCTCAGGCCACCGGGAGCCCACGGCGGCGCACACGGTCACGCAGCCACGTACCGGCACGATCGGCGCCGACCACGGCGACGCCGAGTACCACGAATTCGGCTGTGAGCGTGACGATCTCACCGGCCACGCCGCCGTAGCCGTGGGTGGTCGGGTCGAGGAACGGGTACGGGTAGCGGTTCGGGAAATGCGGGAACAGCGCGCCCCGCACGAGGACCATCGCGGCGTATCCGACGGGAAAGCACAGCCACAGCGGGACGTCGCGCCACCGCGCGGCATTGCGCGGGCTCAGCACCAGCCAGTCCACGATCACCAGCACGGGGGTCACGTAGTGCAGGAAGAAGTTCGACCAGTTGCCGAGCCGATCGGATCCCGACACCAAGCCCGGCAGTGGGTTGCTGCCGTGTTCGAGGACGAAATGCGCCACCAGCCCGGTGATGGTGAGGTACAGGACCACCGCGCCGCGCAGCCGCGGCGCGGGCGCGTCGGCGGTGTCGCGCACCACCATCCAGTAGACGGCCCCGAGGAAGTAGCCGAGCGCGATCACATTGCTCATCACCGTGAAATAGATCAGCGAACTCTGCCCGGTCACCAACCCCAGCGCCGCCGACACCACGATGAACCCACGCCACCACAGCGCCGGTTGACGCCACACCGTCCTCACACCCGCATCCTGCCTCACCCGTCCGGGAGTATCACGCCCCGCCCGGCCGCACCACACGGCATCGTCCGCACGGGCGAAGTCGCAGTACGTCCCTCGACGCATACCCGCATCGGGTGCACGGCCACAGCTGCCCTCGCGCAGTCACCACTACCTGCTGGTGGTGCATGTGGTCGCTGCCGCATCCGAGGGCGCTGCGCGCACCCGACACGCAGTTTCCCGCTTGCGGTGATCGGCGACACCGTTGTCCGTGGGAGCAGCGCACGTTCACGCAGGGCAGCGTCGAACCTTCTCGGAGAGCCTGCGTGGCCGCACCGCGCGTCCGGATTCGAGGCGGACAGTCAGCGGGCGGGGCCCTGGATCGACGCCCGCGCGGCGGAGCCGAGCACGGTCATCAGCGCGAATCCGGCGACGAGATTGATTGCGGCCGTGGCGAACTGGGCGCCGCGGTCGGCGGTGAGAGTGAACGGCAGCAGCACCGCCACGGCCGTGCACAACGCGATGATCCAGCTGAACAGGGTCAGCGGATTCGGCATGAACAGCAGCAGCACGGTCAGCAGCGCCGTCGCCAGCAGCGCGACCAGCGCGCCGCCCAGGGCGTAACTGGTGGTGCCGGTATTGCCGTAGGTGCCGTCACCCTCGGGTGCCAGCAGTCCGTATCCGAGCACACCGCGCACCAGCAGGATGCCGACGACGATCACCAGCGCCACCACGATCGCGGCGCCGATGCCCCCGGCCCACAGTTTGCCGAAGTTGACTCGCGGCCCGCTGGGCTCCGGCTGCCCGTACCGCGGATCGGGCTGACGCGAATAGTGGTACTCGCGACCCGGCTCGTTGTAGTCGCCCATAATTCGACGGTACCCCGAGTTCGCGCGGTACCGCCCCCGAAACACGCCCGCCGTCGCCGACGCGATCCGCCCGCCCCGCCCGCATCCCACCGGCAACAGTTGCTACGAGGATGCCGGACGCGGCAGATGCGATCGGCGGCTCACTGTGTGATGCCGTGCCCGCGGGTAGCGCGACCCCCGGTGGCGGCCATCGCGGAAGCGGTTGCCGATCAGGATGATTCCGGGCCGAACCGAGAGTGGCGGGGCTGCGGCTCACCACAATTCCGCGTGGCGCCGGTAGAAGCGGGCGCTGTGCGCGGCGAACGGTACGGCCACCGCGGTGGTGAAAACGCCGATGAGTACGGCGACGGAGGCTGTGTCGTAGTGCGGGGTGTAGGCGGCGGCGACATTGAGCATGGCGTGCATGAGAATCGCCGCGGTCACGCCGCCGGTGGCGTCGTGCAGGGCGACGATGATCACGCGGGCGGCGATCGTGCCCGCGAACCAGCCGCCGATCCACACCGCGCCGTGGCCCGCCTGCAGCAGGGGGACGAGATGCCAAGCGCCCCAAAAGATTCCGAGGACGATCCCGGTCCATATCGGGCCGTGCCGCCGCTGGATCGCGTCGGTGGCGTAGGCGGTCCAGCCGAGTTCCTCACCGGTCGCCGCGATCAGGGTGAATGCCAGCACCGCGGGCAGCGCGACCAGAGATGTCGGCAGCGGCCCGCCGTGCCCGGTCGCGCGCATCACCAGGTCGGCGGCGACCGCGACGACGGGGGAGACGAGCACCGCGACGACATACCAGCGCCCCGGGCCCAGTGGCCGGTCGATGATCCGCGCCACCAGGGCGACCGCCGCCGTCCGGCCACCGGGCCAGGCGGTGAGGATCATCGCGGCCACCGCAGGAACCACGAACATCGCCGCACTCGCCGGTACCGCGATCGCACCGACCCGCACGACCGGAGCCAACCACCCCACCACGAAGAACGGCACCGACAACACCGCCACCAGCACCAGGAACACTCCCGGCCGCACCCGGGCAACGGCGAAATCGGGTCCGGTCCTCATCCGATCCACGATATCCTCGCTGCGAGCCACGACCGAGCAGGCAAGCATCGAGGACGGCCGGACCCGGGATGCCAGGCCGATGGCCGTTGTGAGGCCCGAGAACGTCTTTCGCGGCAAGGCGACCTGCGCAAGGTGACCCGCGCTCACCACCCGAGATGGCCCCGCCCGGCAGGTCAGCGCCGGTTCACGCCGACTCGGCGACCGCGACCGGCGGCTCGTGCACGGTATCGCCGGGGGTTTCGGCGTAGAGCCGCTCGATCTCGGCCGCGTATTTGGCGGCGATCGGCTTGCGCCGCAGCTTCATCGTCAGCGTGACCTCGTCGCCGCCGGGCTCCCAGAACACCGGCAGGATCGTGAACCGCTTGATCTGTTCCACGCGAGACAGTTTCGCGTTCCCGGCGGCCACCCCGGCGCCGATCGCCGCGATCACGCCCGGGTCGGCGGCCAGCGTGGCCGGGGAGGCGTCGGGCAGTCCGCGCTGGGCGGCATAGGGTCCGGCGGATTCGGCGTCGAGCACCACCAGCGCCGTGTTGTAGGGGCGGGCGTCGCCGATGGTGGCCAGGGCGCCGATCAGCGGCGCCGCCGCCTTGACGGCGTTCTCGATATTGGCGGGGGACATATTCTTGCCCGCGGCGTTGATGATCAGTTCCTTCTTGCGGTCGACCACCCGCAGATAGCCCTCGTCGTCGATGGTCACCACGTCACCGGTGTGCAGCCAGCCCTCGGGATCGAGGGCGTCGGCGGTCTTCTCCGGTTCCCGCCGGTAGCCGCGCATCACCAGCGCGCCGCGGATCAGCAACTCCCCGTCCTCGGCGATCTTGCCGTCCAGGCCGGGCAGCAGCCGCCCGACCGTGCCCAGCCGCGCCTGTTCGGGCGGGCTGACACTGGCCACGCACGTCAACTCCGACATGCCCCACACCTCCGAGATCGGGATGCCGAGCCCGAAGAAGAATCCCAGCGTCTCCGGCGGGATCGGCGCCGCCCCCGACAGCGCCCACTTCAGTTGATCCAGGCCGATTTTCGCGCGCAACGCCGACAGCACCCGCTCATCGGCGCGCGCCCACTCCGCCGCCAGCTCCGCATCCATCGGCTCGCCCGCCAACTGCGCGGCGGCCTTGCGCGCGGCCACCCCCAGCGCCCAGTCCAGGGCCGCCCGCCGCGCCGGATCGGTTTCCGCGGCGACCGAGAACTCGATGGCGGCCTTGAACTTCTCCCACACCCGCGGCACCGCACCCCAGATGGTGGGATGCACGTCGACCAGCGCCGCGGGCAGCTGCGCCCGATCGGGCACCGCCGTGATCTGGGTGCCGAAGTATTCGTGCAGATACAGCGCGGTCAGGCGGTCGGCCATATGCGCGGTGGGCAGGTACGAGGTCTGCCGGTCACCGAAGGCCACCGGCATCACCGACGCATAGGAGTAGACCTCGGCCGCCAGATTGGCGTGGGTGAGCTCCACACCCTTCGGGTTGCCGGTGGTGCCGGAGGTATAGCAGAGGGTGACGATGTCGTCCTCGCGCACCGCCCGCCAGCTCGCCTCGAAGTCGAAGTCGCTACGGCCCAGCGCCTTCAGTTGCGCCACGCTCAGCGTGCCCGGCACCGGGCGGTCCATACAGACGATGGTCCGCATCGGCACCCCGGCCGCGCGCACGACGTCCACGAACTGCGCCTCGCAGATCACCACCTGATTCCCGGCATTGGTGAACACGTAGTTCAGCTGCTCGGCAGACAGGGTGTTGTACACCGAGAACGACGTGGCGCCGGTGTGCTGCACCCCCACCTCGAGCGGGTAGAACTCGACCCGGTTGGTCATCATCAACGCGACCGTGTCCCCGCGCCCGATCCCCAGCGCCGCCAGCCCCGCGGCCACCGATCGCACCTGGTCGGAATACTCGCGCCAGGTCAGGGCGGGCGTGCCGCCGACCGAGCGCACCGCGACCGCGTCCGGCTCGATCGAGGCCACCCGTTGGAATGCGGCGCAGGAGGTGATCGGTTCGTTCATCGCGGTCTCGCTAACTGCCGTGAAACTTTCTCAGACGGTATGCCGCGAAGCGTCGGGCGCGGATCGGTTCGGCCATTTTCGTTGCGGTCCTGCGTCTTACACGCCGGGGCCACTTCGAGAACCCGGCGCGAAGGCGACATCGCGACCACTTGCGGCCACATCCACCCCACCAGTTACACTGTGACTACCCTCACAATTGCCAGTGTCAACGCACGTCGTACCGCATCCGAACGACCCGGCCGCGACCGCAGCCCTGTTTTCGCGAACCTCCAGTGGGGTACTCCTGGGCTTCGTGCCGGTGTCGTCTCGACAAACCGGCAGGAAACAACCGCAAACAGGGGAGAGGAGCGCGCGTGACCAGCGCCGACCCGCAACCACAGCAACGCAAATCCGTTGCTGCCGCCGCTATGGGCAACGCCACCGAGTGGTACGACTACGGAGCCTATGCCGCCACGACCACCTATCTCACCGAGGCATTCTTCCCTGGCGACCTGGGCACTCTGGGCACCTTGCTCGGCTTCGCGATCTCGTTCGTATTGCGCCCGCTCGGCGGCATGGTGTGGGGTCCGCTCGGCGACAGGATCGGCCGAAAGGCCGTACTGGCCACCACGATCCTGCTGATGGCCGCCGCCACCGGCCTGATCGGCCTGATTCCCAGCCACTCCAGCATCGGTGTCGCCGCCCCGATCCTGCTGATCCTGCTGCGCGTCGTCCAGGGCTTCTCCACCGGCGGCGAATACGGCGGCGCCGCAACCTATCTGGCCGAATCCGTCTCGGACCGCCGCCGCGGATTCTTCGGCAGCTTCCTGGAATTCGGCACGCTGATCGGCCTGTCCGGCGGACTCGCGGTTGTCCTGCTGATGCAGGTGCTCACCAACGACGATCAGATGCAGGCCTGGGGCTGGCGAATCCCGTTCCTGCTGGCCGTCCCGCTCGGCCTGATCGGCTGGTATCTGCGGAACAAGCTCGACGAATCGGAGGTGTTCACCGAGGTCGCCGAGCACGAGCACCCCAAGACCGGGCTGGTGGAGCTGATCACGAACTACCGGCGCGAGATCCTCACCATGGGTGGCCTGGTCATCGCACTCAACATCATCAACTACACCCTGCTGTCGTACATGCCGACCTATCTCCAAACCACCGTCCACATGGAGAAGGAACAGACCACGGCGATGGTGCTGATCGGACAGCTGATCATGGCCGTGGTGCTGCCGCTGTCCGGCGGCATATCCGATCTGGTCGGCCGCCGACCGATGTGGCTGGTGTCGCTGGTCTCGTTCGCCGTGCTCGCGGTGCCGATGTACTGGCTGATGGGTAAGGGATTGGGCTGGGCCATCCTCGGATTCGTGATCCTGGGCCTGCTGTACGTGCCGCAGCTGTCCACCATCTCGGCCACCTTCCCGGCGATCTTCCCGACACACGTGCGCTACGCCGGGTTCGCGCTGGCCTACAACGTGTCCACCGCGATCTTCGGCGGCACCGCACCGCTGATCAACGAATGGGTCATCAGGGAAACCGAATGGCACCTGTTCCCGGCCTACTACATGGCCGGAGCCTGCGTCGTCGGCCTCGTGGCCTGGTTCTTCCTGCGCGAAACCGTCGGCGCCTCGCTGCGCGGCACCGAGGTGCCCCGCACCGACGAGATCCCGAAGGTGACCGTCCAACAGTCCTAAGCGACGGTTAGAAAACGGCCAGGGCACTGTCGCGCGGCTGTGACTGCAGACACAGTGATCTTCGAACGATGCAACGCAGCGTCGAGAAGGAGATCAGGTGACAACGACACAGCCGGTCAACGGCGACAGTGCCCGTCCGGGCCGCGGAGGTGAGCGACGCGTCGTCGCCAACGTGCTGCGCGGCTCCATCGGCAACCTCGTCGAGTGGTACGACTGGTACGTCTACGCGGCGTTCAGCGTCTACTTCGCCAAGACGTTCTTCCCCAAGGGCGACTCCACCGCCCAATTGCTGTCCACCGCCGCGGTTTTCGCCGTCGGCTTCCTGATGCGCCCGATCGGCGGCTGGCTGCTGGGCCGCTACGCCGACCGCTTCGGCCGCCGCGCCGCCCTCACCCTGTCGGTCACCGTCATGGCCGCCGGGTCGCTGCTCATCGCGCTCACGCCGGGCTACCAGACCATCGGCCTGGCCGCCCCCGCCCTGCTGCTGATCGCCCGCCTCTTGCAGGGACTGTCGGTCGGCGGCGAATACGCCACCAGCGCCACCTACCTGTCCGAGGTCGCCTCCCAGGGCAAACGCGGGTTCTACTCCAGCTTCCAGTACGTCACCCTCGTCGGCGGACAGCTCGTCGCCCTCGCCGTCCAGATCGTGCTACAGCAATTCCTCACCAACGCCCAGCTCGACAGCTGGGGCTGGCGGATCCCGTTCGTCATCGGCGCCGCCGGCGCCATCATCGTCATGATCCTGCGCCGCGGCATGGACGAATCGGCCGCCTTCCGCGCCGAGGCCGGACAGACCCCGCAGGTCAACACCGTCGGCGCCCCCGCCGAACCGGTCTCCGGCAATCGCGGATCCCTGCGCGTGCTGCTGCAGTACCCCCGCGAATGCCTGCTCGTCGTCGGCCTCACCCTCGGCGGCACGATCGCGTTCTACACCTACACCACCTACATGCAGAAATACATGATCAACACCTCGGGCATCGACAAGTCCACGGTGGCCTGGATCAACTTCCTCGCCCTGCTCGTGTTCGTGGTGCTGCAGCCGCTGGCCGGGGCCCTGTCCGACCGCATCGGCCGCCGCAAACTGCTGATCTTCTTCGGCGTCGCCGGCACCCTGGGCACCGTGCCGATCATGACCGTCCTCGGCCACACCACCAACCCGGTCGCCGCCTGGGCCCTCATGATGGCCGCACTGATCATTATCACCGGCTACACCTCGATCAACGCCATCGTGAAGGCCGAACTGTTCCCGACCAAGGTCCGCGCCCTCGGCGTCGGCCTGCCCTACGCGCTGACCGCCGCCATCTTCGGCGGCACCGCCGAATCCCTCGCGCTGTGGCTGAAGAAGGCCGGCCACGAATCGGTGTTCTTCTGGTACGTGTCGGCCACCATCCTCATCTCCCTGTCCACCTACTGGTTCATGCGCGAAACCTCCGACGGCTCACCCATCGACGCGGACGAGAGCGCCGCGGAGGTGGAGCAGGTACCGACACGACGCTGAGCGCGACGGCGCGCCGGAGTCGATGAGGGGTTCCGGCGCGCTATGGACAAGAGCCCTCGGCGCCCGAGGCGCTATCGACAACCGTCCGACGTCCGGGGCGTTATCGACAACTTTCCGGCGTCCGGGGCGCTATCGACAATTTTCCGGCGTGCTTTTGGCCGGAATCGCTCAGTGCTGGAGAATCACATGGTGCGATTGGCAGTGGTCGAGGACGACGACGGGGTCGGCGACGCCCTGGTGGAGGCGCTCGCGGTGCGCGGCCACGACGCCCGGCGCATGCGCCGCGGCGCCGACCTGCTCACCGCCCACCGCGGCTATGACGCCGTCATCCTCGACCTCGGCCTGCCCGACGCCGACGGCCTGCAGGTGCTGCGCCAGCTCCGCGAGGTCAGCTCCGTCCCCGTCGTCATCCTCACCGCCCGCAGCGACGAACGGTCCATCGTGCGCGGGCTGCGCGGCGGCGCCGACGACTACGTCGTCAAACCACCCCGCATCGCCGAACTGCTGGCCCGCATCGACAACATCACCCGCCGCGCCGCCGCGGCCACCGACCCCCCGTCTCCGGTGATCACCACCGGCGACGTCCGCGTCGACCTGGCCGCCCACCGCGTCGAGGTCGGCGGCCAACCGATCTCGTTGACCGCCAAGGAATTCGAACTCGTCCAGGCGCTGGTCGAACGCCCCGGCGCCGCCGTCAGCCGCCAGCAACTGATGGACCGCATCTGGGGTGACGCCTTCGTCGCGGTCTCCCGCAGCCTCGACGTGCACATGACCGGACTGCGCCAGAAACTCGACCGGCCCGGCCTCATCACCACCATCCGCGGCTACGGCTACCGCTGGGGCGAGTGAACCGATGCGGCGACGCGTACTCGCGGCCCTGACCGTCTTCGCCACCATCGCGGTGCTCGCCTTCGCCGTCCCGCTGTGCCTCACCGCCGCCACCAGCCGCACCCAGCAACTGGTCCTCGGCCGCACCGGCGACGCCGACTGGTTCGCCACCCTCGCCGACGCCGCCACCACCACCGGCGACAACCGCGCCCTCGCCCTCGAGGTCGGCCGCTACCGCGAGCTGTACGGCGAAAGCGTCCTGGTCGTCGACGCCCGCGGCGCCACCCTCGCCAATGCCGGCGTCGACGCCACCAGTCCCGCCGTCGTCGCGGCCCTCGCCGCCGCCCGCCGCAACCAACGGCCCGCCCCGGTCGGACAGCTCATGCCGTGGAGCCCGGCCACCGTCCTCATCGCCCGCCCCGTCGGCACCGGCGTCCAGGTCAACGGCGCCGTCCTCATCCAGGCGGCCACCGACCGCGCCCGCGCCGACATCCTGCGCACCTGGGGCATCGCCGCCGCCGGCGCCCTCGCCGCGATGGCCGTATTCACCGCGCTCGCACTGGTGCTGTCGCGCTGGGTGCTGCGACCGCTGGCCGACCTGTCCGACGCCGTCGCCAACCTCACCGCCACGCTCCCCAAACCCCGCACCGACACCGGCGACGACACCCACGGCCCCACCATGACCCGCCGCCACGGCGGCCCACCCGAGATCCGCGCCGTCGCCGAATCCTTCGACGCCATGGCCCTGGCCGTCGCCGACTCCACCGAGGCCCAGCGCCAACTCGTCGCCGACACCGCCCACGCCATGCGCAACCCACTGGCCGCCTTGACGATTCGCCTCGACTCGCTGGAACCGGCCATCCCCGAACGCGCCGCCGCCACCTTCCGCGGCGCCACCGCGGAACTGGAGCGGCTCACCGGACTGCTCGACGGCCTGCTCACCCTCGCCGTCGCCGAGGGCACCGACTTCGACCCGGCAGGCACCCCCGCACCCGCCACCTGCGATGCCGTCCAGGTCGCGCAGGACCGCGCCGACGCCTGGCACAGCGCCTTCGAACACGCCGGACTCACGCTCACCACCGACACCGGCACCGAACGCCTCGACGCCGCTATCGACGCCGACGTCCTCGCTCAGATACTCGATGTGGCGCTGAGCAATTCGTGTCGCTACGCCGGAACCGGCGCCCACACCCGGCTGCTCGCCGCCGCCACCGACCGCGCCGTCACGCTCACCGTCACCGACGACGGCGTCGGCGTGCCCGCCGCCGAACTGCACCGCCTCACCACCCGGTTCTTCCGCGGCTCCACCGCCGCGGCCGGCGGCTCCGGACTCGGCCTGCCGATCGCCGCCGCACTGGTCAACGCCCGCGGCGGCAGCCTCACCATCGAATCGGTGCACCCGCACGGGCTGTCGGTCACCATCACCCTGCCGACGGCGGCCCTGCGATGAACCGGCGCGGATTCCTGTGTGCGGCAGGCGCAGTCGCCGCCGGGGCGCTGGCCGCCGGGTGCGGCGACGGCGGTCCGCCCACCGTGCGCCTGGCCGCCGGTGAGGTCGGCGGCTTCTATCACGCCTTCGCCACACAGCTGGCCGCCACCGCCGCCGAGGCGGGAACCGTCCATATCGAACCGGTCAGCACCAGCGGGTCGTTCGCCAACCTGGCCATGCTCGACCGCGGCGCCGCCGACGCCGCACTCGCCCTTGCCGATTCGATCGAAGCCGACCCGGGCATCGACCGGCTGTACGCGCTCGGCCGCGTCTACGAGAACTACATCCAGCTCGTCGTCCGCGAATCCAGCACCGTGCGCACCGCGGCCGACCTCCGCGGCACCCGTGTCAGCCTCGGCGCGCCCGGATCCGGGGCCACCTTCACCGGCGAAAGACTGCTGCGCGCAGCCGGGCTCGACCCCGCCTCCGACGTCAGCGTCACCCACCTGCCGCTGCAGGGCGCCGTCACCACCCTCACCGACGGCGTCATCGATGCGCTGCTGTGGGCCGGAGGCGTCCCGACTCCCATCTTCGACATCCCGCACACCCTGCGGCTGATCGATCTGGGTGACCTCGCCCAGCCCATGCGCGACCGCTTCGGCTACCTCTACGACCGGGTTGTCATCCCCGCCGACGCCTATCCCGGGACGCCCGCGGTGCGCACCATCGGCGTCGCCAACCTGCTCGTCACCACCCGCACGCTGCCCGCCGACGCCGCGGCCGCACTCACCGAACTGCTGATCACCCGCGCCGACCGCCTGGTGCCCAGCGAGGCCGCCGGCACGCAGTTCCTCGACGCGCGCTCACTGATCGGCACGGACGGGCTGGCCCTGCATCCCGGCGCGGCGACCGTCTACCGGCGCCGTCACGGGTGAATCCGGCCGAGATGCCCACGGAGGCAAGATAGTTCACGTTATCGGCGCATACGGGAACCCATCCATAAAACGTCACTGTGACGAATTGAACGGCCGGGGAAGGGGGCCAGGGGAGGGGAGAGCGGCCACCCGCCGCACACCTCCAAAGTTGCGCAACAACGGTGCGCTCGTGTGGGATCAGAAGGCCGACCCCCGCGTCGGCGCTGCAGTACCGGGGAAGGAACCGACACCACATGCGCCCACTGGGATCCGACGATCCGACCACCATCGGCCCGTACCGGATACTCGGCATCCTCGGCAGCGGCGGCATGGGACGCGTCTACCTCGGACGCACCGCCGGCGGCCGCACCGTCGCCGTCAAAGTCGTGCGCCCGGACCTCGCCGGGAACCCCGAATTCCGCACCCGCTTCCGCCGCGAGGTCACCGCCGCCCGCCGCGTCGCCGGCCCCTACACCGTGCCGGTCCTCGACGCCGACGTCGACAGCTACCGCCCCTGGCTCGCCACCGGATTCGTCTCCGGCCTCTCGCTCACCGACGCCGTCGACGGCTACGGCCCCCTGCCCGAAGCCTCGCTGCTCACCCTCGCCACCGGACTCGCCCACGCCCTCACCGACATCCACGCGACCGGGCTGATCCACCGCGACCTCAAACCCTCCAATGTCCTGCTCGCCGTGGACGGCCCACGCGTCATCGACTTCGGCATCGCCCGCGCCGTCGAGGACACCGCGCTCACCACCACCGGCCAGCTCATCGGATCCCCGGGCTACATGTGCCCCGAACAGATCACCGGCGACGCACCGGTCGGCCCACCCGGCGACGTCTTCGCCCTCGGCGGCATCCTCGTCTTCGCGGCCACCGGCAACGCACCCTTCGGCAACGGCGACTCCATCCCCATGCTGTGGCGCGTGGTCCAGCAGGAACCCCGCCTCGACGGCGTCCCCGACAGCCTCCGCCCCCTCATCGCGGCCTGCCTCGCCAAAACCCCCGAATCCCGCCCCACCCCAGCCCAACTCGTCCAGCAACTCGCCCCCTTCGGCCACCCCGACACCCGCGGCTGGCTCCCCGGCCCCATCCTCGAGGACATCAGCCGCCGCGCCATAGCCCTCCTCGACCTCGAGGCCACCGCCCTTCCCACCGACGCCACCCCGCCGCCACAACCGGAAACCGGCCACGCCGCCGCCACACGGCCACCGACGACCGTGACATCGTCACCGTCGTACAACCCTGCGGGCCAAGCACATCCGCCGCCCCACCCCGGCACCACCATCCTGCGCGACGCCCCCGTCCAGCCGATGCCCCCACACCGGACCAAACGCGCCACGCTCATCGTCGCAGCCATCGCGACAATGCTCGTCGCCGCCACGATCGGCGGGATCGTCGCCTACAACACCGCCTCCGGCAGAGGCGGCGACTCCGCCGCCGCGGACCCGTCCTCGGGTGCCGAGACCTCGCGCACGAAGACCTCCGGGGCCAAACCCTCGCGTTCCGAGTCCTCCGGCGCGGGCGCAACCTCGGGCGCCGCATCATCGGCCACGATGCCGCGCGACTACGTGGGCACCTGGAAGGGCACCGCCACCGACGGGATCGCGACGTTCGACATCGTCGTCACCCTCAAGGCCGGAAAGGTCGGGGAGGAAGTCGGATCGGCCACCAACACCGGAAACACCAGCCACATGACCTGTAAGCGCGCGGAGACACTGACCGCCGTCGACTCGTCCGGCATCACACTGCGCGCACGACTCACCAGAGGCGACACCACACCGGGTATCGGCTGCGACGACGACGGCAAGACCTCGACCCTGAAACGCCACGACGACGGCACGGCCACCTACAGCATGAACGGCCGTTTCGGCGATATCAGCGGCACCGTGCGCCGCCAATGAGCCTCACACCACGAGTTCGAAGATATCTCCGTTGCTGACGTGGTCGTAGAGTGCCTTGGCGCCGTCGGGGGTCATTCGGATACAGCCGTGGGACTGTTCCTCGATGGGGCCGATATGGGTGGCGATATCACCATTGAAGAAGACGGCCCAGCGCATTTCGGCGTGGTGCATCGTGCTCCAGTGATATTCCTTCTTGAATGCCGCGCGGAAGACGCCCGGGGGAGTCTCGTACCCCGGCCTGCCGTGCGAAATCGGGGTCGGGCCGTACACCACCTTGCCGTCACCGTCGAGCAGCCAGGCCTCGTTGGTCGACAGCCGCATGCACACCCTCGCGCCTTCTTTGGTGCACGGGGCCAGCACCGGCGCGGGCGGAACGATCGCGGGCATGCCCGGGATGGCGGGTGTCCCGAAATCCGGCCCACCCGGCCACAGCGGTTCCGCCGCCGCCGGTCCCGCAATGAACAACCCCGCCGACGCCACACCCATACAGACGGCCGACCGGACCGTCCAACCCAGGTAACGCTTGCCGCTCATCGAGCCACCGACCTCTCTAGCCTCGCCCGCCGCGATGGCGGGTGACAGGACCGTCTCGAGCATCAGGACAAACCGGAGATATCAATAGTAATCCGCTACTGTTCGCCCGGGAATGCAAACGAGGCCGCTCCACCACGATATTCGCCGCGGAAACCATATTTCCGAGGTCGCGGCCCACTAACTGTTGACTTTCCACAGTTCGTCACATGTCCCTATTTCGTCACTGTGACGAATTAAGGCGGGTCCGCTTGGACGGCAAGGGGACCGGCGATAGGTGACAAAAAGTCCGGTCGGAATGTTTTCGCCCAAAAGGCCGGATGGCCGGAAAATCTTCTCGGACGGTGTGCCGACCAATACGAGCCGGAGAATCCGCCGCACAGGTGCGCGGCGAACCGAAGCCGAGGGGCTGCGGTCAGCATGGCGGGAATCCTCAAACACGTTGCAACGCAGCACACTTGCCGCTCCCGGCCCATCCCGTTGTTGCGCCGATAATCTACATTATGTCAAGTAACGCTGGCCCATCGCGTCAGGCGAATCACCACATCACGGGCGAATCTCCGTGCGACCGATCCGTCGAACGGTGTGCGAAAAGTTTGCGAAGATACCGGCATGGCCGACGATTCGGAGCGTGTGCGTTCGATCACCAGCGTTGAATTGCTCGCCGAATTCGCCGCCGGACGCGGCCTCACCCCGGATTCGCTGCTACGCGGCACCGGTATCGACGTAGCCGATCTCGCCGACCCGGCCAATGAGATCACCGTAGCTCAGGAAATCGCCGTGACCTGCAATCTCGTCTCGTTCATCGGCGGCGAGCCGGGTTTGGGGCTGCTCTCGGGGATGCTGTGTCATCCATCGAGCCTCGGGGTCTGGGGCTTCGCGCTGAGCACCTGCCCCACCCTGGGGCACGCGCTCGAGATCGGCGTGCGATACGTGGATCTGTCGTTCACCCTCGCCCACTGCTATCTGGAGACGGAGTCGACACAGACCCGGCTCGTCCACGACAGCCGCGGCTTGCCGCCCACCATCAGGCAGTTCACCGTCGAGCGGGATTTCGCCGCCATCGGAACGATCCAGCAGGATCTGCTGCCCATGCGGCTGCCCGCCCTGCGCCTGGAATTGGAGCTGCCCGAACACCCGGCCTACGAGGCGTTCGCCGCCGTGCTGGGAGTTACCGATATCGCCTTCGGCAGCCCGCAGTCGATCCTGACGATGCAGAAGACCGCGTTGGAACTGCCGCTCCCCCAGGCGAATGCGTCGACCACACGGCATTTCGAGCAGCAGTGCGCCGACTTGATCCAGCAGCGCCGGGCCCGTCACGGGCTCAGTGGACAGGTGCGGGAACTGCTGATCCGGCACGCCGGGGCGGTCGATCAGGCCGATATCGCGGCCGATCTCGCGATCAGCGTGCGGACGCTGCGACGGCGACTGGCCGAGGAGGGCACCAGCTTTCGCAAGCTGCGCTGCGAGACCACCGGACTGCTTGCCGAGGAGTTGCTCGCGGCGGGACTGACCGTGGACAGCGTGGCCGAACGCCTCGGATACTGCAGTGTCTCCGCGTTCACTGCGGCGTTCCGGACGTGGAAGGGGCAGTCTCCCGGGCATTTCGCTCGCCGCCATCGAGAGCGGTGAACGCGCAGAGAGGTTTCTCCGAACCGCCCCGCACCGAGACTGGAATGAGTCATACTTCGGAACGTGTCCACCACGTCGGACTTCGAACGCATGCTGCGTGACGCCGCGCTGCGCGTGACGGCGCCGCGCATGGCGGTGCTGACCGTGGTGCACGAGAACCCCCACTCCGATACCGATTCGATCATCGACCGCGTCCGCCGAACCCTCGGCACGGTCTCCCATCAGGCCGTGTACGACGTGCTGCGGGCGCTGACCGCCGCGGGGCTGCTCCGGCGCATCCAGCCGATGGGGTCGGTCGCCCGCTACGAAACCCGCGTCGGCGACAACCACCACCACGTCGTGTGCCGCTCGTGCGGTGTCATCGCCGACGTCGACTGTGCCGTCGGCGAGGCACCCTGCCTGGCCGCATCCGACGACAACGGTTTCGTCCTCGACGAGGCCGAGGTCATCTACTGGGGCCTGTGCCCCGACTGCTCCGCGGTGCAGACCACACACCAGTGATCACAGCCCGATTCACTCCCCTCTCCGGAAAGGAAATGACGTGCCACAGGAACATCCGCCCATCGGCGAGGCCAATACGGAACCGGCCGAAAACGGTTGCCCCGTCATGAATGGTCGCCTCAAGTACCCCACCGAGGGCGGCAGCAACCGTGACTGGTGGCCGAACCAGCTCAACCTGAAGATCCTGCAGAAGAACCCGGACGTGGCCAACCCCATGGACGAGGACTTCGACTACGCCGCCGAGGTGCGCAACCTCGACGTGGACGCGGTGCGCCGCGATCTCGTGGAGGTCATGCGGACCTCGCAGGACTGGTGGCCCGCCGACTACGGTCACTACGGCCCGCTGTTCATTCGCATGTCCTGGCATGCCGCGGGCACCTACCGCGTCAACGACGGCCGAGGCGGAGCCGGTGCGGGGATGCAGCGGTTCGCGCCGCTCAACAGCTGGCCCGACAACGCCAGCCTGGACAAGGCCCGCCGCCTGCTGTGGCCGGTGAAGAAGAAGTACGGCAAGCAGCTGTCCTGGGCCGACCTGCTCGTCTTCGCGGGCAATGTGGCGCTGGAGGACATGGGATTCAAGACCTACGGGTTCGCGTTCGGCCGTGTCGACCAGTGGGAGCCCGAGGAGGACGTCTACTGGGGCCCGGAGCACGTGTGGCTCGACGACGAGCGCTACACCGGTCAGCGCGATCTGGAGAACCCGCTCGCGGCGGTCCAGATGGGTCTGATCTACGTGAATCCGGAGGGCCCCAACGGCAATCCGGATCCCCTGGCCGCGGCGGTCGATATCCGTGAGACGTTCGGCCGTATGGCCATGAACGATGTCGAGACCGCGGCGCTGATCGTCGGCGGCCACACCTTCGGCAAGACGCACGGCAACGGCGACGCCGAGCTGGTCGGCCCGGAGCCGGAGGCCGCTCCGCTCGAGGAGCAGGGGCTGGGCTGGCGCAGCGCGAACGGTACCGGTGTCGGCGGCGACGCGATCACCAGTGGCCTGGAGGGTACCTGGACGCCCACCCCGACCACGTGGGACAACAGTTTCCTGGAGACGCTCTACGGCTACGAGTGGGAGAAGACCAAGAGCCCGGCCGGGGCGTGGCAGTACATTCCGAAGGATGGCGCCGGTGCGGGCACGGTGGCCGATGCGCACGATCCGGACAAGAGCCATCCCCCGGTGATGCTGACGACGGATCTGTCGATGCGGGTGGATCCGATCTACGAGCAAATCACCCGGCGCTGGTTGGAGCATCCGGAGGAGCTCGCCGACGAGTTCGCCAAGGCGTGGTACAAGCTGATCCACCGCGATATGGGTCCGAAGGTGCTCTATCTCGGTCCGCTGGTTCCGGAGCAGACGCTGCTGTGGCAGGATCCGATTCCGCCGTCGACTCACGCGGTGATCGGCGCCGCCGAGATCGCGGAGCTGAAGCGGCAGATTCTGGCGTCGGAACTGACTGTGCCGCAGCTTGTTTCGACCGCGTGGGCGGCGGCGTCGTCGTTCCGTGGCAGCGATAAGCGCGGTGGCGCCAACGGTGGCCGTATCCGCCTGCAGCCGCAGTTGGGTTGGGAGGTCAACGAGCCCGATGAGCTCGCGCAGGTGGTGCGGGTGCTGGAGGGTATTCAGGAGTCGTTCAACGGCGCGCAGACCGGTGATACGCGGGTGTCGTTCGCCGATCTCGTGGTGCTGGGTGGTGTGGCGGCGGTCGAGCAGGCCGCGAAGAGCGCCGGGCACGATATCGAGGTGCCGTTCACGCCGGGGCGGACCGATGCGGCGCAGGATCTGACGGATGTGGAGTCGTTCTCCTATCTGGAGCCGACGGCCGACGGGTTCCGTAATTATCTCGGCAAGGGGCATCGTCTTCCGGCGGAGTATCTGCTGGTCGATCGGGCGAATCTGCTGACGCTCAGCGCGCCGGAGATGACGGTGCTGGTCGGTGGCCTGCGGGTGCTGGGTGCGAACTACAAGCAGTCGCCGGTGGGCGTGTTCACCTCCTCCCCCGGGTCGCTGACGAACGATTTCTTCGTGAATCTGCTCGATATGGGTACGAAGTGGGAGCCGTCGCCCGCCGATGACGGCACCTATGTCGGGACCGACAGGGCGACCGGTGCCACCAAGTGGACCGGCAGCCGCGCGGATCTGGTCTTCGGGTCGAATTCGCAGCTGCGGGCGCTGGCGGAGGTGTATGCGACCGACGATGCGAAGGAGAAGTTCGTTCGTGACTTCGTCGCCGCGTGGGACAAGGTGATGAACCTGGATCGGTTCGACGTGGCCTGATCGCGGTGCGACCGGCTCGCGGGCCGGTCGTGGACAGCGCGGGTGGCGCCCGGCGGCTGCTGTGCGGTCGCCGGGCGCTCGGTCTCTCCGCGTAGCCTGACGCTATGCCTGTCGACCACGGTGATCCCGGCGATGCGCCCTCGGCGCCGCCGCCGCTGCAGCCGGTGACGAATTCCGCTCGCCCTTCGCCTGCCGAGGAGGCGAGAACCGTTGCCGCGGCGGTGAATACCGCGACGCTGGCGTCGCTGACCGTCGAGGGTGATCCGTGGGCGTCGTTCGTCACCTACGGTCTGCTGGACGGGCAGCCGGTGTTGTGTGTGTCGAATCTTGCCGAGCACGGCCGTAATCTGGCTCATGATCGTCGTGCCAGTCTCGCCGTCGTGGCGCCGCATGCTCCGGCCGATCCGCTGGCGGGTGCGCGGGTGACGTTGTCGGGTGCGGTCGAGGTGCCCACCGGAGACGAGGCGGCTGCCGCGCGGGAAGCTCATCTGTCGGCGGTGCCGTCGTCGAAGTACTACATCGATTTCAGCGATTTCACGCTGTGGGTGCTCCGGGTGCGGTGGGTCGGCGGCTATGGCCGGATGGATTCGGCGTCGGGCGAGGACTATGCCGCGGCCGCTGCCGATCCTGTCGTTCCGGTCGCGCAGCGGGCGGTTTCGCATCTCAACGACGATCACGGCGATGCGTTGCTCGATATGACCCGGGCGTTCGGCGGTTATCCCGATGCCACGGGCGCGGTGTGCGAGCGGGCCGACCGCTACGGCCTGGATTTGCGGGTGACGACGCCTCGCGGTGTCGCCGTCACCCGGGTGGGTTACTTCTCTCCTATTGATTCTGCCGCTGATTTGCGTTCTGCCACAGTAGAATTGGCTCGCCGCGCGCGGGCGAGCTGAGTTCGGGCGGGCCGGTGTCGGTGGCTCGGTGGTGCCCCGAATGTCGCGATGACAACCACTGCGGTGCCGGGGCGGGACTTTCGGCCCTGACGGCCGGCCGCGGTGGTTTCTATCGTTGATCGGAGTGCTCGGCCGATCAGTCGCAGGAGGGACCCATGACGGCTCTGGGGTTCGAGCTCGAGTCGATTCGCGCGGAGATCGACGGCACCGTACTCGCTCCGGGCGATGCGGGCTTCGAGCAGGCGCGGCAGGTGTGGAACGGCGATATCCGGCGCATGCCGTCGGCGATCGTGCGGCCATCGTCGGCGCGGGATGTGGCGGCGTGTGTGCGGCGTCTCGTCGCTTCGAGCACCGATTTCACCGTACGTGGTGGCGGGCACAACTATGCGGGGCACGCGGTCGCCGACGGGGCGGTGATGATCGACCTGTCGATGCTGAATTTCGTTGTCGTCGACCCCGATTCGCAACGGGCGCGCTGCGGTGGCGGCGCGACGTGGGCGCAGCTGGATTCCGCGACGCAGGTGCATGCGCTCGCGGTGACGGGGGGTTTCATCAGCGATACCGGCGTGGGCGGGCTGACGCTCGGCGGCGGGTTGGGCTGGCTGACGCGGCGAGCCGGATTGTCCTGTGACAACCTGGTTTCCGCCGAGGTGGTGACCGCCGCCGGGGAGGTCGTGCGGGCGTCGGCGGATGTCAATCCCGACCTGCACTGGGCGTTGTGCGGTGGCGGCGGCAATTTCGGGATCGTGACGGAGTTCGAGTTCGGGTTGCACGAGGTGCCGCCGATCGTGCACCTGACCCTGCTGTTCTGGACTCCGGACCGGGCGGTGGCGGGGTTGGCGGCGGTGCGGGAGATGATGCCGCGGCTCCCCCGTTCCTTCGGTGTCGCGCTGTTCGGGTTGTCGGCGCCGCCGGAGCCGTTCGTGCCGGAGCGGTATCGGGGGCAGCCGGGCTGTGCGGTGGGGATCGTCGGGTGGGGCGAGGCGCAGGAGTTGGCGGACGCGGTCGCGCCGCTGCGGGAGCTGGCTCCCGAACCGGCGTGGGAGCTGGTGACGCCGATTCCCTATCTGGCGTTGCAGCAGATGTTCGATTCTGCCGCGCCGTGGGGGTTGCGGTCGTATGAGAAGTCGCTGTATGTCGACGAACTCGGCGACGGCGTGCTCGAGGCGATCGTGGAGGCGTTGCCGCGCAAGGGTTCTCCCTTGACGATCGTGCCGTTCTTCCCGCTCGACGGCGCCTACAGCGAGGTGCCCGATCACGCGACGGCGTTCGCCGGGTCGCGCACGGCCTGCTGGGCGATCAATATTTCCGCCGCCTGTCCCGATCCGGGATTGTTCGACGCCGAGCGTGCGTGGGTCCGGGATCTGTGGGATGTGCTGCGGGTGCATGCCCGCGACGACGCCACGTATGTGAACTTCCTCGTCGAGGACGATCGCGACCGTATCCGGCATTCCTATGGCGGCAAGTACGAACGGCTCGCCGCGGTCAAGGCGGTGTGGGATCCGCGGAATGTCTTCCGCCACAACGTGAATATCCCGCCGGGCTGATCCCGGCCCGCGCTCACGCGAGGGAGCGGATCGCCTCGGTGACGGCGGCCAGTGCCATCAGCCGGACGACGTCGACGTGTGTGTCGATCTCGCCGGTGGCGGCGGCGATGAATCCGTCGCCGTCGAATCGGGTGTGCGGTGGGGTGAGGGCGCGCGAGAGGCCGTCGTGGGCGCCCTGGGCGACGATCCGGCAGGCGGCCTTGTCGAGGCGGGCGTTGGTGACGACGGCGCCGATGGTGGTGTGGGTGCGTGATCCGGCGAAGTCGAAGGGCTGGTTCAGCATGGCGACCGCGTCGAGGGCGACGTCGCCGGTGCCGTCGTCGATATCGCCGAACGCGTTGACGACGCAGACGGCGCCGACGACGAGATCTCCCAGGCGGCGTTGCGCGTACGCCAGTCCGCCGGGACGGCGGGCGTCGGGGCCGCGCCATTGCGAGGTGTGCGCACCGGTTCCGGCGCCGATTCGGCCGTGCACGACCTGTTCGCCCGACACTGCCTGGGCCGCCGCGTATCCCGCGGCGGCGGTGGGCCGGGCGGCGGGGTCGCCGGCGCTGAGGTCGAACAGGGCGAGGGTCGGGACGATCGGCACCTTGCCCGCCGGTGTCGGTACGCCGCGGTCGTGTTCCTCGAGGTAGCGCAGGACGCCGTCGGCGGCGCCGAGGCCGAAGGCCGAGCCGCCGGTGAGCAGGATGGCGTCGACGGTGACGACGGCCTTGTCGGGGGCCAGCGCGTCGAGTTCGCGCGAGGCCGGGGCGCCGCCGCGCACCTCACAGGAGGCCGTGGTGCCCTCCGGCAGGACCAGTACCGTGCAGCCGGTCTGCCCGTCGGTGTCGGTCCAGTGCCCGATGCGGACGCCCGTTATTCCGATGCTCACCCGAACTCCGTTCCCGCCCTTCGTCATCCGGGCAAGTCTCCGCCCGGCGTTCGGCCGGGTCGGCAGTCTTCCCGCGGTGACACCTCGGGGCGTCTTCGCCGAAACCTGCTCTGCGTCCCGATCATCCCATCGGCGGCCCGCGGCCCTGGACCGGGCTCAGCGGCCGCCGAGGACGATGTCCTGCGCCTGGTCCATCAGCCGGACGAGTTCGTCCGCGGACTTGTCGTCGAGCACCGTGAAGGCGGGTGCGATGAGCGTGTCGGTCAGCGCCTCGGCGGCCTCCCATCGCTGCCGGTGTGCGGGGGTGATCTCCTCGAACGGTTCCGGCCAGCCGAACAGTCGTGCCTGGTCGGGGCCGCTGTTGCGCGGTGAGCCGCTGATGAGTACGGCCTGCTGCGGGGTCAGGTCGTTCGCCCGCACGGCCAGTAGGTGCAGTCCCCCGCGCAGTTCCCGCAGTACGTGCACCAGTTGCAGGGCGCGGGCCGGTGCGTCGTCGGCGAGGGGCTGGGCGCGCCACCCGGCGAACAGCGGCGCCCCGGCCACGTCCGCGGCGTCGGCGACCGCCTGCAGCAGTTCGGCGAGGCGTCCGGCGTCGTCGAAGGCGCCCAGCTTGCGGCGTCCGAAGTCCTGGCAGGCCTCGAGGTATCCGGCGGCGGCCGCGGCGGCGGGCATGGAGACCGAATCCCAGGCGGCGCGCACGGTGTCGGGGCGGAAGAATCCGAAGGCGGCGGTGACGACGTCGGCGTCCACGTCGCCCAGGACGCCGCCGCGGCCTCGGGTGTAGGGGCCGATGAACCCTTCCGTCTCGGTCGCTGCCCCGAATTTCTTCGTCTCGCGGGAGAACATGAATCCCGCGCCGACCTGCTGAATCTGCGTTTTGACCGCGGCGGCGACCGACACCGGCCAACCCCTTTCTCCGAGAATGGAACTCGCCGGAGCATATCTCGCTATCGTCTACTGAGGCCAGAGCCGCAAACCACTTGCACGGCGGCCGCGGTTCGCCGGATGATGGCGTGGGATATTACGACCTCGAGTAACGGTATCGGCGAAGTGTCGATTACTCGCAGAGGGATCGAATATTCTCGGGGCCGGGCCCGGGAACAACCAGTTCGAAGCGAGCGACGGTGGATGACAACCTCGGCGCGACCGCACCCGACCCCGGTGCCGACCGCGCAACCGCGACGCAAACCGCGTTGACGAGCCTTGTCGCGCATTTCGCCGAGCAGTGGCAGTCCCACGGTCAGCCGCCCGATCTGTCGGCGCACCTGCCCGCCGAGCCCGCGCTGCGCCGCACCGCCCTCATCGAACTGATCAAGGTCGACCTGCACGAACGCTGGCAGCGCAGCGACGACGCGCTGCGCCTGGCCGATTACAGCGCCCAGTTCCCGGAGCTGGATGCCGCGCCGCTGCCGCCGGATCTGATCTACGAGGAGATCAGCGCCCGCAGCCGCCGCAGCGATATCGACCTCGGCGAATACGAGAACGACTTCCCCACCCAGATGGCCCGCATCACCGAGGGCTTCGACGTCGACGGCCTGCGCACCACCATGCTGGCCGATCCGACCGCCCTCGACGCCCTCGACACCATCAATCCGGGCGCCACCATCGACGATTTCGACCTGCTGCTGCCGCTCGGGCAGGGCGCGTTCGCGCGGGTGTTCCTCGCCCGCCAGCGATCCATGAGCCGCCTGGTCGCGGTGAAGATCTCGCACGACCGCGGCACCGAACCGCAAACCCTCGCCCAGCTCGATCACGACCATATCGTCCGCGTGTTCGACCAGCGCCAGATCACCGACCAGCATCTCAAGCTGATGTACATGCAGTACATTCCCGGCGGCACCCTGCTGGGGGTGTTGCGGATGCTGCGCCGCACTCCGCTGGAACGCCGCAGTGGCCGCCTGCTGCTGGAGGCGATCGACGCCGCGGCCACCACGGGTGGGGTGCTCGAACCGCAGCCGTCGGCCACTCGCGCCGAACTGGAGCGGCTGTCCTGGCCGGAGACCGTCGCCTGGCTCGGTGCCCGCCTCGCCACCGCCCTGGACTACGCCAATCACCGCGGCGTGCTGCACCGCGACATCAAACCCGCCAACGTCCTGCTCACCGCCGACGGACAGCCCAAGCTGGCCGACTTCAACATCAGCTTCAGCCGCCACCTGCCCGGCGCGAACCCGGTCGCCTATTTCGGCGGTTCGCTGCCCTATATGGCGCCCGAGCAGCTCGAGGCCTGCCATCCGCAATTGGCCACCACCGCAGGCGATCTCGACACCCGCAGCGACCTGTACGCGCTGGCGGTGATGCTGTGGGAACTACTCACCGGACGCATCCCGTTCGACGACGGCCACGGCGCGGGAGAGTCCGAACAGTCCCTGCACGCCATGATCGAGCGGCGCCGCCGCCCCGTCGACGCGAGCGCCGAGGCGGCGCTGCCGCCGGACTGCCCGGCCGTGCTGCGGCACGCGCTGCTCACCACCCTGGCGCCGGACCCCGCCGACCGGTATGCCACGGGCCGCGAGCTGGCTCACCAGCTCGAGCTCAGCCAGGACCGCGCCGCCCGCGACCTGGTCGACCCGCCCGAGCACAGCCTGCGCGCCCGGATGAAGATGCGCCCGATGCCGGTGGTGACGTTGTCGAGCCTGTTCGGGCAGTTGCTCGCCGGGCTGTACCTGGCCGTGCACAATATCCGCTTGATCCGCGGCGAGCTCGGCGCCGAGGCCGCCGCGCAGCTCATCCAGCTCGGCTTCGTCGTGATCGTCGTCGCCTATCCGGTGGCCATCGCCGTGCTGCTGTACTGGTGTCGTCTGGTGCTGCTGGTGCCCAACGGCCTGCGGCGCGGCCGCCACTTCGACGAGCAGACCCTGGCCAAGGCCCGTAACGACACCCTCGCCTGCGGTGACCGCATCGCGGTGGTCACCTTCGTGGGGTGGATGGCGGCGGGCGCGATCTTCCTGGCCAAGCTGTATTCTCTCGGCACACTCCCCCCGGGGCTGACGGCCCATCTGGTCGCCTCCAACCTCGTCGCCGCGGCGGTCGCCGTCGTCTACACCTACTTCCCCGTCACCTTTTTCATGTTGCGCTGGTACTACCCGGGGCTGGTCGCCGCGGGGCACACCACCGACGCCGATGTCACCCGGCTGCACCGCCTCATCCGGCGCAGCCGCGTGTATCTCGGTGTGGCGGCGTCGGTTCCGCTGATCGGGGTTCCCGCCGGGCTCGTATTCCTGTCGCCGCAACAGCAGCAGATGGTGATCGGCACCATCGTAGGCCTGTGTGTCGGTGGGCTTTTCGCGTTCGTCATCGCGCTGCGCACCTTCTACGCGCTGGAATCGGATCTGAACGCGCTGGACCGCGTCGTGGACCCGCACTCCCACGCGTGAGGGGTTCCTGTCGAATGACCAAGATCAGCTAGTCTTCCCCCGGTGCTAGGACATTCACATGCGACCAGTGGTGCGCTGGCTTGGGCGGGAGCCGCTGCCGTGCTACCACTTTCGGTTCTGACCTATCCCGTGCTCCAATACGGTGACCTCGACACCGTCGACCTGCTGATGGGCACCTTCCTCACCGCGGGCGCGGCCCTGCTGCCCGACGCCGATCACCCCAACGGGACCATTTCGCATGTGCTGGGGCCGATTACGCATACCGCCTGCCGGATCATCGCCGCGGTATCGGGCGGGCACCGCCACGCCACCCACTCGCTGGCGTTCGTCGTCGCGGCCGCGGTCGGCACCTGGGCCGGGGAGCACTGGATCGGCCGCTGGTTCACCCTCGGGCTCGTGTTCTTCCTGCTGGCGCTCGCGCTGCGGGCGCTGAACCTGTGCCCGCCCGGCGAAGGGTTCCGCTCCTACTTCAGCGTGACCGTGCTCGCGGTCGCGGGCACCTTCGCCATGGATCACTGGATCTCCGACAAACCCTCCTGGCTGCCGTTCTCCGTCGGCCTCGGCGCCCTGGCCCATCTGATCGGCGACTGCCTCACCGACCGCGGCTGCCGCCTGCTGTGGCCGCTGAAGCTGCGCACCAGCGTGCCGATCATCGACCGCACCGGCAACAGATTCGAAACCTGGGTGCTGTCACCACTTTTCGTGCTCGGCACCCTCGCCGTGCTGTGGTACATCGTCACCCACAAGCCCTGACCGCCCGGACGGTGGTCTAGGTTCTTTCCATCGAAGACGGAAGGGGTCGCGCATGGCGGATCGGGAAGAGCTCAGCTGGGAGTTGTTCGGCTCGGCGAGCCGGGAACTGGCCGAACAGGTCGCGGCGGACGGGTTCGAGCCGGACCTGATCCTGTCCATCGCGCGCGGCGGACTGTTCGTCGCCGGTGCGCTCGGTTACGCGCTGGACGTGAAGAACCTGCACGTGATGAACGTGGAGTTCTACACCGGCGTCGATCAGCGCCTCGACCTGCCGGTCATGCTGCCGCCCGTCCCCCAGGCCGTCGACCTCGCCGGGGCGCGGGTGCTCGTCGCCGACGATGTCGCCGACACCGGCGCGACGCTGAAGCTGGTCCGCGACTTCTGCGCGAACAAGGTCGCCGAGGTGCGGTGCGCGGTCATCTACCAGAAGCCGCGCTCGGAGGTCGACTGCGAATACGTGTGGAAAGCCACCGACCGCTGGATCAACTTCCCCTGGTCGGTGCTGCCGCCCGTGGTCTCGCGCGAGCCACACGTACTCGACGCGTAGGCGGCGCGGACAGCGGAGGCGGCGGTCCCCGGCGTGGGGATCCGCCGCCTCCGCGAGATGCGCTCAGGCCAGCTGAGCCGACAGGATGGTGATCGGCTCCACCGGCACATCCTGGTGGCCCGCACGCGAACCGGTGCGCACGCCGTCCATCGCGTCCACCACGGCGGTGCCGTCGACGACCTTCCCGAACACCGCGTACCCGAAGCCGTCCTGGCCCGGGTAGTTCAGGAAATCGTTGTTCGAGGTGTTGATGAAGAACTGGGCGCTCGCCGAATGCGGGTCCGAGGTGCGCGCCATGGCCACCGTGTACTTGTCGTTGCGCAGCCCGTTGTTCGCCTCGTTCTCCACCCGGTTCGGCGCCGGCTTCTGCTGCATGTCCGCGGTCATCCCGCCGCCCTGCACCATGAAGCTCGAGATCACCCGGTGGAAGATGGTCCCGTCGTAGTGACCGGCCTTGACGTAGTCGACGAAGTTCGCGACCGTCTTCGGCGCCTTGGTTTCGTCCAGCTCGAGCGTGATGTCCCCGGCTGAAGTGTTCAGCAGCACTTTGGTCATTCGGTCATCGTATGGGAGCCGCCCCCGCCCCGGGCGACCGACCGGGTCCCGGCCACCCGCTACGCCCCGCGGTCATCCGACCGGGCACGATCGAGGCATGTCACGCACCTTCGACGACCTCGTCACCGAGGCCGCGACCGCCTCCGTCGACGGCTGGGACTTCTCGTGGCTCGACGGCCGCGCCACCGAGCAGCGGCCCTCCTGGGGATATCAGCGCCTGATCAGCGACCGCCTCGCCACCGTCACCGCCGCCTTGGACATCCAGACCGGCGGCGGCGAGGTCCTCGCCGGCGCCGAGACATTCCCGCCCACCATGGCCGCCACCGAATCCTGGCCGCCCAACCTCGCCAAGGCGACCGCCCTGCTGCATCCGCGCGGCGCGGTCGTCGTCGCCGATCCCGACGAACCGCCACTGCCCTTCGCCGACAACGCCTTCGACCTCGTCACCAGCCGCCACCCGGCGACGATCTGGTGGAGCGAGATCCACCGCGTACTCGCCCCCGGCGGCACCTACCTCGCCCAGCACGTCGGTCCGGCAAGCGTGTTCGAACTCGTCGAATACTTCCTCGGCCCGCAGCCCGAGGCCCGGCGGCGCCGCGCCCCCGAGGCCGAACGCGCCGACGCCGAGGCCGCCGGGCTCCGCATCGCCGACCTGCGCACCGAACGACTGCCCATGCGGTTCGACGACATCGGCGCCGTCGTCTATTTCCTGCGCAAGGTCACCTGGATGGTCCCCGGCTTCACCGTCGACCGCTACCGTGACCGCCTCCGCGATCTGCACCAGCGGATCGAGGCCGAGGGCCCCTTCCTCGCCCACTCCACGCGCACCCTCGTCGAGGCCCGCAAACCCTCGCTGTAGCAACGATCTCTGCTGGGAACATCGTCCGGTCGGCCCGGAACGCCGCCATCACTTAGGCTGCGTCGAGTCGTTTTTCGAACAAAGGGAGTTGCACGCGATGGGCCAACCGTTCCAGCCCGGACCGCCGAACCAGCCGCCGCCGGGCCAGGGCTGGGGGCCGGGCGCGCCTGTCGGACAACCGGTTCCGGGCTATCCGGTCCCGCCGCGGACCGGCGGCGGCGCGGCCGGTCCCCTGGCGGCCGCCATGCTGGGTCTGTCCGCGATCCTGTACCTCGCCCGGCGGATCTGGTTCTACGCCGAATACAGCAAGCTGTTCTGGGGTGACCTGGATATCGTCCTCACGGTGCTGCTCGCCGTCGTCGGTGCCATCCTGCTGCTCACCGGCGGCAAGCCCATCGGCCGCCTGATCGCCGCGCTGAGCGCCGGAATGCTGCTGCTCGGCAACCTGGGCTACGTCCTCAACGCCATCGATCAGAGTTCCCGCAGCAGCAGCCTCAGCCCCTGGGACGACGGCGGCTGGCTGTCGATCCCCGCCCTGCTGGTCGTCCTGCTGGCGATCGTCGCGCTGATCATGATGGCGTCCTCGGACACCGGGCAGCCGTCCGCCGGTCGCCCGCAGCAACCGGTCGCTCCCCCGAACCCCTGGCCGCAACCCCCGATGGGCCAGGGCCAACCGCCCGCGGGCTATCCGGGTCAGCAGCCGCCACCCCAGTGGCCGCAGCAGTAACACCGAACCGGGAAGGCCGAGCCATGTTTCTCGTCACGGGCGCCACCGGCAATATCGGCGCCGCACTCACCGCCGCCCTCACCGCGGCGGGTGCGCCGGTGCGCGCCCTGGTCCGCGATCCGCAGCGCGCCCGCCTCCCGGCGGGCGCGCACGCGGTTGCCGGGGATCTCGCCGCACCGGACACGCTCGCCGACGCCTTCGACGGTGTGGATGCCGCGTTCATCCTGCCGGGCTATCCGGGAGTCGTTGCGGCGGCGGCGAAATCCGGCGTCCGGCACATCGTGCAACTGTCGGGGACCTCGGCGGCCACGGGCAACACCGGCAACGCGATCACCCGCTACATGGCGGCCTCCGAACGGGAAGTGATCGAGTCCGGACTGTCGTGGACCATCCTGCGTCCCTCGGCGTTCATGTCCAACGCGCTGCGCTGGCTGCCGCAGCTGCGGGCCGGTGACGTGGTGCGCGCGCAGTTCCCGACGGTGCCGCTCGCCGTCGTCGACCCCGCCGATCTGGCGGCGGTCGCGATGGCCGCCCTGGTGTCCGACGCCCACCACGGCGACATCCTCTGGCCCACCGGGCCACAGGCGCTGCGGCCCGCCGAACAGATCGCGATGCTGGGCCGCGCCCTGTCGCGCGATCTGCGCTGCGTCGAGCTGAGCGACGACGAGACCCGCGCGGAACTGCTGGAGACCACGCCACCGGAGTACGTCGACGCCTTCTTCGACTTCTACGTCGACGGCGCCATCGACGAATCGGTCGTGCGCGACACCGTCGAGCGCGTCACCGGTAACCCGCCCCGCACCTTCACCGAATGGGCGACCGTCCACGCCGACCTGTTCCGCTGACCACCGCGGACGCGCTCCCGGGCTACGGCAGCTCGACCGAAAGCTGGTGGTGGAAGCGGTCTTCCGGATCCCACCGCGCCTTCACCCGCTGCAGCCGGGGATAACTCGCGCCGTAGTAGAAGGCGTGCCAGGGCAGTCCGGAGCCGTTCCACTGCGGGTCGGCGAGATCGGGATCCGGATAGTTGATGTAGCTGCCGCCGTTGCGGTCGTCGGGCACCGGCACCCCGCCGGTACCGGCGTAGAGATCGCGGTACATTTCCCGCGCCCACCCGATGTGGCGGGCGTCGTCCTCGGGCAGCCGCCAGGCCGCGTGGATGAGCATCTTCATGAAGCAGTCGCGCGCGGGCATGGCCGTGGCGTCGGGCGCGACGGCGTTGATCGCGCCGCCGAACGGCAGGAACTCGAGCACCGATTCGTCGTCGGGGCGCAGTTCGGCCATGCGGCGGTAGCAGATTCGCAGCTGCTCGGGCGAATAGGGCCGCCGCAGATAGGCCGCCTTGATCTTCACCCGCGGCGGCATCGGCGCCTTGGCGTAGTAGACCCGATCCACGGTGCCCGCATACGAATCCCGGGCGGGCGGCATCAGCAACGGTCCGGGAACGACACCCGCCCCGAGCCGGGCGACGAATTCGTCCACCCGCGCCTGGGCGTCGGGCTGCGTGGCATCCATCAGGACGAGCACCTCGGTGGACCCGTCGGCGATCGGATGCACGCTCAACGGCGCGTACAGGCCCGCGAACCGGTTGCCGGGTTCGCGGTGGCGCGCAAAGAAATCCAGGTAGTTGCCGAGGAACCGCAGGAACGACTCCTCGGTGGTGAAGGGCAGCACCAGCCGCGCCGACAGCATCTGGGAGGGTGGCCTCGGCAGCGCCGTGCGCGGATCACCGCCGTCGGATTCGGGTGAGCGCAGCAGAAACCGGGTCACCACACCGAAATTGCCGCCACCCCCGCCGGTGTGTGCCCACCACAGGTCCCGGTGCGGGCCCTCCCTGGTCGCGACGACCACCGACGCATCGCCGGTGACGACCTCCACCCCGTACAGGTGGTCGGCGACCAGCCCGTGCCGGCGCGACAGCGGCCCGTAACCGCCGCCGCTGACATGTCCGCCCGCGCCCACCCCCTTGCAGATGCCGCCCGGAACGGTCACGCCCCACCGGCCCAGCTGTTCGTACACTGTGCTCAGCTCGGCCCCGGCGGCCACCGAGAACGCGCGATACCGCTCGTCCCACCGGATTTCGGTCATCCGTTCCAGATCGATCAGGGCCCGCGACCTCGCATTGTCGACGAAATCGTCGAAACAGTGCCCGCCGGAACGCACCCCGATCGGCAGCCGCTCCTGCACCGCCCGCGCCACCGCATCGCGCACCTCGCTCGTCGTGCCGGGCACGTGAATCCGCCGGGGCTGCGCCACGAATCGGCGGTTGTATCCGCGCAGGGTCAGCCGCGCATAGTCGGCCTCCCCCGGCGTCACCACCCCCGCTTCGGCCGCCGCCACCACCGGTCGCCCGAGCACCGCCGCCGCACCACCGGCGACCGCGGAAGCCAGCAATCCTCGACGCGACAACGGCACCTGCTACACCCCTCACTCGTCGGCTTTCGGGCCACGTACACCACATCGACGGTAGCCCTCGAGTAGCGGAATCACGTGAAGCGCACGCCGTCAGGACTCTCGATCCTCGAAGTGGTGCACCCACTGGCGGTTCCCCGTGTGGCGCAGTCGAAACCGGACCGCACCCGGCGTATCGCAGCATTCGCTGCAGAGTTGCGCTGGATGCCGAGGGCTGATGATTACGGCCGAAAACGTGCCGGAAATCGGGGTGGGAGGTCGACGACCGTCCTACTGCCCCACGCGCTCCCAGCCGCGCGGGGGCTTGTGGGTGCCCAGCGATTCGTCGCGGCTGCGGTACACGATGTAGGGGCGGGTCAGGTAGCCGACGGGCGCGGACCACACGTGCACCAACCGGCTGAACGGCCAGAAGGCGAACAGCGCGCAGGCGGCCAGGGCATGCAGTTGGAAACCCAGCGGCGCGTGCACCATCAGCTCGGGCTCGGGGTTGAAGTAGAAGATCGACCGGAACCACGGCGACACGTCCTGCCGGTAATCGTGCTCGCGGCCGGACAGCGTGTAGAACAGTGTCGTGCCGAGCCCGAGGGCGAGGGTGAGACCGAGCAGCACGTACATGACCTTGTCGTTGCGGGTCGTCGCCGAGAACACCGGTCCGACCGTGCGCCGCCGGTAGATCAGGATCGCCAGGCCCGCGACGGCCGCGATCCCGGCGACGGTGCCCAGCGCGAACGACACCGCGTGATAGGTGCCCTCGCTCACCCCGATCGCCTCGGTCCACGACTCCGGGATCACCAGCCCCAGCACATGCCCGAGGAACACGAACACGATCCCGTAGTGGAACAGCGGACTGCCCAGCCGCAGCAGCCGGTTCTCGTAGAGCTGCGAGGAGCGGGTGGTCCAGCCGAACTTGTCGTAGCGGTAGCGCCAGACGTGCCCGACCAGGCAGATCCCCAGCGCCGCATACGGTACGACGCTCCACAGCAGAATATCCTTGGCGCTCAGCGTCATCGACGGCCTCCGATCGGTTCCCCCATATAGGACGGCGGTGCGAACGGTTCCAGCCCGACCTCCTCACCGGGCGGCCCCTCGGCGATCAGGCGGGCCAGCGCGTCGCGGTCGCTGCCGTGCAGCGGCGGCAATGTCGCACTCACCGAATCCAGGACGCCCGCCCACGGCGAGCCCGCCTCGCGCAGCCCGAGCCGCATGAGCTCCACGCCCACCCGGTACTCGACCAGCAGCCCGTGTCCCGCATCGGTGTTCGCGGCGGCGAACTCCAGCACTACGGCGAGGTGGTCGGGCAGTTCCTCGTCGCCGAGGGCCAGTCCCGCCGCCTTGTAGACCTGTTTGAACCGCAGCAGCGCCATCCCGCGCTTGCGGGTGTCGCCGTAGAGGAAGTAGGTCAGGTAGGGGCTGAACCGCTTGCGATGGTCGAAGGTGTCGACGTATTCGGTGGCCAGCGCGAGCGGTTCGGTGCGGTCGAGGTAATCCAGCACCGACCGCAAGGGTGCACCGACTGCCTTCGGCAGGGCACCGGCCGCTCGCCGCAGCAACGCGCGCCGGCCGAGCAGGACCTCGTCCGGATATCCCAGCAGCAGCGACTGCACCTGCCACGCCGCCGCGCGGTCCCCCGCACTCGGGCTCATTTGCGGTGCTTCCCTTCGGTCTTGGGCGGCAGCAGCCCTTCCGGGTGGCCGCGCCCGTCCCAGTTGAGCAGGTTGATGCGCGACGATTTACCCGCGGGCGCGGCGGCGGTATCGCTGGTCTGCCGGTCGCGCAGCATCTGGAAGTTCTCCACCGCAACAGGTGTCACGTGACCGGAGCTCTCGCCGAACGGGCCCCACCCCTCCATACCCGGCCCGCCGTCGTAGTCGAGGCTGCATCCGGTGGCCGATTCCTCCAGCCCCCGGGCCTGTTCGGCGTGCGCGGCGGGAATGACGTAGCGCTCCTCGTACTTCGCCAGCGCCAGCAGCCGGTACATGTCGTAGAGCTGCTCCTCGGTCATGCCGACCCGCTCGGCGATCTCGGGGCGGGTAGCGCGGCCGAGATTGATATCGCGCATGTAGCTGCGCATCCCGGCCAGCGTGCGCAGCACCGCCTGCACCGGCGCCACATCGCCCGCGGTGAACAGCTCCGCCAGATATTCGACGGGGATCCGCAGCGCCTCGATGGCGGCGAACAGGTTGCCGTGGTCCTCGGCGTCGTGCCCGGTATCGCGCAGCACGTCCACCACCGGCGACAGCGGCGGGATGTACCAGACCATCGGCACCGTCCGGTACTCCGGATGCAGCGGCAACGCCACCCGATAGGTGTTGATCAGCGCGTACACCGGGGACCGCTGCGCGGCCTCGATCCAGTCGCGCGGAATACCGGCCCGTTCGCACTCGGCGACGACCTCC
Source organism: Nocardia mexicana NBRC 108244 (assembly GCF_001613165.1). Taxonomy (GTDB): domain Bacteria; phylum Actinomycetota; class Actinomycetes; order Mycobacteriales; family Mycobacteriaceae; genus Nocardia; species Nocardia mexicana. The sequence goes on from NZ_BDBV01000055.1 coordinate 51,975, forward strand.
GGGTCGTGCGGATCGAGGAAGGCGTCTCGTTGCGCCGCATAGAGATCCTGCTCGTCCGGCGTCGCGGCGATGTCGAGGACCTTGTCGGCGTCGTAGAGCATCAGCCCGATGTAGCGCAGCCGCCCGACGCAGGTCTCCGCGCACACGGTCGGCAGTCCCACCTCCACGCGCGGGAAGCAGAACGTGCATTTCTCGGCCTTGCCGGTGCGGTGGTTGAAGAAGATCTTCTTGTACGGGCAGCCGGATACGCACATCCGCCAGCCGCGGCACTTGTCCTGATCGACCAGCACGATGCCGTCCTCGCTGCGCTTGTAGATCGCGCCGGACGGGCACGACGCCATGCACGACGGGTTGAGACAGTGCTCGCAGATGCGCGGCAGATAGAACATGAAGGTGTGCTCGAACTCGAACTTCACCTTGTCGGCGATGTCGGCGAGCAGCGGGTCCTTGCGCGCGAGATCCGGTGCGCCGCCGAGATCGTCGTCCCAGTTGGCCGACCAGGTGACCTTGGTGTCCTTACCGGTGATCAGCGACTTGGGCCGCGCCACCGGCGTGTGCTGCTGCACGGGCGCGCTGGTGAGGGTGTCGTAGTCGTAGGTCCACGGCTCGTAGTAGTCCGACAGCTCCGGCAGGATCGGGTTGTCGAAGATCGTGAACAGCTTGCGCCAGCGCCCGCCGCCGCGCAGCGTCAACCGGCCGCGCCGATCCAGGGTCCAGCCGCCGCGCCACCGCTTCTGATCCTCGTAGGTGCGCGGATAACCCTGTCCCGGACGGGTTTCCACATTGTTGAACCACACGTATTCGACGCCGGCGCGATTGGTCCAGGTCTGCTTGCAGGTCACCGAGCAGGTGTGGCAGCCGATGCACTTGTCGAGGTTCATCACCATCGCCATCTGCGCCATGGGTTTCATCGGTACCGCACCTCCTGGCCGCGGCGGCGGATCACGGTGATCTCGTCGCGCTGATTGCCGGTCGGGCCGAGATAGTTGAACGCGAACGACAGCTGCGCGTACCCGCCGATCAGATGGGTGGGCTTGATCAGCAGCCGGGTCAGCGAATTGTGGATACCGCCGCGCTGCCCGGACGTTTCGGCGATCGGCACGTCGATCACGCGATCCTGCGCGTGATGCATGTAGACGGTGCCCTCCGGCATCCGGTGCGAGACGATCGCCCGCGCCACCACGACACCGTTGCGGTTCACCGCCTCGATCCAATCATTGTCCGCGACACCGATTTTCGCGGCATCGAGATTCGACATCCAGATCGTGGGACCGCCCCGCGACAGGCTCAGCATGAACAGGTTGTCCTGATACTCGGAGTGGATCGACCACTTCGAGTGCGGTGTCAGATAGCGCAGCGTGAGGCCGTGCTCGCCGGTCGCACCGAGCACCGGCTCGGCGAACAGCGCGGCCATGTTCAGCGGCGGCCGGAACACCGGAAGCTGCTCGCCCACCTCCGCCATCCAGTCGTGGTCGAGATAGAAATGCTGGCGGCCGGTGAGGGTGTGCCACGGCTTGTGCCGCTCCACGTTCAGGGTGAACGGGGAATACCGCCGCCCGCCGGACTCCGAACCCGACCATTCCGGCGAGGTGATCACCGGAACCGGCGCGGCCTGCGTGTCCTGGAAGGTGACCCGCTTGCCCTCGTGTTCGGCGGCCAGATCGGCCAGCCGGGTTCCGGTGCGCTGCTCCAGCGTCCGGAACCCCTGCGTGGCGAGGCGGCCGTTGGTGGTGCCCGACAGCGCCAGGATCGCCTCGCAGGCATCGACATCGCGCACCAGCGACGGCCGCCCGTCCGCGGGCCCGCCGCGCACGGTACCGTTCTTCTCTGCCAGATACTCGATTTCGCGCCGCACGTCGAAGGTGACGCCCTTGGTGGTGGCGCCGAGGGTGTCCAGCAGCGGTCCCAGCGCCGCCATCTTCGCCGCCACCGCCGGATAGTCGCGTTCCACGGCGATCAGCTTCGGCATGGTCTTGCCCGGGATCGGTTCGCACTCACCGGCTTTCCAGTCCCGCACCACGCCGTGCGGGGTGGCCAGTTCGTCGGGGGTGTCGTGCAGCAGCGGCGCCGCGACCACGTCGGTGCGCTTGCCGAGATGGTCGAATGCCAGGCGGCTGAACGCCTTCCCGATGCTCTGGAACGCGTCCCAGTCGGTGCGGGCCTGCCAGGGCGGGGCGATGGCGGGCGAGAACGAGTGCACGAACGGATGCATATCGGTGGTCGACAGGTCGTACTTCTCGTACCAGGTCGCCGCGGGCAGCACCACATCCGAGTACAGGGTGGTGCTGGTCATCCGGAAGTCCAGGGTCAGCAGCAGATCCAGCTTCCCGGCCGGTGCCTCCTCGCGCCACTCCACGTCCTTGGGCCGGGCATTCGGCGGCGCCTGCTCCGCGCGCAGCGCCGAATTCGCGCCCAGCACATGTTTCAGGAAATACTCGTCGCCCTTCGCCGAGGAGCCCAGCAGATTCGACCGCCACACGCTGAGCACCCGCGGAAAGTTCTGCGGCGCATCGGGATCCTCGCACGCGAACCGCAGCCGCCCCAGCTTCAGCTCCGACACCACATAGTCGGCGACCGGCAGGCCCGCCTGCTCCGCCTCGTCGGCCAGGTCGAGGGGATTGCGGTCGAAACTCGGATACGACGGCATCCAGCCCAGCCGCGCCGACAGCGCGATCAGATCCGCTGTGGTGCGGCCCGACAGCTTCCCGCCCGCCCCCACGCCGGCGAGGGTGTCGGCGGTGAACGGGTCGTAGCGGAACTGATCGGAATGCAGATACCAGTAGGCGGTCTGGATCATCTGCCGCGGCGGCCGCGACCAGTCCAGCGCATTGGCGACCTGCGCCCAACCGGTGACCGGGCGGCACTTCTCCTGCCCGACGTAATGCGCCCAGCCGCCGCCGTTCACGCCCTGGCAGCCGGTCAGCGTGGTCAGCGCCAGAAAGGTGCGGTAGATGGCATCGGAGTGGAACCAGTGATTGGTGCCCGCGCCCAGGATGATCATCGACCGGCCCTCGGTTTCGGCCGCGTTGGCGGCGAATTCGCGGCCGATCCGCGCCGCCGCCGCGGCCGGCACCCCCGTGATCGTCTCCTGCCACGCGGGTGTTCCGGGCTGGACCGCGTCGTCGTAGCCGGTCGGCCACTGGCCCGGCAGACCCGGCCGGTGCACGCCGTACTGGGCCAGCATCAGGTCGTAGACGGTGGTGACCAGGTGCCCGCCGACGGTGCGCACGGGCACGCCGCGCCACAGCGGGTGCGCCGCGCCGTCGGGGGCGTCGAACCGCGACAGCTGGACGGCCACCGCGTCGCCGCCGTAGACGGTCAGCAGCGGATTGGCCTGTCCGAGTTCGAGATTCCACTTCCCGGCGCCCTCCTCGCCGTAGCGGAATCCGAGCGAACCGTTGGGTACCACCGGTTTTCCGTCGTCGTCGAGGACCACGGTCTTGAACTCGGCGTTCGGTTCGCCCGCGTGGTCGGCGAGATCGGCCGCGGTGAGGAACTTTCCGGGCCGATAGCCCTCACCCTCGGCGTCGAGCCGCACCAGGAAGGGCAGATCGGTGAAGCGCTTCACGTAGTCCCGGAAGTACGGTTCGGCCTTGTCGACGAAGAACTCCCGCAGGATCACATGCCCCATCGCCATCGCCAGCGCGCCGTCGGTGCCCGGATGCGGGGCCAGCCATTCGTCGGCGAATTTCACGTTGTCGGCGTAGTCGGGCGCGACGGCGATCACCTTCTGGCCGCGGTAGCGCGCCTCCGCCATCCAATGCGCGTCCGGCGTGCGGGTCACCGGCACGTTCGACCCCCACATGATCAAATAGCCCGCGTCCCACCAGTCCCCGGACTCCGGCACATCGGTCTGGTCGCCGAACACCTGCGGCGAGGCCACCGGCAGATCGGCGTACCAGTCGTAGAACGACAGCATCACCCCGCCCAGCAGCGACACGAACCGCGATCCGGCCGCGAACGACACCATCGACATCGCCGGAATCGGTGAGAAGCCCGCCACCCGGTCCGGGCCGTAGGTCTTGACCGTGTGCACATGCGCGGCGGCGATCAGCTCCACCGCCTCGTCCCAGGTCGCCCGGACCAGGCCGCCGCGGCCGCGCAGGCTCTTGTAGCGCCGCGCGGTCTCGGGATCCTCGACGATCGACGCCCACGCCGACACCGGATCCCCGGTGCGCGCCTTCGCTTCTCGATACAGTTCCAGCAACGTCCCGCGGATATACGGATAGCGCACCCGCGTGGGCGAATAGGTGTACCAGGAGAACGCCGCCCCGCGCGGGCAGCCGCGCGGCTCGTACTCCGGACGGTCCGGGCCCACCGAGGGATAGTCGGTCTGCTGGGTCTCCCAGGTGATGATGCCGTCCTTGACATACACCTTCCACGAACACGATCCGGTGCAGTTCACCCCGTGCGTCGAACGCACCACCTTGTCGTGCGACCAGCGATCCCGATAGAACTCGTCGGCCTGGCGTCCGCCGATCTGGTACAGCGTCCGCAGATCGGGCGACACATCCGTGCGGGTGAAGAATCGCCGCGTTCGGATCAGCGCATCGGTCAGTTCGCCATCCAGTTGCACCATGCGCACGCCTCCCTCGACAACTGTCGACCGGCGTCGCCGCGGTGGCGCGCGATCGACTCGCCAATCGCACGAACTCCCAGCACGTTACCTGCGATCACCCCCGCCGCACGGCATTTGTCGGATGAATTCGTGGCGAATGCCGCAAGTTAGCCGATTCTCGGTTCGGAACGCAGCAGTCCGCGTACCCCGACCGTCTCCCCCTGTGCCGCCGACCGATCCACACGCACCGAGGACTGAATCTCTATGGCGCCCAACCCGATCAGACCGACCCCCACCAGACCCGACAGCGCGCTCACCGTTTCGATCGGCCAGATCACCACGACCGCGGCCACCAGCAGCGTCAGCACGCCGTAGAACTCCTGGCGGCCACCGTGGGGCAGATCGTCGGACCACACCGCCACGATCGCCTGCACGATGCCGTGGATCGCCCAGCCCATGCCCACCCACAGCGCCAGCATCGCCGCCCAGTCCCCGCTCTGCAGACACCAGACCGCCAACAGCACCGCCAGCATCGCGGTGACGAATTCCAGCACCCGCAGCCCCATCGCGATGCGGGCGCGGAAGGCGATCGTCAACTGCCACAGCGCCGTCAGCAGCAGGCACAGGCCGAACAGCAGGCCCGCCACCTGCACCGATTTATCCGGCCACAGGAGAATGGTCACCCCCAGGATCACCGACGCGCAGCCGATCGTCAGCGCCGCCAGCCACGCGTCACCGGCGAAAACGTCGGTGCGCCCCGCTACTCGGAGAGTGGGCATAGCACAATGATATGGCCCGCACCCGCAATTAACCGTGGATTTGCGACAGAACGGCCGAGTCGGATCCATCGGGGGTGTCCCGAACGGAATTACGGCTATCGAATCGGGGTCTTTTTCGGGGTTCTGCCGGATGTGGCGGCGGCGGTCGCCACCCTAGGGTCGGCCCATGCGCTCGCTCCTGCTGCTCCTCGGATGTGTCGTGCTGGCCGTGGCCGGCTGTTCCGGGGATACCGGCGATCCCGGGCCCGCCCCAGCCGCCCGGACGGCGGCGGTGCGCGGCGACCTCGACGAGCTGCTGCGCATCGGGGCGGTGGGGGCGATCGCGACCCTCACCGAGAACGGCCGGACGACGACCGTGGCCGCCGGAACCGCCGATATCCGTACCGGGCAGCCGGTTTCGACCGATCGGCCGCAGCACGTCCGCGTCGGCAGCGTCGCCAAGACCTTCGTCGCGGCGATCGTGCTGCAGCTGGTCGACGCGGGCACGATCGCGCTCGACGAGCCGATCGACAGCTACCTTCCCGGGCTGCTCACCGGCGACGGCGTCGACGGGCGCGCCATCACGGTGCGGCAGCTGCTGCAGCACCGCAGCGGGCTGCCGGAACTCTCCGAGGATCCGCAGATCGAGGAATATCGGGCGGCGCAATCCGGCCGCACCTTTACCCCGGACGAAGAGATTGCCATCGCATTGCGGCGCCCGGCGAAATTCGCCCCCGGCAGCCGGTACGAGTACACCAATACCAATTTCATCGTCGCCGCGATGCTCATCGAGCGAATAACCGGACACTCCTACACCGACGAACTGCAGGCCCGAATTCTCACCCCGCTCGGGCTCACCGGCACCTACCTGCCCGCCGCCGGAGAGCTCGACCTGCGCGAGCCCCATCCGATCGGCTACTCCGATATCGACGGCCCGCACACCGATGTCACCCGGATCGAACCGTCGGTGCCCTGGGCGGCCGGCGCCCTGGTGTCCACCGGCGCGGACCTCAACCGGTTCTTCACGGCGCTGGAACGCGGTGAGGTGGTACCGCCCGCCCAGCTGCGCGAGATGCTCGACGGGGTGCCCATGGGCTCGAGCCTGTTCCAGAGCGGGCGGTACTACGGCCTCGGCCTCATGTACGGCGACCTGCCGTGCGGCGTCCGGTATCTCGGCCACGACGGCGGGATCGACGGCTTCATCGCCATCGCGGGCGCCACGTCCGACGGGCGTGCGGTCACAATCTCGGCAACGGGCAGTGTGGACGAGGACGGGGTCGATCCGCTGCGAATGCTCGGGCACGCGCTCTGCCCGTGACCGGTTACGGTGGTAGGCACAGCGTTTCGCACGGCCGCGGCACGTCGGAAGGACCTCCTCGTGACCAGTGTCTATCCACCCGGACCGCGGTTACCCCGAGCGGTCCAGACGATGCTGTACTCGCGTCGGCGCGGTATGTTCCTCACCGCCCAGGCGCGCCGGTACGGCGACGTGTTCACGCTGCGCATGGTGCCGCCGTACGCGGAACATCTGGTGGTGTTCTCCCGGCCCGAACACATTCGCGAGGTCTTCGCCGGCGACCCGGCGGATATGCATGCGGGCGAAGGTAACCGGGTGCTCGGGGCGATCATGGGCGAGCATTCGCTGCTGCTGACCGACGAGGCCGAACACGCCCGCGCCCGCCGCCTGCTCATGCCCGCCTTCACCGGATCCGCACTGCGCGGCTACCGCACCCTCGTCGAATCGATCGCGAAGGCGCAGGTCGACGGCTGGGTCTCCGGTGCCACGCTCACCACCCTGGACCGCATGAACGAACTCACCCTCGACGTGATCATGCAGGTGGTGTTCGGTGTGACCGACCGGCACCGGCGCGACGAGCTGGCGCCGCGGCTGCGCGGCATCCTCGACATCAGCCCGCTGGTGTTCTTCGCGTGGAAGTATCCGCGCCTGCAGCGATTCGGCCTATGGAAGCGTTTCCGCGAGAATCAGACCGCCATCGACGAGCTGCTCTACGGCGAAATCGCCCGCCGCCGAGCGCATCCCGATCTGGATCAGCGCGCCGATGTGCTGTCGCGGCTGCTGTCGGTCGGCTCCGGCGACGATCCGGCCGACACCCCGCTGACCGATGCGGAGCTGCGCGATCAGCTCGTCACGCTGCTGCTCGCCGGTCATGAAACCACCGCCTCGGCGCTGTCGTGGGCATTCCACGAACTGGCCGCCAATCCCGCGGTGCAGGACGTGTCTCGCCGCGCGGCCGCCGACGGCGACGACAAATACCTCGAGGCGGTGCTGAAGGAGGCGATGCGGCGGCATCCGGTGATCGGCGGGACGGTGCGCCGCCTGACCGCCGACCGCACCGTCTGCGGTCTCGACCTCCCCCGCGGCACCGTCGTATCCACCTCGATCGTGCTGGCGCATCAGCGGTCCGACAGCTACCCCGACGGCGACCAGTTCCGGCCCGAGCGCTTCCTCGACGGCAGCGTCGCCGCCCACACCTGGCTTCCGTTCGGGGGCGGTGTGCGCCGTTGCATCGGCGCCGGATTCTCCCTCATGGAGGGCACCACGGTCCTGCGCGAGGTCCTGACCCGCTACACCCTGGCGCTGCCACCCGGCACCACCGTCGAACCCGGCCGCATCCGCAACATCACCAATATCCCCGCCGCCGGCGGCCGAGTCGCCCTGACCGCCAACCAACTTCGACCCTGACGGCGCGGCAGCGGACGTTCAGTAGGGTCGCCTTCATGATCGAGGTCCCGGAGGCATTCGCCCGGATCAAGGCGGCCAACGAAGGCGAACGCGGGCGGGCGTGGGCCACGGCGCTGCCGGAGGTGGTGGACGGGCTGCTGCGGCGCTGGTCGTGCACGCCCACGGGGCCGGTGATGTACGGCCAGGTCGGGATCGTCGTCCCCGTGCTGCGCCGCGACCGCACGCCCGCGGTCGTCAAGGTGTCGTTCCCGCACCCGGGCAACGTCCACGATCCGGACGCGTACGCGACCTGGGACGGCCGCGGCGCCGTGCGGATGTTCGCGCGTGACGACGACAACTTCGCCCTGCTGCTGGAGCGGGCGTCGCAGCGCACCCTCGCCGCCGTCACCGATCCCGAGCAGGCCCTCACGATCCAGGGCCGACTCTCACGCAGGCTCGCCGTCGCGGCACCACCCGGACTACCGCGGCTGTCCGATCAGGTCGATCGCTGGGAACACGAGATCCTCACCACCGCAACCGACTTCGGCAACCCGCTGCCACGCCGCGTCCTCGACGCCGTCGTCGCCACCCTCCGCGAACTCGGTCCGAACCAGCCCGACATCCTCGTCCACGGCGACCTGCACGACGCCAACATCCTGGCCTCCGACCGCGAACCCTGGCTCGCCATCGACCCCAAAACCTGGGTCGGCGACCCCGCCCACGACGCCCTCAATGTGATCCGCAGCCCCCGCCACACCGATGTGCTCCGGTCTCCCAACATGCGCCCAACCATCCTCCGCTACCTCGACATCTATTGCGACGCAGCCGAACTCGACACCGAACGAACACGACGCTGGACCCAGGCCGGAGCAGTCCGAGAAGCCATGTGGGGCCGCCGCCACGCCGACCCGGACTGGCTCATCCACGCCACCGACCAACTAGCCGAGGCCCTTGCCTGAGGTACCGGTACCTGCGTGGACATGTCGCTCCGATCCGTAGCGTTGGTACCGTACAGATGTGGCTGCCGTTCCCCGCCCTGCCCTGGAGTGCGCCCTGCAGGCAGCTTGGTCCGCCGAGACAAGCAGTGCATCGGATTGGGCTGGTAGCAATTGCGCCAAAGGGCAGTGCGCCGTGACAGCCTGCGTCGTTCAAGACTACTTCGGTGGGGATATCGTACATTCCATCGCCATCTTGCCGAGCGGTGAGAACGTATCCCACTACTTCAATGTAATCGGTAGTGAGACAGTCGATCTCACCCGGGAGCAGTTCCCTCCCGGAACGCGCTTTTCCGTCCCCGCACCAAAGACGCAAGGGTTTCCGTCGACGCGGGACTACTGCCTTTCCTACGACAGCACCCGACAGCGCTACCACGTGCTACGCAACCGTGTGTCCGCTTATCTTCGAGAATGGAATGAGCCGATATCAACCGGCGGTCCAGAGTCCTAGGAACTCCCGCGCTTCGCTCACGGACGCGTACGGCCGCAGTCCATCGGCGATGCCGGTCAGAGCGGCCTGCAGTCTGGCTGACGCTACAGTACTGATGTTGTCGAAGTTGTCGAGCAGGGCTGCACAGCCGTCAGCGATCGCTCCTGCTTGAACCATGTTCTCCGCCAAGCGGATCTGCCACGCTGCCTGTTCGCGGGGGTATTGGACAGCGCCCGAGACCGCCGCGCGCAGGTAGGCGGCAGCTTCCTGGTAGTCGCCCAGACGCGTAAACGCCAGACCCGTCAGTCCGCTGAGCCGCGCTTCAGGCAGGTGGCCGAGATAGTCGGGGTCATTGCCCCTGGTCGACTCGTACGCTCGGTGTGCGCGGTTGACAGCAGCGATCATGGCGGACCGGTCGCCGATAACGCTGTACGCTTCAGCTTCTCGGATGGCCGCCAACGCGCGGAGTTTCGGGCCGCCATCGCGCCGCGCGGCGAGTTGAGCGGCTTCGGCCAATTGAACGCCCTCTTTCGGTCGTGAACCTTCTCGATACGAGAGCAGGCCAGCATTGATCCAAGCATGGGCTGCCGCAATCCCGTCACCGGCGATTGCGGCAGCCTGAGATGCGTCCGCGTAGTAGCGTCGCGCGGCCCGCCAATGACCGGCGTCGTAGTGGACCCAACCTGCCGCGGTCATCATCTCGGCTCCCGCACTGGTCAGGGCCTTGCCGACTTCGTCGCTGTAGGTGCCGCTGTCCAGCAGCCGTTCGACATACCGCACCTCGTTGGCCGCCACATCGCACAGTCGGTCGCCACCTGCAATCAGCTGTAGTTGGTGAATCTGGTTGACGCTACCGACAATTCGATCGACGTCTGTCTGCCCTAAACGGACGTTCGCGGACGCCGCGGTTCGCTTTTCGGACAGAGTGGCGATGCTGACACCGAATGCTCCAGCTCTGAGAAACTGGCGACGCTGCACGTCTGCCTCCTCGTCCGACTCCACCACCAATACGGCAATCGGCACACGTAGCGCCTTGGCCACGCGGCGGAGAACACGGACATCGTAAACAGCCGGACCGTCGTGCTCCAGCTGCGATACGGCTGGCTGCGTCAAGTGCAGGAGTGCACCCAATTCCGCCTGGGTCATGCCGAGAGATTTTCGAATCCGTCGGATGGTCTGGCCGGTCGTCGTATGCACGTCGGATACCCCGCCATATCACTGAGTCGTCATCGGCACTGCCCCACGGAACGCTGCCAGGACTTCCCGCCCAGCTGCCACCTTATACCGATTTCTGTATAAGGCATCGTGATTGCTGTATGGACAGCAGAAATGGCGCGCCTTCCGGGCTTACCGTCAGCCACGCCCGCCGCAGAGATCGTTCCCGTGCCGCGGGGCTCACTGACGACGAATCAAGGGAGGCAACGGGCGATGAGGGCGTATCCGACCGCGTTCGCGTGGGTAGACGTTGCGGTTTGCCCGTGGGTGGAGCTGGAGAACGCGCGCATTCGCAGACTCTCCCGCCAGTTGGGTTATCGGCTGTACTGGCCCGGACTTTCCGTTCTCCCACTGGTCGACCAGGTACGCACCGCCGATGTCGATGCCGTGATTGCGCCGTCACCAACCCATTTCGACGTGATCCAACTACACGCGTTGATGTGCATCGCAGACGTGGAAACCGCTTGCCCCCGAATGAGTTTCGCTCGATGGACGATGCTCCCCTGTCAGATGGGGGAAGTATGAACGCGGCCTGGTCGGCGATCCTGTCGCTGCTCGCGATCACCGCAGGCATGGTGTATCTCGTGCTGCGCACCGATGGTGAATACGAGCGAGGGAAGAGTGCGGCTCCTACGCACACCCTTCGCGCGGTGGGGTGGACACACGAGGCACCGGACTACCCGGTGACGGTCGCACATGCCCATCGGATCATGCAGCAGCACCGCGCGTGCGACCGCGCCGACTGTCTCCGCAAGCACACCGCCTACCAGGTACTCGTGGAGGCTGGCCACATCAAACCGGACTCCGGCCGCAATCCGTAGCGGCAGGCCCTGATTCGGAGAGCGTGTCGATGGCGGCAACTGGACGGCCTCATGTGCACACGTTGCCGCCCGCCTATTCCATCAAGCCAGTTTGATGTATTCTGGTCAAGGTGACGACCAGTGATCGGGTGCCGGTTCCGCTGCTGATGCGCATGGCGGCGCATCCGTTGCGGTGGGCGCTGATGAGCGAGTTGGCGGGTGGGGATCGCCGGGTTCGGGAGTTGGTGGCCGCTGTCGACGAGCCGCAGAATCTCGTGTCGTATCACCTGCGGTTGTTGCGCGGGGCCGGGCTGGTGGGCGCGCGGCGCAGCAGTTTCGACGGTCGCGACAGTTACTACCATCTCGATCTCGCCCGCTGCGCGAGCGCATTCGGCGAGGCCGCCACCGCGCTGCATCCGGCGCTGACACCCGCGGCGCGGCAGTGGCCCTCCGGCAGTGCGGTGTTGTTCCTGTGCACCGGAAACAGTGCGCGTTCCCCGATCGCCGAGGCGCTGCTGCGGCGCCGCGTCGACGGCATCCACGTCGCGAGCGCGGGCAGCCATCCCAAACCGCGGATGCACCCGAATACCGCGCGCGTCCTGCGCGAGGACTACGGCATCGACCTCGAGCCCCGGCCACCCCAGGCGCTCGACGCGCTCACCTCACGCCGCTTCGACTACGTGATCACGTTGTGCGACAAGATCCGCGAGGTCCCCCGCGACCACGGATCGGCCGTCACGACGCACTGGAGTCTGCCCGACCCGTCCGCCGTCGCGGACGGCGATCGTGCGACCTATCCCGAATTCCGGCGGGTCGCAAGGGAACTCGATACCCGCATCGGGTTCCTGCCGATGTAGAAGAACAAACAGGAGATTCGATCATGACCACCGAAACCGCCGACCTCCGCGTCCGCTACCTCATCGATGATGTGCGCGCGGCGATCGACTTCTACACCACCCACCTCGGCTTCACCGTCGACTTCGACGCCGCGCCCGCCTTCGCCGCCGTCCGGCGCGGCCCGGTGCAACTGCTGCTGTCCGGGCCCAAGAGCTCCGCGGCCCGGCCGATGCCCGACGGCGAGACCCCGAAACCCGGCGGCTGGAACCGCATTCAGCTCGTCGTGGACGATATCGCCGCCGACGTCGCGCGATTGCGGTCGGCCGGTGTCACCTTCCGCAACGACATCCTGAGCGGCCCCGGCGGACAACAGGTTCTGCTGCTGGACCCCTCCGGGAACTTCGTCGAGCTGTTCCAACCCGCACCCCGCGAGACCACCAAGTAGAGCGTGTTCCCGTGTCCGCCCACAATATCCTTGCCGGGCCGAAACGCCGCCGCCCGTGGCTGAGGTTTGATCGGCCCACGCGAGGTGGTGCGCAGAAGTCCCGTGGAAACGCGAGCGAGCGGCGGCCCAACGTCTCACGCCGGTTCCGCGATCCGCGACTGCTCGGCGCCGTCATCCTGCTCCTGGCGTTCGGGGTGAGCGCGGTGTTGCTCCCGCAGCTGGGTGCCGAGCAGATCCGCGACTGGGCCCGGACGGCCGGTCCCTGGTTGCCGATCGTGTTCTTCCTCGCCCATGCGCTGGCCACCGTTGTCGTCCCACGCGTCCCGTTCACCCTCAGCGCCGGGCTGCTGTTCGGGACCGCCGGGGGCATCGCGATCGCCCTCGGCGCCACGGCGGTCAGTGCGGCACTGGGATTTCTGCTGGTGCGGACGATCGGTCGCGACGCGGTCGCCACCCGGCTGACCCACCCCAAGGTGCTGGCCGTCGATCGCCGCCTCGCCCGCCGCGGCTGGCTCGCCGTCGGATCCCTCCGGCTGATCTCACCGATCCCCTTCTGGCTCATCAACTTCTGCGCCGGACTCTCCTCGATCCGGCCCACCCCCTACCTGATCGCCACCGCCGTCGGCGTACTACCCGGCACGATCGCCCTCGTCGTCCTCGGCGACGCACTCACCGGAACCACCGATCCCGCACTGCTCGCCGTCTCCGCGTCCGGCATCGCCCTCGGCATCATCGGCCTGATAGTCGACGCCCGCCTCCGCATCCCGGGGTTCCGGTAGCAATCGCGAAATCTGGCGGAGCGGCAAGTCGATCACCGCCAGAGCTCTGAGCAGGTATTTCGCCGAAGTAGAGTTGTCGACCTACACCTGGGTCACAGATCAGCACGCCACCACGGCACCAAGATTATCGCCAGCTCAACAAGGGCGAACCGGTGTACGCACTCAAACCGGTTTGCTCTACGCCCATGGGGCATGATCCGCGCGAGGCATCTGGAGGCCCAGACCGAGCAGGCGTGGTGTCTGACCTTGGCCGCCAACGCTGTCATCGCCTGGACGAGCGAGTACTACCGGCTCGCGGTGGACCTGCTGCGCCGCGGCGGCAGGCGCATCGATGACGAGGTGCTCGCCCACATCTCCCCGGCCCACAGCGAGAACATCCGAGTAACCGCGGCCCGAGACCTCGAAGGGGTTCTCGCTTGTGGCGCAACTTCCAAGAATCTGGCAGCATACTGCCAAATGCTGGTCTACTGACACTTTGGAGGAATGATGCGGACCATTGCGCTAGAGGAGCATTTCGCGACCCCGGCATTCCTGTCGGGGCCCGGACGTGCGATGGCCGAGCAGGCACGGGCAGCCGGTGGCGGCCGGATTCTCGACCTGCTCGCGGATGTCGGTGACGAGCGGATCGCGGCGATGGACCGCGCCGGGATCGATGTGCAGGTGTTGTCATTGACCGCGCCCGGGGTCGAGCAGTCGGAGGCCACCGAGGCCGTGCCGCTGGCTCGGGAGACGAACGACCAAGCGGCCGAAGTGGTGCGGCGACATCCTGACCGGTTCACCGCATTCGCCGCGCTGCCCACCGCCGCACCCGAATGCGCCGCCGACGAACTCGAACGTGTGGTGCGTGAGCACGGATTCGTCGGGGCCCTGATCAACGGCCACACCCGCGGCCGCTACCTGGACGACGAGTTCTTCTGGCCGATCCTGGAACGGGCCGAGGCCCTGCGGGTTCCGATCTACCTACACCCGACGCCACCGCCGCGGCCGGTGATCGAGGCTTCCTACCTCGGCAACTACGCCCCCGAGGTTGCCGAAGTGTTCGCGACCAGCGGATGGGGGTGGCACATCGAGACCGCGACCCACGTCCTGCGTATCGTGCTCAGCGGCGTTTTCGACCGCTTCCCCGAACTCCAGGTGGTGATCGGTCACATGGGCGAGGGTCTGTCATTCATGATGCCGCGATTCGAACACGTCATGTCCCACGTCGTGAAGCTGCAGCGCCCGGTCGGCGAGTACTTCACGACCAATCTCCACTACACCTTCGCAGCGTTCAACTGGACCCCCACATTCCTGAACCTGCTGCTGCAGGTCGGCGTCGACCGGATCCTCTTCGCCACCGACCATCCCTACGGTTCGATGGAGCGTGCACGATCGTTCCTGGATCAGCTCCCGGTCGGTGGGCCCGATCGGGAACGGATCGCCTACCGCAATGCCGAACTTCTGCTGGGCCTGCCATCGTGACCGGACTCCGGGAGAAGAAGAAGCAACGCACACGCCGTGCGATTCAGGAACAGGCGCTACGCCTGTTCGGTCAGCAGGGATACGAGAACACGACGGTCAAGCAGATCGCAGCCGCTGCGGAGGTTTCCGAGCGGACATTCTTCCGGTACTTTCCCACGAAGGAAGACGTCGTTCTCTGGGACGATCTCGATCTTTCGTTCGCCGCGCACTTCCGGGCGCAACCAGCCGCATCCAGTTCTTTCGAGGCCCTGCGAACAGCCCTGCGCGACATCTTCACCGAGTTGCCCCCCGGTGAACGGCGCTACCTGCGCGAACGGATAGCGCTGATGACGTCCGTACCGCCCCTGCGGGCCATGTTGCTCGATCAACTCATCGACGCCAGCCGTGTGATGGCCACTCTCGTGGCCGACCGTAGTGGCACCACTGCCGATGATCCAATGGTCCGCGCGAGCGTTGGTGCTGTCGTCGGAGCAGGCTTCGCTACGGTCCTCGCGGCACAGGAGAACCCGCAGGCTGATTTCACCACCCTGCTCGACGAAACGCTCAGCGGGCTGGCCGTCGTCACGGCCGATCCAAGATGACATGGCCGACTGAACCCTTACGGGACCGCTTTCCCAGGGCGGCAAGGCATATCGAGGACGGCGACAGACTCGCACTGTCAGCCCCACACCCCTGGAGCGCGTGAGGGAACACCGAGTTCGGCGAGTACGCCGTAATGGTCGCTCGCCTGAACTCCCCCGCCCGCAGCAACGCAGATCCGCTCGACAGCCCGCACCTCGAGCGTCGGCCCGAAACCGGTCCCCCGCACCAACACGTAGTCGATGCGCCGACCTGCGGCCGAAGACATGTCACCGCGGGCGACCAACGGGTTGTCCGGGGCGAAGGTATGCCCAGGATCATTGGGCCGCAGTACTTCCCACGCATCGTGATAGCCGACGCTAATGCCCGCCAATGACTGGCGTCCGGTCCAGAATCGCATGCTCGCCGAGTCCGGGGTGGCGTCGAAGTCACCGACCACCACAACATGTTCCGCACGCCCATCGAGAACGTCATCGATGAACCGGGCCGCCTCGACCGCCTGCAACTCACGCTCGTGCTCGTAGTCGAACTGGAAGACCGGTTTGTGATGGGCGACAAGCACTGTTCCGAGTGGATGCGGCGCCCGCACCTCGGCGACGACCACAGCCGACCAGGGAAAGACCGCCGCGCGATCGGTGACGCCCAACCCGTGCTCGCGGATCTCCCCGAAGGGCCACCGGCTGGCCAGCGCCAACCCGACCCCGTCCGCGGTCGTCCGGGAATGCCATGCAACATGCCAGCCCGGGCCCAGCAGATCGGCTATCACCTGCTCACGATCCGAACCGGCGTCCACTTCCTGCAAAGCGATGATATCGGGACCGCCTTCCCGCAATTGCTCCGCAATCACCTTCTTCCGGCGATCCCAGTCCGCCAGAAGCGGCGACAGAACGTTGAAGGTCGCCACACGCACAGAACTCACAGACATCTCAGCACCGGTCCCGTCGTCGAGTGGTCGGGTCAGTGGAGGTAGGACGCGCCGTTTACGTCCAGGACCGCGCCCGAGCTCCAGGTGGCTTGTGGGGAGGCGAGGTAGTGGACGGCGGCGGCGATTTCGGGTGGGGTGGCTACTCGGCCGAAGGGGCTTTGTGCCTTCACCTCGTCGGTGACGCGGTGGGCTACTCGCTCGGTGGCGACGAATCCGGGGGCGACCGAGGCGACCGCGATGCCGTGCGGTGCCAGCGAGACCGCGAGGGACTGGCCGAGCGCCTGGATCGCCGCCTTCGTGGCGCCGTAGGCGGGGTGGTCCGGTTCGCCGCGCGAGGCGCCGCGCGAACCGATGTTCACGATGCGGCCGGGGACGCCGCGGTCGATCATGTGCCGCGCCGCGCAGTAGGAGGTATGCGCGGTACCGAGCAGGTTGACGTCCACGGTCTGCCGCCAGACCCGCTGCCACTCTTCGAAATCCGTCGACGGCAACGGCTGCGGCAGATTCACCGCCGCATTGTTCACCAGCACGTGCACCGTGCCCAGCGCCGCCACCGCGGCCTCGACGATCGCCGCGGCGCCGTCGGCCGTCCCCACATCGCCGCCGATCAGCGTGTGCCCGTCACCCGGCAACCCCGCCAGCGTCCGCTCGGCCTCCTCCCGGCGCGACGAATAATGCACCGCGACCCGATCCCCGTTCTCGGCGAACGTCGTGGCGATCGCCCGCCCGATCCCCCGCGACGCCCCCGTCACCAACACCCCACGACTCTGCGACACCATGCCCTCGACCCTGCCATGCCGCCCGGTCGGACCGGAACGCGCACCTCGCTGCTACACCGCGCGGGCATGCTCCGGCGCCAGGCGCACGACCGTGCCGACTTCCAGCGCGGCCCACACCGCCCCGTCGGGACCGACGGTAAGACCGTGCGGTTCGGACTCCGGCGTGGGCAGATCGTATTCGCCGACCGCGCCGGAAGAACCGATCCGGGCCAGACGATTGGCGCCCCATTCGGTGAACCAGCAGTCACCGGAGGGCAGCGCGGTGATGGCGTGTGGTTTCGCCGCGCGGTCGGGAAGCGGGAACATCCGGAACGCGCCGTGGCCGTCGATACAGCCGATCCGGCCCCCGGCGATGTCGGCGAACCACATCGAGTCGTCCGGACCGCGCGTGATACCCACCGGCGCACCGGCATCCGGAAGCGGAAACACCGTGGTCCTGCCGTCGAGGTCGATGCGCCCGATGGCACCCGCCCGGTTGAGGGTGAACCACAGCGCCGCGTCGGCACCCGCCGCGATCATGGACGGAAACGCGCCCGCGACAGGAAGGTCGAAGTGGGTGACCCCGCCGTCGGTGGTGATGCGGCCGATCCGGTCGGTGTTCATCTCGGTGAACCACAGAGCATCGTCGGGACCGGCGCAGAGCCCGAACGGGCCACTGCCCGCGGACAGTTCGAACGCGGTCACGGCACCGTCGGTGGTGATCCGCCCGATGTGATCATCACCGGACCGGGTGAACCACAACGCCTCGTCCGCACCGGCGGCGATGATCGCCGGTCGACACCCGGTGTTCCCGGCCGGAAATCGATCGACGACGCCGTCGACGGTCAGACGGCCGATCTCGCCGCTGTGGACCAGGGTGAACCAGAGCGCGCCGTCGGCGCCGGTCGTGATTCCGTACGGCCCGGCCTCGGCCTCGGCCACCGGAAACTCCCGGACGCCGAGACTCTCGGCCTGTTCTGATGATCCCGACACGAAACGACACTGTGCCCGCCGCCGGTTCCGCTTCGCAACTCGACGAGATCGGCTCCCCGCGCATGCGGGTGAGGCGCCGGATAGGTTGTCTGCCATGGGTCGATCCGGACAGATGCTGATTTTCGTGTCGTGCACTCTTGCATTCACCGCCATTCCGGCGCATGCGGAGACCGAGTCGCCGCCGGTGCGGCTGCTCGGCGAGCAGATCGTTCCGCACGACCTGGACTTCGACGGCACCACGGTCGGCGGCCTGTCCGGCATCGACTACTCCGAGCGCACCGGCGAATACGTGATGATCAGCGACGATCGGTCCGCGAAGAACCCGGCGCGGTTCTACACCGCCCGAATCCCGGTGGGCGGCAGCGGTGTCGGACCGGTCACGTTCACCGGCACCCGTCCGCTGCGGACCGCCGAGGGCGCCACCTATGCGCCGATGACGGTCGACCCCGAGGAAATCAGGTTCGATCCGTGGACCGGCGACTACGTGTGGACACAGGAGGGCGAACGCACCGACACCGTGCTCGCCGATCCGTCGATCCGCATCGCCCGACCGGACGGCACCTCCGCCGGCGAGATGCCGATTCCCGATAACGAACGCATGCGCCCCGATTCGGGCCCGCAGCGCAACGCCGGATTCGAGGGCGCCACCTTCGCCGCCGGCGGCACACTGTTCGTCCACTCCGTCGAGGGACCGCTCATGCAGGACGGGCCCGAGCCCACCGCATCGTCCGGCGCGCTCACCCGCCTGACCGTGCAGGCCAGGTCCGGACCGCCGCTCGCCCAATACGCCTACCCGCTGGACCCCGTGTTCACCGAGGGCCGCGGGACCAACGGTATCGCGTCGATCCTCGCCGCCGATCCCCTCGACCCGACGAAATACCTCGTACTGGAACGCAGTTACGTCGAGAACGCGGGTTACCGGCTCCGCATCTACGAGGCCGACACCGCGGGCGCCGCCAACGTTCTCGGCGCACCGCTACAACCCGCGCGGGCGGTCACCAAACGCCTGCTGGTGGACCTGGGCGAGGTCGGACTGTCCGCCCTGGACAATGTGGAGGGCATGACCTGGGGCCCGCGCCTGCCCTCCGGCGAGCGCACGCTGGTGCTCGTCAGCGATAACAACTTCTCCGACAAGGAGATCACCCAGCTCGTAGCGCTCGCCGTCCGGTAGATCCCGGCCGGGTTCGGTGCGGTCAGCGGCCGATACCGAGGGAACTCGAGAATGTGGACAGATTGCAGGGGATGTTGCCGGGATAGTTGACGCACGGCGGTGGCGCATCGACGGCGGTTGCCGACTCGACCACCTCCGGCGTCAACGCCACGCCCTCCGCCGCAGCCGGAGCGCTCCAAACCAGTGGCGCCGCAATCAGTCCGATAGTCGAGACCCAGAATTTCACGCGGGATTTCGTCATCGAGTACCCCTCAGTGATCGAGTAGACCGTCAGCGCCTGATCTTAGACGCGGCGCACCCACGGCGAGGGTCGATCACTGCGAGGCTGTGATGTTGAACATCCAGCTGATTCCGAAGCGGTCCACGAGTGAACCCGCCTCGTCACCCCACACCTGCTCCGCCAACGGCAGCGTGACGGTGCCGCCGACGGACAGCTTCGTGAAGTAGTCGCGGAGTTCGTCATCGGAGCCGCCGAGGAAAACCGCGACATTGTTGCCCGGCCGATAGGGCGGGTGGCCGGGCCTGTCGGCCGGATGATCCCATCCCATCAGCGTGTAGCCGGCGGAGGTGTCGAGCCGGGCGTGCATGACCTTGTCGGCGTCGGGTGCGTCCGGTGCGCCGAAGTCGGCGACCGTTCCCACCTCCAACTCGCCGCCGAAGACCTCCCGATAGAACTCCAGCGCCTGCCGTGCGTTGCCGTTGAACGTGATGCACGCGTTGGCCTGAGACCCCACTCGAATACTCCTTCGTGAGTGACCGATCGGCCTGTCCGATGGTCGCCCACTCAGCCTCTCAACAAATCACGACACCGCCTGTCACGATTATCTCCGGAACTTTCGTGACTTTACGCTACTCCCCGGCCAGCGCGCGGATGTTCGGGAGGTTGCCGATGCGCTGCGTGGCCGGTCGGCCCGGGGCGTCGGTCTGGGGGGATCCGGTCTCGCGGAGGCGGGTGCGGATCTGCTGGGGTGTCAGCCGGGTGCCCGCGGCCGTGGCGATGCCCTGGTAGCTCGCGACCGCGCCCACCACGATCGGCGAGGCGTTGGATGTGCCGCTGAAAACGTCTGTGTACCAGTGGTCTTCGTTATTGCCGCCCTGCAGGTCGCCGTAGCCCGTGGTGGTCACCTCGCGACCCCAACCCTGGGTGTCGATCCGCGATCCGAAGTTGGAGAAACCCAGGCGTGATCGTGCCGGGCCGTGGTCGCGGCCGTGCGTGCCCGGAGGCGGTGCGCCCGCGCCGACCAGCACCGCCCCCGAATCGGCGGCCCCGCCGCGGAACGGATTGCTCCAGGTCTCCGGGAAGTCGGCCGGCCGGGTGTCATACAGCGCATCGTCGAGGTTCTCGCCGCCGTTGCCGCTCGCCTCCACGACGATCACGCCGCGCCCGACCGCGTAGCGAATGGCCGCCCAGTCGTCGGGCCACCACTCGATCGCGATGTAGCCCCGCTGGTCCGGGCGATTGGCGAAATCGAATCGTGGTCCGGGACGGTGCAATTCGAGCAGGATGATGTCACCCGCGCTCGACGCGTCGGCGGCGGTACGGATCGCGGACGCGGACCCCGGGCCGAACACGGATATCGCCCGGATGCCCGCCTCGGATGCGATACCGGTGATGCCGAAGGTATTCACGTCGCCGCTGATGACGCCCGCCACCGCGGTGCCGTGGTCGCGCCAGCCCAGATCCGGCGAAGGTTGGCCGCCGATCACGCCGCCCTGATTCTCGCGCAGGTCCTCGTGGGTGAACTGCCACGCACCCTCCACGTCCACCACCCGCACCCCGGCGCCACGCCCGCCCGGACGAGTCCACGCCCACTGCGCATCGATCCCGTCCGGTGCCGCGCCCAGATAGCTCTGGCGCGTGGTGAACTCGGGTGTCACCGGCGGCACCGCGGCCGTGGACCGCATCGCGACGATCTCCACGTCGATCGGCGGTTCGGCGGGCGGCTTGACGTAGGCGGCCGCCACCGCCTCGTCGGCCCGCAGCCGCGCCGCGAGATCGCCGAGATCCGCCGAGCGCTCGGCCACGCCGCGCACGAAGAAGTAGTTCAGGTACTGCGCGCCCGCCCCCTCGTCGGGAGCACCGGCCACCGCCTGCTGAATACGGTTGGCGGTACCGAAGATCCGGGTGAGCTCCGCCCCGTCGGGGAGCAGCGCCGCGATCCGGCCCTCGGCCGAGCGGTTGGCCACCAGGGCGATGTCGTCGATGGGCGCGTCGGAGCCGCGGGTGATCACGATCAGCTCGTGCGGTGAGTGAATGTCCCCCACCGCGGCCGGTCGATCGGAGTGGTTACGCCGGTCTGCGGATGTCATGGTGACCAGTCAACCCGGTCGCCGCGCACCGTGCAGCCCGAATGCGGAGGGTCATGCGGGATCGAGATCCGTTGCCCGGTCCCGGGTTTGGGCGAGCAGTTCATCGAGTTGACGTTCGGCGCGTTCGGCGCGCGTCAGGGTCTGGGCGCGGGCGTCGTCGACGGCGGCCAGGCGTTCGGCGAACTCCTGGCGGTTCTTCTCCAGCGTCTTCGTCTGCTCGGCGCGCAGCGCGGCCGACTCCTCCGCCGCCGCCCGGCGGGTATCGGTGAGTTCGGTGCGGGCCGTGGTGAGTTCGGCCCGCACTCGGTTCAACTCGTCACGGATCTCGGTGAGGGCCTGGGTGCGGTCGGCGACCGCGGATTCGGCGCGTTCGATGGCGCGCTCGGCGTCGCCGGCCCGCTGCACGGCCAGGTCGCGTTCGGCGGCGGCCGCGGTGACCTGCTGGGCGGCTTCGCGTTTCGCACGCTCGGTCTCGGCGTTCGCCTTCTGGCGAACCAGGTCGATCTCTTCCGCGGCCTGGTCGCGGGCGCGCTCGATATCGTCGGCGGCCTCCCTCCGGACGGTGCGGATCTCGGCCTCCGCCTCGGTGCGCGCGGCGAACACGTCGTCGGCGGCCTGCTTGGTGACCCGCTCGACCTCGCCGAACGCCTCGTCCCGGTCGGCCAGCGCCGCGGCGATGCGGGACTCGGCCTGCTCCGCCGCGGCCGCCGCATCCTCGGCGGCGGATTCGGCCGCGGCCCTGGCCTCTTCGGCCTCGCGCCGGGCCTGCTCCGCGGCGACGGTCGCCATCTCCGCCTCGGCAATGCGTCGCGCCGCATCCGCCTGCACCGCCTGGACCTGCGCCTCGGCGACCGAGGGGTCGGCGAGGGTGGACAGTTCGGCCACCGCGGCGGTGAGGGTGCCGCCCAACTGCTCGGCCACCGTCCGGAACTGAACCAGCAGCTCATCGGCCCGCAAGCGAGCCGAGGTCACCGGACCCTGTTGCGTCACAGTGACGTTGACAGCCGGGGGCTCGACCTCCTGCTGTTGCCGCTGCCGCTCGCGCCAGGCCCGCCACCGGGTGTGGTCCGGGTGGTCGCAGTATTCCGACGGTCGTCCCGGGCCGCCGTTTCGTGCGCTGGGGCGTGAGCATCCCGGATAGCTGCATACGTTCGACACCCGAGAATCGTAGCGTTTGTTTCGTCATATCCAACGAAACGACACGGAACGAAACCGTCAGTGTCCCAATATGAATCAGTCCGTCCTGACCCCCGATAAGTGAACCTTATCGGGGGTCAGCAGGCGAACGACCCGCCGTTCACCTCGCTTCTTTTTCGTTTACGTTTGGTCGCGCCCAACGAAACGAAACAGCGACGGAACTCTCGAAAAACTGGGCTCGCCTGTACGCCCGTACCTATTTGCCGACCTCGCCCCTCGAAGCCACACAGCCGCGGGACCGCCCGACGACCTTGTCAGCAGTGGGCACAACCGCACCGCGACACCGACTTACAGTGGAGATTCTCGCTATGCGCTGCTGTCGGTATCACCGAAGAGGAACCGCAAATGAACGAAGGACCTCAACGCTGGCTGTACACGACAGCGGGCGAGGCGGAGGTCGCCGTCCCGAAGAGTCCCGTCGTCTCCTATCCGTTCGGGCAAGCATCGCCCACGCGGGCCTCGGCCGCCTCCGGAGTCTCCGTGGAAGACCCGCGGGCCATACACGGCCGAATCTCCTCGTCGCCCGAGACCGCTGCCGCCGAGAGCGAGCCGGACGAGGAGACCGTGGGATCGATCGTCCTCACCACGCCGTGGTCGTCCCGCCGCCGCGCAAAGAAGCCGAGTCCCGAATCGGCTCCAGTGGCCGGGCCCGAGCAGAAGCTCCGCCCCCTCGCGCCCATGCCGCAGGTGCAGGCGATCGGGCAGGTGCGCAAGCACATACTCCGCGGCGGCTCCGGGAAGGCCGCGGCGGGCAGGCTGGTGGCCGAGCGATTCAGCGTCGGCTGGATCGTGTACACCCCCAAGGACGGAAAGCCACGCGGCAAGACCTATTACGTGGCCGACGACGGAGAGCTGGAAGAGACGTCTTCCAGGGTCGAATCCCCCGCCTACCTCGAATCCGTCGAACAGCGGTTCTGGCAGCGCCGAGCCATGTTCGGATAGCGCGAGTGCGCAAACGCGCCAAATGGGTGGGGCGGCGTTGACATTCGGCCAAAAGCTCATACTGTCCGGTACGTCATATAGGGCCAGGACAGAAGGCGGGGGCCATGTACCGGAACGAGTCGCGGACCGAAGACCGAAGTGAGGCCGGACCTCGGGAGTCGTTTCGCGACGAATTCGACAATCTACTGCGGCCGGAGGCGCGCGGTAGCAGGAAGTGGTGGCTCGTCCCCGTCGGCGTCTTCGTGGCCCTCCTGGTCACCGTCACGGTGCTGGTCCGAATCGGCCAGAACACAGACTCCGGCGCACCGCCCGCCGCGGCGCCCGCTCCCCCGGTGGCGTCGCAGTGCCCGACCGAGCGCGACGGGGATCGCGTCCAGGGCAACGGGCCCGGCGGAACCGATTCCGCGGCGGCGGCGATTCTCGCGTTTCAGCACGCGTTCTACGTCGAACGCTCCGGGGACAGGGCGCGCGCGGTGGTCGCCGCCGACGGCGAGGTCTCCCCGGCGGCCGTCCTGCAGCAGGGCATCGACTCGATTCCGCCGGGAGCCACCCACTGCGTGACGATCACCCCGACGGCGATACCCGGTGAAAATCTGGTGACCGTGACCGAGTTCCGGCCCGGTCATGCCGCGCAGACCTACAACTCGCAGCTGGTGACCACGCGCCACATCGGCGACCGCTACCTCATCACCGCCATCTCGCCCCGCCCCCGAACCGATCCCGACGCCCCGCGCTGAACCTCCGCCGCGAACGGGGCGGGCCTCACCGTGCGCCTGCACCTAGCTTGCTAGCATGCTAGCATCGGGTCGTGGGCGACGAGGATGTGAAGCAGTTCAACGTCTACCTGCCGATCGGGCTGATCAAGCAGGTCAAGATCCAGGCGATCGAGTCGGGAACGTCGTTGTCGGCGCTGGTCGCCGATGCGCTGCGCGCCTACCTCGACGACACGCACCCGCAGCGAAAGGATTGATATGCAGACCGAGGGCATCGAGGCCGTATTCCTGGAGACCCACAACTGGGGCAAGACCGCCAGATTCCTGCAGGAACTGGGATTCGAGGTCGAGTTCGAGACCGACCACAACTCGGGCCAGTTTCGTAACAGTGACGGCCCCTGGGTATTCGTGGCCGAGGTCGCGCCCACCCAGGAGCCGCGCGCACAGCTGGTACTGAAGGTGGCCGGAACCGAACACCGTCCCGGCGACGACGTGGAGATCGTCACCGAGTTCGAGCAGACGCACTACGGGACTCAGGAGATGACCGTCCGCGACCCCGACGGTCGGCTCTGGAGTCTGCAGGCGCCCGGCAAGGAGTGAGCGCCGTGACGAGCGAACAGACGATCGGACCCGAGGACACCGCGGCCCGGGTCGCCCTGTGGCGGGCCATGCATGTGCAGATCGATGCGCCCCCATACGTTTTCGAGGACGAGGTGGGCCTGCGGCTGGTGGCGCCCGACGCGGGCTGGCGGGACCGACCGGATATGGATCCGCAGGCCGTCGGCCCGATGCGGGCGGGCATTCTCTCGCGTGCGCGGTTCATCGAGGATCTCGTCGCCGAGCAGGTCGCCCGCGGGGTCGACCAGTACGTGGTGCTCGGGGCCGGGCTGGATACCTTCGCGCAGCGCCGACCCGAACTCGCCGCGAAACTGACCGTCTTCGAGGTCGACCAGCCCGGGCCGCAGGAGTGGAAGCGGCAGCGGCTCATCGAACTCGGGTACGGCATTCCCGAGTGGTTGCGGCTGGTACCCGTCGACTTCGAGGTGGACTCGTGGTGGGATCGGTTGACGGCCGCGGGTTTCGATCCCGGACGCCCGGCGGTCGTGGCCTCCACCGGCGTCACCATGTACCTCACCAAGCAGGCCAATACCGCCACCCTGCAACAGATTTCGTCACTCGCGCCGGGTTCGACGCTGGCGACGACGTTCATGCTGCCGATCGACCTCGTGGGGCCCGCCGAACAGGAACTGCGCCGCTTCGCCGAGCAGGGTGCCCGCACCAACGGCACCCCGTTCATCAGCTTCTTCCGCCCCGCCGACATGGTGGCACTGGCGAAGGAGGCGGGTTTCCCGGCGGCCCGGCACATCTCGTCCGACGAGCTCACCGCCCGCTATTTCGCCGATCGCGCCGACGGCCTGCGCCCCGCGGAATCCGAACAGATCCTGCTCGCGACGACCTGACGCGGTTACCGGTCCGGTTTCCCGGGCAGGCAGATCAGCGTCTGCTGACCGGTGGCGACGAGCGACCGCCGGTCCGCCTCGACGCCGAACACCTCCAGGTGGCATACGGTCAGGGTGCGACCGGATTTCACCACCGACCCCACGGCCTCCAGGTGCTCCCCCGCGGCCGGGGCCAGCAGATTGATCTTGTACTCCACCGTCAGCACCGTGGAATCCTCCGGGAACACGGTGAACGCGGCATAGCCACCCGCGCTGTCCGCGATCGCACCCGTGGCGCCCGCGTGCACATAACCGTGCTGCTGGGCGACCTCGGGCCGGTTGGGCAGCACGATGTGCACGCGACCCGGACCGATGTGCGTGATGCGGGCACCGAGATGCCGCATCAGGCCCTGGCGGTCGAAACTGTCCTTGATCCGGGCCTGGACCTCCGGATCTGCCTGCTCCCACTGGGTCTCGTCGTCCATGGGGACCGATACTGCCCTGTCCGAGAGTGTTTACCGGGATTGGCACGCTCACACCGGAACTTCGCCACACTCGAATGTGCGAGATCCGCACTCTTGGAAGGCCATTCAGACATGATCATGATCATTGCGGCCGGAGTCGGCGTGACGGCGACGGTGATAGCACCGATAACGTTCTCCACCCATCAAGGTCCGGCATATCCGCAGCCGGGCGCCTCACCGCACGGTGGTTGCAGCATGCTCTGCGACGCCCCGTCGACCGTGGGCACCCAGCAGGGGTGGAGCGGGCCGTCGTTCGACGCCACACCCTCGACCTGGACCGAGCCCTACGGTGGGGGCTCCGGTTCGACAGGGCAGTGGACGATAGATTTCACGGCGAGCGGGCAACTGACCGTCACGCCGCCCGGGGCGAGCACCTACAGTCCGGGGCAGTCCGGCTGTGTCCTGCTCTGTGACACCGCCTCCGGACCGTCCACCGTGTCCCCCGCCCAGGGCGGCGGGCAGGCACCGTTCGGCGTCACCACACCCAGCCGCTGAATCGGCCACGGCCACAATCGGATACGAGATCCGCTACTCCGGCCGCGCCGCGACCGCGGTGAACAACTCCACCACGCGGCGGGTAGGGGGATTCGCCGCGGCGGAATCGCGAACGGCGACGCTGACGAAGCGGATCGGGGTCGGGTCGACGAGCGGGCGCGCCACCACGGTGGCAGGCAGGTCCACCGCGGCGAGCCGGGGCAGGGCCGTGATGCCGATACCCGTCGCGACCATGGACAGCGCCGTGCGGTAGTCCGGGGTCTGCACCTGGAAGCGCGGGGTGATGCCGGCCTGGGTGCACGCGTCCAGCAGGATCCGGCGGCACGGGCCGTCGCTCGGCTCGTTATCGATCCAGGTGCTGTCGGCGAGGTCGATCAGCGCGACCTCGGGCCGCGCGGCCAGCGGATCGTCGGAGCGCACGGCCACCACGTACGGGTCGGTGGCGAGGCGATGGACCCGCACGCCCGGGGGCGGACCGGCATCGGGATCCTCGATGACGATCTCCACATCGCGCTGCCCGTCGGCGAACTCGGACATGCGCAATTCCAGTCGGAGATCGGGGAATTCGGTGCGCAGCGCATCGACGATCGGCGGCAGCCAGGTGGAACTCACGGAGGCCACGTAACCGATCGACAGGCTGCCCACCCGCCCGGCACGCAGATCCCCGACCACGCCCTCCAACCGGCTGAGCTCCTCGAACAGCCTGCCCGACTCCGACGCCAGCGCGCGCCCGGCCGCGGTGGGTTCGATACCGCGCCCCGCGCGCTCGACCAACTGCAGGCCGGTCTGACGCTGCAGTGCGGCCAGTTGCTGGCTGGCCGCCGACGGCGTGTAGCCGAGCGCGGACGCGCTGGCCCGCAGCGACCCGGTGGCGATGACCGTGCGCAGCAGATTCAACCGGGTGATGTCGAGCATGCCCGGATTGTACAGCTGGGCTGAACATTCGATGTCTTTTATTCGCTTGTGCTGTCCTATGCGGGGTGGCGACGATGTCAGGGTGACTACCGACCTTCGCACCCGCGCGGCCGCTCGACTGTCGCCGCGCGGCAACCCGGACCTGACCACCGCGGCCGCCGCCCTGGTGACCGTGGTGCTGTGGGCCTCCGCGTTCATCGCCATCCGCGATGCCGGATCCGCGCTGTCTCCCGCGCCGATGGCCTTGCTGCGCTTGGCCGTCGCGGCCGTCGCCTTGACCGTGCTGGTCGGTTTCCGCGGTCATGTCCTGCGGCACATTCCACGATCCAAGCGCGCACTGCTGCTGGTGGCGGCCTATGCGGTGCTGTGGCTCGCCGGATATACGGTGGCGCTCAACGCCGGTGAGCGGCACGTCGACGCGGGTACCGCCGCGCTGCTGGTGAACCTCGCGCCGCTGCTGGTGGCGTTCGGCGCCGCCGCGCTGCTCGACGAGCGGCTGTCCGCGATGCTGGTGACCGGTGCGCTGGTGTCGCTGGGCGGGGTCGCGATCATCGCGTTCAGTTCCGGCGGGCACCGCGACGGGCTCGGGGTGCTGCTGTGCCTGATCGCCGCCGTGCTCTATGCGGCGGGCGTGCTGGTTCAGAAGCCCGCGATGGCCTACGTCGATCCGCTCACCGCGATCTGGCTCGGCTGCGTGATCGCGACCGTGGTCCTGCTGCCCTGGACGCCGCAGTTGGTCACCGAGCTCGCCGCCGCGCCCGGACGCGTCGCCTTCGACGGCATCTACCTCGGATTGTTCCCCACCGCAATAGGATTCACCACCTGGTCCTACGCGCTGCGCCGCACCGACGCGGGCCGCCTCACCGCCAGCACCTACGCCGTCCCCGCGATCTCCATCCTGCTGTCCTGGCTGCTCCTCGGCGAAATCCCCACCGCCTGGGGCCTACTCGGCGGCACCCTCTGCCTCATCGGCGTCGCCATCTCCCGCCGCACCCGCCGCCCGAAAACCACGGAACCGGCCACCCCCGCCCCGGCCGATACCCCCGATCACATCTCCTGAGTAGCGACGACGACAAAGTTGCCGCGGAACTCCTCCGTCATTCCGGCATGCTATTGGCCGGAATCCCGCTATCCGACGTGGATCCCGGCCAAAATCATGCCGGGAATGAGAGTGGGAGCATGCCGGGAATGACGAGGATGATTGCTTCCTGCCGCAGTGCAGTTCGGCTCGACTGAACCGCTGGACACGCGGCGTGACCGGGCGCGTGGGTTCACCGTCCATCGACTGACGCCCGGTACTGTGGCCTGCGATGAGTACTGCCGCCGAATCTGCCGCTGACGCTGGGCAGATTGCGGTGCCCGAGGTGGTGCATACGGAGTTGCGGCGGGGTGTGCGCAGTGTGCTGGTGGATGCGGCGGCGCTGCGGCTGGTGCGGGAGCGGTTCGACGATGAGCAGGCCGGGGCGTTGCGCCGGTATCTCGAGGCGTCGCAGTCGCCGAATACGGTGCGCGCGTACCGATCCGATTGGATCGCGTGGTCGGGGTGGTGTGCGGCGGAGGGGCGGCAGGCGTTGCCCGCCGATCCGTTGGATGTCGCCGTCTATCTCGCCGCCGCCGCGGATACGCGCAGGCCGTCGGGCGAATGGGCGTTCGGCGCGGCCACTTTGGAGCGCAAGAGTGCCGCCGTCGCCGCCGTGCACGCGGCCAACGGGCTGCCCTCGCCCACCCGCTCCGACGTCGTCCGCCTGACCCTGCGCGGCATCCGTCGCACGCGCCGCGCCCAGCCCGAGCGTAAGCGGCCGGTACTGCTGCACACCCTCGAACAGCTGCTCGGCGGGCTGCCCGCGCCCGGCTGGCCGACCGAACCGGCGCGCCGCCGCGACGCCCTCGTCCTACTGGTCGGATTCGCGGGCGCCCTGCGCCGCAGCGAGATTGCCGGACTGCGCATCTCCGACGTGCGGGTCGACCTCGACCACGCCAGCGGTGAGCCGGTCCTGCTGATCCAGCTCCCCGCCACCAAGACCGACCCGACCGGCGCTGCCGCCCAGCGGGTCGCCCTCCCCCGCGGCAAGTATCCGCACACCTGCCCCGTCTGTGCCTTCGCCGACTGGATTCGCTTGCGCGAGAAGCACATCGAGCACGGCACCGGCGGCCTGCGCGCCTGGCTCGCCGACGGCGCGACCCCCGACCCCAACATCCATCGCTGCCACGGCTTCACCGGCGCCGCCCTCGCCGACCCCGATCTACCCCTGTTCCCGACCGTCACCCGGCACGGCGGCATCGGCGCCGCCGCCATGTCCGGCCGCGCCGTAGCGGAACTGGTGAAACGCTACGCCGCACGCGCGGGCCTGGACCCGGCGCTGTTCTCCGGCCACTCGCTGCGCGCGGGCTTCGCCACCCAGGCCGCCCTCGGCGGCGCCAGCGACCGCGAGATCATGCGCCAGGGCCGCTGGTCCAACCCCCGCACCGTGCACGGCTACATCCGCACCGCAAACCCACTGGAGGACAACGCCGTCACGAAGCTCGGCCTGTAGCCCGGCTCGATGCTGACATCGTTGGTGGGCACGACGCCTACGCCCGGAGTCCTGTCAGAATTATGCGTATCCCGGCGCGGAATTCGGCTGTCGGGTCGCTCGAGACGGCGGCGTGCGCGATCTCGATGAGTTTGGGGAACTGTCCGGACGGCAAGGTAGCGATCCGGTCGCTGATCGTCGCCAAGTCCTCATCCCGCGCCATGGAGAGCGGGCCCACGAGTTCCGCTTGCGCGTATCCGGTGACGAAGCCGGACACGACGCGGAACGCCACCAGCAATTCGATCCCGGATCTACCGCTCCGTGCGAGCGCTTGCAGCAGCGCTTCGGCCGGCCGAAGGGTCGCCAGGTCGATGCTGCGCCGGGTGAGAATCAGCGGAATCGCATGAGGATGTGCGCGAACGGCGCGCCACATACCCTCGGCCACGGCGAGAACCTCGTCATCCCAGTCGCTGAATACACCGGAGCCCCAACGCGCTTCCGACATCACCGCCTCGGTGACGAGCTGCTCCAAACCGTCACGTCCATCCACGTAGTTGTAGATCGTCATCGGACCGGTGCCCAGCGCCGACGCGAGACTACGCATGGTCAAGCCGTCCAAGCCTTGATCGTCGACCAAGGTCAGTGCGGCGACCTGTAGCTGCTCGCGCGTGAATTTTCGAGGGGCGGGCATACTCCTCCTTGATTACGTACAAGGTACGTGTTTAACTGAAGCTGTTCACGTACAACGTACCTAAATCGAGGTGTCATGACCATTCGCACCACCTTCCCTTCCGGCCGCAACGAGTGCGCGGCGTGGCTGACCCTGCCGGACGGCCCAGGCCCGCATCCGGTCGTGGTGCTCGTCCACGGCGGCGGCGCAACCCACGAGATGATGCTCGCCCAGTACGAGAAGTGGTTCTCCGAAGCGGGCCTTGCCGTGGTGGCCTTCGACTTCCGCCACCTCGGAGAATCAGGTGGCCGCCCGCGCCAACTGGTGAGCCAGCGCCGCTACGCCGAGGACGTCGACGCCGCCCTGGCATTCGCCCGTTCCCGGCCCGAACTGGATTCCCACCGGATCGCGCTGTGGGGCACATCATTCGGTGCCAGCCACGTCCTGGCTGCAGCCGCCCGTCACGAGGACCTTCGTGCCGCGGTCGTTCAGTGTCCGGTCTTCAGCGGGCGTGCCGTCGTGTCACGGGCGGGGATCCGGCATCTGCTCCGGTTCACGGCTCCGATCGTCTCCGACCTGGTCCGCGCCGCCCTCGGACGGCCGCGCCGTTACGTCCCATTGGTCGGAAGGCCCGGAGACCTGGCGTTCGTGAACCAGCCCGGAGCCATCGAAGGGTGGCAGTCGGTGACACCCCCCGGTTACCGGTTCGACAACCGGATCACCGCGGCCTCGGGGCTGGGCATGCTGTTCTACAACGCCGCGTCCTCCGCGCCGCGCGTACGCTGCCCGCTGCTGGTGTGCGCCTGCGAGCAAGAGAACCTGATCGATCCCGCGATCGCTGGGCAGGTGGCCGCCACCGCGCCCCGGGCCGTCTTGAAGCATTACGACGCCGACCACTTCACGGTCTACCATCCGCCGGCCGTCACGCAGATCGTTGCCGATCAGATCGACTTTCTGACCGCGCACCTCGTGGCGGACGCGTAACGAGAGGGGTACTTCCGTTCGGACGGATGAATACTGCACGGATGGAATGCTTATTGTGACATCTATCCGGTTGTGCGAAACGGAATTTCATGGCCCCGAGCCCCACCGAGTCGACTCCCCGGCGGCGTGACCTGGCAATATAGCGGAAGCGATCGGCACAGACGATCACCCTATTCGCTTTCCCGATTGCGTGAATAGGAGTTTTATGTCCGCTGCGGCGGGCCGATACCGTCGAATTCATGGAACGGAGTTTTCAGTCGGCCGAACAGCTTTCGGCCGCATTGCGTGCCGGTGCGGTGACCTCGAGGGAACTGACCGAGGAGGCGATCGCGCGTATCGAGCGGGATGACAAGGCGATCAACGCGATCTGTGTGCGGACCTTCGATCGGGCACGAGCCGCCGCGCGCCGTGCCGACGATATGCGCGCCCGCGGGGAAGACCGGCCACTGCTCGGTATTCCGGTGACGGTCAAGGAGTCCTACAACATCGCCGGACTGCCCACGACCTGGGGCATGCCACAGCACGCGGACTTCGTCCCGGCCGAGGACGCGCTGCAGGTGTCGCGGCTCGAGGCCGCGGGTGCGGTCGTGCTCGGTAAGACCAACGTGCCCTTGGTATTGCGAGATATCCAGAGCTTCAACGAGATCTACGGCACCACCAACAATCCGTGGGATCACGACCGCACCTCGGGTGGTTCCTCCGGCGGATCGGCGGCGGCCCTGGCCGCCGGTTTCGGCGCGCTGTCCCTCGGTTCCGACCTCGCCGGATCACTGCGCACCCCCGCACACTTCTGCGGGA
Source organism: Nocardia mexicana NBRC 108244 (assembly GCF_001613165.1). GTDB lineage: Bacteria > Actinomycetota > Actinomycetes > Mycobacteriales > Mycobacteriaceae > Nocardia > Nocardia mexicana. Next base: position 84,862 of record NZ_BDBV01000055.1, read on the forward strand.
TCTACGCGCACAAGCCGACACTCGGGCTCGCGCCGACCCGCGGCATGGTCGCGCCGCCCGCGCCGGCCCTGCCCGTCGAACTCGACCTGGCCGTCGTCGGCCCGATGGCGCGCACCGCCCGCGACCTCACGCTGCTGCTCGACGTGATGGCCGGACCCGACCCGCTGACCCACGGCATCGGCTACGACATCGCGCTGCCGCCCGCGCGGCACGAGCGGCTGTCGGACTTCCGAGTCCTGATCGTCGACGAGCATCCGCTCATTCCCACGGGATCGGCGGTGCGGGCAGGGGTGAACCGGGTCGCCGAGGCGCTCGCCGACGCGGGCGCCCGCGTCGAACGGCACACTCCGCTGCTGCCCGATATGACCGAGGCGGCAACGCTCTACATGCTGCTGATGCTGTCGAACGCCGCCGCAGGCCTTCCCGTCGACGTCTACGAACAACTGCGGACTCGCGCCGCCTCCCTGAGTGCGGACGACGGGAGCCTCGATGCGGCGCGGCTGCGCGGCATGGTGCTCAGCCACCGCGGCTGGGTCGAGGCGAACAACCGTCGCGAACACCATCGCCACGGTTGGCGGCAGCTCTTCGCCGAGTTCGATGTCGTGGTCTGCCCGATCACGCCCACCCCCGCCTTCCCTCACGACCACAACGACGGCCTGGAGAACCGGCACATCGATATCGACGGCGTCGAATACCCGTACTTCGATCAGCTGGTCTGGGCCGGTATGGCCACCATGCCCGGCCTGCCCGCCACCGCCATCCCCACGGGCCGCTCCCCCGAGGGCCTACCGGTGGGGGTTCAGCTCATCGGCCCGATGTTCGAGGACCGCACCCCGCTACGGCTGGCCGAACTCCTCGAGGAGAAGATCGGCGGATTCCAGGCGCCGTAGTCAGCCGCCGACATAGTCGGCGAGGTGCTCGCCGGTGAGGGTGGAGCGGGCGGCGACGAGATCGGCCGGGGTGCCTTCGAAGACGATCTTGCCGCCGTCGTGCCCGGCACCCGGACCCAGGTCGATGATCCAGTCCGCATGCGCCATGACCGCCTGGTGGTGCTCGATGACGATGACCGACTTACCGGAGTCGACCAGGCGGTCCAGGAGCGCGAGCAGATTCTCGACATCGGCCAGGTGCAGCCCGGTGGTCGGCTCGTCGAGGATGTAGACGCCGCCCTTGTCGGCCATATGGGTGGCCAGCTTCAGCCGCTGGCGTTCGCCACCGGACAGGGTCGTGAGCGGCTGGCCGAGCTTGAGGTAGCCGAGCCCGACGTCCGCGAGCCGGTCGAGAATGGCGTGCGCGGCCGGAATCCGGGCCTCCCCCTCGCGGAAGAACTCCTCCGCCTCGGCGACCGACATCGCCAGCACCTCGCTGATATTGCGACCGCCCAGGTGATACTCGAGCACCGACGCCTGGAACCGCTTGCCCTCACACTCCTCGCACGTGGTCTCCATCCCCGCCATCATCCCGAGGTCGGTGTAGATGACACCGGCGCCGTTGCAGTTCGGGCAGGCGCCCTCGGAATTCGCGCTGAACAGCGCCGGTTTCACGCCGTTGGCCTTCGCGAACGCCTTGCGGATCGGCTCCAGCAGGCTGGTGTAGGTCGCCGGATTGCTGCGCCGCGAACCGCGGATGGGCGCCTGGTCGACCGATACCACACCCTCCTCGGAGGGAATCGAGCCATGAATCAGCGAGCTCTTGCCCGAGCCCGCGACACCGGTGACGACGCACAGCACCCCGAGCGGAACATCCACGTCGACATCCTGCAGGTTGTGCGACGTCGCACCGCGAATCTCCAACGCGCCCTTCGGCTTACGCACCTTCTCCTTCAGCTGGGCGCGATCGTCGAGATGGCGCCCGGTACTGGTGTCGCTGGCCCGCAGCCCGTCGACGGTGCCCTCGAAGCACACGGTGCCGCCCTGGGTTCCGGCGCCGGGGCCGAGATCCACGACGTGGTCGGCGATCGCGATCGCCTCCGGCTTGTGCTCCACGACCAGCACCGTGTTGCCCTTGTCCCGCAACTGCAGCAGCAGGTCGTTCATCCGCTGGATATCGTGCGGATGCAGTCCGATCGTGGGCTCGTCGAAGACATAGGTGACATCGGTGAGCGCCGACCCGAGATGGCGAATCATCTTGACGCGCTGCGCCTCACCGCCCGACAGCGTGCCCGACGGCCGCTCCAGCGAGAGGTAGCCGAGCCCGATGTCCACGAACGAATCCAGGGTGCCGCCCAGCGCCGTGAGCAGCGGCGCGACCGATGGCTCGTCGAGCCCGCGCACCCACTCCGCGAGATCCCGGATCTCCATCGCGCAGGCGTCGGCGATCGAGATGCCCTTGATCTTCGACGACCGGGCCAGCTCGCTGAGCCGGGTGCCGTCGCAGTCCGGGCAGGTGGTGAAGGTGACCGCCCGCTCCACGAAGGCCCGGATATGCGGCTGCATCGCCTCCTTGTCCTTGGACAGGAACGATTTCTGGATCTTCGGAATCAAACCCTCGTAGGTGAGGTTGACGCCGTCGACCTTCACCTTGACCGGCTCCTTGTAGAGGAAGTCGTTCATTTCCCGCTTGGTGAACTTGCGGATCGGCTTGTTCGGGTCCACGAAACCGGATTCGGCGTAGACACGGACCGTCCAGAAACTGTCGGACTTCCAGCCCGGAATGGTGAACGCCCCCTCGGCGAGCGTCTTGGAGTCGTCGTAGAGCTGAGTCAGATCGATATCGTTGACCGACCCCCGGCCCTCGCAGCGCGGACACATGCCGCCGGTGATGCTGAAGCTGCGCCGCTCCTTGACCGTCCGCCCGTTCTTCTCGACGGCCACCGCGCCCGCGCCGCTGATCGAGGCGACGTTGAACGAGAAGGCCTGCGGCGATCCGATATGCGGCGCGCCGACGCGGCTGAACAGGATGCGCAACATCGCATTGGCGTCGGTGGCGGTGCCGACCGTGGACCGCGGGTCGGCGCCCATTCGCTGCTGGTCGACGATGATCGCGGTGGTCAGGCCCTCCAGAACGTCGACCTCGGGCCGGGCCAGCGTCGGCATGAACCCCTGCACGAAGGCGCTGTAGGTCTCGTTGATCAGCCGCTGCGATTCCGCGGCGATCGTGCTGAAGACCAGCGAACTCTTACCCGAACCGGAGACTCCGGTGAACACGGTCAGGCGGCGCTTCGGGATCTCGATGCTCACGTCCTGCAGATTGTTCACGCGCGCACCGTGCACGCGGATCAGGTCGTGGCTGTCGGCGGCGGGCAGCGCCGGCGACTTCTCACCCTTTTTCGTGACCTTCTTCGCGCCGTTCTTCGTGGCCGTGGTCATCGTGTCTCCATCTGTTCTACGCGGGACGCCGTCGCGGACTTTGTCGGCGTGGCATGTCGATTAAACCTGATCGATGCCGGTGTACGGGCCGGGGCGGGCGCTGTTCCGCTTCACCCGGTACGGCAGGACGAACATGTACAAACCGGTGACCATGAGCAGCAGCAGCGGAAGCAGCGGCACATAGAACACCCACGCCGCGGACTCCGTCATGCCCAGCGCCGCGGCCACGATGGCGACGAGGACGGTCGTCGTGAAAATAATGGACAGCCAGCGATGCAGCTGCCGATCCCATTTGCTCCACTTCATCGTGATCTCCCTTCCGGTGTGCGCGGATCACCGCGGAGCGAGCCGGACTACCGGGTACTTCCGCTCGGATTTCTCCTGATACTTCGCGATGCGCGGCTGGTCGTCGGCGATACGCTTCCAGGCCTGCTCACGCTCGTCGCCGGTCAGCTGCTGCGGGGTCACCTCGAGGGTGCCGCGGCCGGGCAGCTCGATCGACGCCCGATCCGGATGCGCCATCAGGTTGGCGTGCCAGTCCGGGTTCTGGCTCCCGCCGCCCGATCCGACGATCAGCCAGGCGTTGTCGCCGTCGGCGAACCAGGCCAGCGGCGTCTGCCGCGGCTCACCGCTGCGTCGCCCCACCGTGTTCAGGATCAGGACGTCCATGCCCATGAAGGTCTTGCGGCCGCGCCGGATCTTGCGGTTCATGCGGGCATTCATCTTCTGCTGCATCCAGCGCGAGAATGCACCGGGTGTACCGGGCTTGCGCTTGTCTGTCGGCTGCTGTGCCATGAATTCCTCCTGTTGATGGTATTTCCGGCACGCCCTTGGCCGGAATCCACCAGCGTGCTGTGGATCCCGGCCAAAAGCATGCCGGGAATGCGAGGAGACCTGCGGTCATGCCGGGAGTACAACGAGACCTACGGTCATACCGGGGGTTACAACGAGACCCACGACCTTGCCGGGGGATGCGAGGAGAGCACGGTCATGCCGGAGCGGCCGCGATGTCGACGCTGTAGGCAGGTGGCGGAGCTGGTTGTTCAGCTCGCCTGCTGGATGCGGAGCATGTTTCCCGCGGGATCCCGGAAGGCACAGTCGCGCACGCCGTAGGGCTGGTCGGTCGGCTCCTGGACGACATCGGCGTCTCCGGCCTGCAGTCGCTCGAAGGTGCCGTCGACATCCTTGGTAGCCAAGACGATGCTGCCGTAGGTTCCCTTGGCCATCATCTCGGTGATGGTGCGGCGCTCCTCGTCGGTGAGACCGGGGGTGGCCTCCGGCGGGTAGAGGACGATAGCGGTGTCGGGCTGGCCGACCGGGCCGACCGTGATCCAGTGCAGCCCGTTGTATCCGACGTCCTTACGGACCTCGAAACCCAGAATGTCGCGGTAGAAAGCGGTGGCCGCCTCCGGGTCGTTCTGCGGGAGGAAGCTGGCTTCAATGGTGATTTCCATGCAGATCACGCTAATTGTTGCCGGGTGCCCTGCGCTTCTCGATTCCTGATCGGTCTGGTGACCTGTTTCGCGACGCACGAGGGCATGCCCTCCGTCTCTAGCGCGGCGTCGCGCCGGTACACGCTCGGCGGGACGCCGACCAACTCGGCGAAGCGGGTGCTGAAGGTCCCCAGCGAGGAGCAGCCCACCGCGAAGCAAACCTCGGTAACCGAAAGATCGCCACGGCGCAGCAGCGCCATCGCGCGCTCGATGCGCCGCGTCATCAGATAGGCGTACGGCGACTCCCCGTAGGCGAGCTTGAACTGCCTGCTGAGGTGCCCCGCCGACATGTGCGCATCGCGGGCGAGGCGCTCCACGTCCAGCGGCTGCGCGTACTCCCGGTCGATCCGGTCGCGGACGCGGCGCAGCCGCGCGAGGTCGCGCAGGTGCTGATCCGCGGGTGTGCCGGTCACAGGTGCGATGGTAACCCCGGGCCGACTCACCGGAACGGCGGCTCGTTGAACGTGCGCAGTTTGCGCGAGTGCAGGCTGTCGCCCTCGGCGCGCAGCAGTTCGACCGCGCGGATGCCGATCTGCAGATGCTCGGAGACCGTGCCCTCGTAGAAGCGGTTGGCCTGGCCGGGCAGCTTGATCTCGCCGTGCAGCGGCTTGTCGGAGACGCACAGCAGTGTCCCGTAGGGCACGCGGAAGCGGTACCCCTGGGCCGCGATGGTGCCACTTTCCATATCCACGGCGACCGCGCGGCTCAGATTGAACCGCAGCGCCGACGCCGAATAGCGCAACTCCCAGTTGCGGTCGTCGGTGGTCACCACGGTGCCGGTGCGCAGGCGCTGTTTCACATCCTCGCCGGGCATGCCGCTGACGAGCTTCGTCGCGTCGTACAGCGCGCGCTGCACCTCGGCGATGCTCGGGATCGGAATGTCCGGCGGCAGCACGGGATCCAGGACGTGGTCGTCGCGCAGGTAGGCGTGGGCGAGGACGTAGTCGCCGATCTCCTGGCTTTCCCGCAGTCCGCCGCAGTGGCCGATCATCAGCCAGGCGTGCGGCCGCAGGACCGCCAGGTGGTCACACATGTTCTTGGCATTGGCGGGCCCGACCCCGATGTTGACCAGGGTGATCCCGTGGCCGGTGGGCGACATCAGGTGCCACGCGGGCATCTGATGTTTCTTCCACGCCCCGTCGGCCACCGTCGACTCCCGGTCCCCGACGTCGGCCGTGATCACCGTGCCGCCCGCACAGGACAGCCTGTCGTACGGGCTGTCGGGATCGGCGATCAGATCGCAGGCCCAGCGCACGAACTCGTCCACGTAGCGGCTGTAATTGGTGAACATCACGAAGGACTGGAAGTGTTCGACCGGCGTGCCCGTGTAGTGCCGCAGCCGCGCCAGCGAGAAGTCGGTGCGCAAGGCGTCGAACTGGCTCAGCGGCAGCGGGCCGCTGGTGTCGATGATGCCGTCCGCGATCTCGTCGCCGACGTCGGCCAGGTCGGTGGTCGGGAAGTGCTTCGCCAGGTCCGCGCTCATGGACCGGTCCAGCCCCAGCTCGGCGCCGTCGATCACATACGGGAACGGGATCTCCTGCTGCGAGGGGCCGACCTCGATATGGACGTCGTAGTCGTCGAGGATCACCCCGAGCTGTTCGGCGAGGTACCCGCGCAGCAGCGCCGGGCGGGTGATGGTCGTCCGGTAGGTGCCCGGGCGGGTCAGCCGGCCCCATGCGCGGGAGCGGTTCTTCGGCTGCGCCCGGCCGTCCCATCCGATGCGCAATTCGGGATAGACGAAGGCACCCGCCTCGCGGGCGACGCTCGTGGGCACGACTCCGTTGTCGACGAAATCCTTGACCGCCGCGCGCAAGGCGCCGACGGCCCGCTCGTAGCGCGCCTCCAGCTCGTCCAGCGTGGCCTCGACGGCGACCTTGGTGACCTGCGACCGGTCCGGCGTCTCGATATCACTCATGAGTGGCCCTCACCCCCGCGCCGATTCGGCGGTGGCCGGTGGGTGCAGCACCGAAAGGTCCGGCGGCGCATCGCGATACGCCTCGATCTCCACCAGTGTGAGCTGACCGGTGCACCCTTGGCTCAGGGTCGACGACGGCCGGTCGGCGGTCAGCACGTTCGGGTTGCCGTGCCGGCAGAAGCTCGGATCCGCCGGGTCCGGGTCGTACCAGGCACCCGTCGACAGTTGGGCGACGCCCGGGCGCACCGCCTCGTCGACGACGAGCCCGGCCAGGCAGGAGCCGCGGTCGTTGAACAGGCGCACGATCTCCCCGTCGTGCACGCCGCGGGCCGCGGCGTCGTCGGGATGCAGCCGCACCGGCTCGCGCCCGGCGACCTTCGTGGATCGGCTGTGCGCGCCCACGTCCAGCTGGCTGTGCAGCTTGCTGCGCGGCTGGTTGGCGACCAGCTGGATCGGGAATCGGGCCGCCTCCGGGCTACCCAGCCAATCCTCCGGCTCCAGCCAGACAGGATGCCCCGGGCAGTCGGCGTACCCGTAGCCGTCGATGGTTTCGGAGAAGATCTCGATGCGGCCGGTCGGCGTGGTGAGCGGGTGCGCCTGCGGGTCCGCGCGGAAGTCGGCGAACGCCACCTGCGCCGGTTCCGATACCGGCAGTTCGAGGCCGTCACCGGCCCAGAACTCGTCGAACTCGGGGATTCCTTCGCCACGCTCCCCCAGTTCGGCCCGCCACCGGTCGTACAGGTGGCGCAGCCACTCCTCGGTGGTGCGGCCCTCGGTGAATTCCTTACCGATGCCGAGCCTTTCGGACAGGTCGGCGAAGATCGCGTAGTCGTCGCGGGCCTCACCGTGCGGGCGGGTCAGCGCGCGCATCGGGAAGAACATCCGGTCGTTGTCGCCCGCGCCGAAATCGTCGCGTTCGATGGTCATCGTGGCCGGGAGCACGATATCGGCGTGCCGGGTGGTGCCGGTCCAGAACGCGTCGTGCACCACCACGGTGTCGGGCCGGGCGAAGGCCTCGCGCAGCCGCGCCAGATTCTGGTGGTGGTGGAAGGGGTTGCCGCCCGCCCAGTAGACCAGCCGGATATCGGGATACTCCAGCTCCTGCCCGTTGTACCGGTAGGGCGCACCCGGATTCAGCAGCATATCGGCGATGCGCGCGACGGGAATGAACGCGTCGACGCCGTTCTCCCCCTGGGGCAGATGCGGCACCCGCAGCTGCCGCGTCGGCTCCCCCACGTTCGCGGCCGACCCGTAGCCGTGGCCGAATCCGCCGCCGGGCAGGCCGATCTGGCCCAGCATGGCCGCGAGCACGACGCCGAGCCACAGCGGCTGCTCACCGTGGCGCGCCCGCTGCAGCGACCAGCTCACGGTGATGAACGTGCGACGCCCCGCCATCTCGCGGGCCAGCGCGCGGATGCGGTCGGCGGGCACGCCGGTGATGGTCTCGGCCCAGGCCGGATCCTTGACGACCCCGTCGGCCTCGCCGCGCAGGTAACGCGCGAACCGATCGAACCCGACGGTGTAGCGGTCGAGAAAGTCGTTGTCCGCCAGGCCCTCCGAGTCCAGTACCTGCGCCAGCGCCAGCATCAGGGCGGCATCGGTATTCGGGCGCGGGGCGATCCACTCGGCCTGCGCCTCGGCGGGGGTGTCGTCGCGCAGCGGCGCGACCGTCACGAATCGGCAGCCGCGCTCGCTCGCCTGCGCCATCCAGGTGCGGGCGTTGTGCCGGGAGACGCCGCCCGGCGAGACGGCGGCATTCTTCGGCGACAGCCCGCCGAAGGCGACCACCAGATCGGAGTGCTCGGCGAGCACCGACTTCGCCGTGCCGTGGCCCAGCAGCCAGTACAGATCGCACAGGACATAGGGCATCAGCACCGTGGAGGTGCCGAGGCTGTAGCTGTTGACATGGCGCACATAGCCGCCGAGGCAGTTCAGGAAGCGATGCACCTGGCTCTGCGCGTGATGGAAGCGACCCGCGCTGGCCCAGCCGTAGGATCCGGCGTACACCGATCCGGCCCCGTATTCGCCGTACACCCGGCGCAGCTCCCCCGACAGCAGCTCGAGCGCCTTCTCCCAGGACACCGGCACGAACGGCTCCTCGCCGCGGCGGGGCGCCCCCGGGCCGTGCTCGAGCCAGCCCTGACGCACGTGGGGACGATCGATCCGCGTCGGATGATGTTGGGCGGAGGCGACATTCTCGATCAGCGGCATGGGCTCGGGATCGCCGCGCCACGGCCGCACCTCGGTCAACCGCTCGCCGTCGCCGGCGGCCTCGAACGCTCCCCAGTGCGTCAGATGCGTCGTCATGATCTCCACCGTAACGCCCGCCACCGACAGCCGGTCGCGCCCGCACAGAGAAGATGGACGCGCGACCAGTTTTATATCGGAATGGCAACATTCCCGAGTGGTCACTCGGTCAGCCCTAGGATCTCGCTAGCGTTGCCGAAACCGATCCCGATGTCGAGGAGTCCGATGCGCCAGTTCAGCCGCCGCCACGCTCTCGGCCTGTTCGCGGCCGGAACCGCCGCCGCGCTCGCCGGACCCGCACCGCTCGCCGGTGCCCGCCCGGCGCCGCCCGCGACCGTGCCGTCCCTGGGCCCGGATTTCCTGTGGGGTGTGGCCAGCGCCGGTTTCCAGTGCGAAGGCCATGCGCCGGACAGCAATTGGACTCGCTACATCGCCTCGCATCCGGACTACGACCGCTACCAGGACGCGGTCGACTTCTACACCCGCTACGCCTCCGATATCGGCCTGGCCGCGGGCCTCGGCGTCGGCGTGTACCGGATCAGCGTCGAGTGGGCGCGGGTGCAGCCGCGGCCGGGCAGCTGGTCGGAGGAGGGATTCGCCTTCTACGACAGCGTGCTCGACGCCATGGCCGCCCGGGGCATCCGCCCCATGCTCAGCCTGGACCACTGGGTCTACCCCGGCTGGGCGGCCGAACGCGGCGGCTGGGGCCATCCCGCGATGCTCGACGACTGGCTGACCAACGCCCGAAAGGTGGTGGACCGCTACGCTTCCCGGGATCCGCTGTGGGTCACGTTCAACGAGCCGACCTTCTACGTGCTGAACGAGACCTCCAACGGCGGCCTGTCCCCCGCCGCGATCCCGGCCATGCAGCAGCGACTGGTGCAGGCGCACAACACCATCTACGACCACATCCACGCCGCCCAGCCGGGCGCCATGGTCACCAGCAATGTCGCCTATATCGCCGGTGTCACCGAACCGCTGATCAACGGCCGGATCGTCGACCCGATCTCGGAGAAGCTCGACTACCTCGGCATCGACTACTACTACGGCTATACGCCGCAGTCGATCCTGGCGAACCCGCCCACGAACATCAAGGAACTCTGGAAGAACCCGCTGCAGCCGGAGGGCATCTACTACGCGCTCGACTACTACGCGCGGCGCTTCCCGGGCATGCCGCTGTACATCGTCGAGAACGGCATGCCCACCCAGAACGGCGCGCCCCGCGCGGACGGCTACACCCGCGCCGACGATCTGCGCGACACCGTCTACTGGATCCAGCGCGCCGCGGCCGACGGCATGAACGTCATGGGCTACAACTACTGGAGCATTACCGACAACTACGAATGGGGCAGCTACACACCACGTTTCGGTCTCTACACCGTCGATGTGCGTACCGACCCGGCCCTGACCCGGCGCCCCACCGACGCCGTCGCGGCCTACAGCACCCTGACCCGCGCGGGCGGGGTGCCCGGCGATTATCGGCCCACCCGCGGGCCCGTTGCCTGCTCGCTGGTCGACACTCCCGGCAGCTGTACCGACCCGGTCACCGTGCCGCAGTAGCGGTTGCCCGGTCGTCGCCGCCGAGGCGAGGACCTTCGGCGGGACGTCCATGGACTTTCGGCCCCTGCCGATCCCCGGCCGACGCGGGATCCTGGATTGGCCGGGGCGCCCCGGCGACCCGCCCGAGGTGGCGTCACCGCCGGAGTGGGACGGCAAGCCTGGCCGGCCCCATTTCGTCGAGACGGCGGTTCTGCCACCCGGGCGGGTCGGGCCTCATTCCCCGGCGCGCCCAGCCGCCGGCCCGGGCCGGTGCTCGATCCCCTTCTGCCCAAAGGGATTCGACCCTCGCACGCACCCTTGCCCGGGCGGCGGCCGGCATTCACCGGTCGCCGGGCTGCAACCGCCACGCCAGATAGCTGCCGGTCGCGGCGGCGTAGCGCTCCAGAGTCGAGATGCGCACATCCACCTGCCCCGCCTCGAGCCGGGCCACGGCCGACTGCGAGGTGCCCATCCGGGCGGCGATTTCGGTCTGCGACAGACCCGCGGCCTGCCGCCGAGCGACCAGATCCCCCAGCAGCCGGCGGCGGTCGGCGGCCATGCGCTCGGCCAGCTCGCGGATTCGGGACAGGGGCGGCGGATCGCCCCGTTTTCTCATATCGACGACGGTATCTCGCCGATGAGATCACCGGGACGGTCGATACCGCCTCGACCACGGAATGTGACCTTCGGCCGTACCCCGCACACCGGCGAACCGTCTATCGTGACTTCACCTGCCGCACTCGGATTGGACCCACCATGATCAAGGTGTTCCTGGTCGACGACCATGAGATCGTCCGCCGCGGCCTGATCGATCTCCTCGAGGGAGATCCCGAGCTGACCGTTGTCGGCGAGGCCGGGGATGTGGCGCACGCACTGGCCCGGATCCCGGCGCTGCGTCCGGACGTGGCGGTTCTCGATGTCCGCCTGCCCGACGGCAACGGCATCGAATTGTGCCGGGAGCTGCTGTCGCGATTCGACGAGCTGCGCTGCCTGATCCTCACGTCCTACACCGACGAGCAGGCCATGCTCGACGCCATCCTGGCCGGCGCCAGCGGCTACGTCATCAAGGACATCAAGGGCATGGAGCTGGCCGAGGCGATCAAGGCGGTCGGTTCGGGCCGCTCGCTGCTGGACAACCGCGCCGCCGCCGCGCTGATGGAGCGGCTGCGGCGCAGCACCCAGGCCGACGGACCGCTGGCCTCGCTCACCGAACAGGAGCGCAAGCTGCTGGACCTGCTGGGCGACGGGCTCACCAACCGGCAGATCGCCGAGCGGATGTTTCTGGCGGAGAAGACCGTCAAGAACTACGTCTCGCGGCTGCTGGCCAAGCTCGGCATGGAGCGGCGCACCCAGGCCGCGGTGTACGCGTCCAAGCTGCGCGCGGGCCAGCCCGCCCCGGACTGGACGGAGATCGCGGCGAACTGATCGCCCTCAGGATCCGGCGCCGGCCAGGTCGGCGCGGCCCATCTCCAGCCGGTAGCGCAGCGCGGAGACACCCCAATCGGTGCACACCGCGAGATCCAGTGCCTGACGGTTCTTCATGTAGATGTAGGAAAGCAAGCGGCGCAACGCTTCCCGGTCCTGCGGCGGCAGCGCCTCGATGCGCTCGCCCAGCCGCCCGAGTTCGTCGCGCTGACAGGACAGCGCATAGACCGATCCGCCCCGGCGGGCGGCCGCCAGCGCCGATCCGAGCTCGTTCTCGTACTCGGCGCGAGATCCGGACAGCCAGTGCAGGCGGTCGGCCACCGCGGCACGGCTCGAGCTGTCGACATAGTCGTAGAGGTTCCCCACGCCCCGCTCGTACGGATCCGCGAGGTCCAGCTCGTCGGCCGCGGTCCGCAACGCCAGGACGGCACGCCGCACGCTGCGGACATTGCCGGGGCTGGGTAACTCCCTGAGCGCGTCCAGACACGAAAGTAGTTGCCGTTCCAGGCTGTTCATGATCGCCTCCAGTCGAGGACACAAAAGGACACGGGCACCCGAGGATCACGGTGCATCACATTGCCGCCGAACGCTAGGGCACATAGCCCCCTATCGCGGGGATCGTCGGTCGGTTCGGCCGTGCCTCGTCGGCGTGTCGCCGTTGCATTCCGTGCCATTTCCCGCGAATACCTCCCTGACGTCCCGATACACTGCACCGGACGAGTCCGTGCACCGTGCAGAGATCAGGGATCGGAGATATGACCGAGGGATCGGGATCCTATTCGGTACGCGAAACCTTGTCTCAGTTACGCCTGCGCGAACTACTCGGTGAGGTCAAGGAGCGCGTCGAGCAGATCATCGACGTGCGCGACCGGATGGACGGGCTGGTCGAGGCCATGCTGGCCGTCACCTCGGGCCTGGACCTGGACCGCACCCTGACCACGATCGTGCACACCGCGACCAGCCTGGTGGACGCCCGGTACGGCGCGCTCGGCGTGCGCGGCCACGACCGGCTGCTCAGTCAGTTCATCTATGAGGGCATCGATGCCGACACCAAGGCGCTGATCGGCGACCTGCCAGAAGGGCACGGCGTGCTCGGCCTGCTGTTCCAGCAGCCCAAGCCGCTCCGGCTCGACGACCTCGCCGACCACCCGTCCTCGGTCGGGTTCCCGGCCCATCATCCGCCGATGCGCAGCTTCCTCGGCGTCCCGGTCCGCATACGGGACGAGGTCTTCGGAATCCTCTACCTCACCGAGAAGTCCGGCGGGCATCGGTTCACCGAGGACGACGAGCTGATCGTGCAGGCGCTCGCCGCGGCCGCCGGTGTCGCCATCGACAACGCCCGGCTCTACGAATCCGCGCGCACGCGGCAGGGCTGGATCGCGGCCATCGGCAATCTCACCACCGAGTTCCTGGCCGGTACCGACGCCGACGAGGTGCTGTCCCACCTGGTCGAGAACGTCCGGCAGCTGACCCGTTCCGAGCGCGTGGTTCTGGCCGTGGTTCCCGATGGCGACATACCTCCCGACGAGGTCGCCGAGCTGGCCATCACCCAGTACGCGGGCCCCGACGACGGCAGGCCGGGCGACCGGGTCGAGGTGCGCGGCACCATCATCGGCGAGGCGTTCACGCGGCGCGCTCCCATGCGGATCGATGACGTGCGGGCGGTTCCGCTGGAATCCGCGATACCGCGGGCGGGCCCGGAACTGGTGCTGCCGCTGCACACACCGGACTCCGCCTTCGGCGTCCTGATCACGGTGCGGGGCCAGGAGTCCGCGCCGTACAGCGACGAAATGCTGGATTTGGCCTCGGCTTTCACAGATCAGGCGGCGCTGGTCATGCAGCTGGCCGACACCCAGTTGCGGATGCGCGAGCTCGATGTCCTCGCCGACCGCGACCGCATCGCCCGGGATCTGCACGACCACGTCATCCAGCGGCTGTTCGCGATCGGGCTCGGCCTGCAGGGGACGGCGCCGCGGGTCCGCGCGCCCGAGGTGCGGGTCCGGCTCACCGACGCCATCAACGATCTGCAGGACGTGGTGCAGGAGATCCGGACCTCGATCTTCGATCTGCACGGCGGCAGTTCGGGGACCCGGTTGCGTCAGCGCCTGCAGCAGGCCATCACCCAGCAGACCGACGACAGCGATATCCGGACGTCACTGCACGTCTCGGGGCCGCTGCTGGTGGTCGGCTCCGAATTGGGCGACAACGCGGAGGCCGTGGTGCGCGAGGCGGTCAGCAATGCCGTCCGCCACTCCGGCGCGACCACGATCGATATCGCGATCACCATCGCCGACGACCTCGCCGTCACGGTCGTCGACGACGGGTGCGGAATTCCCGACGACATCACTCCGAGCGGGCTGCGCAATCTGGCACACCGTGCGGAATCGGCGGGCGGCCGGTTCTCGGTGACGGCCGTCTCCGAGGACGGGCGCCACGGCACGGTCCTCTCCTGGTCCGTGCCGCTGCGCTGAGCCCACGGCCGCCGTCGCGTTCCTCCGAGAACGGCGCCGAACTGCACGGTGTGCACACTCGCACACCGTGCACGGCCCGAAAGGCGCTCAGGCCGAACGCGTTTCCGGAACCGCCTCGGCCTTCGACGCGCTCTTGCCGAACCGCATCACGCCGTCCTCCAGGGGCCCCTTGCGCAGCAGCGCCCGGTCCCGGAAGTAGTTGTTGATCACCTTCCAGGGGCCGCGGGTGCCCTGCCGCGGCATCACGGCATCGCCGCGGGTGATGTAGCCGGAGGTCAGGGCGCCGCCCATCAGCGACTGCGACGAGATGTCGCCGGGCTCGGGCACCACCTCGAACGTGCCGTAGTCGTGCTCGCGCATGTGGTTGAGCAGGCGGCAGAAGTACTCGGCCGCCAGATCCGCCTTCAGCGTCCAGGAGGCGTTGGTGTAGCCGATCACCACCATGGCGTTCGGTATGCCGCCCAGCAGCGCGCCCTTGTAGGCCACCCGGTCCCGGATCGACACCGGCTCGCCGTCCAGCTCCAGTTCGGCGCCGCCCAGCATCTGCACGTTGAGGCCGGTGGCGCTGATGACGATGTCGGCCTCGAGTTCCTCCCCCGACGCCAGCCGGATGCCGGTCTCGGTGAAGGTGTCGATCTTGTCGGTCGCGATCGAGGCGCGCCCGCTGCGCAGCGCCTTGAACAGATCGCCGTTGGGCACCACGCACAGCCGCTGATCCCACGGGTTGTAGGTCGGGCTGAAGTGCCGCATGTCGATCTTCGACCCGACCTGCGCCCGCACCGACGCCAGCAAGAGTCGGCGCGACAGCTTCGGGCTCGTGCGGGAGAGCTGAAAACTGGCCCGCTGCAGCGCGATATTGCGGGCCCGGCCGGTCCGATAGGCCACGGAGGCGGGCATTTTGGCCAGTTTCATGCCGACGGCGACCGGGTCGTCGGACGGCAGCGCCATGATGTAGGTGGGCGAGCGCTGCAGCATCGTGATGTGCTCGGTATCGGCGCTCATCGCCGGAATCAGCGTGATGGCGGTGGCGCCGCTGCCGATGACGACCACCCGCTTGCCCCGGTAGTCCAGGTCCTCCGGCCAGTGCTGCGGGTGCACGATCCGACCGCGGAAGTTCTCCTCGCCCGGAAACGCCGGGCGGTAGCCGTTGTCGTAGTCGTAGTAGCCGGTGCATCCGACCAGGAAATTGCTGGTGTAGGTCTCGGTCTTGCCGGTCTGCTCGTCGACGGCGGTCACGGTCCACCGGCCCTGCGCGCTCGACCAGCTCGCGCGGGTGACGTTGCGGCCGAAACGAATATGCGGGGTGACGCCGTACTCCTCGGCGGTCTCGGCGATATAGCGGCGGATGTGCGGGCCGTCGGCCAGCACGTTGGTGCCGTGCCAGGGACGGAAACCGTAGCCGAAGGTCAGCATGTCCGAATCGGATCGAATACCCGGATACCGGAACAGGTCCCAGGTCCCGCCGATGGCGGTCCGCCGCTCCAGGATCGCGTAGCTGCGCCCGGTGCCCTCGCGGGTAAGGTGGCAGGCCATTCCGATGCCGGACAGACCCGCGCCGATGATCAGTACGTCGACATGCCGCGCCATTGAGGTACTCGTTTCGTGTGTGATCCGGGCCCGGACGTCTGCGACCGGGCTCACCCGCAGGGTACGTGTTATCGCAGGTTACGTCTAGCTGGCGATGGCTGTCCGCCGGTCCGCTACCTTTCGCGGATTACGCGAACATCACGATTCGAGCACCATCGCCGGCGGGTGGGTGCAACACTGGAGCAAGCGCCGCGGCGCCCGCTCAGCGTCCACCGAGCACACCCGCCCCCGTCCGGAGATGTGTCGTGAATTGCCCTGCAGCACAACTGAATCCCACCGACGTTCCACCCCTCACAGCGAAACGACCGGCCGGTTGGCAACTGTCGCGCCGGCTCCGGGAGTGCGATGAGTTCTTCGCCGAGCCCGAGCTCGGCCACCTACCCGAACGGCGCCGCCGCAGCGCGCTGTGGACGCTGCAGGAATTCGGCAGCTACCGGCAGACCCTGGACGAGATCTGCATCGGCGCCCGACTGGCCTGGCGCAATCACGATCGCTGCGTGGGCCGCAAGCACTGGCGCTCGCTGGATGTCATCGACGCGCGGTCGGCCGCGAATGCGGCGGAGCTGGCCGACGCCTGCTGGGAGCACCTGCGCCGGGCCCGCCTCGGGCGCACGCTGCGCTGCCTGGTGACCGTCGGCCCGCCCGCCGAGCCCGACCGGCTGCCGTTCCGGATCATCAGTCCGCAGCTCATCCGCTACGCGGGCTACCGCCGTCCCGACGGCAGCGTGCTCGGTGATCCGTCCACCGTCGCGCTGACCGAACTCGCCCGCAAGCTCGGCTGGTGGGGTCCGGGGACGGCCTTCGACGTGCTGCCCGTTCTGATCAGCACCCCCACCGAGCCCCTGCGCTGGTTCGACGTGCCGCGGGAGCTGGTCGGCGAGGTCCACCTCGAACACCCCGAGTTCCGGTGGTTCGCGGATCTGGGTCTGCGCTGGCCCGCACTGCCCGCGGTGTCGAATATGGATCTCGAGATCGGCGGCGTGACCTACCCGGCGGCGCCGTTCAACGGCTGGTACGTGTCCACGGAGATCGGCGCCCGCAATCTGGCCGACACCGACCGCTACAACATGCTACCGGCGATCGCCGAGCGCATGGGCCTGGACACCGGCAGCGAGCGCACGCTCTGGCGCGACCGTGCGCTGGTCGAACTGAATGTCGCCGTCCTGCACAGCTATCGGCAGGCGGGGGTGTACATCTCCGACCACCACACCGCGGCCAAGCAGTTCATCGAGCACGTCGAGCGGGAACAAGCTGCCGGGCGCCGATGCCCCACCGATTGGTCGTGGGTCAACCCGCCCATGTCGGCCGCGCTGACGCCGACCTTTCACCGTTACTACGACCCGCCCGACCCCGATATCCGCCCGAATTTCGTCCGCCGGGGCTGATCGCGCCGGGCGCACAACCCCGAGATCCGATGCGCCGCAAGGGGATGACGCGGCGACGGCGGCGAATGCAGCATTGCACCGACTGCACGACGGCAAGGTGCGCCGTTTCCGCCGCGACCGGCCGGGTATCGCCGCAGCAGCCGGAAATACGGGAGGAGCGGACAGTGAGTGCCAGCGCATACGTTCCCGCGGGCGCGGATCTGGAGACACTGCGCAAGGCGGCGAGCGAGTGCCGCGGCTGCGATCTCTACCGGCACGCCACCCAGATCGTGTTCGGGGCGGGCCCCGGCGACGCCCGCGTCGTCATGATCGGCGAGCAGCCGGGCGACCGGGAGGATGTCGTCGGGCATCCGTTCGTCGGCCCGGCCGGGCGGCTGCTGAACCGGGCGCTCGTCGAGGCCGGAATCGACCGCAGCATGGTCTATCTGACCAATGCGGTGAAACATTTCAAGTTCGAGGAGCGTGGTAAGCGGCGCATTCACCAGCAGCCCGGACGCACCGAGATCGTGGCCTGCCGACCGTGGCTGGAGGCCGAGCTGTCGGTGGTCCGGCCGGAGCTGGTGGTGTGCCTGGGCGCGGTGGCCGCGCAGACCGTGTTCGGGCCGTCCTTCCGGGTCACCCGGCAGCGCGGCGAGGTGATCGCGCTCGAGGATTATCGTGCCGTGGCGACCGTGCACCCCTCGGCCATTCTGCGCGCTCCCGACCGCGAGGCGGCCTACGAGGAGTTCATCGCCGATCTGCGCACCGTGCGGACCGCAATGGAGTAGGCCCGCGTGGTCGGTGGCCGCCCGCGCGCCACCGCATCACTTCAATGCCGCCTCGAGGACGGCACCGGCCCCCGCGGAGGCGAGTCCGATCAGGACCGTGCCCACCGCCACCGTGACGATGCGGCCGCGTCCCGTACCGCGTCCCCGCGCCAGCCGCACCCAGCACAGCACCGCGATCACGGTGGCCAGCACATGCACCCAGACAAGGTGGCGCAACAGTTCGGTGGACGAGCCCGATCCGGGCGGAGACTCCGTCCCCGGATTCTCCAGTTGTACGCGGATGACGTCCTGAGCAGCGGTGAGTATCATCTCGGGCCCGACCTTTCCTCCGCCCGTCCGGCCGCCGCCGCGCGACCGGGTGGTACTGGGGGCATTCCACCGTACGCCGGATAGCAAACACTCAGATACCAAATGGCAGACCGGACCAACCGGACGAAAGGCGTCACCCGTCGCGGTCGGCTCCCACCCCCTATTCGAGGGGGAGGCGATGACGGCCCGGCACGCCGCTCACCTGGCCACCCTCGTCGGCGTGTCCGGGCGTACCCGGAGCGCACAGCGGTAAACGCGACGGGCGCGTCCGGTCGAGTCTGCTGGTCCCCGACTTCCGGGCTACGCTGGCCCCGGCACGCAATCTGCTCGCCGCGTCGGCGGATTGGGCGCCGGCGTCCGGCGCCACCCACGACAACGATGTCGCTCGCGTACCGCCGACGCCCCGTGTCCGGGTCTGTGGACTGACAGTGAGGATTCGAACAACGTGCATGAGCTCGAAAGTTTCTCCACTCGCACCGGAGGTTTCCGCAATGTCGTGGTGACCGCCGTCGAGATGACGACATCGATCGGTAAGGAGACCGAAAGCAGCTGGCAAGCCCTGCTTTCCGGCACCAGCGGCATCAAAACCCTCACCGATCCGGAAATTGTGGACAAGCAGCTGCCGAATGCCATCGGCGGCAAGCTCATTCACGACCCGACCCATGATCTGGAACGCGTCCGCAAGCGCCGCATGTGCTACGTGCAGCAGATGTCGTACGCGATGGGCAAGCGGCTGTGGAAGAACGTCGGCGAGCCCGAGGTCGACAAGGACCGGCTCGGCGTGATCATCGGCACAGGTCTCGGCGGCGGCGACACCATCGTCGAGGCCAACGACGCCATGCGCGCGGGCGGCTACCGGAAGGTGTCGCCGTTCGCCGTGCCGATGAGCATGCCCAACGGCGTCTCCGGGGTGGTCGGCCTGGAGATCGGTGCGCGGGCCTGCGTGGTCACGCCGGTCTCGGCCTGCGCCTCGGGCAACGAGGCACTCGTACACGCGTGGCGCTCGATCGTGCTCGGCGAGGCCGACATGATCGTCGCGGGTGGCGTCGAGGGCTACATCAACCCGATGGCGATCGCCGGATTCTCGATGGCGCGGGCGCTCAGCTCCCGGATCGACGAACCGGAGAAGGCCTCCCGCCCGTTCGACCGCGATCGCGACGGATTCGTCTTCGGTGAGGCGGCCGCGCTGCTGCTGCTGGAGTCCGAGGAGCACGCGCTGGCCCGCGGGGCGAAGCCGCTCGCGCGGCTGCTCGGCGCCGGTCTGACCGCCGACGGCTACCACATGGTCGCGCCCGACCCCGAGGGCCTGGGCTGCGCGCGGGCCATGCGGCGCGCCATCCAGACCGCGGGGGTCTCCGCCTCCGACGTCGACCACGTCAACGCGCACGCCACCGGCACCGGTCTCGGCGATCTGGCGGAGGCCAAGGGGATCGCCGCGGCGATCGGTAACCATCCGACGGTGTACGCGCCGAAGTCGGCGCTGGGTCACTCCGTGGGCGCGGTCGGCGCGCTGGAGGCGATCATCTCCGTGCTGTCCCTGCGCGATCAGGTGATTCCGCCGACGCTCAACCTGGACAACCAGGATCCCGAGGTCGATCTCGACGTGGTGCACGACAAGCCGCGCTACGGCAATGTCGAGTTCGCGATGAACAACTCGTTCGGCTTCGGCGGGCACAACGCCGCGGTGCTGTTCGGAAAGTACTGAATTACAAGACGTCCGGGAGGGCGCGTCGTCTCAGACGGAGATCATGCCGTGGCGACGCGCTGCTCGTCGGCGTGCTCGGCGGCGCCGACCAGCTCGTCGAAGCGGGCGATCACCTTCGCGTGGTACATCCCGAACAGATCCTCGAACAGCGCCAGCTGCGACTCCGTCGGCCCGGAGTCGGACTCCCACACCGCGGCCAGGCCGCGCCAGATCAGCACGTGCAGATCCGGCGACACGGCGTAGAACGCCTCCACCGCCTCCGGGACCTCGAGCACCATCTCGCCGATGGAGTTCAGCACCGCGCGCTGCATGGTCTGGCCGAGCGCGGTGACCAACCGGCGCACCAGGCCCAGTTCGATGGTGAACAGGCGATAGCGGTCGGGATTCTCGGTGCGCGCCAACGCTTCCAGCTCATCGATGGCGACCTTCAGCTCGGCCGGATCGTGGCCGTGCTCGTCGTGGGTGTAGGACAGCAGCGCGCCCAGGACGATGCCGCGCTCCTCCTCGACGATGTTGGCGAACATCTCGGCCGCGATCTCGGGGGTGTCCATCGACATCCGGAACAGCCGCCGGAACACGTCGACACCGCCGTCGGCGCGCACGTCGCGGATGGTGAATCCCTTGCCGCGGTGCGCATCGACGAAGCCGTAGGACTCCAATCGGCCCAGAATGAGTTGTGCGGTAGCCCTGTTGAGGTTGAACTCCTCGGCGACCTGGCGAACAGACGGCATCAGGTCGCCGGGGGCGTACTGCCCGGACGCTACGCGACGAGCAAGCGCGTCGGCGACGTCGGCGACGACCGTCTGGGCTCCCATCATGTCACCTTTCCACAACTTTCGGATACGTCCCAGACAGTCTAAGCTCTCATGTGCCAAACTGCACGTGCGTTCATCGGTGGGGACGCGCACACGATGAGGTGGTAGATGCCGGTCCGACGCGTGGGTGAGCCATCGAACGGCAACCGTTCCGATGGCGGCAAGCGCGCGTTCACCCGGCGTCCCAACGGAATTCCGCCGGTGCGCAAGACGGTCCGCAACGCCAAGCTCGCCGCGCTTCCGGTCGCCTACGCCGGACGGCAGGCCGCCGGCGCCGGTCGTCGCGCGCTGGGCCGACCCGCCGCCGAGGTCGAACTCGACATCCAGGTGCGCACCGCCCAGCACATCTTCGAGGTGCTCGGCGAGCTGAAGGGGTGCGCGGCCAAACTCGGTCAGCTGCTGTCGATCTACGAGCTGGCGCTGCCGCCGGAGCTGGCCGCGCCCTATCGGACGGCGCTCGCGCAGCTGCAGGACTCGACCCCGACGATGCTGCCGGACGCCGTGCGCCGGGCCATGGCGGCCAGCCTCGGCGACAGCTGGCAGTGGTACTTCCGCGAATTCGACGCCCGCAGCGCCGCCTCCGCGTCGATCGGTCAGGTGCACCGCGGGGTGTGGCGCGACGGGCGGCCGGTCGCGGTCAAGGTGATGTTTCCCGGGGCCCGCGCGTCGGTGCTGTCGGATCTCGAGCAGTTGCGCCGAATCTCGTTGCTGGCCACCGTCTTCGTGCCCGCCGCGGACGTCAAGTCGGTGACGGAGGCGATCTGCGCGTGCGTGGCGGACGAGCTGGACTACGCGGCCGAGGCCGAGTACCAGCGGGTGTTCGCCGACGCGTACGCCGACGATCCGGACTTCTTCGTGCCCCGGGTGATCGCCCAGGACGGCGATGTGGTGGTCGGCGAATGGGTCGAGGGCACACCGGTTTCCCGCCTCATCGCCGACGGCCCGCAGTCCGAACGCGATCGGGTCGGCCTGCTGATCGTTCGTTTCCTGCTGTCGTCGTGGCGGCGCACCGGATACCTCTACACCGACCCGCATCCCGGGAACTTCCGGATCATGCCCGACGGGCGCCTCGGCGTGCTCGACTTCGGGGCGTGCACCGCCTGGCCCGGCGCCGGATTCGACGAGCTGGTCCGCGATATCTGCGGCGGCGCCGTCAACGGCGACGCCGCCGAATTCGAGGCCGCCTTCCGCCGCCACGGATTCGTCGACGCCGACCGGGGTTTCGACGTCGCCGCGGCGCACCAGGCGATGGCGGCGGTCTGCGAGCCCATGGTGGCCCCCACGTTCCGGCTCAGCACCGACTGGCTGCGCCGCCAGGTGCGCCGCGCGCTGAACCCGCAGCTGTCGAACGTGAACCGGCAGTTGACGATGCCCGCGGAGTTCACGCCGTTCGCGCGGGCGATCCTCACCGCGCTGGGCGTGGTCTGCCAGCTCGGGACCGAGGGGTCGATCCGCGACGAATTCGTGCGCGGCTCACCGGAACTCGCCTCGGAGATCGCGCGCTACGACCGGCTGCACGCGCAGCCCACCGACCTCGCCGTCGCGCGGCAGCGGCGCGCGGGCGGCGGACCCGCCCGCCCGTGGTTCTCGATCGTCGGCTGACGTCGCGTCATTGACAGTTCCGGCCACACCGGCACGATGGCGACCCAGACAGACCGCCCACTCCGTTATCATCAGCACGCGGGGCCAGGGCGCACGGTGACCGGCACAGGCAGCCGGACCTTCCACTCGTGCTTCGAACGACGGACCGCTCGTGAACCGTTCAACACCAGGGGGTGTCGGCTGTGTCCACGCGAAAGTACTGGGGCGCAGTCGCTTCGGCGACTGCGATCACCGCGGCCACCTTGTCGGCCGCCTCGGCGCCCACCGCGCAGGCGGCGCCGGACTGCCCGGATATGTATGTCGTCGCCATCCCCGGCACCTGGGAGACCTCGCGCGCCGAGCCCCGGGAGGGCATGCTGTCGGCGGTCACCGACGGGCTGCCGGGCAATATCCGCACCGACTACGTGCACTACGCGGCCACCGCATTGCCCTGGGAGGGTGACGTTTACGGCCGCTCCAAGCAGGAGGCGTTAGACGGCGCCCGCTGGCTCGTGGGCGATATGTCGCGGCAGTGCGGCGCCGCGACCAAGATCGCGTTGATCGGCTACAGCCAGGGCGCCGATGCCGCCGGCGACCTCGCCTCGGAGATCGGCACGGGGCTCGGCGTGGTGCCGCCGGACCGGGTGGCCGCGGTCGGCCTGCTCGCCGACCCCCGGCGCTCACCCGCCGACGCCACAGTGGGCCCGGCGGTGGCGGGCGCCGGAGCGGGCGGGCCGCGAGTGAGCGGATTCGGCTGGGTGAGCCCGCGGGTCCGCAGCATCTGCGCCGTCGGAGACCTCTACTGTTCCACGCCGCCGGACGATTTCGCCGCGCGCTTCGCCGGGTTCTTCGCCCAGATGTCGGCCCCCGATCCGGGCCTGGCCGGTCGGTATCAGGCGCAGGCCCAGGCGATCATCGACGACCTCATGGCGGCGGGCGGGCTCCCGACGCTGCAGGGGCAGTTCAGCGACGGCGCCAATGCCGAACGGATGCAGCAGCTGCAGGATTTCAACGACTCGGCCGTGCACCAGAGCTACGCGTCCTACGTCGTCGACGGCTCCGGCACCACCGCGACCGCCTGGCTGCGCCGCTGGCTCATCGACGCCTCGCGCTGAGCGGTAACCACCAGTTCCAGCGGCCCAGCAGGCGCATGAAGGCCGGGACGAGCACCATGCGGACGACGACCGCGTCCAGGGTCACCGCGACGGCCAGCGCGAAGCCGATCTGCTTGAGCTCCAGCACATTCGCGGTGAGGAAGCTGCCGAAGATCACCACCATGATGGCGGCCGCGGCGGTGATCGGGCGCGCGGTGTGCTCGATACCCTCGGCGACGGCGGCTCGGTTGCCGGCGTCCGAATGGTCGGCGGCCGCGTCCCAGCGCTCCTTCATCCGGCGGATGAGAAACACCTCGTAGTCCATCGACAGCCCGAACAGGATGACGAACACCATCACGGGCAGGAACACCTGCAGATACCCGGCGCTGTGGAAGCCGAGCAGCGATTGTGCCCAGCCCCACTGGAATACGGCGACGGTCAGCCCCAGGGCGGCGCCGGTCGCGAGCAGGTTCATCGCGATCGCCTTGAGCGGCAGCGCGATACTGCGGAACGCGGCGACCAGGAACGCGAACGAGACGATCAGCACGAACGCGATCACAGCGGGCAGTTTGCGGGTGATCTCGGCGGAGAAGTCCACGATGCCCGCGTTCACGCCGCCGACCGCGACCCGCACCCCGTCCATCTCGCGGGCCCGCTCGCGCAGATCGGTGACGAGCCGGTCCGTCTCGGGATCGTCCATGGCCGTCTTGGGCACGACCGCGACCGCCACGCGACCGTCGGAGCGGCGCTGCAGCGCGGTGGCGACACGCTCGTCCTTCCCCGTGGCCGCGACGAACCGATCCAGCTCGGCCGCGCCGTCCGCGCCGAGCGGTCCGCCGCTCGGCGCCGTCGCGATGATCTCGATCGGTGCCATCGTTCCCGGCGGAAACTTGTCGGCCAGCACCTGCGCCGCCTGGCCCGAGGGCCGGTCGCCCAGATTGTCGATGCCCATGTTCAGCCCGTAGTCGATCTTCAGGATCGGCAGCGCCGCGAGCACCAGCACCGCCGTCGCACCGGCGCCGAACAGGATCGGGCGGCGCATCACGGCCTGCGCCCACCGGTACCAATTGCCGTGGGCGGCAGCGCGTTCGCCGCGCATCGACGCCGGTCGGAACCGCGCGGGCAGGGCGCCGCGGTTCACGGCGGGGCCGAGTTGCGCCAGCAGCGCGGGCAGCAGGGCGACGGCGACGACGACGACGAGCGTGCACACCACCGCGATGGACACCGCCAGCGCGAGGCCGCGGAAGGTCGGCGACCCGATGATGACCAGGGCGACCACCGCCACCGCGACGATCACGCCCGAGGCCAGCACGGTGCGTCCGGCCGTGTTCATCGCGACGCCGACCGCCGTGGCGACGCCGGGATCCCGGCGATCGGTCACCCCGGCGCGCACGAGTTCCTCGCGGAACCGGCTGACCACGAACATGGCGTAGTCGATGCCGATCCCGAGGCCGATCATCGACGCCAGCGACGTCATCAGCACATCGACGCCGGTGAACAGCGACACCACCAGCAGTACGCCGTTGGCCAGCAGGATGCCCGCCAATCCCACGCCCACGGGAATCGCGGCGGCCACCACCGCGCCCAGGGCCACCACCATGATCAGCAGCGCCACCGGGAGGCCGATCATCTCCGCGCGCGCCAGGTCGGCCTTCTCCACGACCACGAGATCGTTCTGGACGGCGGTGAATCCGCTGAGCCCTGCCCGGATGTCGCCGGTGTCGACGGTGCTCAGCGCGTCGTGCACCCGGGCCACCCGATCGGCGCGCTCGGGGCCGGTGCCCGTGACACCGACGACGGCGAAGGCGGTGTGCCGGTCCGGCGCGATCTGCCCCAGGCCGTCGAAAGGCCCGGTGACGCCGGCGATTCCGTCGAGGTCGCGAATCTGGGACAGCACGTCCGAGACGGCGCGGCGGTATTCGGGGCTGTCCACGGTCGTTGCGGCGGAGTCGAACACCACCACGTCCTGTTCGTCGCCCAGCTGTGGGAAGTACTGGCGCGCGAGCTCTCCCGCCTCCAGGAATTCGGCGTGGTCCGGATTGAAGTCCGGCGCCTGCACCCGCGAGTCGAGCACGGGGTAGGCCACCGCACAGGCCGCCATGATCGCCAGCCAGATACCCAGCACCAGCCGCCGATGCCGCGCCACCGCCACACCCCACCGATGCGCCATGCCCAGCCGGCGGTCGGCCACCAATTCCGTCACGACCACGATGCCGCGCACCTCCACCGTTCTCCCTGCGGCACACCGTGCCCGGCCCTGCGGGCGCACACCTCACCGGCCTCTGCGAGCCCGACATGTTGTGAGACGTCCCGACCGGCACGGCGTTGCCGCCCCTTCGACCTGGACGCTACTGCGTCCCCGCGGTGGCCGACAGGTACCCAGGTGTGAGGCGTAACCAATACCCCGGTAGGAGACCGCCCGGTCACTGGTCGAAGGCGATGTGGATGTGGGGGGATTCGGGAAGGGTCTGACAGGCGAGGGTGAGCCCGGCGTCGATCTCGTCGTCGAGGAGGGCCTCGCGGGCGACCATGCGGGTGCGGCCGCGGCGGACCGTGCACACGCAGGTGCCGCAGGCGGATTCGCGGCACACGTAGGGGGCGTCGAGGCCGTGGTCCAGGAGGACGTCCAGGAGGCGCTTGGTGCGGGGCCAGTCGAAGGTGTAGGTGCGGCCCTCGAATTCCACCTCGGCTACCGCATGGTCGGCGTCCGGAAGAGTCCGACCGGTGGCGCCTCGGTCGATTCGCACGGGTGGGTCGCCGTCGGTCCTAGCGGGTCGGGCATCTTCGAACGGGTTCTCCGACAGCGATCGATACTCTTCGATGCGGATCCGGTGTTGCGGTATCCCCAAGCACGCCAATGCTTTACGAGCGACGTCCAGGAATCCCGGCGGCCCGCACGCGAAGCATTCTCCACTACCGTGCCCCTGCGCCAGTGCGGCGAGACCGCGCGCGCTCGGCATGCCGCGGTCGGATTCCAGCCAGTGCAGCACCGTCAGACGGCCGGGAAACTCCGCCGCCAGCTCCTCGAGCCGATCCGCGAAGATGATCGAGCCACGGTCCCGGTTGGCGTAGAGCAGTACCGCCCGCCCGCGCCCGGCGTACAGCACGGATTTCACAATGGACATGACCGGCGTGATACCGCTGCCGCCCGCGCACAGCAGCACGTCGCCGTCCAGCGAGCGCGGCACACAGCTGCCCGACGGTTCCAGCACGGTCAGTACCGATCCCGCAACCACGTTGTCGCACAACCAATTCGAGGCATAGCCTCCGGCGCTGCGCTTGACGGTCAGCACCGGCCGCGGATCGTGGTGCGGACTGCTCGACAGCGAGTAGCACCGCGCCACCGAGCCGGTCCGTTCACTGGGTACCCGCACCGTCAGGAATTGTCCTGGCGCATAGGCGAATCGGCCGGTGAGATCGTCGGGTATGTCGAGTACCAGCGAGACCGTGTCCGCGGTCTCACCGATCACCTCGACGACCTTCACTTCGTGCGCGCGCATTCGGCCCCTCCTCCACGTACTCCCCCGCGACGGTCACTTGACGCGATCGGCGAGAGTGCCTTCGGCGCCGAACAATTCGCGCTCCCACCGCCGCACCAGCTCGGCGGTGTCGAGATCGTCGGGATGGAATCCGGGCCGCAGGTACCGGGCCAGGTCGACCATCAGGCCGCGCAGCAGCGGACCCCGGTACACGTCGAGCGCCTGACGCGTCACCGCGATCGGGCGCCACCCGCTCGGATCGGTGAGGATCGACAGCAGCACGGCGACGCTCACCCCCGGAATGGTGATCGCGTAGAACAGCGCCATCACCCCGATCCGGGTCCGCTCGTCTCCCCCGACCGCGCGGTACACGTCGAAGGCCACCGACTTGTGTTCCAGTTCCTCGAGCGCGTGCCAGTTCAGCAGGCTACGCACCTCCGGCGCCATCGGAATCGACTGCAGCTCTTCACTTGTCAGCACCCGTAGTGCCAGCATCGTCGTGTAGTGCTCGGCGGCGGCCGTCCCGGCCAGGTGCACCGATGCGGGCAGCATCCGCTCCAGCCGGACGATCACCCGCTGCCGCCGGCTGTCGGGATCGAACGTGAGCAGCCGCACCACCGGGTAGCCCATCGCCGCCAGCTTCTCGTTGAGCGCGCGATGCTGGTGGCCGTGCATGGCCTCCTGCCCGATGAACCCGGCGACCCGCTTCTTCAGCACGGGATCGGTGATCCGGTCGGCATAGCGGCGCACCGACCGGATGAACGATTCCTCCCCCGGCGGAAACGCCCCCGACAGCAGCGCGGTCAGGTGGCTCATCACGATATCGCCCTCGACGAAGTGATGGCTCATAGGCGGGGGCCCGCCGAAGCGGAACCGCATGCGGCGCACCTTCGGGTACGCGGTCTTGATCTCGGCGGCAGTCATGACGGCATTCCTCTACTTCACGCGATCGGTGAGTTCGCCACCGGCGCCGAACAATTCGTGCTGCCAATGCTCGAGCAGCGCGCCGGTGTCGATATCGTCGGGATGGAATCCGGGCCGGGCGTACCGCGCCAGATCCCACACCAGGCCGCGGAACAGTGGCCCACGGAACAGGTCGCGCGCCTGCCGGGCGAGGGCCACGGGCTGTCGCCGGGCGACCGGATCGGAGCCCAGCGAGGTGGCCAGGCCGACCATCGTCAGCGGATAGGCCAGCGCCAGCATCACGAGCATGGTCAGGATGCGCGTGCGCTCGGTGCCGCCCGCGGCGACGAAGACGTCGAAGGCTACCGACTTGTGTTCCATCTCTTCGAAGGCGTGCCAGTTGAGCAGGTGCCGGATCTCGGGATCCATGGGGATGGCCTGGATCTCGTCGCTGGTCAGCACGCGTTGCGCGAGAATGGCGGTGTAGTGTTCGGCGGCGGCCGTCGCGGCCAGGTGCACCAGTTCGGGCAGCCGCTGCTCGAATCGGATCTGCCGTTCGCGCCCTGGGCCTTTCGGATCCAGCCACTCGATGGGATAGCCGAGCTCGACGAGCCGGTCGTTGAGCCGCCGGTGCTCCTGGCCGTGGGTGGCCTCCTGGCCGATGAACCCGGCCACGCGCTTCTTCAGCACGGGATCGGTGACGCGGTCGGTGACTCGGCGCACCGATCGGATGAACGACTCCTCCCCGGCCGGGAAGCCGCCGGACAGGCCCGCCACGAAATGGCTGAAAACCATGTCCCCCTGGACGAAATACCTGTTCACCGCGCCCGGATCGGCGAAGCGGAAGCGCATGCGCCGAGCCTTCGGGATCGTCGTGGCGTATCGATTCTCGGTCATGGCAGCATCGCCACCCTTCATCGAACTGGAAGTACCCAGTACCGCTGGTTCGGATATCTGC
The DNA here is from genome assembly GCF_001613165.1 of Nocardia mexicana NBRC 108244. GTDB lineage: Bacteria > Actinomycetota > Actinomycetes > Mycobacteriales > Mycobacteriaceae > Nocardia > Nocardia mexicana. The sequence continues at coordinate 113,843 of NZ_BDBV01000055.1, forward strand.
CAGGGTAAGACTGTCTGGGACGCACTGCAAGGCCCGGCTGGACAACAGCACTCCGGCCGGGGCCTACGAGACAGCGAAAGGATCCGGCATGGCTATGAGATGGCTTGTCCGCAGAGGGATTCGGTGGTTTACGGCACGAGGGACTCGTCCGCCTCCACGACCACGCCACGCGCGCGCAACGCCGCAGCCAGTGCGCCCCAGACGATTACCGTCAGCTCGTCGACCAGCCGCTCGCGGTCGATCGTGGGTGCGTCCAGCCAGCGCAGGACGCCGATGCCGACGGCGCCCAGCAGCGCGTCGCTCAGGTACTCGATGTGCTCGCCGTCGCCCCCGCGGCTGGCGATGATCTCGGACAGCAGGTTGGCGAACAGGTCCGCCACCGGCCTCCCGCCGTCGATCAGCTGTGCCGCCGACCGATCACCCAGGTGCGAACCGACCAGGAAGCGAAACAGGTTCGGCCGTTCGGCAACCAGGTCCACGTAGGCCGCCAGCGCGGACCGCACCGTCGCCCCCGCGGTCCCGCCCAGCTCGAACCGCGGCGACAGCCGTTCCAGCATCAACTCCTGCACCCGCTGGGCGACCACGGCGAACAGCTCGCTCTTATCGCCGAAATGGCGGTAGAGCTTGGGTTTCGGGACGCCGGCCGTGCGGGCGATATCGTCGACGGAGACGTCGGGGCCGTACCGCTCGACCGCGCGCACAGTCGCCTCCACCAGCCGGGCCCGCACCGCCGCGCGATGCTCGCGCCAGCGGTCCGACCGCGCATCCCCGGTCGGTTCGGGCAGATCCCGCACGCTGATCGTCATCCCACCAATGATATTCGCGCGGGCCGCCGCGTCCCGCCGTACCGCGGGGCGCACATGTCAATAGGGGGTGCCGTCTCGTGTTCTTCTCGAAACCCTTGTAGTGCAACAGATTTCAACTACCCGACCCCGCCCACCTCGGCAATCTCACAGCTCGAGACGCGGCGACCACATCCAATATGAACTTTGCGAAACGAATCTACCGAAACGGGTCATCACAACGACCGGGATCTCGTACTGTACCGACCGGTAACACGTACGCGGGGGCGGCTTTGTGATGAGGGTTCGGTGATGCAGCTGATGGATGCTGTCGAAGTTGCCCAGCTGCCGGAGGATCCCGTCGGCCGCAGACGCGCCTGGGCGTTCTGGTCGGGCCTGGCGGCCACGGTCGCGGGTGCCGCGCTGCACCTTCCGATGTATCTGATGGCGCGGGATATGGGCTATCACATGGCGGGGATGCCGATGGACAACGCCATGATCAGCGGGATGGTCCTGATCGTGGTCGGCCTGGGGTTGACCACCTACGGGCTGTTCCCGCGCAAACCGGTGCACGACGAGGTGGCCCGGATGCGGGTCCGGGCGCTCGACGACGCGCCGATCAACAAGGTGCACGTGCTGCTGATGCTGGTGATGGCCGCCGCCATCACGATCGACGTCATGAAGCCGACGACGCTGTCGTTCGTGGTGCCCGGCGTCGGCAGCGAATACCACCTGCGCACACCGTCGAATCCGAACGTGGACGCGCTGCCGGTGGCGCTGCTGCCGCTGTCGGGGATCGCCGGCACGGTGCTCGGCTCGTTCCTGTGGGGCTGGCTCGGCGACCGGATCGGGCGCAAGGCGGCGATCCTGCTGGCCGGGATCTTCTTCGTGGGCACCGCCATCTGCGGCGCCATGCCCAGCTTCGAGTGGAACGTCGCGATGTGTTTCATCATGGGGCTCAGCGCGGGCGGCATGCTGCCGATCGCGTTCACGCTGCTGTCGGAGACGATTCCGGCCCGCCACCGCGGCTGGCTGCTGGTCCTCATCGGCGGCGATATCGCGGGCGCCTACGTTCTCACCAGCTGGCTGTCGTCGACGATCGGCGAGACCTACAGCTGGCGCAGCATGTGGCTGCTGGGGCTCCCGACCGGGTTGCTGCTGGTGCTGCTCGTCCGCTGGATTCCGGAATCGCCCCGGTTCCTGCTCGCCGTCGGCCGCCACCGCGAGGCCGAGCAGGTGCTGCGCACCTACAACGCCGAGATCGTGCCCGCCGACCAAGCCGCCCCGGAGCCGGAAGACCGGGTGCGCAGCGGATTTCACCAGTTGCTGCGCCGCCCGTTCCTCGGGGTGACGGTCGTGCTCTCGCTGCTGGGCCTCGGAGTCGGGTTGGTCACCTACGGATTTCAGCTCTGGCTGCCGACCAACCTGCGCGATCTCGGGTTCAGCGGCGTGACCGCCGACCGCATCCTGCGCGATTCGGCGCTGGTCGGATTCCCGCTCAACTTCCTGGTCGCCTACTGCTATCACCGGTCCACGAAGTGGACGCTCATCGTCCTCAGCGCTCTGCTCGCGCTCACCCTGGGCGGGTTCATCGTGCTCGGCGACCAGGTGGCCGACCACCGGCTGCTGCTGAATGCCCTTCTCGTGGTGCCGATTTGGGGTTCCAGCTCGATCGTTGCTGTTATCGTCGCCTATGGTGCCGAGGTCTACCCGACCCGGATCCGTTCCCGCGGCAGCGGCGTCGCGGCGGCCATGACCAAGGCCGGCGGCGTCGGGGTCATCGCGCTGGTCGCGCTGGCCTTCGCCACCCCGTCGATCAGCGTCATGGCGATCATCAGTGCGCTCCCCGTGGCCCTGGCGGCGGCCGCCGCGGTGGTCTACATCGTCGAGACCCGCCGCCGTTCGCTCGAAGACATCACGGCCGAGGAATTGCAGGTGGCAACAGCATGACTGGAGCAACAGCGCCGGTGCCGGATCCCGGCCTACCCGGCTCGTTACGAGATCGACTGATAGAGGCGACAATTCAGCTCCTCTCGTCCGAGGGGCTGGGATCATTGACGGTGCGACGAGTGTCGCGGATCTGTGAAGTGTCAACCATGGCGATTTATTCCAACTTCAGCGGCATGCCCGGACTGCTGCGCGCGGTCGGCTCGGTGGGCTTCGCGCAGCTCAACACGCGGCTGGAGGAGTGCGCGATCAGCGATGACCCGATCACCGACATCCTGGTGCTGGGCTTCATCTTCCGCGACGAGGCGCTGCGCAAGCCGGAGCTGTTCCGGCTCATGTACACCACCGACTCGCCCAAGGCCGAGGTCAAGCTGAACCGCGGCAATATCCTGTCCGGATCCGGCGACTCCGATTTCGAGAACTTCGCCGAGAGCTTCGACCATGTGGTGCGCGCGACCCAGCGCGCCCTCGACGCCGGACTGCTGCACGGCACCAATCCCCGCGCGGCGGCCGCCCAGTTCTGGACCGGGCTCTACGGATTCATCCAGCTCGATATGGCCGGGCTGTACGGCGAGGCGGGCATGAGCGAGGTGCTGCTGCCCTCGATAGTCAACATCCTCATCGGGATGGGCGCCGACCCCGAGCGGGTGCAGGAGTCGGTCACGCGGGCCGTGCAGCGTGTGCTCTGGACCGCGTCGGTGCCGTAACGCACTGTTGCGCAACGGGTTCGGCGGGCTCATCGAGCCCTCCGCGCCCGACCGCGCGTGCGGCGCAGCCGGACTCCCATCCGCTGCCAGCGCGCCACGAACCGCTCGCCGAACCCGTTGCGCTTGGGCAGCAGGCCCAGCTGCAGCAGTAGCTCGTTGAGGTCCCAGGTCGCCTTGCTGCGCCAGATCCGGCCGTCACGGAACTGCCAGATGTCCACCACCATCAGGTCGAATTTCCTTCCGGTACCGGCGAATCCGGGCGGATCGATCGGGCCGAGGTGGGTGCCCGTCATCCGCCACGGCACGATCGCGGCGCGGCCGTCCGCGGTCAGGGTCGGCTCGAACACCAGGCTGTAGGACACGTCCGGGAACGAGCGGAACGTGTCGCGGACGAACTTCGCCACGCCCGCGCGGCCTACGATCAACTCCTCCTCCGACGGGTCCAGCCACCGGGTGTCCTCGGTGACGCAGTCGGCCACCGCCCCGGCGTCACCGGCGTTCCATCCCGCGATGTAGCGGTCCACGAAGCCGCGCAGCCAGTCCTGGTCGGTCACCGGCTCGGCGTCCGGGTCGAGGGCGAATTCACCGGAGTTCATGGCGCCGAAGGTACATCCATAACAATGTCATGCGCGGCAATAACGCTGTCATTGGTGCAATAACAGCGTCATCCGGATTATGACGGTGTTATCGGAAAAATTCGGCTAGGGGGTTGCCTTCCCGCCGTCTGGACTAATAACGATGTCACCTGCAAATAACACCGTCAGGGCACTGGTGGATAACAGTGTAATTGGCCATCATCATGCCCAAATACCTGCCTGACAGGGACTTTTGCCAATTCTGCCCATCGCGCTGATCTTCGAATCTATGCTGTCATATCGTTCGGAGAAACATACTTTTGGGATGCAGTTGTTCAGCCTCGCACCGCTCGGTGCAGATATTCAGGGGACCGCGCAATGTCCGATGTAGCCATCGTGGGGATCGGCTGCCGCTTTCCGGGCGGCATCGACGGTCCGGACACGTTCTGGGACTTTCTGATCGGCAGGGGTGACGGCATCGTCGAGGTACCGCCGGACCGGTGGAGCCTGGACAAGTTCTACGATCCGGACCCCGACGCCCCCGGGCGCATGTACACCCGCCACGGCGGATTCCTCGCCCAGTCGCTGTGGGAGTTCGACGCCGACTTCTTCGGGATCTCGCAGCGCGAGGCGTCGATCATGGATCCGCAGCAGCGGCTGCTGCTCGAGGTCGCCTGGGAGGCCCTCGACGACGGAGGCATGGCCGGGCGCATCTCCGGGCGCGACATCGGCGTCTTCGTCGGCGGCTTCATGATGGACAATGCCGTGGGGCGCAACGTGGTTCGCCACGCGATCAACAGCCACACCCCGACCAGCTCCTCGCACACCCTGCTGTCGGCCCGCATCGCGTTCCTGCTGGATCTGCACGGTCCGACCATGACCATCGACACGGCGTGCTCCTCGTCGCTGGTGGCGCTGCACCAGGCCGTGCAGTCGCTCGCGGCGGGCGAGTGCGGCGCGGCCATCGTGGGCGGCACCAACGCCATGCTGCAGCCGGAGACCTTCATCTCGATGTGCAAGGGCCGCTTCCTGGCCGTCGACGGCCGGTGCAAGTCCTTCGACGCCACCGCCGACGGCTACGGACGCGGGGAGGGCGCTGGTGCGGTCATCCTCAAGCCGCTGGATGCGGCCATGCGCGACGGTGACCGCATCTACGCCGTGGTCCGCGGCAGCGGCGTCAACCAGGACGGCCGCACCCTGGCCATCCCGGTGCCCAATCCCGTTGCGCAGGAACGGCTTGCGCGCCGGGTGCAGACCCTCGCGGGGGTCGGCGCGCACGAGATCGGGTACGTCGAGGCACACGGAACCGGCACGCCGGTCGGCGATCCCATCGAACTGAAGGCGCTCGGGAGCGTCTACGGCGCGGTCGAGGGCCGCGACGAGCCGCTGCCGGTCGGCTCGGTCAAGACCAATATCGGCCACACCGAGGCCGCGGCGGGCGTCGCGGGCGTCATCAAGGCCGCCCTCACCGTCCACCACGGCACCATCGCCCCGCATCTGCGGCTGGACAACCCCAACCCGGACATCGACTTCGAGGGGCTGCGGCTGCGGGTCCCGATGGCACCCGAACCGCTGCGGCGACCGCTGGTGGCGGTCAACAGCTTCGGCTACGGCGGCACCAACGCCCACGCCCTCATCGGGCCCGCGCCCGCCAATGGAAGGGCGGGTAAGGCCGAGTCGGGCAAGCACACGCTACCGATCCTCCCGCTGTCGGCCCGCAGCGACACCGCGCTGCGCACGCTCGCCGCGGAGTTGGTCGCCGAGGACCTGCCCGTCGAGCAGCTCACCTCGGCCGCGTGGGTGCGGCGGGCGCATCATCCGCTGCGCACGGCGTTCCGGTACACCGATGCCGCCGACTTACGTTCGCAGCTGGCCGAATTCGCGGCCGGCGGCGGTCAGGTGCCCGCGCGGGCGGTCGCCGAGGGCGGCACCGATCCGGTGTTCGTCTACAGCGGTATGGGCCCGCAGTGGTGGGCCATGGGACGCGAACTGCTGACCGCCGACGGGCCCGCCGCCGAGGTCGCCCGCGAGGTCGACCGGGAGTTCGAAAAGCTTTCCGGCTGGTCGATTCTCGACGAGATGCTGCGCGACGAGGACGGCTCGCGCATCGCCCGCACCGAGATCGCGCAGCCCGCGAACTTCCTGCTGCAGGCGGCGCTCACCGCGGACCTGGCCGCACGGGGTATCCGGCCCGCGGCCGTCGTGGGGCACAGCGTCGGCGAGGTCACCGCGGCCTACGTCTCCGGCGCGCTCACGCTCACCGAGGCGGTCACCGTGAGCTATCACCGCTCCCGGCTGCAGGCCACGACGGCGGGCACCGGCGCCATGCTGGCGGTCGGGCTGTCGGAGGCCGAGGCCCGCGAACTGCTGACCGATATCGAGGGCGTCGATGTCGCCGCGATCAACAGCCCCTCCGCGGTCACGCTCGCCGGTCCCGCCGAGACGCTGGCGGGGATCGCCGAAAGGCTCACGGCCGACGGCGTTTTCGCCCGGGTGCTGCGGGTCGAGGTGCCCTACCACAGCCACCTCATGGACCCCATCCTCGACGAGCTGCGGACGGTGCTGGCACCGCTCGCCGCCGCCGACACCACGGTGCCGGTGTATTCGACGGTGACGGCGGAGCCTGCGACACAGCAGGACTGGAACGCCGACTACTGGTGCCGCAACGTGCGCGACTCGGTCCGCTTCGCCGACACCGTCGACGCGCTGCTCGGCGCGGGACATCGGGTGTTCCTCGAGGTCGGGCCGCATCCCGTGCTCAGCGGCAGCATCCGTGAAATCCTGTTGCAGCAGGGCATTTCGGGAAATGCGGTGGCGACGCTGCAGCGCGGCGGTGACGACCGCGAGAACCTGCTGATCGCGATCGCCGAGCTGTACCGTGCCGGAGCGCTGGACAGCGAACGACTCCCCCGCCCGGTCGACACCACCGCACCGCACATCGCGCTGCCCCGCTATCCGTGGCAGCGCCGCCACGTCTGGACCCAGGAGCCGGAGACGCGCCTCGACCGGCTGGGCACGCCGGACGGATACGCCATGCTCGGCGACCGGATCGCCGCCGTGGCGCCGGAATGGGAAGTGCAGCTGTCGGTGTCGAACCTGCCGTGGCTGCGCGATCACGTCGTCGCCGGTGCGGTGGTGCTGCCCGGCGCCGCATATCTGGACGCGGCGCTGAGCGCGGTGGCCACCCGGACCGGCCGCGAGTCGTTCGGCCTGGAATCGGTGGAGTTCGTCAGCCCCCTGGTCGTCGACGAGCACGATGTCCCGGTGCTGCGCATCGCCGTGGAGGAGACGACGCGGCGGTTCACGGTCCGTTCCCGGCCGGGCGCCGCGGCGGACTGGACGATCAATGCCTACGGCCGCCTGATCGAGGCCGACGTGGACGCCACCACCGTGGACGTCACGCCACCGGCCGACGCGGGGCGCGTCCCGGCCGACACGCTCTACGACAGCATGATCGAGCACGGGCTCACCTACGGGCCCGATTTCCGCCTGCTGCGCACGGTCTGGGTCGGCCCGGACGGCGTTGTCGCCCATATCGGTACGCCGGAGACCGACACCGCACACCGGCACCTGGCGCACCCGGCCGTCATCGATGCGGCCCTGCAGTGTTTCGCCGCGCTCTACGCCAGCACCGCCGCCCAGCACGGTGCGGGCGCCGCGGACGTGGTGATCCCGGGCGCGATCTCGGGCGTCCGGTGGACGGGCCCCATTCCGGACAACCCGGTGGTGGTCGTCACCCGCGACCCGGACGACCCGCTGCGTGCGGACATCCGAATCGCCTCCGCCGCAGGCGCTGTCGCGCTGTCGCTGACCGGCGTGCAGTTCCGCACCCTCACACCGCCGCGGCCCCTCACCGATCAGCTGGACGAGCTCTATTACGAGCCCGTGTGGGAAATCGTGTCCGACACGGCGGAACCCGCGGCACCGGCCCTGCCCGTCGAGGAGGAGGCGCTGGTCGTGATCAACCTCGGCGCCGAGATCTCCCAGCGGGCCAAGGAGATCGCCAGCACCCGCACCGGCGACCTCGTCACCGTCGGCGACCACGCCTCGGCCCTGGGCAGCGAGCAACTGTTCGAACTGCTGCGCGGCAATCACGCACGGCCGGGCATCCAGCGGCTCCGGATGGTCGTGGTCGCGAGCACCGACCTGGACGGCACACAGAATGTGTACGGGCTCGCCCAGGTGGCGCAGGCGGTGAAACGTCTGCTGTCCCTGGACGATTCGACGCCACACGATGCCGCCGACGCAGCGCCCGCGGATATCCGCGCCGTCGTCGTCACCGAGAACGCGTTGTGCCTGCCCATCGACCGATTCGCCCGGCCCGAACACGCGGCCCTGGCGGGTGGGCGGCGCGAGTTGCTCAACGAGCTGCCGTCGGGCCAGTGGCGGCTGGTCGACACCGAGCCGGGCTCCGCCGCCGCGGACATCCTGGAGCAGGTCTATGCCGACACCCTCGTCGACGAGGTCGCGTTGCGCGCCGGGGCGTGCTGGACGATCCGCTGGCGCCACACCCTCGGCTCCCATCTGGCCCGCTGGGACGTCCCCGCACCGCTCACCGATCCGAATCGTTCGTTCTGCCTGGACATTCCGCGTTCCAGGCTGCTGCCGGAGCTCGCGCTGCGCACCACCGACCGGGTCGCCCCGGGGCCCGACGAGATCGAGATCCGCATGCAGGCGGTCGGCCTCAACTACAAGGACACCCTGAAAGTACTCGGCGTGCTCACCGAGCGGGAGCTCGACGGCACGTTCTTCGGCACCGAGATCGGCATGGACGGCTACGGCGTCGTCGAACGCGTCGGCAGCGACGTCACCGGGATCTCCCCCGGCGACGAAATCTCCGTCGTGGCACCGGGAATCGTCCGCCGCTACGTCACACTGCGCCCCGACACCGGCGCGACGACCGCGATGGACATCTTCCCGCCCGGCACCTTCGATCCGCTGCACTGCACGTCGGTGATGCCGCTGTTCACCGCCGAGATCGGCCTGGGCGAGCTGGCCCGGGTGCGGCCGGGCGAGACGGTACTGGTGCACGGCGCGGCCGGTGGCATGGGCATGGCCGCGGTCCAGGTGGCGCTGCGAATGGGGGCGCGGGTCATCGCCACGGCGGGCACCGCCGAGCGGCGCGACCAGGTACGGGCCCTCGGCGCGCACGAGGTGCTGAACTCCCGGTCGGTCAGCTTCGTCGACGAGGTGCTGCGCCTGACCGGCGGGGAGGGCGTGGACGTCGTCTACAGCTCCGCGCCCGGCGAAATCCTGCAGCAGAACTTCCGGGTGGCAGGCGAATTCGGGCGCATCGTCGATATCGGCAAGGCCGACATCTACGGGTCCGGCGCGATCGATCTGCGGCCGTTCGACCGGAACCTGTCGTTCTTCGCCGTCGATATCGACCGCATCCTGGCCCGGCGTCCCGAGCAGGTGCGTCACGCGGCCCGCCGGGTGGTGGACGCGATGTTCCACGGCGAGTACACGGCCCTGCCCAACACCGTATTCGGGCTCGACCGACTCACCGAGGCCTTCGAGACGGTGGCCCGCTCGGCCCAGATCGGCCGCGTCGTGCTCGATCTGCGGGAGGAGCAGCCCGCGGTGCGGCACATCCCCCGCGACGTCGAGATCGATCCCGCCGCAAGCTATCTCGTGACCGGCGGATTCGGCGCCTTCGGCCTCGCCACCGCCCGCCACCTGGTGCGCGCCGGCGCCCGGCACCTGGTGCTGGCCGGGCGGCGCGGCGCCACCACCGACGCCGCCCGCGAGCAGCTGGCGCAGTTCGCCCGCGAGGGCGTCGAGGTGCGCGAGGCGCGCCTCGACGTCGCCGACTACGACGCGGTGGCCGCGCTGGTGGCTTCCATCCAGTCCGGCAGTGCGCCGTTACGCGGGGTCATCCACGCCGCGGGCGTGGTCAACAACACCGAGATCCCGGAGATCACCGCCGAATCGCTGCGCGAGATCTTCGAGCCCAAGGTGGCCGGTGCGCTCAACCTGGACCGCGCCACCACCGACGCCGGGGTCGAGCTGGACCTGTTCGTGCTGTACGCCTCGGCCAGCGGCATCGCGGGACTGTCGCCCCAATTGGGTTATGCCTCCGCCAACTCCGTGCTCGACGCGCTGGCCTGGACGCGGCGGGCACAGGGCCGTCCGGCGATCTCGGTGGACTGGGGCTTCATGCGCGGCGACGGCGGCATGGCCGATTCCCAGGCGGTGTCGCGGTATGCGGAGATGACCGGATACGGCTCGCTGGACATGGATTTCGCCACGGTGCTGCTGTGGGAGTGCCTGCGGCTGGACGTGCCGCAGTGCGCGGTGCTCGACATCGACTGGGCGCAATGGGCCCTCGCCCACCGCTCCTCGGCGAAGTCCCCGCGATTCGTGGAACTGGTCACGGCGGCCGGTGGCGGCGGCACCGGCGGGCTGCGCACCGAGATCCTCACCATCGACAGCGAACAGCGCGGCGAGGTGGTCGCCTGGCTGCTGGCCGAACAGCTCGCGACCGTGCTCGGCGTCGACGCCGACACCGTGGACCTGGACACCCCGACCAGCGAACTCGGCCTGGATTCGCTGATGGCCATGGAATTCGGTGCCCGCGTGGTGAAGAGCCTCGGCGTGAAGATGTCGGTGCTCTCGATCGGCGCCGGACTCTCGCTCGGCGGCCTGGGCGCCAAGATCGCCGCGCAGATCGCACAGGAAGAAGCAACAACGACGACGACCGAACCGACGGCAGCGTGAGGAATCGCCCATGACGACCGACGCGCGCGCACTGGCGCGCTCCCTGATGTCCAAACACGACCCGGACGGCAACGGGTCCGCCGCCGCGGCGACGGCCACCGCGGCACCCGACTCACCGGCCACGGCCCGGCCGACCCTGGACACCGCCTTCCGCGATCACCCCGGCGTGGTCGAGGCCACCGAGAAGTGGGCACGGTTCGACACCTGGGCCCGCGGGGCCGGGGTGATCAACCCGTATTATCTGCCGCACGAGGGCATCAGCGGGCCGGTGACCCGGTTCGCGGGCCGGGATATGTTGAACTTCAGCAGTTTCGGCTATCTCGACCTGGCCGCCGAACCCCGCGTGCACGCGGCCGCGGTCAAGGCCATCGAGCAGTACGGCACCTCCGCGGCCGCCGTCCGGCTGGTCGCCGGTGAACTGCCGCTGTACGGAGCGCTCGAGTCGGAGATCGCCCGGATCTACGACACCGACGCGGCCATCGTGACCGCCAGCGGCTTCCTCACCAATGCCGCCGCGGTGGGCTTCCTGCTCGGCAAGCGCGATATCGCCGTGTGCGATTCGCTCATCCACAACAGCATCATCCAGGGCACCGAGTGGGCCGGGTGCAAGCGAGTCACCTTCCGGCACAACGATCCCGAGTCGCTCGAGGCGATCCTGTCCATGTCGCGGCGCAGCTTCGAACGGGCGATGGTGCTCATCGAGGGCGTCTACAGCATGGACGGCGATATCGTGCGACTCCCCGAAATCATCGAGGTGGCACGGAAATACGACTGCTCGATCATGATCGACGAGGCGCATTCGTTCGGCGTGCTCGGCGAGCGCGGGCTCGGCGTGCGCGAGCACTTCGACCTGCCCGGCGACGCGGTCGACGTCTGGATGGGCACGCTGTCGAAGGGAATCGGCAGCGTCGGCGGATATCTCGCGGCCAACCGGGAACTGGTCGACGGCTTCAAGTACTCCGCCTCCGGCCTGAGCATGTACACCGCCTCCCCCGCGCCCTCGGCCGCGGCGGCGGCGCTCGAGGCGCTGGCCGTACTGCACGACGAGCCGGAACGCGTTGCGGCGCTGCGGCACAACTCCGAGTACTTCTACCGGCGCGCCGGTGAGCTCGGCTTCGACACCGGCAACGGGCAGGGCACGCCGATCACCCCGATCATCACCGGCGCCGACGAGCCCGCCGTGCGTGCCTCGATGGAACTGCTGGAACACAACGTGATGGCCAATGCCATCGGCCATCCCGTCGTCCCGGCGGGTGAGGCCCGGCTGCGGTTCTTCATCAACTGCCGCCACACCGAACAACAGCTCGACCACGCGTTGAACACCGTGCGTGCGGTGTTCGACGGGTTCACCGAACAAGAGGGGCAACATTCGTGAAGCTACCGCCGAATCTACTGCGAAAAGCGCTGGTGCCGTTGGTAGCACTGGCATTGATGACGATCCTGTTCGTCCCGGCCCGCTCGGCCATGGTCGCGCCGAACGAGTACAGCGCCGAGGGCCAGGTGGCCAGCGGCTTCCACTTCACGCCGATGCCGATCGCGCTGCCGCCGGGCCTGCCCGAGAACAAGATCCGCCATATCGAGCCGCGGTACCAGCACATCGACGGCTGGATGTCGTCGGTCAACTCCGCGATCGCGATCAACGATATCGACGGCAACGGCCGCGCCGACGACCTGTGCCTGGTCGATTCCCGGTCCGACAAGGTCATCGTCACCCCGACCCCGGACAGCGACACCAGCCGGTACGCGCCGTTCGTGCTCGAGGCGGGCCCGCTGCCCGTCGACGGCGAGACGATCCCGGCCGGATGCGTGCCGGGCGATTTCGACCACTCGGGCCGGATCGGCCTGATGGTCTACTACGGCGGCCGCACGCCGATCATCCACCTGCCCAAGCCGGGCGCGAAGAAGCTGGACAACAACGCCTTCCGGCCGGTCGAGACGGTGACCCCGCCGGCCACCCCGGACGGCAGCTACCAGGGCCCGCGGTGGTTCACGCTGGCCGCCAGCGTCGCCGACTTCGACGGCGACGGCAATACCGACATCTACCTCGGCGACTACTTCCCCGACGGCGATTTCATCGGCCCGAACGGCAAGGACAGCCTCACGCTGAACGAGTCGTTCTCCAACGCCACCAACGGCGCCCAGGACCACATCCTGACCTTCCAGGGCAGCACCGGCGGCCCGGAACCCAGCGCGACCTACCGCGAGGTGGTCGGCGCGCTGCCGGAGGGCAAGGACCGCGGCTGGACGCTCGGCTCGGCGACCCAGGACCTCACCGGCGACCAGCTGCCGGAGTTGTTCGTCGCCAACGACATGGGCATGGACCGGATGTTCGTGAACAACTCGACACCGGGCCACATCCAGTTCGGGCTCGCCGAGGGCGAACGCGGACCGACCGACCCCAAGTCGTATGTGCTGGGCCGTGATTCGTTCAAGGGCATGGGCGCCGACTTCGCCGACCTCAACGGCGACGGCCGCACCGACCTGTTCGTCAGCAATATCGCGCAGCGCTGGGGCACCGTCGAGGGCAATCAGGCGTTCATCAACACCGCGGCCGACCCGAAGGACGCCGCCGCCAAGATGTCCGCGGGGGTCGCACCGTTCGAGAACCGCGCGACCGAGAACGGCACGGCCTGGAACGGCTGGGGCTGGGACGCGAAGGTCGCCGACTTCGACAACAGCGGGCGCCCGCAGATCGTGCACACCAACGGCATGATCAAGGGCGAGACCACCCGCTGGCCGCAGGTGCAGGAGCTGGCGACGATGAACGACAACTTCGGCCCCTACCCGTGGGCGTGGCCGAAATTCACTGGGAAGGCCGATATTTCGGGTAACAACCGCATCGGCTTCTTCGCCCAGGATGCCGACGGCAAGTTCATCAACATCTCCCCCGCTCTCGACATCTTCGACCGCACGCCGACCCGCGGCGTCGCGGTCGGCGATCCGACGGGCACCGGAACCCTCAGCTTCGCCGTGGCCCGGCAGTGGGAGGCACCGGTCTACTACCGCAACGACGCACCGCGCCAAGGCAAATCGCTGTCGCTGCAGTTGCTGAACCCGGCCGTCACCGCGGCGCCCGGCGCCACCACGCTGGCGGGCAAGCCGATCCTCGGGTCCCCCGCGCTCGGCGCGGAGGTCACCGTCACCACCCCGGACGGCAAGGCCCACGTGCAACAACTCGACGGCGGCAGCGGCCACGCGGGCAAGCGCTCCACCGATATCCATCTCGGCCTCGGCGACGTCGATCCCGATGCCGCGCTGCCGGTGCGGCTCACGTGGCGCGACAACCGCGGCGCACCACACACCCAGGAGCTTCAGCTGAAGCCGGGCCAGCACACTCTCATTCTCGACTCGGATGCGCGGGAGGTGCACCAGTGAGTGTCGAAGGAAACGGCCGACCGGCCGATGACAAACCAGCCACCGGTATCGAAGGCAACGGGTCCGCGGCCGCCGCGGGCAACGGATCATCGTCCGCCACAGCGACTCTCACGCCGGAGGCCCCGGCGGAGAAGACCTTCCGCCAGAAGTGGCTGGGCGTGAACAAGGAGGGCCGCGACCCTCGCTATCTCGCCCTGCGCAACTTCGCGGCCTCGCTCACCTTCTTCAACATCGTGGGCTTCCTGTTCCTCGGTTTCGAGCAGCCGTGGCTGTGGCCGTTCCTGGCCGCGGGCACCGCCTACGCGGTCGAACTGGCCCTGGAGACGCTGGCGGCGTGGGCCTATCGGCGCCCCGCCGCCTACCGGGGCAACGGCCTGCGCGGGCTGCTGGTGTTCCTGATGCCCGCGCACATCACCGGCCTCGCGCTGAACTTCCTGGTGTACGCCGGTGACACCTTCCTGCCCGTGGCATTCGGTATCACCGTCGCGGTCGGCGCGAAATGGGTGCTGCGGGCGAAGATCAACGGGAAGATGAAGCACTTCATGAACCCGTCGAACTTCGGCATCGTGATCGCGCTGCTGGTGTTCCCGTTCTTCTCCGTGGTCGGCCCGTACCACTTCCTCGAGTTCGTCTCCGGACCGGTCGACGCGCTGCTGGTGCTGGGGCTGCTGATGGCGGGCACCATGCTGAACGCCAAGCTGACCAAGAAGACGCCGCTGATCATGGCGTGGCTCGGCGCCTTCGTGCTGCAGGCCGTCGTGCGCGGGCTGCTGGACAGCGACATCTCGATCATCGCGGGACTGGCGCCGATGACCGGTATCGCGTTCGTGCTCTACTCCAACTACATGATCACCGACCCGGCCACCACGCCGTTCAAGAAGCGCGACCAGATCGCGTTCGGCGCCACGGTGGGCATCATGTACGGCGTCTGCATGGCCCTGAACGTGTCGTTCGGCCTGTTCTTCGCCCTCGTGATCGTCTGCGCGGCGCGCGGGATCTTCTGGTGGTACCGCAATATTCGCGAATGGCTCGGCACCCGCGCGCCCGCCGCGGTCACCGCGACCGTCACCGAAAAGGCGGCACCGGAACCCGTGGCCGCGACGTCCTGACCGATCTCGTTCCGCCGCAACAGAATCGAGGAACACATGCCATCGATGATCGGACCGTTACGGTCGGCGCTGCTGGGCACCGGCGCCGACGTGCCCCCGCTGGGCAGACCCGGATTCCAGGCGCCCAGCCCGGCGACGAAGGCCGAATTGGAGCGCGTCGCCACCAATTTGGCGGGCTGTATCGACGTCGCCGTGCGCAGCAAGAACAACGACGAACTGATCGCGCACATCGAACAACTGCCCGAGCGGTATCAGGGCTTCGCATTCGAGGGCGCCGCAACGGGTTTGGCCGCGGTCGACTCGATCACCCCGTTCAGCAAGCGGGCCCACGACCTCATCGCCGGGCCCGCCGCCAAGCACGACCTGACCATGTATGTCGGTGTCGGACTGGCGATGGGGCGGATTCCGCGGCCGTTCTGGCGCAAGGTGATGCCGAAGCATCCGTCCTACCGCTGGCTGGCGATCGACGGCTACGGCTTCTACAACGCCTTCTTCCGCACCGAGAAGTACATCGGCCGGCACTACGTCGATACCCGGTATCCGCGCTGGATGGGCGATCGCGCACCGCTGCTGCGCGCGGCCGATCAGGGCATCGGCCGGGCGCTGTGGTTCGTCAGCGGCGGTTCCCCGGAGGGCGTGGCCAAGCTGATCGAGGAATTCGACGCGAGCAGGCATGCCGACCTGTGGGGCGGCATCGGCATCGCGACCACGTTCGCGGGCGGCGTGGAAACCAGTGACCTGGAGGCGATCCTGACCCGGGTGCCGCAGTTCCGGGAGCCGCTCGCCGCAGGATCCGCGATGGTCGCCAAGATCCGCACGCAGGCCGACAACGCCATCCCGCACACCCACGCCGCGGTGCTCACCTACACCGGCCGCAGCCTCGACGCGGCCGCCGCGCTCATCGACCAGGCGTTCGACGAGGTGCCGCAGGACGGCACCGCGGCCGCCTACCAGCGCTGGCGCGATCACCTCGGCGTCCTCGCCGCACCGAAATGAGCGCCATGGACTGGACCGGCAAGCACGTCATCGTGACCGGCGCCTCCGAGGGCATCGGCGCCGCCGTGGCCGCCGCCTGCGCCCGCCGCGGGGCCCGGGTGTCGATCATCGCCCGGCGCCCGGATCCGTTGCGGGAGACCGCGTCTCGCATCGGGGCCGATCACCGCGCCGCCGATGTCACCGACCGCGCGGCGCTGACGGCGGCGATCAAGGAACTGGAGGCCGCCCACGGCGACTGCGCGGTGCTCGCGTGCTGCGCGGGCCTGACGCTGCCGGGACTCTTCGTCGAACTGGACGACGACGAATTCGCCGTCCAGTCCGATGCCAACTATCTCGGCTCGGTCAACGCGGTCCGAGCCGTGCTGCCGGGGATGCTCGAGCGCGGCGCCGGGCATGTGCTGCTGCTCAGTTCGACCTCGGCGTTCCTCGGGATCCCCGGATACGGCGCCTACGCTCCGACCAAGGCGAGCATCCGGCAGCTCGGACTGTGCCTGCGGTACGAGGCCGAACCGGCGGGTGTGCGGGTGTCGGTGCTGTATCCGGCCGATACCGATACCCCGGGGCTGGTGCGCGAGAATCTGCGCAAGCCGCCGGAGACGAAGGCGATCACGGGCTCCATCGACCCGATGCCCGCCGACAAGGTCGCCGAGGCGGCGGTGCGCGGGATGGAGCGGGGCCGCGCGCACATCGCGGTCGACCCCCTCACCAGTTTCCTCATGCGCTGGGCGAATCTCCCGGAGGATTTCATGCGGCCGTTCTTCCGCCGCAATATCGCCCAGGCCCGGCGCCGGGCCACGCGGGCGGCCTCATGACGGCATTGTCGACGGCGGCCGAGCTCACCGGGCTGCGAATACCGCCCCAGCGGGGACCACCGATACCCAGGCCAGCAGCATGGCCATGAACGCCCAGGATTTCGCGCCACGCACGACCGCCATCGCCTCCGGCAATTCCTTGCCACGGACACCGGTCAGCAACCGCAGGAAATAGTGCACGGCGAAGCCGACGACCGCCAGGTACGGAATATACGTCCAGGAGAATCCGGTGAGGGGAAATGCCGCCACGACGAAAATGATCGCACCGACGACGAGTTGAGCCAGACCGAGCGCGAACGAGCCCACCAGCCCGAGCGCACGCGGCGCGGTTTCGATGGAATGCTCGGCATCCTCGGGCACATCCTCGGCGGCATTCACGATGAATACCGAATTGACCGTCATCGCGAGGCCGGTGATCGCCAGCAGTGCGGACCATTCGAAGGGACGTTCGTAGGTACGCAGCAGAATGATTCCGGGAAGGAGCGTCACCATCAGCAGCACGGTCGGAACCTGCCAGATTCCGGCGCCCTTCAAATGCAGCGGCGGCAGCGAGTACTGAAACGCCAGCACGACCCCGATACCGACGAGAACGAGCAGATCAGGTCTACCGGTCAAGGCCACGAGCCAGACCAGAGACACCGCGATGACGGCGAACCGCGCCACGATCAGACCGCGCACCCGCCGCACTCCGAGCTCGTGCACCGCCCGCGACAGGCGCGACTTGAATTCCAGGTCCAGCCAGCGGTCGGCAAGGCAATTCACGGCATTGGTGACCAATACATAGGCGGTGAGCATGATAAAGGTGACCAGCATCCGCACGGAGAACACCTCACTCCACGAATGCGTGCTCACCACCACCGACGCGGCCATCACGCCCATACCCAGCGGAATTACCTCGGATCGCTGGACCACCAAACCGAACCGGAGAATCTCCCGCGGGGATAATTTTCGCCCCTCCTCACCCGGACCGACCGCGAAAACGCGGCGGAACTCGGATACCGAACCCATGGTCATCGAATTCTCCAATTCCCTGGATAACACCCCTACACCCGCGCATAATACAAGCAATCCCAGCCGATGAAAACAGTGCGAAAGGATGGCGACAATGTCAATGCTGGACTCCGCGACCGACAATGTGCTGCGAACCCCCTACCAGCGAGCCGTCGCCGATTACTGGAACAACAATCCGAACGACGACCGCGTCAATGTCCGGCTCGGTGAGGTGGACGGCCTTTACCACCACCACTACGGAATCGGCGACTACGACCCCGAGGTGCTGTCCGGCCCGGCCGAGACCCGCGAGGAGCGCCTCGTCGCCGAAATGCATCGGCTGGAAACCGCGCAGGCCGATTATTTGCTGGATCAATTCGGCCCCGTGGAAACCGGCGATCGACTGGTCGACGCGGGCTCCGGCCGCGGCGGCACCAGCATCATGGCCCACGCCCGGTTCGGCTGCCGGGTCGACGGCGTCTCCATCTCGGAGTACCAGGTCGGCTTCGCCAACGAGCAGGCCGAGCAGCGCGGCATCACCGACCGGGTCACCTTCCACCTGCGCAATATGCTCGACACCGGATTCGACACCGGATCCATCCGCGGCATCTGGACCAACGAGACCACGATGTATGTCGACCTGTTCGAGCTCTACGCCGAGTTCGCCCGGCTGTTGCGGCCCGGCGGGCGGTACGTGTGCATCACGGGCTGCTCCAACGATGTCGTCGGGGGCCGGTCCTCCGCGGTCAGTCAGATCGACGCCCATTACACCTGCAACATCCACCCGCGCGGCGAGTACTTCAAGGCGCTGGCCGCGAACAAGCTGGTGCCGGTGAGCGTCGTCGACCTGACCCCGGCCACCATCCCGTACTGGGAGCTGCGCTCGCACTCCGAGCTGGCCACCGGTGTGGAGAAGCCGTTCCTCACCGCGTACCGCGAGGGCAGCTTCCAATACCTGCTCATCGTCGCCGACAGAGTCGCCTGATGGCCTCCGGCACAGGACAATTCGACACCGATCGCGAGTCCCTGCTCGTCGAGCTGGTCGACGGCGACGGCTTCGCGGTCGGTTCGTGTTCGGTGGCGCGGGCGCACCATCGGCCCGGGCGGCTGCATCGCGCGTTCTCGGTGCTGCTCTACGACGCGTCGGGGCGGGTGCTGCTGCAGCGGCGGGCCGATGTCAAGACACGGTTCCCCGGACTGTGGTCCAATGCGTGCTGCGGGCATCCGGCCCCGGGCCAGGATGTGGTCGGCGCGGCCACGATCCGGCTGAAGGAGGAACTCGGCACCATCTCCGACACCCTCACCGAGGTCGGCGTCTATCGCTACCGCGCGCTGGACCCGCTGGAGGACCAGGAGGAGAACGAGTGGGACCACGTGCTGGTGGGCACCCTCACCGAGGGTGCGCTGCAGCCCGATCCGGCCGAGGTGTCCGAATGCACCTGGGTCGATCCCGCCGAGCTGCACGCCGCGCTCACGGCCGAACCCGACCGCTACACCCCCTGGCTGCTCGGGGTACTCGAGGTTGCCAGGCCTGAATTGACAAGGGACGGATAGGAATTGCCGACAGACACTCACAACGGCGTGAGCCCGACCCTGCGCGGTCGACTACAGCGAATCTTCACGGCCGGCCCCGCGGAACAGGGCCGGCCCCTTCCGCTGGGCACCAGGTTCAACTACGCGCTGTGGCTAACCCGGCCCGAGATCGCGCCCATGTCCGGCGCGGTGATGGTGGCCGACGTGCTGTTCAGCGCCCACTCCGGCGCCGAGATCTGGAACGTCACCATGCTCGTCGCGGCGCTCATCCTGGCCGTGGCCATCCAGGTGCTGCACGTCGCCAACTGCCTGGCCGACCGCTGGGTCGACATGGAGTACAAATCCAAGTTCGCCCGCATGGTGCGCGATCTCGGGGTGCGGTTCGTGGCGTGGGAAGTCTATCTCATGACCGCGTTCATCCTGCTGGGCGGCGTCTATCTCGCGTGGGCGACAAGGCATTTCGATCTGCTGCTCATCGTTCCACTCGGCACCTTCCTGCTGCTGCAGTACTCGCTGCCGCCGTGGCATTTCAAGTCGGCCGGATTCTGGCAGATTCCGTGGACCTACGTCGCGACGATGGTCTTCCCCGGCCTGGTCGTGCTGCGACTCTACGACCGTCCCATCGAAATACCGGCCCTGCTGGCCATTCTCGGCCTCGGGCTGACGCTCACCGGGATCTTCTCGGTCAACACCGCCGAGGACCTGCCCGAGGACGCCGAGCACGAGATCTTGACCTCGGTGCGGGCGCTGGGCCTGCGTGCCTCGTTCGCCGAGTCGTTCACGCGGGTGTGTGTCGGCGCCGCCCTCGTCATCGGAGGCGTTGTGGCCGTGGCGGGTTGGACCTGGACCCTTATCCCGTACGCCGCCGTCCTCGCGGTCGTGCTGTGGTACCTGGGCAGCACCCTGGTGGGCGTCTGGGGCAAACCGCTGGAGGAGGCCATGACCGTCGTCCGTCCGCGCGCCAAACTCTTCGTCGTCATGGTCGCCCTCATGGGCTGGGTCACGGTCCTCCCCGCCGCCGCCATGTTCGCCGCCCGCTGAGGTCGCGGTGCGTCGGTAGGGGGTTGATCAATCCGCCTCCTACCAGCACCGTCATCGTCGTGCCGTGCGTCCACCTTCGCGTCCGGTTCACGGGCGTCGGTAGCGTCGTATCGGTGGACGTGCTTGCCGAGATGCTCCAGGGGATCCGCGCACAGGGCTCGCTGCTGTGGCGGGCCGATCGGCAGGCGCCCTGGTCCTGGCTGGCCGACCGAGCGGCCCCGCTGACGCTCTACGCCGTTCTGCACGGCCATGCCTGGCTCAGCCGCGACGGCCGGGCCAACGAGCTCGTCGCCGGGGATATCGCCCTGATCCGCGGCGCCGGACCACATGTGCTCGGCGATGCTCCCGATTCACCCCCACAGGTCCGCATCCACGCGGGCGAGACATGCACGGCCCTCCGGGCGCCCACGGCGGGCCACGGTGGCCGGGCGGTCGTCATCGCGGGGACCTACGGCAGCATCGACATCGCGGGCCGCCGGCTGCTCGACTCGCTGCCCGAATACGTGTGTGTCACCGCCGGTTCCGGCGCTTCGCCCGCCGCGCTGGCTCTGCTCGACGAGGAGATCGAGCACATCGGGCCGGGCCGCCAGGCGGTCCGCGACCGGCTGCTGGATCTGCTGCTCGCCCACACGCTGCGCGCGTGGCTGGCCGGTGCGGAACCGGATTCCCCGGGATGGCATGCGGCACTGCGGGATCCGGTTGTCGCCCGGATCCTGCACGCCATCCACTCCAGCCCGGGTCATCCGTGGACCGCCGACTCCCTGGCCGCCCACGCCGCGGTCTCCCGTGCCACGCTCTACCGCCGGTTCACGGCGCTGTTCGGCGAGTCACCGCTGTCGTACCTCACCGGGCGCCGCATGACGCTCGCCGCGGATCTCCTCGCCCGCGGCGAAACGGTCACCGCCGTTGCCCGAAAAGTGGGCTACCGCAACCCTTTCGCCTTCAGCACCGCCTTCCGGCGCCATCACGGCAAACCCCCCAGCGATCTGCATCCGGCACCCTGAGTTCGCCCGGCCGGGACGCGCGGTCGTGACCCGCTCGAGCCATGCGCGCCGAATGCGGCCACCGGCGCGCTAGGCTGACCTCGTGAACGACTCCAGCCGAGTTCCACCGGCCGAGAGTTACGGCATTGTAGCGATCGCCTCGTCCGCAGGGGGCATCACCGCATTGAGCCGGGTGCTCGGCGGCTTCCCGCACCAGTTTCCGGTCCCGATCCTGGTGGTGCAGCACCTCGATCCGCGACACCAAACGGTCATCGCGGATGTGCTGGCCCGCCGCTGCAAGGTGCCGGTTCGCCTTGCCGCCGCCGATGATCGCGTCGAGCCCGGCGTCGTCTATGTGGCGCCGCCGAACTATCACCTGCTGGTCGGAGCCGACGGTGTGCTGTCACTGTCCAGCAGCGAATTGGTGCATTTCGTTCGTCCCTCCGCGGACCTGCTGTTCGAGTCGGTAGCCGGGGCCTACGGTTCCCGGGCCATCGCGTGCGTGCTGACCGGATCGGGCAGCGACGGCGCCATGGGTGTGGGCGCGGTGAAATCCCGTGGCGGCACGGTGATTGCGCAGGATCCGGAGGAAGCCGAGTTCAAGGGCATGCCGGAGGCCGCCGTGCAGACCGGCGCGGTGGATTTCGTCCTACCGCTGGGCGAGATCGCCGATGTCATCCGAGGGCTGGTCGGGGTGAGGAGTTCGTGACGGAGCCGAACGAGAACACCGACTCGCACGGGAGCACGACGAGCGAGACAGCCGAGGTCGGCGGATCGGTGGAGGACCTGCTGATCTTCATCCGCGACTCCCGCGGTTTCGACTTCACCGGGTACAAGCGGTCGTCGCTGGCCCGCCGGATCCGCAAACGCATGCACGAGGTGCGGATCTCCGATTACCACGACTACCGCGACTATCTGGAGAGCAACGCCGACGAATTCCGGCACCTGTTCAACACCATTCTCATCAACGTCACCAGTTTTCTCCGCGACGTCGACGCCTGGCAGTTTCTGCAGCGCGAGGTCGTCCCCGAACTGGTGACGAGCGTGGACCCGGCCGAGGAGATCCGAATCTGGAGCGCCGGTTGCTCCAGCGGCGAGGAGGCCTACTCCCTCGCCATCGTCTTCGCCGAGGTCCTCGGGATCGAGGAATGCGTCAAACGCATCAAGATCTACGGCACGGACGTCGACGAGGAGGCGTTGCGCGACGCCCGGACCGGCATGTACACCGCCAAGACGCTGGAACCGCTGTCTACCGAGCTGCGCGGCAAGTACTTCGAACCCAACGGCGACAAGTACATCTTCCGATCGGACCTGCGCCGCCGGGTGATCTTCGGCCGTCACGACATCACGCGCGACGCCCCCATATCCCGGCTGGATCTGCTCGTATGCCGCAACACCCTGATGTATTTCAATGTGGAGGCGCAATCGCAGATACTCGATCGCTTCCATTTCGCACTGCGCGACGGTGGTTTCCTGTTCCTCGGCAAGGCCGAGATGCTGCTGTCGGACGGCGATCGCTTCGAAGTGGCGAATATGCGTCAGCGAATCTTTCGCGGCCGCGGCGGCCACACCGTCGCGCCCCATCCCCCCGTGCTCCCGAGGCTGGATGCCGGTCTCGGCAAGGAGGTGCAAGGCTTCGTCAAGCGGCGGCAGATCGGTGAACTCGCCCTCGAGAGCGCGCCGTTCGCGATGCTCGGCGTCGACGTCGAAGGGCGGGTCACGGTCGCCAACACGCAGCTGCGCAACCTGTTCGGCCTGACCACGCACGATATCGGGCGCCCCCTGAGCGATCTCGAGATATCCTATCGCCCCGTCGAATTGCGGTCGCTGATCGAACAGGCCGTCGCGGAGCACCGCAATATCCGCATCGCCTCCGTGGAGCGGCGCATGGGGCCCGACGACACCCAGTACTTCGACGTCCACGTCCAGCCACTGTGGAGCGCCGAGGGCGTGAACGTCGGCGTCGTGATCAATTTCGTCGACACCACCGTCGCCACCCGGCTCTCGCTCGAGGTCAAGGTCAAGCGCGAAGAGCTCGAGACCGCCTACGAGGAGCTGCAATCCACCAACGAGGAACTCGAAACCACCAACGAGGAACTGCAGTCGAGCATCGAAGAACTCGAAACCACCAACGAGGAACTGCAATCCACCAACGAGGAACTCGAAACCACCAACGAGGAACTGCAGTCCGGCAACGAGGAACTCGAGACCATGAACGAGGAACTGCGCATCCGCACCGATGAGCTGGACGAGGCCCGCACGTTCCTCGAGGGCATCCTGTCCAGCGTCGCGGCGGGCGTCGTGGTGCTCGACGGCGACCTGCGGGTGCGCAGCTGGAACCGCGGCGCCGAGGAGCTGTGGGGGCTGCGGTCCGACGAGGTGAGTCAGCAGTTCTTCCTCACCCTGGACTTCGGCCTGCCGACCGACCGGCTGCAGGAGCCCATCCAGCGGTGCCTGAAGACGGGCCGCCGTACCGGTCCGGTCGAGGTGCCCGCGGTCAACCGCATCGGCCGCTCGATTCTGTGTGCGGTCGTCTGCTCGCCGCTCGACGGCAGCCGCGACGGGGTGGTCCTGCTGATGGAGGAATCGGCACAATCGTCCGCTGCACCGCAACGAAACTGACTCGAGTTGTGCCCATTCCCCACGGTGGGGTTACGCTTGCCGGGTGTCGTCGCTACCGGACGAGCACCAGGATATCGCCGAGGCCCTGCGGCTGTACGCCCTGGAATTGCAACGCGCGGCCAATGCCGCCGCCATCGCCGAGAGGCACGAGGAGCAGGCGAAGCAGCCCCCTGCCTCGATGCGCCCGTTCCGTCAGCGCATGGCCACCCTGCATCGCACTATCGAGGCACGGCACCGGGCATGCGCCCGGCTGCACCGGCTCTACGCCCTCCGCCTGCAGAAGTGGCGTGCCACCGGAGCTGCCACCCGGCGACCCGTGTTCATGATGGCCGTCGCCGACCAGCTCCGGGTGCGCAGCGCCGCTGTCGTGTTGTTCGACGACGAGCAGCGGGAGTTGCTCGCCGCCACCTCCGATGCCGTGGCACAGACTGTGCACGAACTCGAAACCGTCACCGGCGCGGGCCCTGCCCTCGACATCGCCGCGGGTCAGGATCACGTGCTCGCCACCGACCCCGATTTCGCCGAACGCTGGCCCGAATTCGGTGTCGCTCTGGCCGATCTCGGAGTCCGCACCGTGCTGGCCGTGCCGCTGCTGGCCGCCTCCCGGCGCCTCGGCGCCCTGTGCCTGTACTCGGGCAGCGACGTGCTGACCGACGACGCCGTGACCGGCGCCGACCGCGTCGCCGACGTGCTGGCCAACACCGTCCTGCTGACGGGATCGGTCACCGATGCGGCGTCCGACGGCATGTCCCCCCGCGGGGCCCTCTTCGACGATGCCGATTTCCTCACCGATGTGAATCAGGCGGCGGGCGTGGTCGCCGTGCAGTGTTCCTGCGATCCGGACACCGCCTTGACGCTGCTGCGAGCCCGCGCCTTCGCCGAGAGCGTACCGCTGCCCGAACTCGCCCACCGAGTACTCGACGAAGGGTACCGATTATGCTGATTCACAACATGTTCCGAGCCGAGGCGGTCCCATGACGAACCGACTGGCGACCGGTCTGTCGGCGCTGACGTCCGCGCTGCTGTCGACCGAACCCGCAGACGATTTCCCGCGCAACGTCGCCGAGATCATCTCCGAGATGCTCCCCAGGCGCCCGCTTACCGGTCTCGTCCTGCTCGAGGGCGACACCACCGTCGGCGGCTCGCGCGACGCCCATGCCATGCTCCTGGACGAGGCGCCCCGCGACGACGGCCTGGGGGCCGCACGCCAGGCGATGCGGTCCCGGCAGCCGGTTTCGGCGACCGACCTCGGAACCGAGCAGCGCTGGGGCGCCTACCCGAAGCGAATGGTCCGACACGGGATCCGTTCCGCCGAGGTGTGCCCGCTCATGTCGAACGACGAGATCCTGGGCACGCTCGGCCTGTACTCGCCGCGGCCCAACGCCTTCGACGACGAGAGCCGCCGGACACTGGCGCTCGTCGCCGAGCACGTCGGCCTGCTGCTGGGCTGGGCATTCACCGCCGCGCAGCAGGAGCAGCTGACCGAGCAGCTGCGCGCGGCCCTGCAGTCCCGATCCGCTATCGACCAGGCCCTGGGGATTCTCATCGGGCAGCACCGGTGCAGCCGTGACGAAGCCTTCGACAGGCTGCGGCGCCTGTCGAATCAGCGCAATATCAAGCTGGCCCGGGTCGCCGCCGACCTCGTCGCCGAGATCAGCGGAACAGGTTCGCCCGCTCTGCATTTCGACGACCCCGCGGCGCCACGGCGCATCGCGCCGGGTTGGCTTCCGATGGCGTCGCCCGAGAACTGACCGGCCCTACAGGCGTTCGGGAGTCAGCAGGGCGGAGGCGACGACCGCCAGGAAACGAGCGGCCAGCACGCCGTCCACCGCCCGCTGGTCCACCGATACCGTCGCCGTCAGCTGCGGCCGGGCCACGACCGATCCGTCCACCACGCAGGGATGGGCGGCCACGGCGCCGAATCCGACGATCGCCACTTGGGGCTCGACGATGACGCCGACGACCGAACCCGCACCGTTGTCCCGGAGATGCAGGACCGTGATCGTCGCAGGAATCGCAGTCTCGGACGTGGGCCGACCGGCTTTTGCCCGCAGCTCGGCATGGCGGACCGCGCCCGTCATGGATGCCATGTCGAGCGTATCGGCATCCGAGATCGTGGGCACGGCGGCGGCCGCACCACTGCGGTACACCGTGACGCCGAGGTGGACTGCGGAGGCTTCCTCGAAGAGTCCGTCGACCCAGTGCCCGTTCAGCTCCGGCACTCGCCGCGCCGCCAGCGCCGTTGCCCCGAAAAGCAGGGACGACAGCGGTATCCGGTCCTCGGAGGCGGGCGATCTGGCCAGGTCGTACACCAACCGTTCCACGGCCGTCATATCGATCATCCGGGACACTTCGATCGTGCCATGCGCCAGGTGCCGCCGGTCCCCGGGCGGTCCCGCGGCGCGATCGGCCGCCTCCG
>NZ_BDBV01000056.1 GCF_001613165.1 Nocardia mexicana NBRC 108244
ATCGGCCAAGCGCACCGCGGCCGACAGCGCGCCGGGCGCCAGCGCCAGCCGCTCACCGACCAGGACGATCGCGCCGGGTTGCCGCAGCAGTCGCGCCAGATCGTCGAATTGTCCTGCGGCGCCGGATGTTTCACCGGCGGTGGACATGGCGTCGAGGACATGTGATTCGAGTCCGGGCGCGGTCGGCAGCAGCGTCCCCGACATCCGTTCCAGCCCGCGTGTCGCGTACGGGGCCAGGGAGTAGACCGCCAGGCCGCTCTTGCGGGCCGCCTTGCGCAGCCGCAGGTAGACGATGGGCGACTCTTCCTCGGGTTCGAATCCGGCGAGCAGCACCACCGGTGCCGCGTCCAGGGCCGCGTAGTCCACGGCGCTGCCCTGACCGGCGACGCGGGCGGCGAGGAACCCGGCCTCCTCGGCCGAATGCGCGCGGGCGCGGAAGTCGATGTCGTTGGTGCCCAGGGCGACTCGGGCGAACTTCGAATAGGCGTAGGCATCCTCGACCGTCGCGCGGCCGCCGACCAGAACTCCGGCATTGCCGTGCGCGGCCGCCAGCCCCTCGGCCGCCCGGGCCAGCGCCTCGGACCAGGAGGCGGGGGCGAGGGTGCCGTCCCAGCAGCGCACCAGCGGTGTCGTCAAACGGTCGCGCTCGGTGGCGTAGGTGAACGCCCACCGGCCCTTGTCGCAGTTCCACTCCTCGTTCACCTGCGGATCGTCACCGGCCAGGCGGCGCAGCACCTTTCCACGGCGGTGGTCGGTGCGCTGTGCGCAGCCGGAGGCGCAGTGTTCGCAGACCGCCGGGCTCGACACCAGGTCGAACGGGCGGGCACGGAAGCGATAGGCGGTGCCGGTGAGCGCGCCGACCGGGCAGATCTGCACGGTGTTGCCGGAGAAATAGGAGTCGAAGGATTCGCCGTCGGCGACGCCCACCTGCTCCAGCGCGCCCCGGTCCATGAGTTCGATGAACGGATCGCCCGCGATCTGCTGCGAGAAGCGGGTGCAGCGCGCGCACAGCACGCAGCGCTCCCGGTCCAGCAGCACCGCCGAGGACAGCGGAATCGGTTTGGGGTAGGTGCGTTTGACGCCGTCGAAGCGGGATTCCGCGCGGCCGCTGGACATGGCCTGGTTCTGCAGCGGGCATTCGCCGCCCTTGTCGCACACCGGGCAGTCCAGCGGGTGATTGATCAGCAGCAGCTCCATGACCCCCTCCTGCGCCTTCTCGGCGACGGGGGAGCTGAGCTGGGTGTGCACGACCATGCCGTCGGTGACGGCCATCGTGCACGAGGCCACGGGCTTGCGCTGCCCCTCCACCTCGACGATGCACTGGCGGCAGGCGCCGACGGGATCGAGCAGCGGGTGATCGCAGAATCGCGGAATCTGGATCCCGACGAGTTCGGCGGCGCGGATCACCAGAGTTCCGGCGGGCACGCTGACGGTGGTGCCGTCGATGGTGACGCTCACCAGATCCTGGGGCACCACGCCGCTGTCGTTGGAGCTCACTGTCCTGGTCATCGGACTCCTCCTGCGGTATCCGCCCATGCGGTGCTGCGGGCGGGGTCGAACGGGCACGCGCCGAGCCGCAGATGCGTCAGGTATTCCTCGCGGAAGTACTGCAGCGACGACACGATCGGGCTGGCCGCGCCGTCGCCGAGGGCGCAGAAGGACTTGCCGTTGATGTTGTCGGCGATATCGAGCAGCTTGTCCAGATCGGCCTCGGTGCCGCGGCCCTCCTCGAGCCGCTGCAGCAGTTGGACCAGCCAGTAGGTGCCCTCCCGGCAGGGCGTGCACTTGCCGCAGGATTCGTGGGCGTAGAACTCGGTCCAGCGCAGCACGGCCCGCACCACGCAGGTGGTGTCGTCGAAGATCTGTAGTGCCTTGGTGCCCAGCATGGATCCGGCCGCGACCACGTTCTCGTAGTCGAGCGGCACATCGAGATGCTCGTCGGTGAGCAGCGGTGTCGAGGAGCCGCCCGGCGTCCAGAACTTCAGCGTGTGCCCGGCGCGCACGCCGCCCGCGTGGGCCAGCAGCTCGCGCAGCGTGATGCCCAGCGGAGCCTCGTACTGTCCCGGCCGCGCCACATGCCCCGACAGGGAATACAGCGTGAATCCGGGCGACTTCTCGCTGCCCATGGACCGGAACCACTCGATGCCGTTGAGCAGGATCGGCGGCACGCTGGCAATGGATTCCACGTTGTTGACCACCGTCGGGCAGGCGTAGAGGCCCGCGACGGCCGGGAACGGCGGGCGCAGCCGGGGCTGGCCGCGGCGGCCCTCCAGCGAATCCAGCAGCGCGGTCTCCTCGCCGCAGATGTAGGCGCCGGCGCCGGCGTGCACGATGAGTTCCAGGTCGTATCCGGAGCCCATGATGTCGTGCCCGAGATAGCCCGCGTCGTAGGCCTCCTGGACCGCGGCGCGCAGCCGCCGCAGCACGGGCATGACCTCGCCGCGCACGTAGATGAAGGCGTGCGAGGCGCGGATGGCGTAGGCCGCGATGATGACACCCTCGACGAGCACGTGCGGGGTGGCCAGCATGAGCGGAATGTCCTTGCAGGTACCCGGTTCCGACTCGTCGGCGTTCACGACCAGGTAGTGCGGTTTGGTGTTGCCGTCGGGGCCCGGCCCCTGGGGGATGAAGCCCCATTTCATGCCGGTCGGGAAGCCCGCGCCGCCGCGGCCGCGCAGCCCGGCGTCCTTGACGGTGGCGATCACCTCGTCGGGATGCATCCGCAACGCCTTGGGCAGGGCGCGGTAGCCGTCGTAACGCTGGTAGGTGTCCAGCGTCCAGGACTTGGGTTCGTCCCAGTACCGGGTGAGTACGGGTGCCAGGGTCACGCGCCACCTCCGCTTTCCGAATTCGGCTGCTGCGGAGGCTGTTCCGGTGCGGTTCCGCGCGCGATGTGCAACCCGGCCAGGGTGGCGGCGCCCGGCTCGCCGTCGTTGGCGCCCGGCCGCTCGTCCGGGAATCCGGCGAGGAAGCGGGCCGTCTCGCGGAAGGTGCACAGCGCCGCCCCGCTGCGGCTGCCGGTGACCTGTTCGCCGTTGCGCAGCGCGTCGACCATGGCGCGGGCCGACTCCGGCGTCTGGTTGTCGAAGAACTCCCAGTTGACCATCACCACCGGCGCGTAGTCGCAGGCCGCGTTGCACTCCACGTGCTCGAGCGTGATGCTGCCGTCGGGGGTGGTCTCGCCGTGGCCGATTCCCAAGTGCTGCTTCAGTTCCGAGAAGATCTGATCGCCGCCCATGACGGCGCACAGGGTGTTGGTGCACACGCCGACGTGGTAGTCGCCGGTGGGGGTGCGCCGGTACATCGAGTAGAAGGTGGCGACCGCGGTCACCTCGGCATCGGTCAATCCCAGCTGCTCGGCGCAGAATTCGATCCCGGTGCCCGAGACGTAACCCTCCACGCTCTGCACCAGATGCAGCAGCGGGAGCAGCGCCGACCGCGACTGCGGATAGCAGTCGATGATCTGCTTGGCCTCCACCTCGAGCCGGTCGTGCACCTCCTTGGGATACGGAATCGGCCGCACGGACAGCTTGAGCAGTACTTCGGTCATCGATCGACACCACCCATCACCGGGTCGATGCTGGCCACGGCGGCGATGACGTCGGCGACCATGCCGCCCTCGCACATCGCCGCCACCGCCTGCAGATTCGTGAACGAGGGATCGCGGTAGTGCACCCGGTAGGGCCGCGTGCCACCGTCGCTGACCATGTGCACGCCGAGTTCGCCGCGTGGGGATTCCACCGCCGTGTACACCTGGCCCGCGGGGACCCGCATGCCCTCGGTGACGAGCTTGAAGTGGTGGATCAGCGCCTCCATCGAGGTGCCCATGATCTTGCCGATGTGCTTGGGGGAGTTACCCAGCCCGTCGGGGCCCAGCTGCAGGTCCGCGGGCCAGGCGATCTTCTTGTCGTCCACCATCACCGGGCCGGGGCGCAGCTTGTCCAGGCACTGTTCGACGATCTTGACCGATTCCTTCATCTCGTTGACGCGGATGAGATAGCGGCCGTAGCAGTCGCATCCGGTGTCGGTCATGACGTCGAACTCGTAATTCTCGTACCCGCAGTAGGGCTGGGACTTGCGCAGATCGTGCGGCAGGCCGGTGGAGCGGAGCACCGGGCCGGTAATTCCCAGCGCCATGCATCCGGCCAGGTCGAGATAGCCGACGCCGCGCGTGCGGGCCTTCCAGATCGGGTTCTCGTTGAGCAGCAACTCCATATCGCGCAGCCGCTTCGGCAGCAGGTCCAGCAGTTCCCGGACACGGGTGACGCCGTCCTCGGGCAGGTCCTGGGCGACGCCACCGGGCCGGATGTAGGCGTGGTTCATCCGCAGGCCGGTGATGGCCTCGAAGACGTTGAGAATCAGTTCC
This sequence comes from Nocardia mexicana NBRC 108244, assembly GCF_001613165.1. Lineage (GTDB taxonomy): Bacteria > Actinomycetota > Actinomycetes > Mycobacteriales > Mycobacteriaceae > Nocardia > Nocardia mexicana. The sequence continues at coordinate 4,367 of NZ_BDBV01000056.1, forward strand.
CGCTCGCGGAAGCCGAACAGCATCGGTGTCAGCGCGCCGAGTTCCATACCGCCGGTGGCGAGCGCGACCAGATGCGAGGAGATGCGGTTGAGCTCCATCAGCAGCACCCGGATCACGCTGGCGCGCTCGGGAATATCGTCGGTGATGCCGAGCAGCGCCTCCACGCCCAGGCAGTAGGCGGTCTCGTTGTAGAACGGCGAGAGGTAGTCCATCCGGGTGACGAAGGTGGTGCCCTGCACCCAGTTGCGGAACTCGAGATTCTTCTCGATTCCGGTGTGCAGGTAGCCGATTCCGCATCGGGCCTCGGTGACCGTCTCGCCCTCGATCTCGAGGATCAGGCGCAGCACGCCGTGGGTCGACGGGTGCTGGGGGCCCATATTGACGACGATGCGTTCCTCGGCGGCTCCGCCGAGCGCCTCGCGCACGTCGTCCCAGTCCTGGCCCGCGACCGTCACCACGTGTTCCGGCGGCGAAGGTTCCTGTGCCGCACGGCTTTCCGGTGGGGGGTTCTCCGGTGCGTTGGTATCGCGCCGCGTATCGATGTCGTTCATCAGCTGTACGCCCTCCGCTGGTCGGGCGGCGGGATGCGCGCGCCCTTGTATTCGACCGGGATCCCGCCGAGCGGGTAGTCCTTGCGCTGGGGGTGCCCGCGCCAGTCGTCCGGCATCGTGATCCGGGTCAGCGACGGATGTCCGTCGAACAGGATGCCGAAGAAGTCGTATGTCTCGCGCTCGTGCCAGTCCGTGGTCGGGTACACGGAATACAGCGAGGGGATGTGCGGGTCGGCGTCGGGCGCCGAAACCTCCAGGCGCACACGGCGATTGTGGGTGATCGACAGCAGGGGGTAGACCGCGTGCAGTTCCCGCCCGCTGTCGTCGGGGTAGTGCACGCCGCTCACGCCCAGGCACAGTTCGAAGCGCAGTGCGGGCTCGTCACGCAGCGCCTGGGCGACCCGGGGGAGATGCTCGCGCCGCACGTGCAGGGTGAGCTCGCCGCGGAACACCACGATCCGCTCGACCGCCTCGGTGAAGGCGTTGCCGGGCAACGCCTCTGCCAGCGCGGCCACCAGTTCGTCGAAGTAGCCGCCGTACGGGGGCTCGGTGCCGCCGGGCAGGCTGACCGTGCGTACCAGGCGGCCGTAGCCGGAGGTGTCGCCCGTGCCGCGGACGCCGAACATGCCCCGGCGCACGCCGACGGCCTCGTCGCCCGGGCGGGCGCGCTGGTCCTCCTCGGCCAGTTGGGCCTCGTCGTGGCCGGTGTCGCCGGGGATTTCGGCGTCCGGTGCGGCATCGGGCTCGGTGTCTCGGCCCGGAGAGTCGAATGTCATGGCATGCCTCCCGTCATCGCAGCAGTCCCGTCATCTGGATGGTGGGGGTGACGGCGAGGGCGGCCTCCTCGGCGGCGCGCGCGGCCTCCTCGCGGTTCACCCCGAGGGGCATCTCCTGGATCTTCTCGTGCAGTTTCAGGATCGCGTGCAGCAGCATCTCGGGCCGCGGCGGGCAGCCGGGCAGGTAGATGTCCACGGGCACAACGTGATCCACGCCCTGCACCACGGCGTAGTTGTTGAACATGCCGCCGGACGAGGCGCAGACGCCCATGGCCAGCACCCATTTCGGCTCTGTCATCTGGTCGTAGACCTGGCGCAGCACCGGGGCCATCTTCTGGCTCACGCGTCCGGCCACGATCATCAGATCGGCCTGTCGCGGCGAGGCGCGGAATACCTCCATGCCGAAGCGGGCGCTGTCGAAGCGCCCGCCGCCGGTAGCCATCATCTCGATCGCGCAGCAGGCCAGTCCGAACGTCGCGGGCCACAGCGAGCCCTTGCGCATGTAACCGGCGAACTGCTCGACCGTGCTCAGCAGGAATCCGCTGGGCAGCTTCTCCTCGAGACCCATAATTCGGACAGACTCACTTCCGTGCTTTCCCGGCTTCGCCGGGTCGTTGCCGTCGTCCCGGCGAACGCCGGGATCAGTCCCAGCTCAGTCCGCCGCGCCGCCACTCGTAGGCGTAGGCGACCGAGACGTTGAAGATGAACAGCGCCATCGCGGCGAGACCGAACACACCGAGGGCGTCGAAGTGCACCGCCCACGGGTAGAGGAACACGATCTCGATGTCGAAGATGATGAACAGCATCGCGGTGAGGTAGTACTTCACCGGAAAGCGCTGTCCCGCAGAGTTTCCCGGACCGCCGCCGATCGCGTGCGGGGTCGGCTCGATGCCGCATTCGTACGCCTCGAGTTTGGCCCGGTTGTAGCGCTTCGGGCCGATGAGGGCCGCCAGCGCCAGCGAAACGAGCGCGAACGCGGCCGCGACCGCGCCGAGCACGAGTGTCGGCACCTCGGTATTCACAACAGCACAACCCCTCTCCCTTATCGGCGGCGTGCCGGGCTGCGCACGTCGCCACCACCGTGCCGGCCGCCCCGCGGGCGACGCGGACCAACCGGCAGTTGCCGAGGCGGGCTGACATCGTCGTCTGCCGGGCCAGTCGCGCCCCTGGGCGTGCTCAGTGAGGGCGCGGGCGATGGGGGAGATCCGGACGGACAGGGCTCATATCATCGCCCGCACTCGTGTGAGCTAGGGCACAGCCTACAACCGATCTTTCTGAATGCATGCCGATTGCGGGCTGTGTTTGATCGAATTCGGAACTGTCACTTATGACCGAATCAACGCAATCGGGGGTTCTGTCACATGACGGCGCGCAGGGCGGGTGCCGGTGCTCCGATGACCTCGCCGAGGGTGTGGGCGAATGCCTGGACTCGCTCGCCGTCGCGGTCGCGGTGGCGGATCAGGCCCACCCGCGATTCCGCGATGCCGTGCACGGGAACGAAACTGACGTCCGGGCGGCGGTGATATTCGGCGGTGGTATCGCACAGCAGCAGCGCGCCGCGCCCGCCCGCGACCGCGGCGATCGCCTCCTGCGTGGTGCACACGGCGGGCCCGGCCGGGATCGCGCGCCCGTCCGGGGTGTGCCGCGGCGCGTGCACCGCACGCCAATAATCCGGTGCGCTGTCGGCGATTCCGATGAGCGGGTACTCCGCGAGATCGCCGACGGTCACGGATTCTCGGGCGGCGAGGCGGTGCCCGGCGGGCAGCACGAGCACCTGCCGACGGCCGGGAAAGACCGGCCCGAGAACGAGGTCGTCCTCGGCGACCGGCAGCAGCACCAGCGCGGCGTCGACCTCCTGGCGGCGCACCGGGCCGAACGGATCGGCGAAGGGAATCTCCACCAGCTCCACCGTGCAGTCGGGATGTCGCTCGCGGAAGGCGGTGACGGCGGCGAGACTGCGCTCGTCCGCACTGCCCTGAAATCCGATGCGCAGCACGCCCCGGACGCCGCGGGCGCTCGCGCAGGCGGCATCGAGGGCGGCGCGCAGACCGTCATAGGCGGTGCGCAGCTCGGGAAACAGCTGCTGCCCCAGCGGCGTCAGCTGGACGCGCCGGCTGGTGCGCTCGACCAGGCGGCCGCCGATGCGGCGCTCCAGCGAGCGCAGCAACTGCGAGACCCGGCTCTGGGAGACATAGAGCCGGGCCCCGGCGCGGCCGAAGTGCAGTTCCTCCGCCACGGCGAGGAAGGCCTCCAGTTCACGCAGATCCATGCCGCCTCGCCACGCCTTCCCGTTCGACGATTAGTCCCACTCATAGAAGGATGAGACCTTCGCCGTTGTTCCCGGTGGTGACCGGCGGTTGGCTGGACTCATGACAGAACTCGGGACAATCGGTGTCGAATCCGCACCGCCGCACCGGCTTCCGCCCCGCGGGCGGCTCGCCGTGGGCGTGCTGGCGCTCGGCACCTTCACGGCGGTGACCTCGGAAATGTTGCCGGTCGGACTGCTCACGCCGATGGCCGGTGCGCTACGGATCTCGGAGGGGCTGACCGGCCTGGCGCTGGCGATCACCGGGCTGCTGGCGGTCACCGCGCCGTTGCTGATGTCGGTGCTGGGCCGCGTCGACCGGCGGCGGCTGCTGCCCGCCCTGATGCTCGTGGTGGCGGTGGGCAATCTGCTGTGCGCGGTCGCGCCCAACTTCGCGGTGCTGGTGCTCGGGCGGGTGCTGGTCGGGGCCGGGATGGGCGGAGTCTGGGCGATCTCCGGCAGCCTGGCGGTGCGACTGGTGCCGCCGCGCGCGGTGGGCCCGGCCACGTCGGTGATCTTCAGCGGTATCGCCATCGCCTCCGTGCTGGGCGTCCCGGCCGGAACGTATCTGGGCTCGGTGGCCGGGTGGCGGTCCGCATTCGCGGCGGCGGCGGTGCTGGCGGTTTCGGTCGCCGTGGCACTGGCCGCGATTCTGCCCGCGCTGCCGCCCGAGCGCGGAGTGTCGGTCGCGGAACTGCCTCGGCTGCTGTCGAATCCCGCGCTCCGGACGGCGATGATCGTGGTGGCCTTGCTCGTCGGCGGGCACTTCGCGGCCTACACGTATATCCGGCCGGTGCTCGAGGAGCAGTCGGGGGCGAGCGCGAGCACCGTCAGCGCCCTGCTGCTCGGGTACGGGATCGCCGGTGTGGCAGGCACTTTCACCCTCGGCATGATCGCATCACGTGCACCCCGGCGCGCCGTGCTGGTGATCTGCGCCGGTCTGGCGGCCTCGGTCGCCCTGCTGGCCCTCGCCGGGAGTTCGCTGATCGCGGCGGTGCTGCTGCTCGTGCTGTGGGGCGTGTCCTACGGCGGCGTCTCGGTGAGCACCCAGACCTGGACGCTGGCCGCCGCGCCGGGCGCCCGGGAGGCGGCGTCGGCGATGCTGGTGGCCGTGTTCAACGCGGCGATCGCCCTGGGCGCGCTCCTGGGCGGCCGGGCAGTCGACGGCCTCGGGTTCACGGCGGCGTTGTGGCTGGGCGCGGTACTCGTCGTGGCGGCCGCGGTGGCTGCCCTCGCCGGGAGTGCCCCACGCAGTGCAAGCCTGCCCGAGGTGAAGTGATCCCGGCGAAAAAAGCACGCCGGGAATGAGGGAGGTGGCACGCCGGGAATGAGGGAGGTGGCACGCCGGGAATGAGGGAGGTGGCACGCCGGGAATGAGGGAGGTGGCACGCCGGGAATGAGGGAGGTGGCACGCGGGATGACCGTGTGCCCCTCTATTTCATTTCCGGCGTGCTTTCGGCCGGAATCAGGCGGCGGGGCGGTTGCGGAGTAGGCCTGCTACCGCGTCGGTGAGTTGGAAGGGGTCGATCGGGTGCGGGACCGAGGCCTCGGCGCGCGACCAGTTGGCCAGCCAGGCGTCGTCGGCGCGGCCGGTCAGGACCAGGATCGGCGGGCAGGTCTCGAGCTCGTCCTTGAGTTGCTTGGCCACGCCCAGGCCGCCCGTGGGCGCGGCCTCGCCGTCGAGGATGGCCAGGTCGACGCCGCCCGCATCCAACTGTTCGACGACGACCGGCGCGGTGGCCACCTCGAGATACTCGAACGGCGGCAGATCGGGGCGGGGGTGCTTGCCCAGCGCCAGCATCACCTGGCGGCGGGTGTCGGAATCGCTCGAATACACGAGAACCCGCACCACGGCGGGACGGTTCGCATCGGCCACGTTCCGCATGCTACGTCGGCGGGGTACGCCGTCGTGGCAGGTTCGGCGACTGCGGTGGGTCGCGCCGGGGGACTTCACCGTGAAGTTGATCGTCCCGGGCGGAATCTTTGCTGGTCACGACGGACGAAACGCGGGATCCTGGTAACCATCCGAGGGCTAGGACGGGCGGTGGATATTTATGCGAATCTCCGAGATCTTGCGCAAGAAGGGCGCCGAGGTGGTCACGATCGCGCCTGAGGTACCGGTGCGCGAGCTACTGCGGGTGCTGGCCGAGCGCAATGTCGGTGCGGTGGTGGTGTCGTCGGACGGCGTCGGCCTGGACGGCATCGTGTCCGAGCGCGACGTCGTCCGGAATCTGCACTTCTCGGGCGCCGGCCTGCTCGATCAGCCGGTCGCCGCGATCATGACGGCCGTGGTGCACACCTGCACACCCGACGACCGGGTGGAAAGCCTGCGGACGACCATGACCGATCACCGCATCCGGCACCTCCCGGTGCTGCGCGGCGGCCGCATGGTCGGCATCGTCAGCATCGGCGACGTGGTGAAGAGCGCGATCTCCGAACTGCAGACCGAGCGCGAGCACCTCGTGCAATACCTGCACGGCTGAGCACGCGGCCGTTCGTTCCGGCACGTCGAGGACGCGCCGGAACGACGGGTTGGTACTACAGCGTGCGGCGGTAGAACTCCCAGTCGCGGGAGCGGTACCGGGCCCGCTGCGGGGGCAGGCCGTAGAGGCGCTCCCAACTGGTGGCGGGCTCGTGGTGATCGGGATCCGGCGGGCTCGGCTGCGCGGTCGGGCGGTGAGCGCCGTCGGAGCGGGTGCGCGACAGGGCCTCCCGGACGGCGGTGCCCGCATCGGCGCACAGCCGCGTCAGCCGGACGCGGTCCTCGCCGGTGTGCGCGCCGACCCGGAACTCGCGCACCAGGCGATCGAGCCGGGCGGCCAGGTCGCCGGCCTCCTCGGCGGTGTCGCAGCGCCGCGCGGTAGCGATCACGTCATGTAAACGCACTGCAAGACTTGGCATTTCGATGTCCCCTCCCGGGCCTGTGGCCCGAATCCAGGATAGGACAGGAAGGAGAAACGGCACAGCGGTGCAGGCAGTGCGGACGAGAAACTAGGCCAGGCCCCAGGCGTGCAGGATGTAGGTGACATTGGCGGCAATCGAGGTCACCACGTTGGCCAGGTTGATCGCGGCGGAACCGAGGTCGATGATCGGCATGAATCCTCCAGATTTCGAAAGCGTGCGGATTTACGGTAGAAGCGAGGCAATCCGCTGGCAAACTTCGATCGCCCCGGAAAGGACCGGCAAGCGGCGCTGGATGATTCGCCTGTTGCGTTCTCCCGCAGGCGGTTCCGGGAATTGTTTCCGGATGCGAGCGAATTGATTCCGGATGGCAGTCATGGCGGATCTCACGGTTTGGCGGGATTGTGGCCGCAATCACCGAAGCCGGATATTCTGGCGCTCTCGCGTGGCGGCGCGGGTGGTTGTGAGGGGACAGGTGTGCCACGGTTCGAATACCTGACCGAGCGATTCCTCGCCGCGTCGCGAGCTCGTGGCGGCGGAGTAGCCGGGGCCTGCGCGGCGAGCGTGGGCGTGCTGCCGGTGCAGCGGGCCGCGATCGTGATCGACGAACACCACGCGGGCGTACAGCCGTGGTGCACCAGCGACGAGGTGGCCGCCGGGGTGGAGGCCGTCCAGGCGACCGTCGGCGAGGGCCCGGCGGTGGAGGCGGTGGCGACCGGGATGCCGGTGCCGGTGGCCGATCTGGCCGACGGATGTGAGCGGTGGCCCGGATTCGCCGAGGCCCTGGCGCGCACTCGCGCCTCGGGAGCGATGATCGCGATGCCGTTGCGGCTGGGCGCAATTCGGTTCGGCGCGCTCGACCTCTACCGCGATGCCCCGGGGCGCCTCGATGCGCGCACGGTGTCGGCGGGCCTGCATATCGCCGACCTGATCACCACGCAGCTGGTGCTGGCGCGGTCCGCGGGCGACCCGGCCGAGGCCGCGGCCGCCGCGCAATGGCTGGAGCAACCGCTGGCGAGCCGCGCCATCCATCAGGCGGCCGGAATGGTGGTGGCGCAGTTGGGGATCGGCGTACCCGATGCCTACGCCCGCCTGCGCGCCTACGCGTTCGGGCACGCGCTGTCGCTGGCGGAGGTGGCGGAGGCCGTGGTGGCGCGCCGGATTCGTTTCGACGGTGTGTGACCGGGGGCCTCAGGCCAGGATCTCGTCGGTGTCGGCGGAGCCGTCGACCACGGCCCCGGCCAGGTCGGCCAGCCGCCGGCCGGTCTTGTGCGCATAGGTGCGCAGCCGCTGGAACGCCTCCGCCATCGCGATGTCGCCGCGCTCGGCCAGCACCCCTTTCGCCTGCTCGATGACGATGCGGGCGTGCAGCGCGGCGGGCAGGCGCGTCGGGACGGGCTGCAACTGGGCGTAGACGGTGTGCTGGACGATGCCGATCCCGGCCACGTCGGCGAGCGCCTGCCCGGCGCGCAGCCCGGCGGTGTCCAGCGCGGCCGGATCGTCGGCGAGGATGGTCAGCGCTCCGACGCTGCGGTCACGGCAGCGCAGGGGCAGCGCGAACGCCGATCGATACCCGAAATCCACTGCGCGCTGACAGAATTCGGGGAATCGGTGGTTGGTGTCGCGCAGGTCTGGCACGGTGGTGGCCAGGCCGGTGCGGAAGGTGTGACGGCCCGGTCCGTCGAGCGCCTCCACCTCCAGCAGTTCCAGTAGTTGCGGCTCCTCGCTGGTGGAGGCCAGCAGGTGCAGGTCGCGCCGGTGGTCGGCGAGGAACAGGCCCGCGTCGGCGCCGCCGGTGACCGCGGGGCAGCGGTCGACGAGCTGCTGGGACAGCTCGATCACGTCGAAATCGCCGGCGAGCAGATCGACCGCGGCCAGCAGGGTGGCGAGCAGTCGATGGTCATCGTCGAGTGCCGACCCCATGGCGCCTCCCCGGGCTGGACGCAGCGGCCATCTCCCCGCACCGGCCGACCACAACCCCGATGTAGGGAGTCGAGCTAGACGAGGCTCATCGGCCGCCGTGCAATCGGCGCGGCGGAGCCTCGGTTTCCATGGTTACACCCCGGTGCGGTCGATGTCGACAGCCGTTGACGCCGCAAGTGCATGAATTATCCACGGAAACTGGGTAATTCGCCTACCGGAGCGGTCGTACCATCGATTGGTCCGGCCGACGCACAACGACCGACCTGGCGCGGCGCCACCGGCGTCCGTGCCGCGGGGGTGATGCAGGGATGTCCGACGGTGAGTCGCTGGTATCGGCGCTGGCTCGGCTGGTGGTGGTGCTACCCGATACGCCGGATCGCTCGGGTGCGCTACTGGAGCTGATGGCCACCGCGACCGATGTGCTGGACCTGGCGGGCGCCGCCGTGACGCTGATGGCGGGCGGTCGCTGCGAGGTGGCCGGGGCGATTCCGAACGGTCTGTCGGAAGTCGAAGTGGTGCAGCAGGATTGCGATCGGGGTCCGGGCGTGGAGGCGATGCGGGACGGCGATCCGGTCGCGGTATCGGATGTGCGCCGGTACCGGAGCCGATGGCCGGAGTATACGAGCGCCGCTGTGCAGCACGGTATGTCGGCGATGGTGGAGATTCCGCTGCAGCTCGGTACGGCTCGGCTGGGCGCACTGGGGTTGTACTCGTTCACATTCCGCGAATGGACCGCCGAAGACCTGTCGGTCGGGACGTTGCTGGCGGGCCTGGCCGCCGGGCATGTGCTGACGACCGACCGGCTGCGCCGCCAGCAGCGCCTGACCGACCAGCTCCAGCACGCACTGGCCTCGCGGATCGTGGTGGAGCAGGCCAAGGGCGTGATCGCCGGGGCGCGCCGCATCGCCCCCGACGCCGCCTACGAGGTGATCCGCACGCATGCGCGGCGGCACCGCGTCAGCGTGCACGAGGTGGCGCGCGCCATCGTAGAGCTCGGGCTGCGATTGTGAAAGCCGACAATTCTCCGGTGCACAATCGACGGCCGGGCCTTCCGCAGGCCGGTAGACTTGGCCCGGGTTCCCGAATCCCCTGCCCCCGGACGGGATCTCACACCGGAATGCGTCCCTGAACTCGACGGCTGGTTCCGATACCCGTCTCATGCGTGGGGGCAATCGTGTCCGTACTCGTACCTGTCCGTCCCGCCCGGTGGTCCTACGCCACCCGCACTCCGGGCTCGGCTCCGTACCGCCGCCGGTCGGACGTTCCCGATCCGGACGCCGAACTGGTGCGCCGGGTCGGCACCGGCGACCGCGAGGCCTTCGACCAGCTGTATCGCCGCACCCGGCCGATGGTCTTCCGGCGCGTGCTCGCGGTGGTTCGCGACCCGGGGTATGCGGAGGAGACCTGCCAGGACGTCTATATCCAGGTGTGGCGCAGCGCCGCCGGATTCGACGAACAGCGCGGCTCGGCGGCGACGTGGCTGCGCACGCTCGCGCACCGGCAGGCGGTGGATCGGGTGCGCCACGAACGCGCCAGCTCCGATCACAATCACGCCTGGGGCGCCAGCGACTACCGCCCGCCGATCGACGCGGTGGTCGAGGAGGCGCTACGCAGGCACGAACTACGTTGCGTGCGAAGCGGTCTCACCACCCTGACGCCGCTGCAGCGAGAATCGCTGGTGCTGGCCTACTACGTCGGGTTCACCTATCCGCAGGTGGCCGCGCACCTCGGGGTGCAGGTGTCGACGGTGAAATCCCGCATCCGGGCCGCGCTCGCACGGCTGGAAACGGCTCTGGCCGAGGCGAGTTCGTGAGGCGGAGGCCCGCGAAAGTAACGGCGCGATAGCGAGCAGATCGGAAGATATCGGATTTTCATCAGCTCGTAACAGCAAAACCGCTCCCAGCCGGAAGTTTCCGAGGCACAATTTCGTCGGGTGGATCGTAAGGATTCCATTGACTCGCGGTCGATAGCACCGCTGATCGGGTGGGGTCCGGGACGTGCCACGGCCCTCGGACCTCACCGCCCGGTAACCAGCAAGCCCGAATTCGCTCTTCGTGTGATCTCTGCTCGGCAGCCTCCACCTTCGACGTATCGAAATTCGCGTGGGCGACGTGGTTCGGTTTCGCGAGCAGCAGGGAGCGGCGGAGGAGAGGAGGCGGATCGAGCGCAGCGACGCCGCTAACCTGCCGCAACCCGTCTCCAATACCGGGCGGTTCGTCTGTTGTCGCGGTCCGTCGAGCGGGCCGATCAACCACCCGGACGGGTCGCGCACGATGTTCGCCTCCTCGTCACAAGCGCTGCACGACATCGCAATCGGGCGATGGCAGTATGTCGATTGCAAGGCGGCTTGCCATGGTCTGCATGACCTTGATGACCGTGGATTTCGCTCCGACTTCAGGGTTGCGGGGAGGCCGTCCGGTGGCGTATGTGCCTGGTCGCGCACGAGGTCTCCGAGTGCGCTGCGGCGGGTCGTCGCCGTCGTCGTGTCGGGCCGGGGGCCGAAGTTCGTAGGTGGCCAGTCGGTTGCTTCGGGCTGCGATCGATGATGCCGGTGGGTACAATGAGACAGTTTGATCGCGCCGAGACGTACTGCGATTGAACGTCTTTGACGTACCGGGCGGGCGGTCCGATACGCAGGAAGTCGGCGATCACGCCGATCACCGGGCTTGACGAGAAGGGAGTTCCCGACCATGTCACGATCGTCGCCCCGGATCCGAGGATCGGTGCCGATGTCATGCAGATCGTGTCGCCGGCGATGGGTCTCCGCTCGTTCCGGATGGTTTCCGTTATCCCCGTAGCCGCGGGCCGCACCGCCCCTCGCGCAGCTGTCCGCCGCGTGCGTGAGCCCGGTTGTGCCGTGCTTCGGCCTTGTCATCGTCGTCCATCAGGCCATTCAAGGAGTGCCTTCACGTGAATTCGCTGCAGCACACACAATTTCGCCGAGAATACGGAAACTCGGTGATTGACATTGGGGCTGTCGAAGACCGGATTCCGATGTATACCAGAGAGTTCGCGAACGACCCCCACGCCGTCTACGACTACATACTGGCGAACAATCTCGGGCCACTGGTACCGGTCTGGATGGCGGAAGGTGTGCCCGCGACCCTGGTGACCAGACTCGATACGGCGGTCCGGATCCTGCACGATCCCGAACACTTTCCGGCCGATCCCCGCCGCTGGGAGAAGAATCTCCGGGCGACCTACTCCGGCCGGCTGGACTTCCTGCCGATGGTGGAGTGGCGTCCGAACGCGCTGCGCAGCAACGGAAACAGCCCGGAACACAAGCGCTACCGGGAAGCGACCAAGGACGCCCTCGCCGGTGTCAACCAGCTCAGGCTCCGTGAAATAGTGAAGCTGGAGGCGCATCCGCTCATCAACGCGTTCTGCGGAGCGGGAGCCACCGCGGAACAACCGCTCGATCTGATCAAGAACTACATCGAGCCGCTGATCTTCACGGTGCTGAACCGGATGGTCGGTTCTCCGCCGGAGATCATGGCCCGAATCGCCAAGGCCAGTAGCGATCTGTTCGAGGGGCAGGACACGGCGGCGACGAACGCGCAGCTGGATGCCGCGCTGCTCGACCTGACGGCGCTCAAGCGGGCCGAACCCGCCGACGACATCACCACCCGGCTGGTGCAACACCCGGCCGGCCTCGACGACACCGAGATGATCCATCAGCTGGTGACCTGTCTGTCGGCGGGGACGCAGATTCCGGTCGATCTCACCGGCAGCACCCTGCTGCTGATCCTGGCCGAGCCGAAGTTCCGAGGTCTCGACGGGCTCGAGGGTGTTTCGCTGACCACCGAGGCCGCGCTGAAGCAGATCCTCGCCACCGACCCGCCGCTGGCGAACTACTGCATCACGTACCCGCGGCAGCCGATCCTCGTCGACAACGTATGGCTGCCCGCCGACGAGCCGGTGATCACGAGCATGGTGGCCTGCAGCAGCAGCCCGGACGTCAACAACGGCGATCACTACAGCGACGGCTGGCACCTCGCGTGGGGGATCGGTCCGCACGAGTGCCCCCACCATGCCCAGACGGCCTCCACCCTGATCGTGGAGGACGCGATCAACTGGCTTCTCGACATCGTGCCGGAGATCGAGCTCGCAGTACCCCTCGGCGAATTGCAGTGGCGGCCCGGCCCGTTCGCCCGCGGACTCGAATCCCTGCCGATCACATTTCCGCCCACCGCTCCGCAGCACCTCGACTGAGAATGCCATCGTTGAGAATGGGAGAATGCATGAGATGACGTTGAATGTTTGATCACAAAGCTCCTGGTGCGACCAACCACGTCGCCCAGGTGGCTGAACAATCCGCGTCGTGGTTCGCACCACCATGATTTGAACCGGGGCGCGGTCGTATCAGAGTGGATGCACCATGACAACAACAGATCTGCCCCGCCCCAATCCGGTCGACGACTCTCCTGCCGAACCGCCGCTCGATATCGTGACACCATCCACAGTCGCGGCATTGCGGGAGACCATCTTCGGTGAACATTGGACGCTGCATCGCCGGGTACGCGACATTGTCGCCGATCTCGACGATGCTCCACGCTCCGGGCGCACCTACTCAGAGGAAACCCGGGTAGCACCCGAACTGCTCCCCTATGCGATGTCGCGGCTGGGCCTCACGGCCAGCGAGATCGCCGCCGACCACCAGGTCCGAGGTGCATTGTGCGACTGGTCCCAGGTGGCCGCACCACGCCTGCTGCTCATACTGACCGGGCACTTCTCCCTTTCTACGGGCGGAATCATCAAACTCGGCAACGGATCGCGCTATCAGCAGGACTGCCTGGCCGAACTGGAGACAGGAAAGGCCATCGGCCTCCTGGTACTCACCGAACTCGGCGGCACCAATGGTGCCGACCATCGAACCGTGGCGGAATGGGACGCCACCACCGACGGATTCTGGCTGACCAATCCGACCGCGGAGGCGTGGAAATTCATGCCGAATGCGGCCGACGGGGCCGTCCCGAAAACCGCGATTGTCACCGCACGCCTGCTTGTCGACGGCGCCGACCAGGGAGTGCTTCCATTCCTCTTGAAATTGCGTAATCGGCCGAAGTTACGCACGCGGATTCTGCTGAGTCTGCTGACGGCATTCGCTCCGAAATCCCGGACGCTGCGGAAGCTGCGTACCTCCGCCGGTCTCGCCGCGGGAGTCGATGCCGCGCCCCTGCCGGACAAGAGTTCGGCGCCGATGGACCACGGACTCTATCGGTTCACCAGGGTCTGGGTCCCGCGCGATGCGCTGCTCGGCGGTGACTGGGCGCGGATGACTCCGGACGGGCGCTTCGAATGCGATCTGCCGCTGCGCCGGCGGTTCCACCGTGCGATCGGGGTACTCGGTGACGGACGCCTGGACCTCGCCAACGCCGCGGCGGCCTCGGCGAGGGCGGCGCTGGCGGGACTGGTGAACTACTCCCAGCAGCGCCGGCCCGGCAACGGCGAACTGATGGCCGACCGCGACGGCGTCCAGCTGGATCTGGTGTCCGGAGTCGCCAAGGCCTACGCCACCAGTGTTCTGGGGAGAAGGATCCGGGACATGCGCACCGCACCGGACGCCGACGATCACAACCACGCGCTGTGGTCGATGATCGCCAAGCCGCTCCTCAGCTACACGGCGCTGCAGGTGCTGACGAGCTGTGAACAACGAGCCGGTGCGCAGGGGGCGCTGCGCAGCAACCTGATCGCCGATTGGATCGGCAACCTCAAAGCGATCATCACCGCAGAGGGTGAGAACCGAATCCTCCAGGTAAAAGCCGGTGAACGTCCCGGCATCATCGAGGCGCTGCAGTTACCGAATACGCCCCCGCAACTGCCGTGGTACATCAATATGCTGATACATCGCGAACGCAGAATCGCGGCCGGGCTGCTCCGAAGTACCTACGATCCGGCGAGTAGCGCGTTGGGCCCCGAATCGGCAGCCGTGGAGATGGCTCGAGCGACCGGCGAACGACTCGCCGCCACAGCGCTGTACGCGGAAGCGGTCGCCACCACGGATCCGACGGCGCGTCGGCTCGTGGAGTCCGCCGCGACCGCCTATGCGCTGGAACGGATCCACGCGCAAGGGGCGTGGTTCCTCCATCACTCGGATATGCCGCGAGTCGCGGAGGAGTTGCGGATTCACCGCAACATCCTGCTCGATCATCTGCCGACGATGGTTGCGGCCTTCGGTATCCCCGAGCTGTCGGGTGCGGTCTTCTCCGAGGATTACATCCAGTGGTACAGGGACTTCACCGGATGGGGCGATTCCGGTGTCGCCCATGACGATTCGGCCGTGCTGCGCAGGGGCGCGGCGGCGTAGGCACGCCGTCACCTGCAGCCCCCGATGGGGCGCTCGCGCGCCCCGTCGGGGGTCCGTACTATCACCGCAACGCTGACAAGCGACCGACGAGGGGGCGCGGTGGTGAACGGTTCGAATTCCGGGATGGGGTACGAGGTTTTCGAGGTCGCCCTCGGCGACGATCTGCCCGCGGTCGACCGCATCGATATGTGGCGGGCCCACGTCGGCGGCAACCAGGGCACCGCCGATGCCGAAATCGGCTCCCCGCAAGACTTCTCGGGCCATACCTGGACGCAGCGGGCGCTGTCCGGGAGGGACAATGACCCCGGCCAACTCCAGCTCGTCGAATTCGCCTCCACCGCCATCGTTTACGACCGTAGCGACGAGGCCGCGAAGTCGGACTGCGACGACAGCGCCAGGCTCGTCATTCCGCTGGACGGGCAGATCAGGCTCTGCCAGTCCGGCCACGAGGTGTGCGTCGGGCCGGGCCGGATGGGTGTCCTCCGGTGGGGCCAGGCCATGGTCATGTCCCATGGCGACGGTTTTCGCGGCTACATCTTCAACATCCCCTCCTACGTTCTGCCGCCGGCCGGTGATCCCCGGGGGCGGTTGGGATTGCGTCCGCACAACGCCATCCTGAGAACCGTCCGGGGCATGGCCGACAACCTGGCGGTGGACCGGCACGCACTGAGCGGGGCGGAATTCGTCGCCATCGGCCGATCGATGGTCGATCTCGTCGCGGGAACGCTCGACGTCCGCCGGGCTCCGGAACTGGACGGGTACGCCCGACTGGCGGCGCAGGCCCGCCGCCGCATCCGGCTGTACCACTCCGACCCGATGATGACGGTCGAGACGCTGGCCGAAAGCCTCGGATGCTCCAAACGGCACCTGGAGACGGCCATGAAGAAGGCCCTCGGGCGGTCGCCCGGCGCAGAGCTGCGGGAGACCCGGTTGCTGCGCGCATTCGACATGCTGTCCGACCCGGACAACACCGAAGTCGTGGTCGGTGTCGCAGCGCTGTGCGGCTACAACTCCGTGAGCGGGTTCCGGGAATCGTTCGTCCGGAGGTTCGGCGTCCAGCCGGGCGAGCTGCAACTGCAAGCCCGGTCGGACCGGTAACTCTCGCAACCCTTTTCGCAAAACTGTCTGCGCAAAACCGGTTCCGCCTCGACCGAGACGCTGATTAGCCTTTCGAGCGGCGGCGCGACCACATCGGCACGCTACGCGCGGGCACAACGCAGTGAACGTGCGCACGCTCGCTCGATGGTGACGGGGGTGCGAGGGCCACAAGTGGAGGGGAGGTCCTCGCACCCCCGATCGAGTGTCGGATTGCCGGTCATATTAGGGTGCGGGGCGCAGCTCGAGGGCCTACGAGACGGCCCATGGACGTAGAGGAAAACGTATGCGCCGCACCGCGATATCCGTGTTCACGCTCACCGTTGCGCTGGCCTGCGCCGCGTGCGGATCGTCGGACGACGGAAAGGACGCGCCGGCGGCGGGATCGAGTGCGTCCGCGGCACCGGCCTCGCCGGCGGCCCAGCCGTGCGATCAGCAGGCATGGCCGCAGCCGCTGCCGGACTTCCGGGGCAAGCAGCTCGCCGAGACCGTGGTCGGCGCGGGCCTGTGCTACGCCATCGGCTCGATCACGTCGGCCGACGGCCGGGACGTGATGAACGACCCCGCGAGTCACACCACCCCGTGGACGATCACCGATCAGACGCCCGCGGCCGGTACGGCGGTGCGGTCCGATACGCCTGTCACTCTGAAAGTATCTGCGGCACAGTAGTTTCCGCGGGTAGCGTGACCAGGAACCTGGCGCCGCCCTCCGTGCTGTCCTCCACCCGGATCTCGCCTCCGTGCCGGTCGACGACATCGCGGACGATGGCGAGGCCGAGGCCGGCGCCGCCCTCGTCGCGGCTGCGGGCGTCGTCCAGGCGGACGAATCGGCGGAAGATGCGCTCCCGGTCATCGGGTGGGACGCCGGGACCGTCGTCGGACACCGCCAGCACCACGGAGCCGGCGGCGCGTTCGAGCGCCACCCGGACCGACCCCGCGGCGTGGCGCTGCGCATTGTCGACGAGGTTGGTCAGCACGCGCCCCAACTGCGTCCGGCTGCCGAGCACCGTCGTGGGCTCGGCGGGCAGCTCGATCCGTACCGGATGACGGTCCCCGGCGCGGTGGGCGAGTTCGTCCCGCACGAGGGCGGCCAGATCCACCGGTTCGCGACGGGGCAGTTCCCCCGCGTCCAGACGCGCCAGCAGCAGCAAATCCGCGGCGAGGTGTTCGATCCGGACGGTGTCGGCGATCAGCCCGTCCATATCGAGCAGGTGCGGGTGCGCCTGGGCGACCTCGAGCTGGGTGCGCAGGCTCGCGATCGGGCTGCGCAATTCGTGGGCGGCATCGGCGACGAATCGGCGCTGGCGTTCCGAGGATTGCTCCAGCGCCGCGAGTGTGGTGTTGGTGGTCTCGGCCAGGCGGGCGATCTCGTCGCGAGAATTCGGTTCGGGGACACGGCGACTCAGGTCGCCGCCCATGATCTCGGCGAGTTCGCTCCGGATCGCCTCCACGGGGCGCAGTGCGCGCCGGGTCACCAGCCAGGCCACCCCGGCGACGAGGGCCAGCAGCAGCGGCAGGCCGAGCAGCATGGCGTTGCGGGCGCCGGCGACCGCCTTGTCGGCCGTGGCGAGCGAGGATCCGGAATAGATGGTGACCTGCTGCCCGGTGGGCATCGTCGTGGTGATGGCCGCGACCCGGAAGTCGTGGCTGCCGGTGTCGTCGTCGGCGATCGGTAGCCGCATATCGCGGAATTCGACGGGCTGTTCCTTCGGCGCGGTCGTGGGCCGCACCTCATCGTCGTCGTCGTCGTCATCGTCGTCGTCATCGTCCTTGCCCGACGCCGCGAAGTCGGCCATCGCCGGCTGGCCGTGCAGATCGTCGTCGGCGGCCAGGACCCGCCCGTCGGCCGAAATCACCTGTACGGGTTGACTGTCCGCGTCGGGGAGCTTCAGCACCGCCGGATCGGCGCCGCGGGCGAGCTGCGCCTCGACCTCGCGGGCGGTCATCTCCGCCTGCACCCCCGCGCTCTGAACGAGATTGTGTCGCAGCACCGCCAGCACGACAACGCCGGCCGCCACCAGCCCCACCGCCACGACCACGGTGGCGGCGGCGGCCGTGCGTGCCCGGACCGAACTGAACCACCGGAACCGGCGCCGTAACTCAGCCACGGTCGGCCACCAGCCGGTATCCGGCGCCGCGCACCGTGGTGATCGACCGGCGCCCGAACGGCGCATCGATCTTGCGGCGCAGCGTGCTGATGTAGACCTCGACGATATTCGGGTCGCCGTCGAAGGCGAAGTCCCAGACATGTTGCAGGATATCGGCTTTCGACACGATGGCCCCCGCGTGCACCGCGAGCTGCTCCAGGACGGCGAACTCCTTCGCGGTGAGCGGCACCTCCTCGGTGCCGCGCCGGCAGCTGTGCGTGTTGGGGTCCAGCGTCAGGTCTCCGACGGTCAGCTTGGCCGCGCCCCCGCGGGTGCGGCGGCGCAGCAGGGCGCGAATGCGGGCCAGCAGCACCACGTAGGAGAACGGTTTGCTCAGGTAGTCGTCGGCGCCGGTGTCGAGGCCCTCGGCCTCGTCGTATTCGCCGTCCTTGGCGGTGAGCATCAGCACCGGCGTCTCGTGTCCCGCCGCGCGCAGGCCGGCACACACCTGATAGCCGTTCATGCCCGGCAGCATGATGTCGAGAATGATCAGGTCGTAGTCCCCGGTGGTGGCCAGGTGCAGGCCGTCGGTCCCGTCGTGCGCGACATCCGCCGCAAAACCCTCGGCCGCCAAGCCTTTCGCGAGGGTGTCGGCCAGACGTTTCTCGTCCTCGACGATCAGCAAACGCATGGCACCAGCCTGACAGATGGTCCCTGAAGAAGATTTCAGGTGGGTTCAGGTTGCCTTCAGCCACGCGATGCGACGGTGGTGACCGCATTCGAGATCATTCGGCACAGGAGGTTGATCATGGCAGTCGTTGTCCGCCGGGCACTGGGCGCTCTGCGTTGGGTTCTGGTCGGGGCCGTGGCCATCGCACTCATCGGCGGCGGCGTCGCGCTCGCATCGCTCGGCACGGAGGGGCGTGCCGGGGCCGCCCCGGCCGCGAACCCGTCGATCACTCAGGACCAAGCGAAGGCCAAGGCGCTGGAGGCCGTCCCCGGCGCCACGGTGCAGAACGCCGACCTGGATACCGATCGTGGCGCCACGGTGTGGGAGGTCGACGTCATCGGCACCGACCGCGTGGAGTACGAGGTGAAGGTCGACGCCAACTCCGGCGCGGTGCTGTCCACCGACCGCGACGACGACTGACGGACCGACGAATACCCGGCGCGGGCCGGTTGCGCGAGACGTGCGCAACCGGCCCGCCGCCGTGCGGGGAGACGTGGTCGACCGCGCCGACCCACCGAACTCGGTTGAGCCACAATCGGTCCGGTTATGCGGCCGTCACTTGCCCGCGGCGCGGGCGTACTGCTCGGGGTACCGGGCACCGGCGACGGCGTCGGCCGGGGCGGCCTGCTCGATGCGTGCCAGATCCTCGGCGGTGAGCTCGATCTCGGCCGCGGCGACATTCTGCTCGAGGTAGGTGCGGCGCTTGGTGCCCGGGATCGGCACCACGTCGGCACCGCGGCTCTGCACCCACGCCAGCGCCAATTGTCCTGCGGTGACGCCCTTTTCGTCGGCGATCTTGCGGAGCGCGTCGACGATGGCGAGGTTGCGATCGAAATTGCCGTCGGCGAAGCGGGGGAGGTTGCGGCGCATATCGTCGGCGGGCAGATCGGCGGTGGAGGTGACGGCGCCGGTGAGGAATCCGCGCCCCAGCGGCGAGAACGGCACGATGCCGATGCCCAGCTCCCGGCAGGTGGGAACCACCTCGGCCTCGATCTCCCGGGTCCACAGCGACCATTCGCTCTGCAGCGCCGTCACCGGGTGCACGGCGTGCGCGGCGCGGATGGTCGCGGGCGCCGCCTCGGAGATGCCCAGATACCGCACCTTGCCCGCGGCGACCAGTTCGGCGAGCGCGCCCCAGGTCTCCTCGATCGGCACGTTCGGGTCGACGCGGTGCTGGTAGTACAGGTCGATGTGGTCGACGCCCAGCCGGGACAGCGATTCGTCGCAGCACTGCTTGACGTAGGCCGCGTCGCCGCGCGCGCCCATGGAGCCGTCTTCGCCCCAGACGATGCCGAACTTGGTCGCCACCACCGCCCGGTCCCGGCGATCGGCGAGCGCGCGGCCGAGGAGCCGCTCGTTGGTCCCGGGTCCGTAGATGTTGGAGGTGTCGAACAGCGTGACGCCCAGGTCCAGCGCGCGATGGATGGTGGCGATCGACTCGTCGTCGTTGTCGCGCACGCCGTAGGCCTGACTCATGCCCATGCAGCCGAGCCCCTGCGCGCCCACGGTCAGCTCGCCGAGTTTCCTGGTCGCGATCATGCGGGGGTCCTCCTAGATGACACCGGATTGACAGCGTGAGCGCTCGCTCACCTGCTCCGACGCTACGACCTGGAGTGTGCTCCAAGTCAAGTTCGGGGTCCCCACCGCCACTCCGGGGTGTTCCGCATGCCGCGACCCGTCGTTCCGGCGCAGGCCGGATTGTGCTGCCGGCCTCCGCAGGAACGACGGATTCAGGACTTCTGTGGTGCGGACCGCCGGTCGGCCGGTGGCTGCATCACCTTTTGCCACCACGACGAGAGCGGGCTCGGCTCGGGCCATACCACGGCGTCGTCGGATGTTTCGAGGTCATCACGCGGGTCGATCGGCGTGGTGTTGGAGCGGACAGTCATCACGGTTCTCCTCCGGAAAGCAGTACCGAGCTCCGAAAGCCGCGCTGCAAGAAGGGTCTCCGGGAGCTCGAACCTCCGGCCCACAACATTGTGAGCAACCCAGATCTTTGTCTGCAGGAAGTGATCTTTTTCTATCAGATATCGGAAATCCGCGCAGCCACAATGGCATCCACGCTCGAGAAAGTGAGGAGTCTTACTCGTCGAGCAGGTCGACCAGTTTGGTCATGGCGGTCGTCAGCGCGGCCCGCTCGTCGGCGTGCAGGTCGTCGAGAGCGTCGGCGAAGCGCTGGATTCGGGCGGAGGTGAGCCCGTTCACGAGCGCGCGAGCGGGCTCGGTGGCCGACAGCAGCTGCGCGCGCCCGTCGACCGGGTCGGCGGTGCGCACGATATAGCCCACCTTCTCCAGGGCCGAGACGATCCGCGACATCGTCGGCGCGGTGACGCGTTCGGCGGCGGCGAGGTCGCCCAGCCGCATCGGGCCGGTGCGGACCAGTGTCGCCAGCGCGGCCGCCGAGCCGGGGCTCAGTGAGCCGAGGTCGCCGGAGCGGCGCAGCAGCCGAGTGATCCGGCCGAGGGCCATGTATAGGTCGGCCGCCTCCGCCAACTGCTCGGCGCTGCGCGCGCGCTCCTGCTGGATCATCCCGTTTTCGCTCCTACGCCGGTCACTGCCGGGTCGGCACTGTGCGTATCGGTAAGTATGCCCGTGCCCTCGCGGTCGGCCTCGGCCAGCTCCGCCTGCTCGTCGACGACGTACTTGTTACCGGCGAACCAGGACGCGATGGCCCCGATCAGCATCATGATCGCCGCGCCGAGGAACACCACCACCAGGCCGGAGTGGAACGGCCCGGAAATCAGGTGCGGGAAGAACTCCTGGCCGGTGAGCACGTCGCCGTGCACGCCGGGCTGATCGAGGGTGCCGCTGGGGCCCAGCAGCTCCTCGAACGGGTTGTAGCCGAGGAAGGTGGCGAACAGGCTGCCCACCGGCGGCATATCCGCCATCTCACCCGCCACCTGCGCCGACACGCCCTGCTCGCGCAGGCCGGAATCCATTGCGCCGGGCAGTGTTCCGGACAGGCCGACGATCATCAGCGAGAAGAAGATGCCGATCGACAGCGCCATGCCGCCGTTCATCAGGGTGGCCCGCATGCCCGAGGCGACGCCGCGCTGCGAGGCCGGCACCGCCGACATCACCTCGGCGGTGTTGGGGGAGGTGAACATGCCCGATCCGAGGCCGTTGAGCAGGATGATCAGGGCGAACAGCCAGTAGTTGAAGTCGACCGGGATCACTACCAGCAGCACGAACGTGACCGCGACCAGTGCCAGGCCGCCCGCGGCGAACGACCGGGCGCCGTACCGGTCGCTGAGCCAGCCCGAGATCGGACCCGCCACCAGGAACCCGACGGTGAGCGGAAGCATGTAGATCCCGGCCCACAGCGGCGTGGACTCGAAATCGAAGCCGTGCAGCGGCAGCCAGATGCCCTGCAGCCAGATGATCAGCATGAACTGCAGGCCGCCGCGTCCGATCGATGCCATCAGCCCGGCCAGATTGCCCAGTCCGAAGGTGCGATTGCGCAAAAGAGACATCTGGAACATCGGCTGGCGCACTTTGGTCTCGATGAAGCAGAACGCCGCCAGCAGGGCGAGGCCGCCGATGACCGCGCCCAGCACCCAGGGGTTGGTCCAGCCGGTCTTGGAGCTGCCGTGTGGCTGGATGCCGTAGGTGATGCCGGTGAGCAGCGCGGTCAGGCCGAGCGCGAAGGTGAGGGTGCCGGGCAGGTCGAGCGAGCCCGGGCTGCGGGTGCCGAAGTCGTGCAGCGACCGGTAGGACCACACCGTGCCGAGGATGCCGATCGGCACGCTCACCCAGAACACGGCCTTCCAGTCCCACTCCGACAGGATGCCGCCGATCAGCAGCCCGAGGAACGAACCGGCCACCGCCGCCACCTGATTGATGCCCAGCGCCACGCCGCGCTGCTTGGCGGGGAAGGCGTCGGTGAGGATCGCGGCGGAGTTGGCCATCAGCATGGCGCCGCCGACGCCCTGGACGATCCGCCAGATGATCAGCCACAGGGCGCCGCCGCCGAGGTCGAACGGATCGAACGACAGCGCGACCGCCGAGACGGTGAACACGACGAAGCCCATGTTGTAGATGCGCACACGGCCGTACATGTCGCCGAGCCGCCCGAACATCACCACCAGTACCGCGGAGGTCAGCAGGAAGCCCATCAGCAGCCACAGCAGGTAGCTGACATTGCCGGGGGAGAGCGGGTTGAGATGGATGCCGCGGAAGATCGCGGGCAGGGAGATGATCACGATCGAGGAGTTGATCGTCACCATCAGCATGCCCAGCGTGGTGTTCGACAGCGCCACCCACTTGTAGCGCGGGTGATCGCGATCCACGCGGAGCCGGCGGCGGATGGTCTGCACGTCGCCGGAGTCGACGCCACCGGCGGGTTGAGCGGAAGCCAAGAGTGTCCTTCCCAGAGGGCAGCAAGCGGATAGAACCTCCCGGTAATATAGTTGTCGCACACTAACTAAATAAATACGGCGGTGGATGGAATTTGTCACACCCGCGCGCAGTTGGTGCCTGACATGCGCTTTGGGATCTCGATACCGCAGTTCCACGCCGATGGGGAGTTCGACCCGGCCGCCTTCCGCACGCATCTGCGGCGGATCGAGGAGCTGGGCTTCGACAGCGGCTGGACGCAGGAGCAGGTGCTGACGCCGACGGGGCTGCCGCAGCTGGGCCCCATCGAGACGATGACCTACGCGGCCGCCTGGACCGAGCGGCTGCGGCTGGGCTGTTCGGTCTTCGTGACCACCCTGCACAACCCCGTCCACCTCGCGAAGGCGCTCAGCAGCCTCGACCAGCTCAGCCGCGGCCGGCTCGAGGTCGGCGTCGGTCACGGCGGGCAGGGCCGGGCGTTCTCGGCCTTCGGCGTCGACCCCGAGGGCACGGTGTCTCGGTTCACCGAGGGCGTCGCGCTGATGCGGGCGCTGTGGACCGAGCCGACCGTCACCTTCGACGGCCGCTTCTGGCAGCTGGAGGACGCGCGGATGGAGCCCAAGCCGTTCCAGAAGCCCACGCCGCCCGTATGGTTCGGCGGCGGCCACCCCAACGCGCTGCGCCGCGCCGTGCGGCTCGGTGACGGATTCTTCGGGGCCGGATCCAGTACCACCGAGAAGTTCACCGATCAGGTGCGCACGGTGCGCGAGATCCTGGCCGAATCCTCCCGCGACCCAGGCGATTTCCGCATCGCCAAGCGGATCTACGTCGCCGTCGACGACAACGCCGAACGCGCCCGCACCCGCATCGCCCAGAGTCTGGAGAAGCTGTACGGCACACCGAATTTTGCCGACGTGGCGGTGGCGGGCACTCCCGCGGACTGCGTCCGCGGCGTCCAGCGGGTCGCCGACGCGGGCGCCGAACTGATCCTGTTCACCCCCATGTTCGACGAGCCCGAACAAACCGAACGCCTTGCCGCCGAGGTGATCCCGCAGCTGAAGTAAGGGGATGCGTGGTCGGCCGCTACTGCTGGTGCGTGCGGAATGCGGCCGCCCCCACTCGGTCCGGATCGGTGAGGTGGGCCAGGAACAGTTTGGCGGCGGGGGTCGGGGTGCGGGTGGTGACGGCGTGCCAGGGGCGGTCGAGGGGGGTGCCGTCGACCGGGGGCAGATCCAAAATGCCTGTGGCTATGTCGGTTTCGACCGCATCGCTGTGAATGAGCGTGATGCCGAGGCCCTCGCGGGCGGCGGCCAGGACGGCGCCGTGGGAACCGAGGGTCAGGGTGGGCGGGCGGATCTGCAGGCGGTCCAGGAGGGCGAGGGTGGTTTCGCGGGTGCCCGAGCCGTGACCGCGCAGGAGCCAGGTGGCCGTCAGGGGATCGGGGCAGTGGCCGGGGGCACCGACCACCACCAGGCGGCTGGGGCGGCGGGCGCGGACGACGAGCCCGGCCTCTCGCGGTGGACGGCCCGCGATCACGAGATCGGTTTCGTGGTGCAGTAATTCGAGGAACAGGATGTCGCGGGGCTGAATCGACAACCCGACCTCGATCTCCGGATAGCGGTCGCGGAAGGACACCAGCGGGCGCAGCAGCACGTACTCGCCCGCGGTGGCGACGACGCCGATGCGCAGCCGCCCCGTCTCGGCGCGGCGCACCGCGGCCTGTGCCTCCTGCATCAAACCCAGGATGCTGCGGCAATATTCGGCGTACACGCGCCCGGCCTCGGTGAGCGCAATTCCGCGTCCGGATTTCGCGATCAGTTTGGCGCCCAGCTGTTTCTCGATGTGTGCGACGGCGGCGGAGGTGGCGGCCTCGGTGATGTGTAGCTGGGCGGCCGCGCGACGGATGCTGTTGTGCCGGGCCACGGCGAGAAAGGTTTCCATGCGAACCGCGCTCACCCTTCCCATCACCAGACGGTAGCAAACTCAACGATTCGGTTGAGCGAGACGAGAAACAATCGAATTGTTCGGTGGGACAGCCCCGGTCATTCTGGATCTGCAGCCCCGGCGAACAGGAGCAACCGATGGCCGACGAATCCACCCGCGACCGCTGGGATCCGGGAGTTCAGTCCTATGCGTCGATGGGATACTACGACGCCGACTACGTGCCGAGCGATACCGATGTGCTGGCGGTGTTCCGGGTGACGCCGCAGCCGGGCGTCGACCCGATCGAGGCCGCCGCCGCGGTGGCGGGCGAATCGTCAACCGCCACATGGACTGTCGTCTGGACCGACCGGCTGACCGCACACGACCGCTACCGCGCCAAGTGCTACCGGGTCGAGGAGGTCCCGGGCCGGGCGGGGGAGTACTTCGCCTACGTCGCCTACGATCTCGATCTTTTCGAGGAGGGCTCGATCACGAATCTGACCTCCTCGGTCATAGGAAATGTCTTCGGATTCAAACCGTTGAAGGCGTTGCGGCTGGAGGATATGCGCATTCCGGTGGCCTACGTCAAGACCTTTCAGGGTCCGCCGCACGGCACGGTGATGGAGCGGGAGTATCTCAACAAGTACGGGCGGCCCCTGCTGGGCGCCACCGTGAAACCGAAACTGGGCCTCTCGGCACGCAACTACGGCCGCGTGGTGTACGAGGCCTGCAAGGGCGGTCTCGATTTCACCAAGGACGACGAGAACATCAACTCGCAACCGTTCATGCGATGGCGGGATCGGTACCTGTTCGCGATGGAGGGCGTCAACCGGGCTGTCGCGGAAACGGGAGAGTTGAAGGGGCATTACCTCAATGTCACCGCGGCCTCGATGGAGGATATGTACGAGCGTGCGGAGTTCGCGAAATCGCTCGGCAGCGTGATCATCATGATGGACCTCACCGTCGGCTACACGGCCATGCAGTCGATGTCGCACTGGGCGCGGCGCAACGGCATGCTGCTGCACCTGCATCGCGCCGGGCATTCGACCTACACGCGGCAGAAGACGCACGGCGTCAGCTTCCGGGTACTGGCCAAGTGGTGCCGGCTCATCGGCGTCGATCACCTGCACGCGGGCACCGTCATCGGCAAACTCGAGGGCGATCCGCACACGGCGCAGGGCTTCTACGACACGTTGCGGGACAACCACATTCCGGCGAATCCGCGCAACGGCATCTTCTTCGACCAGAACTGGGCGAGCCTGCCCGGCGTGATGCCGGTGGCCTCGGGCGGCATCCATGCCGGACAGATGCACCAGCTGCTGGATCTGTTCGGCGACGATGTGGTGCTGCAGTTCGGCGGCGGCACCATCGGGCACCCGATGGGCATCGCCGCGGGCGCGGAGGCCAACCGGGTCGCGCTGGAGGCGGTGGTCAAGGCCCGCAACGAGGGTCGCGATCTGCTGAAGGAGGGGCCGGACGTGCTGCGCCGCGCGGCGGCGGTCTGCGGCCCGCTGGAGGCGGCGCTGACGACCTGGGGAGATGTCACCTTCGAGTACACCTCCACCGATGCCCCCGATGCCGTACCGACCGCCAGCCGCTGAAAGCCGAGGATTCGCCATGTATCTGCGTCAGGGGACGTTCTCCCACCTGCCCGAACTCACCGACGCCGAGATCGGCGCCCAGGTGCGGTACGCGCTGCTGGAGAACTGGCCGGTATCGATCGAGTACACCGACGACCCGCATCCGCGCAATACGTACTGGGAGATGTGGGGCCTGCCGCTGTTCGATCTGGACGAGCCCGACGGCGTGCTCGCCGAGATCAACGCGTGCCGGAATACGTTCCCGCAGCATTACATTCGCGTCAACGCCTACGACGCGAGCTACGGCAGGCAGACCACGGCGCTGAGCTTCCTGGTGCAGCGCCCGCCGGACGAGCCCGGATTCGTGCTGACCCGCACGGAGTCCGACGACCGCCGCCAGCACTACGGATTGCACGCATACGCGACCGAACTGCCTGCCGGGCGCCGCTACGGGGGCTGAGAGTTCGAAAGAGAGCACGGCGGCTGGAGAGTGCGGCGGCTGAGTCCTCGAGTGGAGACGGCGGCCGAGCCCGCCGAGAGGAGATCGGACAGGAGTGGCAGCCGTGGTCCCGGAACGTCGACCGGCACAGGACGATCGAGAACCCGCGCCTGACCGGCGCGCGCCCGGATTCCGCATGTATCGGCCGGGTGATGCGGGCGACGGTGCGCCCGAGCCGCAGCGCAACGGCGCGCCCGAGTCATCGGCGGCGCTCGATGTCGAACCATTGAACGACGATGCGCTGCTGGACCTTTCGGCGGACCTGGCGGGCCGGCGCGTCGAGGACACCCTGGCCCGCCTGGACGCGGAACTGGTCGGCCTGGAGGGCGTCAAGCGCCGCGTCCGCGAGATCGCCGCGCTGCTGCTGGTCGAGCGCGCCCGCGAGCGGTTCGGCCTGGCGGCCGCGCGCCCGACGATGCATATGAGCTTCACCGGCGGTCCGGGCACCGGCAAGACGACGGTGGCGCTGCGCATGGCCGAACTGCTGCACACCCTCGGTTACATCCGGAAACCGAAGGTGCACACGGTGACCCGTGACGACCTGGTGGGCCAGTTCATCGGCCACACCGCGCCCAAGACCAAGGAGGCCCTGGCGAAGGCCGCGGGTGGAGTGCTGTTCATCGACGAGGCGTACTACCTGTTCCGTCCGGAGAACGAGCGCGACTACGGCCAGGAGGTCATCGAAATCCTGTTGCAGGAGATGGAAACCGAGCGGACCAGCCGCGGTGCGCCCGGCGGGCCCGGAGGAGGCAGCTTGCGTAACCACGCAGGGCCCTCGGAAGCATCGCCATCCATTCCAGTGGTGATCTTCGCCGGATACCCGGACCGGATGGAGACGTTCTTCTCCGCGAATCCGGGCCTGTCCTCCCGCGTGGCCCACCACATCGAATTCCCCGACTACACCCACGACGAACTGCGCGCGATCACGGACCTCATGGTGGCCGACCTGCATTTGCGTTTCGACCCGGACGGCGCCGAGGCGTTCGCGAAATATCTCGAACTGCGCATGGCCCGACCGCGTTTCGCCAACGGCCGCAGCGTCCGCAATGCCCTGGACCGCTGCCGGTTGCGGCAGGCCAAGCGTCTGGTCGAGCTGCACCGGCCGCTGGGCAAGGCGGACCTGACCACGCTCACCGCCGCGGATGTGTACGGCAGCAGCGTATTTCGCAGGGAGTAGCAATGCCCGAGGGACTCAAGACGCTCACCCGGTACACGATCGAGCAGGAGCACCGCCATCCCGGATCCTCGGGGGAGTTCTCCGCGCTGTTGAACGTCGTCGCCACGGCGACGAAGATCATCGCCAACCAGGTCACCCGGGGCCGCATCGTCGGATCCCTCGGCGCCCAGCCCGCGGAGAACCTGCCGCCGACGGTGCACCGCCGGCTGGACGCGATCGCCAACGACATCATGGTCGCCGAATCGCAGTGGACCGGACCGCTGTCGGCGCTGCTGTCGGAGCAGATGGACGACTTCCATCGGGTCCCCACCGAGTATCGGCGCGGCAAGTACCTGCTGGCGTTCGACCCGCTCGACGGCTCCTCGAATATCGACGTGAATCTGCCTGTCGGAACGATTTTCAGCGTGCTGCGCGCGCCCGAGGACGACCGTGTTCCGGAGGCCGGGGACTTCCTGCAGCCCGGCGTGAGCCAGGTGTGCGCGGGCTTCACCCTGTACGGCCCGGCCACCATGCTGGTGCTCACCACCGGCAGCGGCGTGGACGGCTTCACCCTGGACCGGGAGATCGGTGCCTTCGTGCTCACCCACCCGCGCCTGCGAATCCCCGAGGACACCTCGGGTTTCGCCATCAACGCCGCCAACGAGCGGTTCTGGGAGCGGCCGGTGCGCCGCTACGTCCACGAATGCCTGGAGGGTGTGGAGGGTCCGCGCGGGCGGGATTTCAATATGCGCTGGGTGGCCTCGCTGGTCGCCGACACGTTCCACATTCTCACCCGTGGCGGGGTCTACCTGTATCCGTACGACACTCGCTTTCCCGAACGGCCGGGCCGGGTTTCGCTGCTGTACGGGGCGAATCCGATCGCGTTCGTGATCGAGCAGGCGGGCGGCTGGGCCACCACCGGCGGGGAGCGGGTGCTCGAGGTCCGGCCGCAGCGGCTGCATCAGCGGGTGCCGCTGATCCTGGGCTCCCGCAACGAGGTGGAGCGGATCGAGCGCTATCACCGCGAACCCGACGAGGGGCCCAGTTTCGACGCCTCGCTGTTCGGCACGCGCTCGCTGTTTCGTCCGGGGCGCCATTGAACGTCGGTGCGCGACACCGAATGTCACCGCAGCACAGTGGAGGTGCGATGTCACTGAAGCATCCCGTGGTCGCCATCACCGGATCCTCCGGCGCCGGGACCACCAGTGTCACCAAGACCTTTCAGGAGATCTTCCGGCGGGAAGGGATCACGGCCGCCATCGTGGAGGGCGACTCCTTCCATCGCTTCGACCGCAACGAGATGAAGCTGGCGATGGCCGAGGCGGAGCAGAACCGCAATCTGCATTTCTCGCATTTCGGCCCGGAGGCGAATCTGCTCGAGGAGCTCGAGAATCTGTTCCGCGACTACGGCGACACCGGCGTCGGGCTGGTGCGGCACTATCTGCACGACGAGGCGGAGGCCAAGCCCTACGGCCAGGATGTGGGCACATTCACGCCGTGGGAGGAGCTGACACCGGGCAGCGATCTGCTGTTCTACGAGGGCCTGCACGGTGCCGCGGTCTCCGGCGGGATCGACGTCGCGCAATACGCCGATCTGCTGGTGGGTGTGGTGCCGATCATCAATCTGGAGTGGATTCAGAAGGTCATTCGCGACAAGACCGACCGCGGATACTCCAGCGAGGCGGTCATCGACACCATTCTGCGGCGCATGCCCGACTACGTGAAGTACATCTGCCCGCAGTTCTCCCGGACCTATGTGAATTTCCAGCGGGTGCCGACGGTGGACACCTCGAATCCGTTCATCGCGCGCACGATTCCGACCGCGGACGAGAGTTTCGTGGTGATCCGTTTCGCGGATCCGAAGGTGATCGACTTCCCGTATCTGCTATCGATGCTGCACGATTCGTTCATGTCGCGGCCGAACTGCATCGTGGTGCCCGGCGGGAAGATGGAGTTGGCGATGCAGCTCATTTTCACCCCGCTGATCCTGCGGCTGATGGACAAGCGGCCCAAACATCCCGTGTAGGGCGTCAGTTGCGGTCGCTCTGCGGCACCTTCACCTCCTCCTCGTGGTCGCGCGCCCAGCGCGGATCGGCGAACCAGGTGTAGGCCGCCACGATGGCCGATCCGATCACCGCGGTATAGAGCATGTCGCCACCGTCGATGACGAGGCTGATCAGGCCGCCGATGACGGCGCCGCCCGCGAAGGAGCCGTATTGCACCGCATATCCGAGCCAGTCGCGGGCGGAGCCGCCGGACAGGTGGCGCTCGATGCCCTGGGCGAGCTTGACCAGGGTGCCGGTGACATACGTGACGGGAATCGAGACCTCGCCGTTCTTCACGAACGAGGTGTTCAGCGCGCCCATGGCGAAGGCGACGAACAGGATCGGGGCCAGGCCCAGATCCTTGTCGCGGTCGGCCAGGATCTGATCGAGGACCGCCGCGATCGCCAGCACGATGGTGGCCAGCATCGTGGCGCCGTGCGGATGGTTGCGCCACCAGTGCCGGCGGCAGACCGAGGCGACGATCACACCGACCGCGAAGCAAACGATCAGCGCCAGCGCGCCGCCCGCCAGGGTGTGGTCGCCCAGGAAGTTGCCGAGGATCGCCCGCTCGGTATTTCCGGTCATGAAGGTGACGAAATATCCGGCAGAATGGGTGTAGGCGGCGGCGCCGACAAAGCCCGCCAGCATGGAGAGCACCGCCGACAGCCGGGTCTCGAGGTTCCAGAACGGTTCGGGGAGATCGGTCGGTTTCGGAGTCACAGCGACAGGCTAGCAACGTATGCGAGTATATGCATGGTTTGGTGGCGCGTCCGACAGTCGATCCTGGTCCATCCCCACCGTTGGCGGCAGCTGCGTCACGGCGAATGCGGTTCTGCGGTCACGGTTTTCGGCCGAGACGCGGGCGTAGCATGGGGTGTGGCGCCGGGATCGCGGCTCCTGCCGACCGGTTGCGGCGGCCTCGACAGCGCAGTCGTCATCAGCTCATGCCCAGGAGAGAACGATGACCATACTTCCTGTTCATCGCCAGCCCCGATCGCTGTTCCCCGACTTCGGACGCTCGCTGCTGACCGATGTCAACGACATGTTCAGCACCGCGTTCGCGCCGCTGGGCGGGTTCGTGCCCTTCCTCGCGCCCCGTCAGCTGCGGATGGAGGATTTCATCGAGGCGGGCCACTATGTGGTGCGGGTGGAGATTCCGGATATCGATCCGGCCCACGACCTGGAGGTGACCGTTCAGCACGGGCACCTGACCATCAAGGCCGAGCGGTCCGAACAGCGCGAGGAGCGCGGCTACTCCGAATTCAGCTACGGCTCGTTCGCGCGCACGGTGTCGCTGCCGGAGGGCGCCCGCGAGGACGAGGTCGAGGCCACCTACGGCCGCGGCATCCTCACGGTCCGCGTCGCACTGGGCGACTCCACGACGACGACCCACCGCGTCGACGTGAAGCACACCGACTGAGCACCCCGGCCCCACCGTCGGTTGCCTGTTCGCCGCATCCTGCGGCAATCGCGATCGGCCGTGATCCGCGGCTGTTGTTCGCCTGCGGTACCGGAGCTGGTGCGGAGCGTCGATCCCCGCTGTCGGTGAGCGGTTCTATCGTGAGCACAGGCCGCGCATCCGTGCGGCATGAGTTCAGGAGGTGCGGTGCGGGCTACGTGGGATCAGGTTTTCGCCTGGCGGATGCGGCGGCAGTTCGTGGATCCCCGCGGGTCCGCCGACGCCGTCGCGGTGTCCCAACGGCTCGGTGGGCTGCAGGCGCAGGTGGCGTCGGCGGCGGAAACGGCTGCGGCACTGCGGCATTCGACCGCCGCACCGGGTGGTGTCGCGGCCGCGCTGGAGGCGGGCTCGCTGGTGAAGACGTGGGCGATGCGCGGCACGCTGCACGCGCTCACTCCGGAATTCGCGCGGGCCGTCCTGCCGCTGGTGTCCTCGGCCCGGACGTGGGAGAAACCGATCTGGCAGCGGAACTTCGGGGCCTCACCGGCGGAGGTGGCGGCGCTGGCCGACGCGGTCCGCGAGGTGCTCGACGGCGCCGTCCTCACGCGGGGCGAACTGGTGGAGGCGCTGCTGGCCGACCCCCGCTTCCACGCGATGGGGGAGCAACTGCGCTCGGGATGGGGTGCGCTGCTGAAACCGCTGGCGTGGCAGGGCGTGCTGTGCCACGGCCCCGCGCGGGGCGCCAACATCACCTTCGCGAGCCCGGCCCATCTCGTCCCCGGCTGGGAGCCACTGACAGACCTGGATGCCGCCGCGGCGCAGGTGATCACCACCTACCTCGGCGCCTACGGCCCGGCCACCCAGGACGCGTTCGGCGCCTGGACCATGCGCGGCGCCTTCGGCAAAACCACTGTGCGCCAATGGTTCGCAAATCTCGGCGACGCCCTCACGGAGGTCGATATCGAGGGCCGCCGCGCCTGGCTCCGCACCGAAGACGCCGACGACCTGGCC
This sequence comes from Nocardia mexicana NBRC 108244, assembly GCF_001613165.1. Lineage (GTDB taxonomy): Bacteria > Actinomycetota > Actinomycetes > Mycobacteriales > Mycobacteriaceae > Nocardia > Nocardia mexicana. The sequence continues at coordinate 36,990 of NZ_BDBV01000056.1, forward strand.
GCCACCACCCCCACCGACTCGGTCCGCCTCCTGGGCCCCTTCGACCAGTACATCCTCGGCCCCGGCACCAACGACCCCGCCCTCCTCCCACCCGAACACCGCACCAAGATCAGCCGCACCGCAGGCTGGATCTCCCCCTTGGTCCTCGTCAACGGCCGCATCACCGGCACCTGGGAAACCACCCCCACCAACCTCACCATCACCATGTTCGACGGCAACCCACCCCCACCCCGAGCCCTGAAGTCGGAAGCCGCCGAACTAGCCCGCGCAACCGCCCAGCCCCCGCTGACAATCCACAAATCCTGACCAGGCCCACCCGACCCCACAGGCAATCACCTTCCGCCACCCAGACACTTCACCTGCCGTGCTGCCCCGCATGAGGCGGGACGTCACGGTGCGCCCTCGCTCAGCTCGGGCAATTTTCCGTCGGCCCAGCGCGCGTACGTGCACTCCGGGCTGACTGTGATCACATCGACGACGGCGACCAGTTGGGCCGGGACCGCACCGCCCTCGAAATGGCGTACATCCGGCACGATCACCGCCTCGACCCCGAGGCGAGCGACAATAGTCCGCAATCGGCAGTCAGGTTTGTCGGTGTGCTCACCGAAGGCAATCGTCTTGCGCAAGTTGTACCCCAATCGCTTTGCAAGACTGCGCAATTGCGTCTCGTCCCACTCCTGCCGGGATTTCGAAACATCCCTCCGCAGATACCCGATGGCAGCTGGCGTACCGGTCATTTCCGTTCCTTTCAGGCGTATCAGTCAGGTCTTTCTGTCATCGCGGCGAAACTTCGCCGAATGAATCGCGGAATTGTTCCCAGCTCCAGCGTCTGTTGCCGGACCGGCATTCGGGAGGGCAAGTTACGGGGCAGATTGCCCGACCGACGACCTGCGCATGCGGTCCCGTTAGACTGGGCTCGAACCGGCACGCGAGGGGTGTGGATGCCACCGAATCGGCAGTTCCAACAGCGTCGCGAGGCGATGCCCTCGGCGATCCTGCCCGGACAGATCATGAGTCGCGCCGAGCTGGCGGAGGCAGTCAACCAGTACTTATGGCACACCAAGGGCGAGCGTCGGGAGATGGACGCCCACACGATCGCTCGATACGAACGCGGCGTGATTCGCTGGCCGAACGACTCATACCGCGAAGCCTTCCGGGTTGTACTCCACGCCACCGATACCGAACTCGGCTTCACACCGGCGCGTCGGCGCCGCGAGCAGGCGGGGCAGCAGATCGGTACCGCCATTGCGGAGCTGATTCGTCCACTCCAACCCGGAGTAGTCGCAACCGATTTCGAGGATCTCATCGATTGGAGCGGCAAACCGCCGACCCGGGCCGACTGGAGCGACGTCGTCAGGGTTCGGTTCGCGACCCGGGCCGCGGCATCGGCGGAGAACAAGCTCGGCGGTGGAACCGCCACCTCGTTGGCGATGCAATTCGTACACCGCCTCGGCTGCCTGGTGCGCGCCCAGGCATCTCCGGCAGTCCGGCGAGCACTGTTGGAAGCCGTCGGGAACCTCAGCGGTGTGGCCGGGTACGCCGCATTCGACGCCGGCGATCACGCGACCGCTGATCGGAGGTTTCGTTTCGCTCTTGCTTGCGCGGATGCCGCGGGATCGTGGGAACTGCGTGCGAGCACCCTTGCCGACATGGCTCGCCGGGCGGCGTACGCGGGCGATACCGACGCTGCTCTGTCCCTCATCGAAGTAGCGCAGGTTCGGTCCGATCGGCTGTCGGCCACGGTCCGGGCGATGCTGAGTGCCCTTCGTGCGCAGTATCTCGCAACCATGGGGCGTGGCGATGACGCCCTGACCGAGGTCGCACGCGCGGACGAATACTTCGCCGGACGAATGCCCGCCACCGACGCACCCTGGTTGTGTTTCTACGACGAAGCCGAACACCTCGGCAGTACAGGCAAGGCGTTGATTCCCGTGGCGATGGCCACTCGGCAGATCGAGACGGTCGCGGAGCGTATAGGCCGAGCGGTTGAGTTGCAACCAGCGGATTACCCTCGCTCTCAAACGTTTTCGCTTATTCGTCTCGCGACGATCACTATGCAACTCGGTGATCCCCGTGCAGCGGCCGAACTGGGAATGCGTGCCGTCGAGAACACCGGCCGGCTCGACTCCTTACGTCTCCGGACCGAACTTCGGAGTTTGGCCGCGGCCGCTGCCCGACATTCGGACGTGAGCGACGCGGCGAACCTTCACGAGTCCATCAGCCACCACACGGCGCCGAAGGCGGCACCATGACCGCGGCATCGTCCGACGCCGTGCTGGTCCGAGCCGCGCGTCTCGCCGGCGTCGATCTGAACGGGCGAGAGATAATCCGTGAGGGATCGCATGCCATCTATCGAGTCGCAGGAAATATCGTGGCGCGCATCGGGAGTCCGGGAAGTTTCCTCGACGCCGAGCGTGAGGTGCGGATTTCGCGGTGGCTCAACAGTTCCGGAATCCCTACCGTGGAAGCGGTCGCGGAACTCCCGCAGCCGGTCTCGGTCGAGGGCAGGCCGGTCACGTGGTGGCATCTGATTCCCGATCATCGACCCGCGACTCCCACCGAGCTCGGGGTGATGTTGCGCGCGTTGCATGCCGTCACCCCACCGCTGGAGCCGAAACTGCCGGAGTACGACCCGTTCGGCAATCTCCGGGAGCGGCTGGCCGGGAGCCCCGCGAACGACGACGACACCGCATGGTTACTGACCTGGTACGACAAGCTGTCCCGGAAATATCGCGAACTGCCGGATCCGTCGGCACCGACGGTTCTGCACGGAGATGCTTGGCAAGGCAATCTGGTGGTCCCGCCATCGGGCATCCCGACGGTGCTGGATCTGGACAAAGTCTCGCTCGGCCGGCCCGAGTGGGACCTCATACCACTTGCCGTGGATTACACCGACTTCAGCAGGATTACGAAATCCGACTACCAGTCCTTCGTCGACGCCTATGGCGGTTACGACGTGACGACCTGGCCTGGGTTCCGCACTCTCGCCGATATCCAGGAGTTGCGCTGGACAGCGTTCGCCCTCGGGCAGGCTGCGACGAGCGCGGAAGCTCTGCGACAGGCCGAGCACAGGATTTCCTGCCTTCGCGGTGACGTGCAGCGTCCGTGGCAATGGGATGCATTCTGAATGGTTGGGAGTGTTGAAATGCCTCGACGCTCATGGCTTTTCGGCGATGAATACCAGTTCGCGTCCAGGGCGGTCGGGTGCCTCCCGGACATCTCGGATGCGGTATCCATGGGCGGCGAGGTCCGCCTCGACCTCCGCTTGTTCGCGAAACCGCAGGGTCGAATCCGAGACGAGGACGGTGCCGTCTGCGGCGAAGGTGTAGGTGTGGCGGAATGAGACGAGTGGCAGCTCCACGGCGGTGACGTCGAGGCTGCGCTCGACGCGGCCGATGCCCGGGATATCGCGGACCACCGGCTCGCTGTCGGCCCATTCCTCCCATGCGCGCCGACCGGGGCGTCGGGTCTCGAATACGAAATGGCCACCGCCGCTGAGAGATCGGGCGATCGAATTCAAAGTGTCGGCCCACTCGTCGTCGGTGACGAACACCTGCGCCACGTTCCCGGTCATGACCGCGAGGTCGGCGCCGACCTCGGGCAGGGTCGTCGCATCACCCTGCAACCAGCAGATCCCGGGCGGAGCCTTCTTCGCCCTCGCGATCTCCAGCGAGGCCGAGGCCGGATCGACCGCGGTTACCGCGCGCCCGGTGCTTGCCAGCCGCACGGCGAAAGAGCCTGTTCCGCAACCGATGTCGATGACCGTCTGAGCATTCAGCTCGTCGGCGACGGCGGCGTAGGCGGTCAGGTCTGTGCGGGCGCCTTCGAACTCGTCGTAGATTTGGGCGAGGTGGGGGTGGGCGAAGATCGGGTCGGGCACTTGCGGACGGTAGTTTCTGTCGGGTCAGCGTGGGGTCAGTGGGGTCAGGTAGGTGGTCAAGGCGTTGGCGGCTGCGGTTCGGCCGAGGTCGAAGGCGTGGAGTAGGACCGTTTCGTCGCGTGCTACGCGGCCGATGGTGGGGGAGCCGAGAGGGGGGCGGATTTGTAGGACTGCCGGGTGGTCGGCGAGGGTCTGTTCGTCGCGGTCGTATTGTTCGGCGCGGGCGAGCCAGGCGTCGACCACGCCGGGGGCGTGGCGGCGCAGGAAGCGGTCGACGATTCGGTGTTCCACTTCCGAAGGGGTCCTGGGGGTTTCGTCGGTGCGGCGGGTGCGCAGGACGAGGGCGTGGGTGGCTCCTTGGGCGAGGGCGGTGCGGATCGGAATCGATTCGGAGAGACCGGCGTCGACATAGCGCCGGTCGGCGAGCGCCACCGAACGTCCCGCCAGGATCGGCAGGCAGGTCGTGGCCCGCAGGGCGCGCTGCAGGGTAGCCACATCGGTGATGTGTGGCCGCAAATCGACCGCGGCGCCGCTGGCGGTGTCGGTGCCGATCGGGTGGAACGTCACGGGATTGGCGAGGATCGCCGGAAAATCCATCGGCACGAGGCGCTCGTACACCGTGTGCACCAGATATCGGGTATCGACCACGCGCCCGCCGCGCAGGGCTCGGGCCGGGGCGATGACCCGCCGGATGATGTCGTCCCGCCATGCCCGCCGCGCCTCCGCGGCCCGCCCGCACAGCAGCCACGCCCCGTTGAGCGCCCCCGCGGACGATCCGTACACCGCGTCGACGCACCGCAGCAGGCCCAGTTCCTCCAGCGCCGCCACCATGCCGTGCGAATAGACCCCGCGAGAAGATCCGCCCTCGATCACGACCGCCAGCCGCGCGTCGTCGCTGCGGCGCCCGGGCTCGCTGCGCTCGGCATGCCGCTGCGCGATGAGCTCACCCACGCCCGAGCGGGTCTCACTGTGCAGCACCGGCGCCTCCAGCTGTCGAAACAATGACATTTCTGTCTAGCACAGGTGGAGGAGGTCGCCGCGTGTACGTGTTCGGCCTGCGGCCCGGCACCGAAGGAACAGGCCGGAAGATTTGGGTGCGGGCCCCCGCAGGGGGATGGGGTCGGCGGCCCGCGCGTAAAACAATGCCGTGTGGTTGCCGGTGATCACAGGGACTTCGGTCCCTTCCGGGGTGGCCGGAGGACCTCACCGCCGATCGGTAGGCTGCTGGCGGTGCGGACCGAACCGGGACAGCGGCTCATCGATACCGTGGCGTGGGTACTCATCGAGGACGGGCGGATCCTGTGTGCGCGGCCGCGCGGGAAGGACGTCTTCTTCATACCCGGCGGGAAGCGCGAGGGCGCCGAGAGCGATCTGCAGACGCTGCTGCGCGAGATCGACGAGGAACTGACCGTCGCGCTGGACCCCGAATCCGTCGCGCACGTGGGCACCTACGAGGCCGAATTGCCCGGCGCCCCATCGGGTCTGGTCCGCATGGCGTGCTACACCGCCGCCTATTCCGGAACCCTCGAGCCCAGCAGCGAGATCGACGAGATCGCCTGGTTCGGCTACGCGGACCGCGCGCTGGTACCTCCGGTGGACCAACTGCTGTTCGACGATCTGGCCGCCGCCGGGCTGCTTCCCGCCTGAGACTCGCCCGGCGCACGTAACGAATCGTCAACACCCGAATACTGCCCCGGCGAAGCGGGTAAATTCCAGATTCATGCGCGGGCTGCCGGCCGCGCCGGGGAATTCGAGGAGTCAGCATGACCGAGACCGCCGCGAACCGATCCGACCATAATGCCGAACCCCAGCTCAAACGCGTCATAGGCCCGGGATTGCTGCTGCTGTTCATTGTCGGCGACATCCTCGGCACCGGAATCTACGCGCTGACCGGGAAGGTTGCCGCGCAGGTCGGTGGTGCGGTGTGGGTGCCGTTCGTGGTCGCGTTCCTGGTCGCGCTGATCACCGCATTCTCCTATCTGGAACTGGTGACGAAATATCCCAACGCGGCCGGTGCCGCGCTGTATACGCACAAGGCCTTCGGCATTCAATTCCTCACGTTCATGGTCGCTTTCGCGGTGATGTGCTCGGGTCTCACCTCCGCGTCCACCGGCGCCCGCGCCTTCGCCGCCAATTTCGCCGAGGCCTTCCACCTGGATCTGAGCGTGGGCGTCGGCATCACGCTGGTCGCGGTCGCGTTCATGCTGGTGGTCAGTTTCGTCAATCTGCGCGGCGTCAGCGAGAGTGTGTGGACCAACGTCGTGCTGACCTGTGTCGAGCTGACCGGTCTGCTGATCGTCGTCGGAATCGGCCTGTGGGCCTTGGGATTCGGCGACGGCGATTTCAGTCGCATCACCGAATTCGAGACCGGGCACCGGACCGCGCTCGGCGGTGTCATCGTCGCCACCACGCTGTCGTTCTACGCGATGGTCGGCTTCGAGGACTCGGTGAACATGGCCGAGGAATGCAAGGAGCCGAACCGGATCTTCCCGAAGATTCTGCTGACGGGACTCTGTATCACCGGTGTGGTGTACGTGCTGGTGTCGATCACCGCCGTGGCGCTCGTACCGCTGCAGGAACTGAAGGTCGGGGATACGCCGCTGCTGAAGGTGGTGGAGATCGGTGCGCCCGCGTTCCCGACGCGAATCTTCGCCTTCATCACCATGTTCGCCCTCGCCAATACGGCGTTGATCAACATGATGATGGCGAGCCGGTTGCTGTACGGCATGGCGCGCCAGGGCGTCATCCCGCAGGCACTCGGGCGCGTGCATCCGTTCCGGCGCACCCCGTGGGTCGCGATCGCCTTCACCGCGCTGCTGGCGATCGGCCTCATCACCTTCGTCGGCGAGGTGCCCGAACTCGGTGGGACGACGGCGCTGCTCCTGCTGGCGGTGTTCACCATCGTCAATGTGGCCGTGCTGGTGCTGCGCCGGGATCCGGTGGAGCATCAGCATTTCCGCACTCCCACCGTGCTGCCGGTAGTGGGCGCGGTGACGTGCGGCTTCCTGGTGACGCCGTTCACCGACCGCAACAACGAGCAGTACGCCATCGCCGCCGTGCTGCTCGGTATCGGAGTGGTGCTGTGGGCGGCGACGCACCCCGCACTGCTGCGCAGGCTGCAACCGACGCGGAAATAATCCGCCTCAATCCGGCAGCAGCGGGACCGACATCCCCTCGCCGCGTCCGAGCAGCGCCGCGCGGGTCACGGTCCCGGCTCCGAACCGGTCACGCAGCTGATCCAGCGTGGCATCGAGGGTCGCGCCCGCACGGGGCTCGAAGGGAAGCGTGAGCTGGAGGGTGTCGGCGTCGTCCAGGTTGGTCAGCGACAGGCCGATCAGGGTGAGGCCGCGTTCGTGGATCATCGGCATGGCCGAGGACAGGAGGTCGCGGGCGGCACGCAGGATCGTGGCGCTGTGATCGGTCGCCTCGGCGAGGGTGTGCGAGCGAGTGGCACGGGCGAAATCGTCGAAACGCAAGCGCAGCACCACGGTTCGGCATACCCGGTCGGCGGCGCGGAGCCGGTGCCCGAGCCGGTCGGCGAGGCCGTGCATATAGGCCTCGATCTCGTCGGGCGTGCGGGACCGGCGCCCCAGGGCGCGCTGCGCACCGATCGACCGGCGGCGGCGACCGGTCTCGACGCGGCGCGGATCCCGGGCCCAGGACAGCGCGTACAGGTGCCTGCCCGCCGCGGGACCGAGGATCGACGAGAGCGGGCGTTCGCCGAGTTCGGCCAGCTGGCCGATCCGTGTGATGCCGTGGTCGTGCAGCTTGGCAGCGGTGACTTCGCCTACGCCCCACAGTCTTTCGACCGGCAGGGGATGCAGGAAATCCAGCTCCCCGTCCGGAGGCACCTCCAGCAGGCCGTCCGGTTTGGACACCGCGCTGGCCACCTTGGCCAGGAACTTGGTGCGCGCCACGCCGACCGAGATGGGGAGCCCGACCTGTTCCCGCACGTCGGCGCGGAGCCTGCGGGCGATATCCACCGGCGCGCCCGCGATCCGCCGCAGCCCGCCCACGTCCAGGAACGCCTCGTCGATCGAGATGCCCTCGACCTCCGGCGTGGTGTCGCGGAAGATCTCGAACACCGCCTTGCTGGCCTGCGAATAGGCCGACATCCGCGGCGGCACGACGATCGCGTGCGGGCAGATCCGCAGCGCCTGACCGGCATTCATGGGCGTGTGCACCCCGAGCGCCTTCGCCTCGTAACTGGCCGCCAGCACCACCCCGCCGCCCACGATCACCGGCTTCCCCCGAAGCCACGGCGCATCCCGCTGCTCCACCGCCGCATAGAACGAGTCCAGATCCGCATGCAGAATCGACGCCTCCGCCCGCGCCGCCATCCGCGGCCGCCGCCCCCGAACCGCAGCGGGCTCACGATCGGCGGAGTGGCGACCATCGGACACGAACATATGTTCGCATAGATTCGGCTGCGGGGCGTCGACTGCGGTGGAAGATCCCGCTCGAGGATTCCTCAGCTGGTGCCGTCCTGCACCGGATAGTGGATGATGACCGCACCGCCGGTGGCGTAGTTGGCGAGGTCGGCGGCCGCCCGCTGGCCCTGCGGCGACAACCGTGCGGCCTCCTCGGCGGCGGCGTCGGCGAAGTCGGCTTCGAAGACCGCGAAATACGGCGATTCTCCGTCGGCTGCCGCCACGTCGAAGCTGTAGCGCCACGCCAGCAGGCCGGGCATTTTCGTGGCCAGCGGAAGGTGGGTGGTCTCGTAGTAGTCGCGGAAGTGGTCGGGGTCGGCGGGCTGGGGATACAGGACGACCAACTTGTGCATGACTGCCTTCCGGTGAGTGCGGTGTGCAATACCGCGTTGAATCGTTATATGCGCAGGTTAGGGCCGGATGTGTGGTCGAGGGAAAGACCGGGACGGGATAGACTCAGAACGGATCGTTATCAATCGACCGGGAGGGCATGTGGCGCCGGATACGGTGAGCCTGCGGTACTTTCTGGTGCTGGCGCAGGAGTTGAACTTCACCCGCGCGGCCGCACGGATCGGTATCGCGCAACCGGCACTCAGTGCCCGGGTGCGCCGATTGGAGGCGGAACTCGGTACCAGCCTGCTGATTCGCAACACGCGCAGCGTCGTATTGACCACGGCCGGTGCGGCTTTGGCGGAGTCCGCGCCGCCCGCGCTGGCGGCGCTGGACCGGGCCTGGGAGACCGCCCGGCGTGCGGGGGCCGGTGAACTGGGCAGGCTGCGCATCGGATACAGCCTCAGCGCGGGGGCCGAGACGGCACCGGCCCTGGTGGACAGGCTCATTCGCAGCAGCCCGGGACTCGAGGTCAGCGCGGTCCCGATGGCGACACCGGAGATCTCTCCCGCGGTCGCCGACGGCCGCATCGATGCGGGGATCACCCGCGGTGAACAGCCGGGTCGAGGCGTGCGCCGGTTCCCGCTGCGGCGCTTGCGCGTCGGGGTCCAACTGGCACGGCACCACCCGCTGGCCGAACACCCGGAGATCGCGATCGCCGATGCGGCCGCGTATCCGCTGCGACTCCCCGACCGTACGGCCAACCCCGTGATCCACGATCAGCTGAGCGCACTGTTCCGCGACATCGAGCCGAAACCCCGATTCCGCACGCCCCCAGTCTCTTTCGACATGTCTCAGCGCGACTTACACGACGGTCTCACACTCGCCCCGGCCGGTCAGGCCGCGGTCGCGACACAGCCGGCCGGTCTCACGTGGCGACCGCTGCGGGGCGCATCCACCTTGACGATCCACCTGGTCCTCCCGCGCGTGCAGGCACCACTACACCGCCGCATCCGTACCGTCGCCAAAACCCTGGCACACGAGCTGCACTGGCTACCGGACTGACGCGCGGCAGGTCAGGCGAGACGGGATCCTCCGAAATTTTCGGAGATTCCTGCGTCGTGGATGTCGAGAACGCTCGGGCGGCTCCGTCCCAGGGGTACGAGCAGCCGAACGGGCCTCGACATACCGACGAAGGAGCAAACCCATGCGACCGAACGAGATCACCGCGATCCTGAATCTCCCGATCAGCCAGGAACTCCTGGCTCGTGACCTGCTGCGCATGGCGTACGTCGCCAAGGACGGCACACCCCGCAACATCCCCATCGGCTTCACCTGGAACGGCTCACAGATCGTCGTCTGCACCACGAAGAACGCCCCGAAGCTGATTTCGCTGCGGCACCACCCGGAGGTCGCGTTGACGATCGACACCGAGGTGCACCCGCCCAAGATTCTGCTCATCCGCGGGCGGGTGGCGGAACTCGACGTGGTGGACGGCATCCCGGAGGAGTACCTGCAGATGAACGGCAGTTACGAAATGACCCCCGAGCAGCGCGTCGAATGGGAGGCCGAGGTCCGCTCGCTCTACGACGGCATGGTCCGGATCGTCATCACCCCGACCTGGGCCAAACTCATCGACTTCGAAACCACCCTGCCCACCCCGGTCGAGGAGCTGATCCAGCAGCGGGCCGAACGTCAGCGCGCCTGAGCCGACAGGATCGCGGCGAAGGCGGCACGCACGCGATCGGCCACCTCCTGAGCGGAGTCCGCCGACAGCTTGCCGTCCAGGTGCAGGCAGGCCAACCCGTGGGCCAGGCCCCAGCCCGCCGAGGCCAGCGCCTCGTGGTCGCCGTCCGGGAAGACCTGCGTCATCGCGAATCGCAGCAGTTCATGGATTTCCTCCGCGGCGCGGGCCCGGTCCTCGTCGTCCGTGTCGCAGGGGTTGCCGAACATCAGGCGGAACAAAGCGGGACGGCGCAGGGCGAACCCTGCTCCAGCGAAATACGCTGCGCCACTATCGCAACCGGCTGCGACACTAGTTCGTGCCGGTCAGTGCCATTCCGGCGCCGACTCCGATGATCATCACACCGCCGGTGCTGCCGACGGTTTCGAGGCGCCGGGGAGAGCGGACGAACCACGACCGGGCCGTCGCCGCCAGCAGCGCCCAACTGCCGTCCGAAAGCGCTTGGATAGCAAGGAAGATGACACCGAGAGTCAGCAACTGCACCGGCAGCGCACCCCGATCCGGCGCGGCGAACTGCGGAAGGACCGCGCCGAAGAACACGATTGTCTTGGGGTTGGTGGCTCCGACGACGAATCCCTGCCGGAATACGCGGCCGTCGCCGACACCCGGAACCTTCGACCGCAGGGCGGCCGCCAGCTCCTTCCGCTGCCGAATCGCCGTGACGCCCAAGTAGATCAGATACGCCGCCCCGACGATCTTCACGATCAGGAACAACATCGCCGAGGCCATCAAAGCCGCACCCAGGCCGACCGCCACCGCGGCCAGCGGCACGAAAGATCCCGCCACCGCACCCGCCACCGACAGCACCGCGGACCGGCGTCCGAGAGTCAGCGCCCGGCCGATGGCGAAAAGCACATTGGGACCCGGAATGACGATAATGATCAGGGCGGCCACGGCAAAGGCCGCAGCATGCGAAAGCGGAACCATCTCTCGGAGCGTAGCCGCGGACCGCGAAAACGGGGAGACGGCAACAGGTCCAGCCTTTATGGTGACCCGATGGCATCGGTCAGACAGATCCAAGTGACCTTCGACTGTGCGGAACCTGAACGGGTTGCTCGTTTCTGGTGTGAGGTGCTGGGGTATGTCGTGCCTCCGCCACCGGAGGGGTTTGCCGGCTGGGAGGAATACGATCGCTCGTTGCCGCCCGAGAAGCGAGGTGCGGACTTCGTCTGTATGGATCCCACGGGCGTGGGTCCGCGTTTGTACTTCCAGCGGGTGCCCGAGGGCAAGGTGGTCAAGAATCGGGTGCACCTCGACGTGCGGGTCGGCACCGGGCTGGTCGGGGAGCAGCGCCTGGCCGCCCTCGAGGCCGAATGCGCGCGACTGCTCCCGCTCGGTGCGACACGCCTGTGGCTGCTACCCGCCGACGAAGACAACGAGTCGTGCCTGGTGATGCAGGACATCGAGGGCAACGAGTTCTGCCTGGACTGACGCCGCGAAGCTACGGTTTCTGCTCGGGTTCGGTGAACGCCGCGACCAGACCCTCGGGCGTGCCGTCGAAAAACTCCCCGAAGAACTCGGCCGCCTCCGTAGCGATCTCGGTGCTACGGGTGAACATGGCCCGCTCGTACTCGGCGAGCGCGGCCTCGACGTCACCGCGGTGCGCGGCCAAGGCCGTGCCCAGTTCGGCGCCGTCGAGCATGGCCAGATTCGCGCCTTCGCCGTTCGGGGCCGCGAGGTGGGCCGCGTCGCCGACCAGGGTCACCCCCGGGAGTCGGTCCCACCGATGCTCGGCCGGGAGCGCGTAGTGCGGCCGCCAGACCGGTCCGGTGTCGGCGGCGGTGATCAATGCGGTGAGTTCCGGTGCCCAGCCGTCGAATTCCCGCGCGATCCGCGCGGTGGCCGCCGCGGCATCGGTGAAGTCGATGGCGGAGAACCAGTCCAGGGAACGGGCCAGCACCACGTAGGCGTGCAGGGTGTCGCCCTTCTCCCGGTGCGCGTGAATCTCGTTGCCCGGCGCGGGCGCGATGAGCGATCCGCCGCCGACCGCCGTCGCGGTGGCGGGGTGTCGAGTGTCGGCGTCGAACAGGTAGGTCTCGACGAACGACTCGCCGGTGTATTCGGGTGTGGCGGCGGACAGCAGCGGCCGGACCCGGGACCATGCGCCGTCCGCGCCGACCAGCAGGTCCGTGTGGACGGTACTGCCGTCGGCGAAACGCACCTCGTGCCGGCCCGCACCGAGTGCGCGAACGCGTTCGACCTTGCGACCCCACCGGACCGTATCCGCCGGGAGCGAATCGAGCAGGATCTGCCGCAACGCGGCGCGCTGCACCTCCGGGCGGCCGCCGGTGCCGTCGTCGGCCTTGTCGAGCAGGATGGTTCCGTCGGGGTTCATGATCCGCATGGCCTGGCGGCCCTCCAGGATGATGCCGCGGAACTCGTCGGTCAGTCCGGCCGCCTCGAGGGCGAGTTGGCCGTTGTAGTCGTGGATGTCGAGCATCCCGCCCTGCCTGCGCGCGGTCGGTGCGGCCTCGGCCTCGTAGACGGTGGCCGGGATGCCGTGGACGTGCAGGACGCGGGCGAGCGTGAGTCCGCCGAGTCCGGCGCCGATGATCGTTATCGAAGTGGTCATGGCGACGAGGCTGCCGACCGGCGATTGCACGGCACTTGCGGTCGGCTTGCGCGGTCATGCGTCGCACTTGTCTCCGACGCCCGGGTAGTCTCGGCAGCGTGATTGCCAATGATTTGCCAGTTCGCGTGGACAGCGAGTTCGCGCGGTTGCGGTCGGTGGTGGTCGCCCGATGCGAGTTCCGAGCGCCGGACGATCCGGCGCGGGCCGGGCTCACCTCCCCGCCGGTGGAGCCCGGCGCCGTCGAGCTGATGCAGGCGGTGTGGGGCAAGGACTTCGGGGATGCCTATCCCGAAAAGCAGGCCGCCTGGGAGGCCGAGCGGGAGAATCTGGCCGCGCTGCTCCGCGGGTACGACGTGGAGGTGCTGCGCCCGCGATTGCTGACCGAGCCGGAGAAGGCGGCGGGCGGCGGCCTCGGGTATGCCAACTTCTTCGTCCGCGATCCCTGGTTCACCGTCGGCGCCCACGTGATCGAGGGAGTGCTGCAGTTCCCGCACCGGCGCACGGAAGTGCTGACCAGCCGAGAGTTGCTGCTCGACCGGGTGCTGCCGTCCGCGGCCGGTTACGTGTCGCTGCCGATGCCCGAGATCGCCGCAGCGGGCGACAGCGGTGCGGGCCCGTTCCTGGAGGGCGGTGACGTGCTCGTGCTCGGCAAGCAGGTGCTCGTCGGCGAATCCGGCATGGCCACCAACACCCTCGGCAGGCGATTTCTGCAGAAGTACCTGCGCCCCTTCGGATTCGAGGTGAGTCGGGTCCGGCTGCCCGGGCACGTGCTGCATCTGGACTGTGCGCTCGGGTTGGTCCGCGAGGGGCTGATGATCGTATGTCCCGCCCGGCTTCCCGACGGGATTCCCGAGGCGCTGCGCGACTGGGACCGCATCGAGGTGAGCGAGGACGAGGCCGCGGCCATGGCCACCAACGGATTGCCGATCGACTCCGGCACCTACCTCACCGACCCGGAATTCGAGCGGGTCGGCGCGGCGCTGCGGGACCGCGGGATCACCGTCGAATACCTCGACTTCTCGGTGTCGCGCCTGTTCGGTGGCGCCTTCCGCTGCTCCACCCAGCCGCTGTTGCGCGCCGACTGACCGCCCGGACGGCGTATAGGGTGGCGCCTGTCGGTCGAATGAGACGAAAGAGGTTGTGGTGACGTCGAATACGGGATTGGCCGGGCGGAGGTATGTGGTCACCGGTTCGGCTTCCGGCATCGGCGCGTCGACCACCGCGCTGCTTCGTGACCGCGGCGCGGAGGTCATCGGCTGCGATATCGACGACGCCGAGATCACCGCCGATCTCTCGACTCCCGAGGGCCGGAGTTCGCTGGTCGATCGGGTGCACGGGTACGGATCGATCGACGCCGTACTGGCGATCGCGGGCGGCGGCAGGACCGGACTGCTCGAGACGAACTACTTCGGCGCCGTCGCGACGCTGCAGGGCCTGCGCCCGCTGCTGGCCCGCAGTCCCGCACCGCGGGCCGTGGCGGTGTCGTCCACCGCGTCGCTGGCACCGGCGGACGACCGCATCGTGCAGGCGTGCCTCGACGGCGACGAGGCCGCGGCCGTCGGCCTGCTCGCCGCCGATTCGTCCGCCGGCGGCGAGACTGGCGGATACGGTATCGCCAAACGGGCCTTGAACCGCTGGGTCCGCCGCGTCGCCCCGACCGCCGAGTGGGCCGGTTCCGGTATCGCCCTCAACATCGTCGCCCCGGGCGTGGTCGACACCCCGGCGGCGGCGTGGATCCTCGGCGACGACGAGGTGCGCCGGGCCGTCGAAAACACTGCGCCGCAACCGTTCGGGGGCTTCCCGGGGCGACCGGAGTGGATCGCCGAGCTGCTGTGCTGGCTGTCGAGCCCGGACAATCGCTTCGTGACCGGTCAGGTCGTCTTCGCCGACGGAGGTTCGGAGGCCGCGCTGCTCGGCGATCGGCACTGGCGATGACGCCCTCGGTGCGCGCGAGCGATGTGATCGGGTTTCGGCTGCGGTCGCACAATCTCACGCATCGACGGCCCGCGGGCGATCTGCACGAGGCCGCGGGTGCGTGCGGGGTGCAGAACAGCCCGCCGGGTTCGGCACTGC
Source organism: Nocardia mexicana NBRC 108244 (assembly GCF_001613165.1). GTDB lineage: Bacteria > Actinomycetota > Actinomycetes > Mycobacteriales > Mycobacteriaceae > Nocardia > Nocardia mexicana. Next base: position 52,019 of record NZ_BDBV01000056.1, read on the forward strand.
TGGCGCTGCATGCGCGTGTCGAGGATGTATCCCGGGACCGCGTCGACGACCTCGTCGGCGCGGACAGGAGCCTGCTGCAGACCTGGTGTATGCGCGGCGCGCCGTTCTACTTCCCGACCGCGGACGCGCGGGTCTACACCACGGGCGTGCTGCCGCCCACCGAAACCGGACGGCGGCATCTGATCTCCGGCGTCGATGACGCATTGACCCGGCTCGGCATGGGTTTGGACGAGGCCGTCGACCACGCGGCGGACGAGATCGACGCGGTCCTGTCCGGGCGGCAGTTGGCGATCGACGAGCTCGGCCGGGAGCTGTCCGAGCGCATTGCCCCGAAACTGCCTGCCGCCCAACGCGAGACCTGGCGGGCACTCGGCCCCTACGCCGCGAAGCAACCGCTGGGCGAGGGCGTGGCGCATTTCTGCCTCCGGATCCTGACGCTGCGCGGCATCGTCTGCTTCGCCCCGCGCAGCGCGAACAAGGCGCCGTTCGTCCTGCTGCGGGAATGGCTCGGCGAACCCCTGCCGCGGATCGAACCCGACGACGCCCGCCGCACCCTGCTGCGCCGCTACCTGCGGTGCTACGGCCCGTCCACCCGCCGCGACTTCGCTTCCTGGCTGGGCGTTTTCGCCGGTGACGTCGATCCCTGGTGGAACACGCTGGAAGACGAACTCGTCCCCGTCGACTACGACGGCGGACGGACATGGATCCTCGCCGACGACCTCGACGCCCTGCGGGCTCCACCCGAGGCGCGCGGCGTGCGACTGCTCCCGCCGCGTGACCCCTACACCCAGATGCGGGACCGCGACACCATCGTCGACAAGAAGTTCCACCGCGAGGTGTGGAAGACGGTCGGCGAACCCGGCGCGGTGCTGGCCGACGGGGAGATCGCCGGAATCTGGCGGCCCCGCAAGAGCGGTCGCACACTGACGCTGACGATCACATCGTTCCGGCCGCTGACCGCCGGCGTGCGCAAGCGGGTGCGCCAGGAGGCCGATCACGTGGCCGAACTGCGCGGCGCCTCCGCCGCCCGGGTCGATTTCGAGAGCTGACACACCGCACGGGTCCGCGCGCCCGAACCGTGGAGGCCATGGTCGAAGATCACCACCGCGCTGCGAAAACGCTGTGACAAGACAGCGTGGGAAACCCCAATGTGCCTCACTACCATGGGATTTCGTCAGTTGTATGCGGCAGGTCGCGGCCTCGTCGCAGTTCGAACCGTTGGTACGGAGGGCCGCGATGAGTGCTGCCACCCGGCATGCCCCAGCCACCGCGCCCACGCCCGCGCTACCGGCGGTCGCGTGGCGCGAACTGTCGATCGTCGCCGGATTGTTCGCCGTCGTGCTGACCGCGAGGGTGGGACGGTACCCCTTCTGGGGAGACGAGCTGTATCTCGTTCCGGCCGGGCGGCGACCGTCCTGGAGCTACGCGGACCAGGGACCGCTGGTGCCGCTGCAGGCCCAGCTGTCGGATCTGGTGGCGCCGGGTTCCGCTGTGGCGCTTCGGCTTCCGGTCGTCGTACTGACCGTGGCGACGGTGCTGCTGGCCGCGCTGATCGCCCGCGAACTCGGTGGCGGCCGGGCGGCGCAGCTGGTGGCAGCCCTGGGCTACATCTGCACGCCGTTCGCGGTGCAGCAGTCCGCGGCGATCAGCACGTTCGCCTACGACGCCGCGCTCGCGAGCTTGGCCTGCTGGCTCCTGATCCGCTGGGTGCGCACCCGCCACGACGGGCTGTTGTTCGCGGCCGGAGTGGTTGCGGCAGTGGATTTTCAAGTGAAATGGCTGGTTCTCGCCCTCTGGGCGCTTCTGGCGCTCGGCGTGCTGCTGTGGGGCCCGCGGGAGGCGTTGCGCAGACCCGCGCTGTGGCTCGGTTCCGCGCTCCTGGCGCTCTCCACGATTCCGGCGTTGCTGTGGCAGGCCGGACACGGCTGGCCGCAGCTCGCGATCGGCGCGGAGATCCGCTCGGAGCAGACGACCATGGTCGACGGGCAGCTCGCGTCGGCGATCCGGGAGCTGATACTGACCACGGGTCCGGGCGGCATCCTGCTGCTGCTCGGGATCTGGGCGGTGGCCCGCGCACCGCGGCTGCGTCCCTACCGCTTCCTGCTGCCGCTGGGCGTGCTGCCGCTGCTCGTCGTACTGGCGGCGGGCCTGCGGCCCTACTATCTGGGCGACGGGTTCGCGGTCTTCTCCGCCGTGGCAGCGGTCTACCTCGTAGGGGAGGGGACCCGCGATCGGATCGGCAAGCTGCTGTCGGCATATTTCGCGACCGGGGTCGTAGTGGTCGTGGCCGCGGTGTGTATATTGCCGCTGCCGCAGTCCTGGCTGCACGGCCCGGCAATTCGCAACGGCGACATGGCGGTTCGCGCCCAGGCGTTCGGGCTGCGCGGCTGGCCGCAGCTCGTCGAGACCGTCGAACGCGCCGTCGCCGCGCTGCCGGAAGGCGAGCGATCCGAGACCGTCATCGTGACCCAGAACTATTGGCAGGCGAGTGCCCTCGATGTGCTCTCGCGCGCGGACCTGCCGCCGGTGTACAGCCCGAGCCGCGGCTACGGCTATTTCGGTCCGCCGCCCGATACGGCGACCCGGGTGCTCTACGTCGGCGGCGACAGCCTCGCGGCAGCCCTGCCGGACCGGTTCGCCGCGGCGACACCGGTGGCCCGACTCGACGACGCCGCCGGATTTCAGGGCGTGAACTACGGGATACGGGTCTGGTACTGCACGGGTCCGTTGCGTCCGTGGTCGCACACCTGGCCGGAGCTGATGTCGCTGCGTATCGAACACGGAACATGACCGGCAGTCCGGTCTGCGGTAGTCGATAGTCGAAAAGAGCGGTCTCTCAGACTGTTTCGAGCCAAGCGAGCAGCCGGTCGCCCTCGCGGTCCATGACACTCGGATCCCGCAGCGCGTTGGCCATCAGGGACATGCCCTGATATCCGCTCACCAGCGTGAGCGCCAATCCTTCGGGATCCGGTCGGCCCAGTTCGCGGAACTGGCGTTCCACCCAGGTCAATAGCACCCGGATGACCTTGCCCGCCTCGTCGTCCAGCCCGCCCTCGGCCCGTTTGTCCAGTTCGGCGGCGAGAGTGCCGGTCGGGCAGCCGTATCGGGCCGTGAGATCGCGCTGACTCGTCCACGCTTCGACCAAGCCCGCGAGGCGCGCACGGGGATCGGCGAGCTCGTCCAGTCGAGCGGTGAGCAGTTCCAGCTGTCGTGTGTGCTCGGACAGCGCGGCGGTGACCAGTTCGTCCTTGGTCTTGAAGTAGTAGTACACGTTGCCCACGGGGACCTCGGCCGTCCGCGCGATATCGGCGATCGTCGTGCGTTCGGCTCCCTGCCGATGGATGACCTCCGCCGCCGCCTGCATGAGCCGCTGCCGCTTGGCACTGGCCGCCCGGGCGCGGGGTGAGGCCTTCAAGTCAGTCACCCGACTAACTATACGTCCCGGAATGTGCTAGCGTTCGAGTAGTAAGTCAGCCAACTAACTTAGGAATTCGGATGATCGTAGTCACGGGCGCCACCGGAAACGTCGGCCGCGCGCTGGTCCGTACCCTCGCCGACGGGGGACACGAGGTCACGGCCGTGTCGCGCGGCATGACCGCGGGCGACGTGCCGCCCGGAGTGCGCGCGGTCGCCGCGGACCTCGCGCGGCCGTCCGCCGACCTACCCGCTACCGCGGAGGCGGCCTTCCTGCTGATCGGGGGAGATCTGATGATGACCGGGGATCCGGCCCGGGTCGTCGCTCCGTTCGCGGGGTACGGCAGGATCGTCCTGCTCTCCTCGCAGGGAGTGGATACGCGTCCGGACTCGATGTCACACGGCCGGGCGTTCGCGGCCTTCGAGCGGGCCGTCATGGACTCCGGGGCCGAGTGGACGATCCTGCGTCCCGGCGGCCTCGCATCCAACGCTTATGCCTGGGCGCCGTCGATCAAAGCCGCGCGCACGGTCGCCGCGCCCTTCGGTGAGGTCGGCCTCCCCGTTGTCGACCCCGACGACATCGCCGCGGTCGCCGCGGTCGCGTTGACCCGGTCGGGTCATGCGAAGGCGATCTACGAACTGACCGGTCCCGCGCCGACGACTCCGCGCCAGCGTGCCGCCGCCCTCGGCGACGTTCTCGGCGAGTCCGTCGCCTTCGTCGAGCAGACCCGCGAGGAGGCGCGCGCCCAGATGCTCGCCTTCATGCCCCCGGCCGTCGCGGACACCACGCTGGACATTCTCGGCAGCCCGACGCCCCGCGAACAGGCCGTCAGCCCCGATATCGAGAAGATTCTCGGCCGGGCCCCCGGAACGTTCGCGGGCTGGGCGGAGCGGAACGCCGACGCATTCCGCTGACGGGTTCCAACGCCGATGCGGCAGGCGGTCGCCTGCGATATCGCCTGCCGCACAATCGGTTCCCGCGTCTACGAATGACCATTACTTGACGGCCGGTAAGTGATGCTCCTACTCTGCGAGAAGCCCGTCCTGGCCGCCGTGGAGCGGAGGCCGGTGCAGATGATGGAGGTGGGGATATGCCGGGAATCAGCGTGCTGTGGCCGGGCCCGGCGGAGAACCTGGTCATGGATGCGGACGCGGTGAGCGACCTCGATATCGATCGGGTCGTTTCCGCGATCGTCGGCCGGGACGAGTACGGACTGCGGGCCTGGTTCGCGCGACCGGTGCGCGACCTCGAAACCGTCCGATATCGGCAGGAAGTCTTCGCCGACCTCGCCGATGAATCGGCGCGGGCGGTATTCGACGAATTCTCGGCGGGTATGCGCGGTATGCGCGCACGGCTGGCGCGGCAGGACCGGTTACATCATCCACAGCAGCGGCAGGGCTGGCAGCTCGCTGCCGCCGCGGACTACCTCGATACCGTCGCGCAGTTGGCCGAGGCCCTCACCCCGCTTCCGCTGAACTCCCGGGCGCTGACCCGATTTCGCGAGTTCGTCTCCGACTATGTCGCCGGGCCGGACTTCGGCCGTCTCGCCGCGAACGTCCACCGGGTGCGCCGGGCGCTGGAGGAGGTGCGCTACAGCCTGCGGCTCGTCGGACGAACCCTCGAGGTCGGTCCCGGCGGCACCGAGCCCGACTACAGCTCGACGATCGCGAAACTGTTCTCCCGCTTCGGCTGCGGGGGTCCGTCGGCGATCCGGCAGCGCTCGGAATGGGACGATATGAACCAGATGGAGGAGCAGATCCTCGATCGTGTCGCCACCCTGCACCCGTCCGCGTTCGGGCAGCTCGGCGAATTCGCCCGCAGTCACGAGCAATTCGCCCATCCCGATGTAACGGCCTTCGATCGCGAGATCCAGTTCTATCTGACCTACCTCGCATTCGCCGGGCGGGTCGGCGGCTCGACCCGGGCAATGTGCCTGCCACGGTTGGCATCCCGGGGTGAGCCGATCCATGCCGAAGCGGCCTTCGATCTCGCCCTGCTCACCCGTCGCGGGGACGCCGGAGTGGTGTGCAACGACTTCCGCCTGTCGGGACCGGAACGGGTCATGGTGGTGACCGGCCCGAATCAGGGCGGGAAGACGACCTTCGCCCGCACCGTGGGCCTGCTGATCTACTTCGCCGCCCTCGGCTGCCCGGTCCCCGCACGCACCGCGTGCCTGCCGCTGCCGGACCGGCTGTTCACACACTTCGAACGCGCGGAGCAGGCGGCCGATCCGGACGGGCGGCTCGCCGACGAACTCGTGCGCATCCGGGACACGCTGACGGCCGCCACGGCCGACAGCGTGATCGTCCTCAACGAGAGCTTCAGCGCGACCAGCACCGCCGATGCCGTCCGGATCGGCCGCGATGTGCTCGACCGGATCGTCGCGCGGGGCTCGATCGCCGTGTGGGTCACGTTCTTCGACGAACTGGCGCGCACCGGCCCGGCCACGGTGAGCATGGTCGCCGCCACCGATCCGGACGATCCGTCCCGGCGCACATTTCGTATCGAACGCCGCGCGGCCGACGGCAATGCGCACGCCGTGGTGCTCGCCGAACGCTTCGGGCTGACCTATGACCGCGTCGAGGCCAGGATCGCGTCGTGCGGGTGAACCTCCTGCGGCCCGCCCGCGACAACACCGCACGGGCGGCCGTCGGCGACAGCGTCTTCGAAGATCTGGGTCTCGAATTGCTGTGTGGCGCAATGGCCGACGGGGATCCCGTCGTCCTCGAGGCGGTCCGCGCGGTCTTGGCGGCCCCGGAGACCGACCCCGGCGTGATCCGCTACCGGCATGCCGTGCTGGCCGACTGCCGTGCGCACCCGGCGGCGGTGCGTGAGTTTTACCGGATCGCCACCGAGGCAACCGAGGTCAAGCGCTGGACGGTCGGGCCCGCGCATCACGCCGATGGCAAGCTGCTGCTCGCGCGGCAACCGCTCCTCGAGCTGATCACCTCCCTGCGGCAGCTCAGCGCGCACTGCGACCGGCACGGCCGAGCGTTCCGGTCGCCTGGCTTCGGCGATCTGCTGGCCACCGTCGCCGCCGAACTCGACGACTCGTACCTCGACAGTATCGAGACACAGTTGGCCGCAATGGATTTCGAGCACGGCATACACCTCGGCGCCGGGTTGGGGGCGGGCAATACGATCGCGAACGTCGTGCTGCACGAACCGATCCGCCGTCGCCGATTCGGCCTCGACCGCCGCACCGGGCACGCCTTCCGTGTCATCGAGGAACCGGAGGCCGAATTCGATCCCGTCATGCAGTTGCGCGGGCGGGCCCTGGCCGGGATCGCCGATGTCGTGAACGACGCGGCCGACCACGTGCAGGACTTCTTCCGGCGCCTGCGCGACGAACTCGCCTTCTACCTCGGCTGTCTGACCCTGTACGACCGCTTGACCGGCGCGGGACTGCCGGTGTGTCTCCCGACCCCGCATCCGGCCGGGACCCCGCGGCTGCGCTGCACCGGTTTGCGCGATGTCGCGCTGTGCCTGACCGCCGGTCGGCCCGGGTCCGGCGATCCCGGGCCGGGCCCTGCTTCCGGACGGAGTCTGTTGGTAGGCAACGATATCGACGCCAGCGGCCGTTCGCTCATCGTCGTCACCGGCGCGAACAGCGGCGGCAAATCCACCCTGCTGCGCGGCATCGGCGTCGCCCAGCTGATGATGCAGGCCGGAATGTTCGTGGTCGCCGACGGGTTCGAGGCCGATCTGTGCGACGGCATGTTCACCCACTTCGTCGCCGATGAGGACCGGACGATGTCACACGGCAAACTGGTCGACGAACTGGCCCGCATGAGCCACATCGTCGACCGTCTCCGCCCGAATTCCCTGCTGCTGTGCAACGAGTCGTTCTCCTCCACCAGCGAACGCGACGCCACCCGCATCGCGGAGCCCCTCGTCGAGAGCCTCGTCGCGAACGGAATCCGCGTCGTATTCGTCACCCACCTCTACGAATTCGCCCATAGGCGTTACTCGTCCGGGCAGTCGACCGACCTGTTCCTGCGCGCGGGACACCAACCCGACGGCACGCGCACGTTCCGTTTCGGCCCTGGGCCACCCGAACCGACCAGCCACGCCGCGGACGTGTTCCGCCGTATTCTCGGCCGCATGCCGGGAGAGATCGCTCACTTGGCATCTCCGTAGCACTCAACGATCGCCGTCGTGAACGGGAAGCGCACCGGAGTCGGCCCGAAGACGATCCGGCCCGCCTCGTCGGCGGCCGTGGCGATCGCCGCGGAGACGGTCGCGGCCTCCTCCGCCGGGGAGTGCACGATCACCTCGTCGTGCTGGAAGAACACGAGTTCCGCGCGGAGACCGGCGCGGGACATCGCCTGCCGCAATCCCGCCAGGACCAGCAGGGCCCAGTCGGCGGCGCTGCCCTGCACGACGAAATTGCGGGTGAAGCGGCCCCGGGCGCGGGCCGCGGAGGTGCTGCCGTACCCGTCGTTGTCCTGGGGTAGGTCTGCCTGGTCGGGGAGTGCGGGGAGCGGCGGACAGGTACGACCCAGCCAGGTCCGCACCAGCCGTCCCTCCTCGCCGGCGCGGGCCGCCTCGTCGACATATCCGACCGTGGCCGGATAGCGGCGCCGCAGTTCCGCCATGTGTGTGAGGGCGTCGCCGGAGGTCTGGCCGTAGACGGCGCCCAGCAGCGCGATCTTGGCCTGCGCGCGGTCACCGTCGAAGGCGCGGGCCGCCAGGTCGGCGTACAGATCCTCGCCGCGGCCCGCCACCTCCATCAGGCCCGGGTCGCGCGAGACCGCGGCGAGCACGCGCGGCTCCATCTGGTCGGCGTCGGCGACCACCAGGCGCCACCCCGGATCGGCGCGGATCGCCTGCCGGATCACCTTCGGGATCTGCAGGGCGCCACCGCCGTTGGTGGTCCAGCGGCCGGAAACCGTTCCGCCGGGCAGATATTCGGGACGGAAGCGGCCTCCGTGCACCCACTGCTCGAGCCACGACCAGCCGTGAGCCGTGTACAGGCGATAGAGCGTCTTGTAGGCGAGCAGGGGCGCCACCGCGGGGTGATCGATCCGCTGGAGCTCCCATTTCCGCGTGGAGGACAGCGAGATCCCGGCGCGGGCGAAGGCCCTGATGATGTCGTTGGGCAGGTCGGGCCGGACCCGCACACCGCCGCCGAAGGCCCGCGACACCTCGTCGGCCAGCTCCGCCATCCGGCGCGGTTCCGACCCGCCCGGAAAACGCTCGCCGAGCATCGTGTCCAACAGGTCCCGGTGCACGTCGGCGCGCCAGGGGATCCCGAAGCGGGACATTTCCGTGGCGACCAGCATGCCCGCCGATTCGGCGGCCAGCAGCAGCCGCATCCGGTCCGGATGTTCGGCCTTCGCCGTGCGGGCGATCTGTCCCGCGTAGACCTCGAGCAGCGCGGCGAACTCGTCGGTGCCCGGGGGTAAGGGCACCGGGCCGGATTCGAACAGCGACGGCTGGGTCTCGGCGGCCCGCGCGGGAACATCCGGCGGGACGGGCAGCCGGTGCAGTCGCGCCCACGCCGCGGCCAGCGAGCGGGCCTGCCCCGACTGGCCCTCCTCGTGCCCGATCAGCAGGGATTCGGCGGCCTCCACGTCGTAGCAGCGCTCGACCCGGACGCCGGCGGCCAGGAGCGAGCGGTAGATCTCGGCCGTGGACCGCCAGACCCACCGCTCCACCCCGGGGCGGGAGCGCACCGCCTCGGCGAGCGAGGGCTCACGAAGGACCGGCCCCGCCGGACGGCCGTCCTGATCGAGCGGGCACAGGCGCGCACCACCGTCGCCCGTGTCCGCCACCGCCCATCGCATGCAGCGAGTCTTACATCAGGTACCGACAAGCAGCCCGCAGGCTTACTGCTCTTCGGGTACCCCCAGTACTTCCCGGCCGACGACGCCCGCGACGACCTCGGTCGAGTACGCCATCAGCTGACCCGCCTCGGCGTCGCGCAGGTGTCGTTGGATGGGGGACTGCTTGAGATAGCCCGATGCGCCGCCGATGCGCACCCCCAGCTGCGCCACCTCGACGGCGAGTTTGTTCGCCAGATACTTTGCGCGCGAAAGGTTTCCGAAGAACGCGGGGATTCCGTTGTCGGCCTCCCACAGCGCCCGGTCGTAGAGTGCGTGCGCCGCCGCCAGCCGGGTCTGCACGTCCGCGACCTCGTGCTGGACCCACTGCTGATGCGACAGCGGCTTGCCCAGAATCTCCCGGGACCGGGCGTGCGAGACCAGGGCGTCCAGGGCGGCGTCGGCGATGCCCAGGGACAGCGCGGGCAGGCCGGCAGGAATGATCGCGAAATCCGCGAAACCCGGCCTGCGGCCGCGATATTCGGCGCGCAGCACGGTGTCGTCGAAGGCCAGCAGCTGGCTGCGGGTGGCGCGCAGGCCCAGGGTGTCCCAGATCGGGACGACCGTGACCGTGTCGTCGGGCACCACCCCGAAGAACGTCGGCTCGTCGTCGACCAGGGCGTTCACCAGCAGATAGTCGGCGATCTCGGCACCCGAGACGAACCGCTTCGCGCCCGTGAGCGACCAGCCGCCCGCCACCGCGACCGCCTCCTGCTGCGGATTGAGGAAGCGGTTGCCGCTGGCGGGCTCGGACAGCGCGTTCGCGAACCGCTTACCCGCCAGGAACTCGTCGGCGAAGAAGGAGCCCAGCGAATCGGCGGTGATCTCGGCCAGCGCCACGCCGGCGCCGGCATGCATCACCCAGATGGTCGCGGTGGAGGGATCGGCCTTGGCCAGCGTGCGCACGAGCTGCCCGAAGGTCACGTAGCTCGCCCCGTAGCCGCCCACTCGTTCCGGCAGCACGGCGCGGTCCACGTCCGCGGCATGCAGATCCCGCAGATGACCCACGGCGATCTCGGCCCGCTCGTCGAATTCCGCTGCCGCCGCGGCGAATCCGACGGCCAGCTCGGCCACCCGGTCGAGCACCTTCCGCTCGATATCGCGAAGCGGGGACGGGAACTGCACAGTGGTCACAGAAGCTCTCCTCGAAGGATCCGGCGGCCGATCGACTCGCGAATCAGCGTACGCAGCGACCGCGTAAACCACCCCTCGGTGCGCGCCACGCCAGGCGGCGGCCGTTCGCTCTGCCCGCACCGCAAAGACCGACCGGTTCGATTCTTTATCGACCGGTGCTTTCCTGCGAGTCGGTGGTGGGGGAGCATGGACCTGTGGTGCGACGCGCACCGCGGTGTTCCCGAGTGTGTTCCGCGATCTACTTCCTACGCAGGAGGACCAGGATCAATGGCAACTTTTCGGAATTACCGGCGTCCCGCTTTCCTCGTGACCGCCCTCGGTGCGATCGGGCTGGCCGCGGTGTCGACCGCCGCTCCCGCCTTCGCCGCCAACACCATCGACGTCAACCGCATCGGGCCGGAAAACCTGGAGATCGTGTACAACTGCGAGGCCGGGGCCGGAGTCGTCGGCATCAAGGCGCTGGTGGGCGACCCGCAGGCGGACGCGCCCTCCGCCCAGGGCGCCCAGAACCCCGTCACCTGCGACGGAAACCAGCAGACCACCGTGGTCATGCTGACGGGTACCCCCTTGTCGAGGGGGCAGGAGGTGCTGGTGAACGCCGCCCTGGTCGATGCCACCGACACCGTCGTCGCCGGGCAGAAGAAGAAGGCGACACTCGGGTAATACCCCGTCCGAACTGAGCAATTTCGGTCAAACGGCGCGCCACGGGACGCGCTTACAGTGGGCCGATGCGCGAAACTCCGGAAGAACTCGATCGACTGCAGACCCTGCTGGACGCGTCCCTGTCCCGCTCCTCCACACACCTCCGCTCGATCATCAGCACCGAGCGCACCCTGACCGCGGCGCAACTCACCACGGTCCTCACCGGCATGTGCACGCTCGCCCTGTCCACGGTGACGGCCGCGGGGGAGCCGCGGATCAGCGGTGCCGACGGGCATTTCCTGCACGGCAGCTGGCACTTCGGCACCGCGCGCACTGCCGCCAAGGCCCGCCACCTCGCCGCCCGGCCCGCCGCGAGCGCCGCCCATATGCGCGGCGAGGACCTGGGCGTGTTCACGCACGGACACGTCGACATCCTCAATCCCGAGGACGGCGAGCCGGATCCGCAGTGGCCGGAACTGCTCGCGTACGTCAAGGACTTCTACGGCGACGACTTCTTCGACTGGGACAAGGAGGTCGTCTTCTACCGCCTGCGCCCGCAGTGGATGACCGTCTACGCGCCCGACTTCGCGAAACTCTCCGCCGGGTGACCGTCGCGGCCCGGCATTCCCGCGCGGGGTGCCGGGCCATGGAACTAGAACGAGTTTCTCACGCACGGCGGTCGGTGGCGGCATGAGTTCGCCCCACTCCGGCCAGGCAACGGACGCAGGCTCGGCCCTCTTCTCCTCGCACCCCTCGATTTGAGGGCACCCACGCGCTAGTCTGAATCTGAAACGTGTTCTAGTGTGTCGGCGAAGCTATTTCCAGCGCCGGAAGACAAGAGGAGTCCACCAGGCCATGCGTACCGAGATCTGCGAACGACTGGGTATCGACGTCCCCATCTTCGCCTTCACCCACTGTCGCGATGTCGCCGCGGCGGTAAGCAATGCCGGCGGCATCGGCGTGCTCGGCGCGGTCGGTTTCACCGCCGAGGAGCTGGAGGTCGAGCTGGCCTGGCTCGACGAGCACGTGCACGGCGTCTACGGCGTGGACCTGGTGATCCCGTCCAAGTACGAGGGCAAGGGCATCGACGGCCTCAGCCCCGAGGAGCTGGAATCCAAACTGGGCGAGATGGTTCCGCAGGGGCACCGCGACTTCGCCGAGAAGATCCTCGCCGACCACGGGGTTCCGCATCTGCCCGACGGCGAGCACCACAACCAGCTGCTCGGCTGGACCGCCACCACCGCCGCCCCGCAGGTGGAAGTCATTCTGCGGCACCCGAAGGCGAAGCTCGTCGCCAACGCCCTGGGCACCCCGCCCGACGATGTCATCAAGCAGGTGCAGGATTCCGGCCGGCTGATCGGCGCGCTGTGCGGGTCGGTCAAGCATGCGCTCAACCACAAGCGTGCGGGGCTGGATTTCGTCGTCTGCCAGGGCACCGAGGGCGGTGGCCACTGCGGCGAGATCTCCTCGCTGGTGCTGTGGCCGCAGGTGATCGACGCCGTCGGCGATCTGCCGGTGCTCGCGGCGGGCGGCATCGGCAACGGCCGCCAGATCGCGGCCGCGCTCGCGATGGGCGCCGCCGGCGCCTGGACGGGGTCGATCTGGCTGACCGTCGAGGAGGCGAACGTGCCACCCGCGCAGATGCAGACCTACATCGACGCGTCGAGCCACGACACCGTGCGCTCGCGCTCGTGGACCGGCAAGCCCTGCCGCATGCTGCGCAACGACTGGACCGACGCGTGGGAGTCCACCGAGACCCCCGACCCGCTGCCGATGCCGCTGCAGATGATGGTCGCCCTGGACGGCGTCAAGCGCGGTCACCGGTACCCGGAGGCCGCCAAGGACGTCAACTTCAACCCGGTCGGCCAGGTCGTCGGCCTGATGACCAAGGTCGACCGCACCGCCGACCTGATGCAGCGCATGATCGAGGAGTACCTGGAGTCCTGCGAGCGGCTGAACAAGCTCAACAACGCCTGATCGACGAGAAGACCGGTCCGGCAACGCGATTGCCGGACCGGCGGGCGGCCGCTCAGTTCGGCGGGGTGCCGTTCATGACGACACGCCGGCCGTCCCAGTGGAATCCGACCTGGGTGTGGGTGCCGTCGTCGCACGCGTTGCAGCTGCCGGGCGTCTTGTAGTCGAGTACGACGGTGTCGTCGGTGCTCGCGGCCGCGGCGAGCGTGGTGAACCCGTACGCCTCGGCGGTGGCCGTGCCGATGTACTCGCCGCGATGAAACAGCAGGGCGTGCTGGGGGGAGCTGCCCGTCGCGCCTTCGATCGTGACGATTGCCGCGGACAAGGTGACGCACGGATCGAAATTGCCCTCGAAGGTGGCGGGATTCGTATTCCAGGGAGCTTGTGTCGCGGGCTCGGCGGGCAATTGGGCGACGGCCGCCCGGACGACGGGGGACGACAAATCGATACCGCACGACGCCGGGCCGGCCGCGGGGGCAGTCGAGGGCCGCTGCGGCGCAGCGGAAGCCGGAGAGCCCGTATCGGAGGATGTCGGCCCACTGGTCGCCGCGCTCGGGCCGGAGGAGGACCCGCACGCGACGAGCGCCCCGAGCACGGCGGCGACGGCCGCCGTCACGACGGTCGTTCGGAACATTTGTCGACCTCCTGCTGACAGTCCGCGAAACATCTTCTGCTGAGACAGTATCGGGCCTCGTGGCGCGGACCCGACAGCCCCCGAATCGGCGGGGTGTGACTCCCGTTACTGATTCCACCGCCGGGCTTGCTGTTTGCCCGCACCGTTGACACTGTGTCTTCCCGAGATGAGAAGTGCATATCGTAGGCCGTCCCGTCGCGGTCGAAAAGTGATCCTGCCCTTGGTTATTGTGTATCTGCTGCTGGCCTCGGCGTACGGGGTGCGCAGCGTTGCTGCGCGGTCGCGCTGCGATCGTCGCCGCGGTGCCTGCTGCGGGAATCAGGGAGATAGCGCATGATTTCCCTAGCAGTGCAGCGGTATTCGGGACGGTGCGTGATGAACGGCAGCAGCGACGAAGTCGTCGGGAAACAACTGGGGGCGTCGTGGTGAAACGATCCTCCCGTCGGGCCGGACCCACCCGGCGAATCATTACGTTGGTCGCACCCGTCCTGCTCGCCGTGGGGCTCGCGGTCGGCTACATCGTGATCGACGAACTCGGCAGCAAGAACGACACCGCGAACCCGGCGCCGGCGCGCGCGGTTCAGGTGGACGGCAAGGACGTTCCCGGCCTGCTCACGAATCTCGTTGTGGCGCCGGAGGCCTCGATGACCGGCTACAGCCGCGAGAAGTTCCCGCACTGGGACTCCAACAAGCCGGAACACGGTTTCGGCGCCGAGTACGCGCAGTACGCGAAGTGCGAGACCCGCGATGTCATGCTGCTGCGCGACGCCACCGGCACGGTCAAGCTGGACGCGCAGACCTGCAAGCTCACCGTCAGCAAGGGCGGCGGCTGGCGCGATCAGTACGGCATCATGGACCGCAAGTCGGGCAAGCTCAAGGAGTACAAGTTCACCGCCGACCCGTCCGGCATGGACGCCGACCATATCGTCGCGCTGGCAGAGGCCTGGCGGTCGGGCGCCGCGGACAAGGACGAGAACACCCGCCGCAACATCGCCAACGACGCGGAGAATCTGGTGGCGGCGGATCCGTCGGCCAACCGCTCCAAGGGCGATCAGGATCCGTCCGACTACCTCCCGCCGGGCACCTACCGGTGTGCCTATATCGCGCATTACATCAAGGTCAAAGTAAAATATGGGCTGGCCGTGGACTCCGACGAGCAGACCGCCCTGCGTACCGCCGTGGACGACTGCGTGAAGCGAGGAGAATTCAAATAAGCGACGTCATCGAGATCGCCGAGAAGGCCGCCGTCATGACCGCGGAGGAAGGGACGGTGTCCGGAGAACTCGATGTCTGCCTGGACGATTCCGGCAGAGGACTGGTTCGCTACCGCGGCACCGACACCTGGTACACGATCGGCAATCTCGACGACGACCCACCCCGCACCTGGCCCGCGGCCGCCGACCTGGCGGCCGCGATCACCGCGGGCATCGGCGAGCGCGACGCCGCCGGGAACGTCATACCCTTCGAGGCGTAGCACCTCCGTATTTCCGGCATGTCCTCGGCCGGAATCCGTCGCGAGATTCCGGCCAAGAGCATGCCGGAAATACGGAGGCCCGGGCTCAGGTGAGCTGCTGGGCGCGCTGCTTCACCGCGGTGGTCATGTCGCCGAATCCGCGGCGCAGGGCGGATCCCATCAGTCCTGTGACCAGCGGTTGGAGCCAGCCTGCGATCTCGAAGTGCGAGGTGTAGCGGCAGCGGCCGGTGTCGAGCGGGGTCAGGGTGTGTGAGCGCAGGCTGTGCAGCGCGCCGAGCGGGATCGGCTTCATCGCATAGCTGAATTCGGTTCCGGGCGTATGGGATCGGATCCATTCCCGCTGTGCCTTCGGGCGCGGACCCACCAACCGCACCCGCATGTCGATCGGGGCGCCCGGCTCCAGGGTGGTGCTACACCCCGGGACGAACGGATTCCACTCGCCGTACGCCGGGAAGTCGGTGAGCACCTTCCACACCACCTCGGCGGGTGCGTCGATGTCCACACTGTCGTCGATCACGAAGGCCATGGCACGACAATACTGAAACCGGTTCTACTCCGGTGCATCGGTGTGACATAACAGGCTTATAAAACGAACGGTCATTCTTGACAAGCGGGGAACGCCGGGTGAACACTGAGAACTGTTAAGTGGAGTGACCATCTCCTCTTAGGGGATCGCCGTGCCGGGTCGCGGATCCGGACGAAACAACGTCGTTTCTCTCCGAAGGTAGTGCGCGATGACAATCGGTACGACACACCAGCCCTCCGTCGTCTCCCTGCGTGATCCGCGGGCGCAGAATCCGGAACTGTCCGGCGCGAAGGCCGCCACCCTGGCACAGGCCGCGCACCGCGGCCTACCCGTACTGGACGGATTCGTCCTCACCACCGCGTGGCCCGACGAGGGCCGACTGCCTGAGATCGAATGGCGGCGGCTGTCGGTCGGAGGGCGTCGGCAGCTGGTCGTGCGGTCGTCGTCGGTGGCCGAGGACGGCGCCGAGCAGTCCATGGCGGGCCTGTTCACTTCCGTTCTCGGCGTGGCGGATTGGGCGGAGTTCACCGATGCGGTCGCGCGGGTCCGGGCTTCGGGTGCGGCGGTCGCCGCGACATCGGACGGTGCGGCCGAGGCCGCCATGGCGGTGCTGGTGCAGCCGTTCCTCACCGCGGCCTGGGGCGGCGTCCTGTTCACCGCCGACCCGATGAGCGGGCGCCGCGACCGCATGGTGCTGACCGCGGTGCGGGGCGGGCCCAGCGAGGTGGTGGACGGCAGCGCGGCGGGGTGGACCGCCTCGCTGACCCGGCGCGGTCAGGTGCGCGCGGTACTCACCGCCGACGGCCCGGAGCTGCCGGTGCTGGTGCGGCGCAAGGTGATCCGGCTGGCGGCCCGCGCCGAATCGATCTTCGGCGGGCCGCTGGACATCGAGTGGGCCCTCGACGAATCCGGGCGCGCGGTGCTGCTGCAGGCCCGGCCCATCACCGCGCTGCACGGCCCCGGCGAGGGGCCGATCTTCGGGCCGGGTCCGCTCGCCGAGACGTTTCCGGATCCGCTGCGCCCGCTGGAGCAGGATCTGTGGCTGACACCGCTGGCCGAGGGTTTGCGGGTGGCGCTGGACATGACCGGGACGGTCTCGGCGCAACGGCTGCGCACGTCGCCGGTGGCGACCGCGGTCGGTGGCATCGCGGTCGCCGATCTCGAACTGCTGGGGGCGCTTCCGCCGCGGCACTCGCTGCTGCGACGGCTGGATCCGCGGCCCGGGGCGCGCCGGCTCGGGGCCGCGGTGCGGGTCGGGAGGCTGGCGGCCGCACTGCCAGAGTTGGCGCGGCACACCTGCGAGCGGGTCGACGGCGATCTGGCCGAGGTCCCGCCGCTGCACACGCTGGGCAACGGCGGACTGCTGGACATCCTGCAGCACACCCGCACCGCGCTGCGGGCCGTGCACGGTTACGAGGCGCTGGCGGGAATGCTCACCCGCGACCGGCGCCCGGGGCCGACCGCGGCGGCGATGGCGCTGTCCGCGCTGGCCGAGGCTCGCGCCGCCGGACTGTCCGACGAGCGCGCGATCGCGGAGTATCCGGTCGTACTGGCGCTGACCCCGCCGCGGATCGGGCCGCCCGCCCCGCTACCGCGGGCGGTGCTCGAATCCGCGGTTCCCGACGGCGAATTCGGCGATCTGGCGGTGGCGCGGGAGGCATTGCGACTGCGGGCGCGCTGGATTCAGGAGCTCGGCGCCCGGGTCGCCGTCGAATTGGGGCGGCGGCTGGCGGCCGGTGGCGTGCTGGACGACGCCGAGACGGTGACCGCGCTGCGATTGGACGAACTGCGGCGCGCTGTGACCCGGCGGATGCTTCCGGAGGATCTGGCCGCGCGGGCGGCAGCCGAATCCACCGCCGTTCCCACCGAGTTCCGTTTCGCCGACGGCGTTCCGGTCGCGGTGGTGCGGACGGTGAGATCGCGCGCCCACGGCATCGGCGCGGGCGGCGGCACCGGCCGCGGGGTCGTGCACATCGGGCACCGGCCCCCGCCCGGATCGGTGCTGGTGGTCCGGCATCTGGATCCGCGGCTCGCGGCGGTGGTGCCGCGGCTGGCCGGGCTGATCGCCGAAACCGGCAGCCCGCTCAGCCATCTGGCGATCCTCGCGCGCGAACACGGCGTCCCCGCGGTGGTCGGCTATCCCGATGCGACGCGGCGGCTGCCCGACGGCGCCGAGGTCGAACTCGACGGCCGCACGGGCGCGGTGCGGATCGTCTCGGAATCGATGGAGGTGCGGTGATGATGCGCAAGTTCGGGGTGCTGCTGGCGGTGGTCACCGTGATCGCCACCGGCGCCTACGTTTTCGTCTACCTGTACCGGTGGGAGTGGAATCGCGCGATCATGTCGGCGACGCTGTTCCTCGCCGCCGAGATCGCGCTGGTCGCCATGCTGGTCACCAACCGGCTGCGGGCGCTGGGATCTCGGATCGGGGCGGAGCCCGAGCGCCGTCGCACCGCCCGGATCGTGCACGCGGCCGAGCCGCCGTCGCGGGTGAACTTCGCGTGGCTGACCCGGCCCGAGCGCCTGAACGTCTTCGTGCCGGTGCTGCTGGCCGGCGGGGTCCTGCTCACCGGAATCGCCTGGGTGGTGGAGCGGGTGGCGCGGGCGACCGCGAAACCGGCTGCCACGCGCGGCATCACGACCCGCCTGGAGCGACTGGCGCTGCCGCCGGAGGGATTCCTCGGCCCGGTCGAGGACCGCACGCGGCTGCTGCGCGGCCCGCTGGTGCGGTAGGCCGGGCCGTGAGACTGCGGATCGCCGCGGTGGTCTCGGTGCTCGCGGTGGCGGGCATCGTGGCAGTGGTTGCATTGGCGCAGGCGATGCAATTTCACACTGACAGCGGCAGTTCGGGCAGCCGGTCGATCGTGACGTTCGACGCGCGGAGCCGATTCGGCTCGCGGGCCGAGGATCCGGCCCTCACGGTGTGGAAACACTGCCGCAGCATCGTGAGTCACGTTCGCGTCGTGGATGGTCCGACCGAGCGCGACGGCGATTGGACCGTGGTGCTGGAACCTGCACTCGGTGCACATACCGAACGCAGATTCGTCGGCTGCCTCGAGGATCTGGCCGTGGACGGCATCACGAGCCGGTTGGTGAACCTCCAGCGCGCACAACATGACCGCTAGGAACGGTCCTGTATCCACATGGGGCACACGGGTTTATCCCCAGCTACTGCTTCCATCCACAACTTTCGGTGGATAAGCGTGAACAACGGCCGTTCCACATACTTGGGACAAAGCTGGGGACGAACGACTCAGGCGGCGCCGAATGCGAGCGTGACGTTGTGTCCTCCGAAACCGAAGGAATTGCTGAGCGCGTGCGAGATTCGCTGCCGCCGCGGCTGCCCGTGCACGATATCCAGCTCGATTCCGTCGTCCGCGTGCCCGAAATTGAGTGTGGGCGGCACGATCTGATCGCGCACTGTGCACAGGGTGAGGATGGCCTCCAGGGCGCCCACGGCGCCGATGGAGTGCCCGAGCGCGGACTTGGGGGCGTACACCGATGCGGCACCGGCAACGGCCGCAATGGCATTGGCCTCGGAGGCGTCACCGATCGGTGTCGATGTGGCGTGCGCGTTGACATGCTCGATATCGGTCGCGGTGAGCCCCGCGGAGTCGATGGCCTTGCGCATGGCCCGTGCCGCGCCCGCGCCCTCGGGTTCGGTGCCGGTGATGTGATAGCCGTCCGACGTGATTCCCGCGCCCAGGATCCGGCCGTGGATCCGCGCGCGGCGGGCGCGGGCGAACTCCTCGGATTCCAGCACCAGCAGGGCACCGGCCTCGCCGAAGACGAAACCGTCGCGGTCGCGGTCGAAAGGCCGTGAAGCGCGGGCCGGTTCGTCGTTGCGGGTGCTCATCGCCCGCATCATGGCGAAGCTCGCGATCGGGACCGCCTCGATGTAGTTCTCCACGCCACCGGCGATCACGACATCCGCCTCGCCGGTGGTGATGAGCCGCCAGGCGTGCGCGATCGCCTCCGCGCCGGACGAACAGGCCGACGTGGGCGCGTAGACGCCTGCCTTGGCGCCGAATTCGAGACCCACCCGGGCCGCGGAGCCGTTCGGCATCGCCATCGGCACCGTCAGCGGAGGCACCTTGCGGTAGCCGCCCGCGCGCATGGCGTCGACGGCGGTGATGAACGCGTCGCCGCCGCCGAGTCCGGTGCCGATGGCGACGCCCAGCCGCTCACCGTCCACGTCCGGCTTCCCGGCCTCCTCCCAGACCTGCCGTCCGAGGACGAGCGCCAGCTGCTGCACGTAGGAGTGGCGGCGCTGCTCGATGCGGGTGAGGTGCTCGCCCGGCCGCTGCTTCAGCTTGCCGCCGATGCGGACCGGCAGGTCGTACTCCGTCACGAACTCGTCGTCGAGCAGGCCGATGCCGCTGGCGCCGTCGAGCAGTCCGGCCCAGGTGCCGTCGAGGTCGGGGGCCAGGCAGGTGGTGGCGGTCATGCCGGTGACGACCACGTTCCGCGCGGTTTGTGTAGCAGTTGGTACACCCATGATGTCATGAATACCTGTAACGACCGCTACAGTCAATTCGTGCCCAGACCCCTCGACCAGGCGCGCCGCGCCGAACTGCTGTCCGGAGTGATCGCCTACATCGGCGAATACGGACTGACCGAGCTGTCGCTGCGTCCGCTGGCCGACTACCTCGGCACCAGCTCGCGGATGCTGATCCACTATTTCGGAACCAAGGAGCAGATGCTGGTGTCCG
This sequence comes from Nocardia mexicana NBRC 108244, assembly GCF_001613165.1. GTDB lineage: Bacteria > Actinomycetota > Actinomycetes > Mycobacteriales > Mycobacteriaceae > Nocardia > Nocardia mexicana. The sequence continues at coordinate 72,355 of NZ_BDBV01000056.1, forward strand.
CGTTGGAAACCCAGCGCCCCGATATCGCGGCCATGTTCGCCGACGTCCCCGATATCGACGCGCTGCGACGGCGGCTGATCGAATCGTTCTGCGTGAACACCACCACCGACTGGGTGAGCAGCACCCGGGTGCTGCTGCAGGTGCTCGGCGTCGCGTCGGTGCCCGACAGCGCGTTCCGCGACTACGCCGACGACGCCGTCCGCGTGCTCGTCGACGCCGTCACCGAGGTGCTGCGACGGCTCGATCCCGACCTGCTGGATCCGGAATCGACTGCCACCCTGCTGATTTCCGGGATCCGGGGACTACTGCAGGACCGGCTCGTCACGGGCGACAACACGCGCGTATCGAAGGCCGCCCGGCTGCTCATCACGCAGTCGCTGCCGCCCGCCACGTAATACCGAAGCCGTACCCATGGCATCGGCCCCGTCCGCGCCCCCGGCACTGCACGTGCCCTTCGGCTACCGGAAGCGCTCCGCGTGCTCGGCCAGCCAGTGGGCGAAAGTGCGTGCCGGGCGGCCGGTGACGCGCTCGACGGTGTCGACGACGGTCATGGAATCCTCGCCGGGCGCGGAGTACCAGCCGATGACGTAATCGGCGTCGGCGCGGGATACGCCGGAGGCGATCAGCCTGTCGACGGCCTGTTCGTGGGTGATCGGGACGAACGCGATATCGCGGTCGACGGTCCGGGACAGCATCGCGATCCGTTCCCGCGGCGTCAGCGATTCCGGCCCGGTGAGGTTGTACGCGCGTCCCGAATGACCGTCGTCGAGCAGCGCGGCGGCCGCCACGGCGGCGATATCGGCCTCGTGCACCAGGGCGCTGGGGAAGTCGTAGGGCTCGCGCACGACGCCCTCGGATCTGATCGATTCGGCCCAGGTCAGCGTGTTGGACATGAACTCCTGCGGTTCCAGGCGCGTCCATTCCACGCCCGAATCCGCCACGGCCTGCTCGACCGGGCCGACCGCGCCGCCCCACACCACGGTGATGCGCCGCACGCCCGCGTCGACCGCCCGCCGCACCAGCTCCGGGCCGACCTCGGCCAGCCCGGCCGTCACGGTGATGTGCAGGCGGTCGACGCCGTCCAGGGCGCCGTTCAACGACTGCGGCTCGGTGTGCGTACCCGCGACCACCTCCGCCTCGGGCGCCAGGATCTTCGCGGCCGCAACGGGATTCCGGGTCAGTGCGCGGACGCGCTCACCGCGCCGCACGAGCTCCGCCACCACGTGGTGGCCGGTGTTCCCGGTAGCGCCGGTAACCAGTGTCGTCATTGTCGAACTCCTCTCGTCGCCGACGACGCTAGAAGCTCAACTAATCTTCAGGTCAAGGAAGTCGGCGCCGCGAGATTCGATCTCGCGATGCGCGACAGGGTCTTCACTTGTCCGCGACGGCCCTGAAGCTCCCGAGCCAGGCGGGGAGATCGACCGATTCCGTCTGGAACGGCAGGACGGAGCGCACGACGGCGGTGTCGATGGATTCCGCCGACCATCCGGCGGCGAACCCGCTGCGCAATGCGTCCGGTGTCAGGGCGGGCAGCATCCGGTCGAGCTGCAACTCGGTGCCGCCCAGCTTGTCCGCTATCCGGGCCACCATGTCGCCGTGTTCGTCGCGGAGGTACGCGGGCGCGCGATCGCTCAGCGCGAGCACGTAAGCCCGCGCCCCGCCGCGGCAGGAGCGGTGCAGTGCCGCCGCATAGCGGGCCAGATCGCCGGGACTCTCGAATACGTGCGCCAGGCCGGAATCGATGACGGTGTCGAATTGTCGTGGGTAGTCGGCGAGTTCGAGCGCGTCGGCGGTGTCGAAGGTCGCGGCGAGCCCGCGCTGCCGGGCCTTTTCCCGCGCTATGGCGATGGCCGTCGGCGCGCGGTCCACGCCGATCACGGTGTACCCCTTGCTCGCCAGGAACAGGGCATTGTCACCGGTGCCGCAGCCGCAGTCGAGCACCCCGCCGGTGATGCCGCCCGCCGCCTCGAGATCGACGTAGGCCGGTTGTGGCCCGCCGATGTCCCACGGGGCTCGATCGAAGGGCCCGTCGCCGCGGTAGATGGCGTCGAAGAAGTCGAAATCGTCTGTGCTGGAGGGAATATCGGATTCGCTCATACCTCAACGATTCTGCAGTTCGAAGCTCCCTCGCAAGGCTATTGTCTCGCAACGCGTCCGGCGCCGAGGAATGCGGCTATCGTGTCTCGAGACGAGGGAGCCGTGCCCGGGGAGGGATGGCCGCAGAGGTTGAAGGGGGTCCGCATGACCTACGGTCCGCCGCCGGAACCGGCCGATCCGGCCTGGCAACCCGGCCCGAGCGCGGGCTACTCCGCCCCCGCCGCACCGGGGCAGCACGTTCAGAATGCTCCGCACCAGCAACCCTGGGCGAATCCCGGCGGGCAGGGATGGCAGGGCGGCCCGCAACCGGCCGAGCGCCGGCCGGGGATCGGGCTCGCGGTCGGCGCGGTGCTCCTCGGGCTCGTCGGATGCGTGCTGCCGCTGCTGCCCATCGACCTGACCGGTATCCGGCCGCTCGTCGGTCTCCCGTTCGGACTGGCCGGGCTCGTCCTCGGGATCGTCGGCTGCACGGGACAGCGCACCGGCAAGGGGCTGGCCATCGCGGGGATATTCCTGTCTACGCTGGCGCTCGCCGTCGCGGTCATCATGCTTCCCCAGGCGATGTGAGCATCTGCTCCGGACGGGATCGGGGCGAGCGGAAACCTGGTGGGGGCGGTGAGCTGGTGGTTCGATACGGTTTTGGAGGAGGTTGTCGGGCCGAGGCGTGAAGGTTGCATCGATGGGTGAGAGTTCGATCGCGTGGGTCGACGGGGCGTTGGTGACCCTCGATCAGCGGGCGCTGCCGCACGAGTTGCGGGAGCTCCGGATCACGACGGTCGACGAGGTCATCGACGCGATCAAGACCCTCGCCGTGCGCGGGGCCCCGGCGATCGGTGTGTCGGGGGCGTTCGGAGTGGCAATCGCGGCGTTCGCATATCTCGGGGATGCCGAGAAGGTGGAGTTGGAGGCGGCGCGGATCGCGGCGGCGCGGCCGACCGCCGTGAATCTGGCGTGGGGTGTGCGGCGGGCGCTGGCGAAGTGCCCGCAGGGTCCGCAGGCCGTGCTCGACGAGGCGCTGGCGATGCTGGCGGAGGACGGCCGCGTGAACCGGGCGGCGGCGACCCACGCGGCGGACCTGGTGCAACGGCTGTGCCCGGACCGTCCGCTGCGCATCCTTACCCACTGCAATACCGGGCGTCTGGCGACCACCGCATTCGGTACCGCGATCGGTGCGCTGCGGGTGCTGGCCGAGCGGGACGCGATCGAGAACGTGCTCGTCGACGAGACCCGTCCGCTGCTGCAGGGCGCCCGGCTGACCGCGTGGGAGCTGGCCGAGGCGGGAATCCCGCATCGGCTGACGATCGATTCGGCGGCCGCGTGGGCCATGGCGACCGGTCAGGTGGACTGCGTGATCGTCGGCGCGGACCGGATCACCGCCGACGGTTCGGTCGCCAACAAGATCGGGACCTACGCGCTGGCGGTGGCGGCGCAGCGGCACGGAATCCCGTTCGTCGTCGTCGCGCCGGAATCCACCCGCGACCTCGGCACCGCGACCGGTGCGGAAATCGTCGTGGAGGAACGGGCCGCCGCGGAGATCACCCACGTGGCGGGCATCGCCACCGCCCCGGAGGACACCGAGGTGTTCAACCCGGCTTTCGACGTCACCCCACCCGATCTGGTTACCGCCGTGGTGACGGAGGCGGGTGTCGTGGAGGACGTGAGATCGCCTGCGGGCCACGGGCGACTCGATGTGACCGGGGCGCATATCGCCGAGATCGCCCGGAGTCTGTATCTACGTGGCTGGATGCCCGGGACGGCCGGAAATATTTCGGTGCGGGCGGAGGAGACGGCGATCGTCACGGGTAGCGGGCTGTCCAAGGGCGAGCTGACGGCCGGGGACATGGTGACGGTGAAAGTCTCCGACTCCCAACCGGTTTCGGGAACCAGGTGCCCGTCGGCGGAGACCGCGATTCACACGGCCGTCTACCGCGCCACCGGTGCCGACGCGGTGGTGCATGTGCATCCGCCGCATGCGACCGCGCAGTCCGTCGCGGCGGGGGAGTCGCTGCGATTCACCGGTTACGAGCTCATCAAGGGGCTCGGCACGGCGGAAACCATTGACATCCCCGTCTTTTCGAATCACTCTGACGTTCCGCGCATCGGTGCCGATATCGAGCGTCACCTGATCGAGCACCCGGATGCGCCGCCGGTGCTGTTCATCGCCGGCCACGGCATCACCGCGTGGGGCGCCACCCTCGCGCAGGCCCGCGACCGCGCGGAATGCCTGGAGGCGATGTGCGAGCTGGTGACGCTGACCGGCCGCCGCGAGATCGCCCCATCCGTCTCGAGTTCCGAGGAGGAACCGCAATGACTCTGCTGCAGATCATGGCCGACAGCGCACCCGCGGAGGTGCGGTTGCGCACCGTCGACGCCGCGGTCATCGGCGACGAACTGGCCAAGCGGGGCATCGTTTTCGACCGCTGGCCCACCATGCCCGGACTGGGCGCGGCCACCCCCACCGAGGACATCCTCGCCCATTACGACGGCCGTATCGGCGAACTCAATGCCGACGGCCGCTACAAGCACATCGACCTGGCCCGGCTGCAGCCCGACGACAGCGGTCCGGAATGGGAGGGCAGGGCCGAGGCGGCGCGCGGCAAGTTCCTGTCCGAGCACCGCCACGCCGAGGACGAGGTGCGCTTCTTCGCCGCCGGGCGCGGCTGCTTCTATCTGCACCTGGAACCGGAGGTCGTGGCGGTGGTGTGCGAGGGCGGCGACCTGGTGTCGGTGCCCGCCGGCACCCGGCACTGGTTCGATATGGGCACCCGCCCCGACTTCGTGGCCGTGCGGTTCTTCGAGGAGGAGGACGGCTGGGTCGGCGACTTCACCGGCGACCCGATCGGATCCCGGTTCCCGACCCTCGACGAACTGATCGCCGCATGACCACGGCGATCGTGGTCGATATCGAGGGTACGACCAGCCCGACCAGTTCGGTGCGGGAGGACCTGTACGGCTATACGCGGCAACGGCTTCCGCAGTGGCTGGCCGAAAACCGGGGCGGCGCGGCCGAACCCGTGCTGGCGGGCGCCCGCGAAATGTCCGGGCGTCCCGACGCCGACGAGGCCGAGGTCGCCGAAATCCTGCGCGGCTGGCTGAATTCCGATGTGAAGGCCGCGCCGCTGAAGACCGCGCAGGGCCTGATCTGCGCGGAGGGCTTCCGCAACGGCGCCCTGCACGGCGAGTTCTTTCCGGACGCGCCCCCGGCGCTGCGCGCCTGGCATGCCGCGGGCATTGGGCTGTACGTGTATTCCTCGGGTTCGGTGCGCAATCAGCAGGACTGGTTCGCCTTCGCCCGCGACGGCGACCTCGCCGCGCTGATCAGCGGCTGGTTCGATCTGGCCAATGCCGGCGCCAAGCGGGAGCCCGGGTCCTACGAGAAGATCGCCGGGGCGATCGGGGTGCCGCCGGGCGAGATCCTGTTCCTGTCGGACCACCCGGACGAACTCGACGCGGCGGCCGCCGCCGGATGGCGGGTGGTCGGGGTGACCAGGCCCGGTGAGCCGAATTCGCCTCGCGCCCCGCACCGCTGGGTCGGCTCGTTCGCCGAAGTGGACCCGGGCGAACCGTAGGTGGCCACCACATCCGGTCGGCGGCGAGGCACCGGGCGCGGCCGGTGACCCCGCAGGCATCGCGCGGGCGAACGCTGCGTCCGGTCGATCTGGCGCGCGAGCACGGACTCTCGACCCAGGCGGTCCGCAACTACGAGGACCTCGGCGCGCTCCCACCCGCGGCGCGAACCGACAGCGGCTACCGGCGCTATACGGACCTGCACGCGCTCGCGCTGCACGCCTTCCTCGCGCTGCGCGCCGGATACGGTCACCGGGCGGCCGTCGAACTCATGCGCAGCGCCAACCGGGAAGACCACGTCGCCCTCTACACCCGATTGGACGAGCTGCACGCGGAATTCCTGCACGAACGCCGCACCCACACCGAGGTCAGCGCCACGCTCGGCGCACTCGCCGAGGCTCCGCCGCCCCGGCGCTCTCCCGAACCGCTCACCGTCGGCCAGCTGGCACACCGACTGGGCGTCCACCCCGCGACGCTGCGGGAGTGGGAGAAGGCCGAAATCATCGAACCGGCGCGCGACCGCGCCACGGGATATCGCACCTACGGCGACACCGACATTCGCGACGCCCACCTGGCCTGGTATCTCCGCAAGGGCGGCATCTCCCTGCCGGAGATAGCCGCCTTCGTCCGCGAACTCCGCCAGGCCGGAAGCACCGACCGCATGCACACCCTGCTCACCGACTGGGGCACCCGCCTGTCGACCCGCAGCCGCAACGCCCTACGCGCCATGGCCCGCCTGGACGACTACCTCACGGCCCTCCAGCGCACTCGGCAATCCTGAGCGCAGGACATCAATCCGCATCCAGGACCTTGCGGGCCTTCCGGTAGTACTCCTCGCGCTCCGCGTCACCGTTGCTGCCGCCGTTGATCTCCCGCGTGATGTCGTCCAATTTCCCTTTGTCGGCCTCATCGTTCAATTCACGCGATTCCCAGTACCACCCGGCGATATCGAAGGCATGTTCCGGGTCGGCGGCGCGTTCGGGATGGCGGACGAGATCGACATCGATCGAGTCGCCGGCTGCGCGGTAGTTGTCGCGACCGGTGATCTGCAGGGCGCCACGACCACGGAAACGGGCACCGTCACCCGGCTTCTCGTTCCCCAGCGACCGGCCCACCGCGGTATCCGGGCCATAATTGCTGTTGAAATACTTCTCACTGCCGTATTCGGTGAGTGTCCGGAGCCCGTCGGTTTCATGGAGCACCTGGGCGAGGAATGCCGCCTCCCGTTTCGGATTGCTGATACCGGCCTTCCGCATGGCCTCGTTGAGGTATGGCAGATACTTCGCCAGTGTGCCGGGGTCTCCCTTCGGGGCCAGGGCTTCGAGTTCCGAGACAGTGAGCGGCCCCAGCTCGTCACCGTCCTTTTTGTTCGTGTTCGCCACGGCGGCAAATTTCTTCCACGAGCGCTGGAGCGCGGAGAGTACCTGGTCGATCAGGCTGGTTTCCAGCTTGGCGGAGAGTTTCTCGGATCCTGCGGCGTGCATCGCGGTCCTGAGGTCGACCACCTCGTTCCAGAGGTGACTGTTGAGTTCGGTGCCCTGTTTCGCGGTTTCCGCCACCTTGTCCGCGATCTTCGTGTGCTGGTCGACCAGACCCCGTTTGACCTCGTCGATCTTGTCCACCTTGTCGTTGTGGCGATCGGTGGCGAGGGATTTGTTCTTCTTGTCGACGAGTCCTGCCTTGCGGAGCAGGTCGTTCACATCCGGCATCGCGGCCGGATCTCCGACGCCGAGTTGATCCACCATCAACTGGAATACGGCTCGGGCGAGTTCGACGGTGTCCGTGAGCTTTTTTCTGGCCTTCGGTGGAGGTGACAGCTGCACGGTCCAGCCGAACCACCCGTATCGGGGGCAGATCGTGGCATTGTCGGGACCTGCGGTCGCCGGGGACGTAGCGAACGGCGGACGATCCGATGCAGCGTCCTTGGCGATCTCCCTGAACTTGGAGATGATCCTGTCCGGCGCCGGTCCCATTGCCGCGATTGTGGCATGCGCCGCACGGGGGCTGTTCTCACCACTGAAGGGGATCGGACCGGTCCGAACGGCCGGCGAGGCGCGCGGTGCAACTTTGCGTCGGATGCCGAATTGCGCCGCGCGCCTTACCGGTTCACACGGGTGTTGCGGTGGCTCGCTTGATCAGGTGTTCGACCAGGGTCATCAGGACCGTTTTGCAGGAGGCGCGGTCGCGGGCGTCGCACGTGATCACCGGGATGTGTGGCTCCAGGTCGAGCGCCTCGCGGACCTCCTGGGGGGTGTAGACCGGGGCGGCGTCGAAGCAGTTCACCGCCACCGTGAACAGCAGTCCGCGGCGCTCGAAGTAGTCGATGGCGGCGAACGAGTTCTCCAGGCGGCGGGTGTCGGCGATGACGATCGCGCCTAGTGCGCCGCGGGACAATTCGTCCCACAGGAACCAGAACCGGTCCTGTCCGGGCGTGCCGAACAGGTACAGCACCAGGTTCCGGTCGATCGTGAGGCGGCCGAAGTCCAGCGCCACGGTGGTGGTCTGCTTGCTCTCCACGCCGGACAGATCGTCGATCCCGGTGGACAGTTCGGTGATGAGTTCCTCGGTGCGCAGCGGTTCGATCTCGCTGATGGAGGACACCATTGTGGTCTTGCCGACGCCGAAGCCGCCGGCGACGAGGATCTTGACCGACGCGGCGAGCGGCGCCGCGGGCATCGTTTCAGGCACGGTGTGTTTCTACAGCTTTCGGATTCCGTCGAGTACTGCTCGCAGGGTATTCAGGTCGCCGGTGCCCGCATCGTTGCGAGCGGGCGCCCGGAAGTGCAGGTGCCCCTCGCCGATCAAATCACCGACGAGGATCTTCGTAACAGCAAGGGGCAGCCTCAAGGTAGCCGACACCTCGGCGACCGACTGTGGAATGCGGCACAGCCGAACAATTTCCGCGTACTCCGGCTCCACCCGCCGCAGCGGCGGCGCCGCATCCGCCGTCACCACCAGGGTGAGCATGTCCAGATCGTGTCCCGCCCCCATGGTGCGGCCCCGCGTCACGGCGTACGGGCGGACCAGTGGGCCCGCGTCGTCGTCGAACCACGGTTGCCCGAAACGCGTCATGGCAATCGGTGCTCCGCCTGGTGGAGACTGCCGCGCGGATCGGTGGACAGGTAGCCGCCGACGCGCTGCACGGTCAGGTTCATTTCGTAGGCGACCATACCGAGGTTGGCATTCTCGTTGGCCTGCAGGGCGATACAGGCGTTGTCGCCGGCGGCGGTGACGAACAGAACTGCTCGGTCGAGTTCGATGACCGCCTGCCGCACGCCGCCGCCGTCGAAGCGGCTGCCGGCGCTGCGCGCCAGTCCGTACAGCGTCGCCGACATGGCGCCGAAGTGCTCGGCGTCCTCGCGGTTCATGGTGGTGGATCGGCCCAGCAGCAGCCCGTCGGTGGAGTGCACCACCGCGTAGCGCACGCCGGCGAGGCGGTCGACGAGATCGTCGAGCAGCCAGTTCAGATCACCTACGTTGGAAGAGGTCACCTTCGCCTTCCTGTTCGTCCCGGGTGGCGGCGGGGTTCACGCCGGCCTGCCGCCCCTGTCGGGTCCCATTCTCTATGGCCGACATCAGATCACGGGCCTGCTCCGCCGAACGTGTTCGGGGCGGCGTGTTTTCGCTGTCCGCTTCGTCGGGCGATTCGGATTCGGCCAATTCCGGTGCCAGGCTGGCCTGCCGGCGCCGCCGCGGGAGCGGCGGGCGGGCGTCGCTCCCGGTGTACCGCGAGGGCGCCATCCGCGGCTCCTCGGTGCGGGCCGGTTCCGGCGGCGGCAGGGTCGCCAGCGCCGTGGCCGCCGGAGCGGATTCGGCGACCGGGAGTTCGCCCGTCATCGGGAATTCCGGGCGCCGCGCCGCCGCCCGCTCGGGCAGATGGTCGGCCAACGGCGCATCGGTGGTGATCAGCGCGGTGGGGACCAGCACGATGGCGCGGACGCCGCCGTAGTCGGATTCGGCCAGCCGCACCGAGATGCCGTGCCGCACCCCCAGCTGCGCCACCACGAACAGTCCCATGCGGGAGTCGGCGGACAGCGTCGCGACGCCGAAATCCGGTGGCTGCCGCAGCATCTCGTTGGCCCGCTCGATATCGTCGGCCGACATGCCCATGCCCTGGTCGCCGATCTCGACGACCACGCCCTTGCCGACCAGATTGCCGGTGACCTCGACACGGGACTGCGGCGGCGAGAACGAGGTGGCGTTGTCGACCAGTTCGGCCAGCAGATGGATGAAGTCGGCGACGACGGCGCCGACGATGAACACCTGCGGCAGCCGCGAGGTGCGGACCCGCGCGTAGTCCAGGGTCTCGCCGACCGCGCTGCGCACCAGCTCCACCAGCGGCACCGGCCGCCGCCACTGCCGCCCGGGCTGGCCGCCGCCGAGGATGATCAGGTTCTCGGCGTTGCGACGCTCGCGGGTGGCGAGGTGGTCGAGCCGGAAGAAGGTGTCCAGCAGCGCCGGATCCTCCTGCTGCTGCTCGGCCTCGTCGAGAATCTCCAGCTGCCGGTGCACCACCACCTGGCTGCGGTGGGCGATGTTCAGGAATACCGCCTGCACGCCCTCGCGGGTTCGCGCCTCGGTGACCGCGGCGGCCACGGCGGCGGTGTGCGCGCGGTTGAAAGCCTGGGCGACAGAGCCGATCTCGTCCTGGCCGAAGTCCAGGCGCGCCGCCTCGATCTCCGGGTCGACCTGTTCGCCCGCGGCGAGCTTCTGCATGGTCTGGGGCAGGCGCACCTCGGCCAGGGCGAGGGTTTCGGTGCGCAGCCGCCTGAGCCTGCCGATGAGCCGGTTGGCCAGCCACAGCGAGATCAGGAAGGCCGCCACGGCGACGACGAGCGCGCCCGCGCCGCCGAGCAGCGAATTGCGGGCATTGGTCTCCGCGGACTCGACGGCGGCGCGGTTGGCGCGGTCGTTCTGCACCTGCCACAGCTCGAGCAGCTGCTTGTTGACCTGGTTCGCCGCCTCGCGCCACTCGGCGATCGGCATCGGCAGGTCCGGGGCGGCGGTCGGCTTGGACTTCTCGGGATGGATGATGGCGTCTTCCATGCTCGCCAGCTGCTGCCAGGCGGGCGTGCTCATGACGCCTTTGACGAGCGCGCTCTCCGGTTTGCCGAGATCCGTGGCGAGCTGCGGCATTTCGCTGCGATAGTACCCGACCAGGTGCTGATATTCGGCGGCCAGCGGCTCCGGCAGGCCGTTCGCGGTGGCGGCCGCGGGGGTCAGGGCGCTGGTGCGCGACATCGCCTCCATCGCACGGAGAATGCGCAGGGCGCCCGCCAGCTGGAAGGCCACGGCGGCATCGGGGGCGTCGCGGCCGACGATGGCCGTGCCCAGCGCGACGCCGTCGAGCATTTGCGAGTAGATGGAGTAGGTGTCGGGGACCGGCATGGCGCCGGCGTCGATCTGGCCGCGGATGGCGGGCAGTTGCTGCTTGAGCGTATTGAATCCGCCGAGGTCGTACTCCAGCCGGTCCGAACCCACGTCGGTCAGTTGCGATTCGGTGGTGGCGAGTTCGCGCAGCGCGGAGTCGAGCCGCTGGCGGGCGGCGCCGAGCCCGGCGATATCGGGCTGTTCCCCGGCCAGCTGCCACAGCGACAGCAGTCGTTCCTGCTCGACCGCCGCGATCATCTCCCGCGTGTGCTTGTTGCCGGATTCCAGGACGGAGGCGAATTCCTTGTCCTGCTCCCCTTCTCGCAACAGGTAGCCCGCCGCACCCACACCGATCACAAGCAGCGCCAGGCTCGGGACGAGTGCGATCGCGAGAATGCGGGTCCGGACACCGAGCCTCGCTCTCAACATCCGCACAACTTAACCGGCGCGGGTTGCAGCTCGCACCCCGATCCCATTGAGCGAGACCGAATTTGACATTTGATGTCCGAATATGCTTGCGGCAGAGGTTATTCCAGATTCAACTATCGTGTGATACCCCTCACTCGATCGGGTTACACCCGCAGTCCTCCGGCCCAGCGGCGCGACGGTCCGGACCGGTGCGGCGGACGTCGTTCAGGGGACACCCTGACCTGGTCTGGGGGACGGCACCGGATGTGTGGACGAACTCGCGGTCATAACGTCGGATTTATGAGGTCGACGACAATTTCACTGGTGACCGGCGGCGCGTACGCAACGGCCGCCAGCCTCGTTTTCTCGATCACTGCCGCGGAGACGATCTTCTTGTATCCGAATATGTTTCGAGACGTACCGGAGTCGCTGGCGTTGTCCGACGAGTTCATGACCGTGGTGGATATCGGTGCCGTGATGCGCCCGATGGGTGGGGTGATGACACTGTGCGCGGTGATCGCGATCGTGGTCGCGCTGTGGACGCGGCACGCGCGGGGTTGGCTCGCCGCATCGCTGGTTTCCCTGGTCAGTGGTCAATTCCTGCTGTCGATCCTCTACCAGTGGCCGCGGGCGAGCATCCTGGGGGAACGAGACAGGCACACCGTCGAGGAGATCGACCGAGCGGTGACGGAATTCCTTGTCGGACACGGATTCCGGATCGCCGCATCGCTCGCGACGGCGGTTCTGGCGATAGTCGCGGTGTTCTCGATCTACCGTGCCCGGGTCCTCGCGGAGGCGCGAGCCGGTTCCTAGGCCGTGTCGGCGGGACTCGGGCCTCCGACCGGAGGCGGTTCACGCGGTACCGACAGCGCGGTAGATTGTGTGTACCGCGTGGTTACTGACAAGTAGGAGACGATGATGCCCGTGCCGGAAGCCGCCGTATTCGACCGTCTGCGGGGGTTCGCCGCCGTGGACAGCGCCGCCGATGGGGCGACGCGCACGATCACGGAGGTGTTCACCGGGCGCGCGCTCGGTGAGGTGCCGGTGGGCACCGCCGCGGACGTCGAGGCGGCGTTCGGCCGGGCGCGCACGGCACAGCAGCGGTGGGCCGCGCGATCGGCGAAGGATCGCGCCGCGGTGCTCGAACGCTACCGCGAGCTGGTGGTGGAGAACCGCGCCTACCTGATGGACATCATCCAGGCCGAGACCGGCAAGGCGCGGTGGGCGGCGCAGGAAGAGATCATGGGCCTGATGTTCGCGGCCCGGTACTTCGCGCGCATCGCTCCGAGCGCGCTCGCCCCGCAGTCCGTGCCCGGCGCGTTCCCGGTCCTGAACCGGGCGTCGGTGCGCACCCAGCCCAAGGGCGTGGTCGGCGTGATCGCGCCGTGGAACTATCCGATGCTGCTGTCGATCGGCGATTCGATCCCGGCGCTGCTGGCCGGTAACGCGGTGATCGTGAAGCCGGACAGTCAGACGCCGTACTCGTCGCTGGCCAATGTCGATCTGCTGCTGCAGGCCGGTCTGCCGCGCGATCTGCTGCAGGTGGTGACCGGTCCCGGCACCGTCGTGGGCACCGCCATCGTGGAGTCGTGCGACTACATGATGTTCACCGGCTCCTCGGCCACCGGCAGCACGCTGGCCCAGCAGTGCGGTAAGCGCCTCATCGGCTTCTCCGCCGAACTCGGTGGCAAGAACCCGATGATCGTCACCCGCGGCGCCGACCTGGACAAGGCCGCGAAGGCCGCGGTGCGGGCCTGCTTCTCCAATGCCGGTCAGCTCTGCATCTCGATCGAGCGGGTGTATGTGGAACGGTCCGTGGCCGAGGAATTCACCGACAAGTTCGTGGCCGCGGTCAAGGCCGCGAAACTCGGTGCGGCCTACGACTTCTCGGCCGATATCGGCTCGCTGATCTCCGAGGCGCAGCTCGAGACCGTCACCAAGCATGTCGCCGACGCCACCTCCAAGGGCGCGAAGGTGCTCGCCGGGGGTATCGCCCGCCCGGATATCGGCCCGCTGTACTTCGAGCCGACGGTGCTCGCCGACGTCACCGACGCGATGGAGTGCGGCCGCAACGAAACCTTCGGCCCGCTGGTGTCGATCTATCCGGTCGCCGACGTGGAGGAGGCGATCGTGCGGGCCAACGACACCGAGTACGGCCTGAACGCGAGCGTGTGGGCGGCGACCAAGGCCGACGGTGAGCGCATCGCGGAGCGCCTGCACGCCGGAACCGTCTGTGTCGACGAGGGCTACGCACCCGCGTGGGGCAGCACCGGCGCCCCGATGGGCGGCATGGGCATCTCGGGCGTCGGCCGCCGCCACGGCCCCGACGGGCTGCTGAAGTTCACCGAGCCGCAGACGGTCGTGGTGACCCGTTTCCTGAATCTCGATGCGCCGTGGGGCGTTCCGCAGGACAAGTGGCAGCCGTTCCTGATGAGCATCGCCCGAGCGATCCGGTTCCTGCCGGGCCGGTGACGGCGAGGCCGACAGCCGCGGCCCATCGGTAGTACGAATCCGCCCCGGCGCGAATCAACCGCGCCGGGGCGGCGTCTGTACCGGGTAGCCGTCGACCAGCGCGGTGATCGATCGCCGGATGCGTTCGGTCGTCTCGGATTCCGCGCGGTCGGTCAGCGCGCGATACTGCACGATGCCGACGAGCGCGGCGGCGAGTGCCTCGGGCCGCACGGTCCGGGGTAGCCGGTCTCGGAGCTGCTCGGCGGAAAGATATGCGGCGAAGGAACTTTCGAGCGCATCGAGCCCGGTGGAGTGCTCGCCGAGCACGTCCTGCACGCGGTCGACGAGTTCCGGTCGCGCGACGAGCAGCCGCGTCGATGCGATGACGGTGGCCAGGGGGATGGCGAGCACCGTGTCACACAGATTCCCGGCCACCTCGCCGGTTCCCGCACGCTCCGGCAGCGGTGCGCATTCGGCCGCGACGGCGAAGGCCCGGTCGACGGCGTAGGCGGCCAGGAAGGCGTCGAGATCGGTGAAGTGGGAGTAGAGCAGTCCCGTCGCCACCCCGGCCTCGCCCGTGACGGCACGGCCGCTCAGCTTGCCGGGCCCGTCGCGGACGATCACCCGTTCCAGGGCGGCGAACAGGTGCTGCCTGATCTCGGGAATCGCGACACCTCTGGGCACATCGGACAGTTTAGGCGCTCGCGTACCCCCGGCTTGCCCCGGGTATGAGCAAGTGCTCATACTCTATTTGAGCGTCTGCTCATACTTGGCTAGGCGAATTCGGGAGTGGTTGTGACTGGTCCGCAAGACATACGGCGACAGGGTGATTCGCGGGGGCGGCGGGCGGTGGTGTCGGGCGCCGGGATCGCCGGTCTGGCCACCGCGCTGCGCCTGCACCGATCGGGGTGGGAGGTGCTCGTGGTCGAGCGTGCCCCGGGGCGGCGCAGCGGCGGTTATCTGGTGAACCTCCTCGGTTACGGGTACGACGCCGCCGAACGCATGGGCGTGCTGCCCGCGCTCGCCGCCCGGGACATCGGGTTCTTCACCTCGGTCATCGTCGCGGCCGACGGTCGCGCCAGAATCACCGTTCCGGCCGAGGTGGCGCGGGCGGCGCTGGCGAAGCGGGCGCTGTCGCTGTTCCGCAGTGACATCGAAGCGGTGCTGTTCGAGGCGGTCCACGCGGCCGTCGAGATCCGCTTCGGGACCACCGTGCGGGCGATCGACCAGGCCGCCGACGGTGTCGAGATCACGTTGAGCGACGGCACCCGCGAGCACGCCGATCTGCTGGTCGGCGCCGACGGCCTGCACTCGGGAGTCCGGGAGATCGGCTTCGGTCCGAAGGCGGACCACCTGGTCGACCTGCGGCACATGGTGGGAGCGTTTCCGCTGTCCCGCGTGCCGGAGGCGGTACCCGACGGGTCGTCGACGACGTTCATCGGACTCGGCCGGACCGCGGCGGTGATCAATGTCGGGCCGGAGCGCTCCTCGGCCTTCTTCACCTACCGCACCGGCGATCCGGCGGGCGAACTGGCTCAGGGTTCGGCGGCGGCGCTGTCGGCGACCTTCGGGGATCTCGGCGGCAGTGTGCCCGACGCGCTCGAGCAGCTCCGAAACGATCCGGGCGCGGTCTATTTCGACTCCGTGAGTCAGATCGTGATGGATCGGTGGAGCAGCGGGCGGGTCGTGCTGCTCGGCGACGCGGCCTGGTGCGTCACGCCCTTCGCCGGGTACGGCGCGGCCCTCGCGCTGGCCGGGGCGGGACGGCTGGGCGATGCGCTGGACGAGCACGGCGACGACGTCCCCGCCGCCTTGACCGCATGGGAGTCAGGTCTGCGCCCCGAGATTCGCAAACGCCAGGCCCTGGCCCGCCGCGGCGCAAGCCAATTCGCCCCGCCCACCAGGGTGCACCTGTGGATGAACGACCTGATGCTGCGCGCCATGCAGCTTCCGGTGGCGCGAAAGATGGTGCAGCGCTCCGTCGAACGCGCGAACGCGTAGCCGAGTCCACGGCCGACCCGCTGTGCGAAATACGAGGGCTGCGGTGTCGGACGGCCGCAGCGCTCGGACGGCGGTGAAGAGGACTGCAGCACCCGGTGGCGCGTCAGAACGGGTGTGCGCGGGCGGACCACTTGGCCGGGAGATCGGCGGAGAGGTTGCGGGGGAAGGCGATTCGCTGTGGGTCGCCGTCGGAGGTGTACCGCTGGTCGGGGTGGGTGGCGAGGTGGTCGAGCCAGTAGGCCGAATCGAAGGGCACCTGTCCCTCGCCCGAGCGGATCCGGGGGACCGCCGCGGGATCGATGGATCCGTAGGGGGAGGGGGCCGGTTCGGATCCGACCAGCATGACCGCGTCGAACGAGTACGGCGTCCCCTCCCAGCTCCCCGCGACGGCCAAGGCGCGGTCGGCGGGGGAGACGCCCAGGGGCAGGGCCATGGTGCGGACGGGCGCGCCGGGAGCCGCCGCAGCGATGGTGCGGATATTGAGCGCGAGTTCGCGCTGGACTCCGGTGGCGTCCAGGTTCCCGAGGTTGGCGTGGCTCGCGGTGTGCGCGCCGATGTCGTAGCCGTGGGCGGCCAGCCACGGTAAGGCGCGGGGATCGTCGCCGAACAGGTCGTCGTTCACGTAGAAGGTGGCCACCGCCGGGAAGTCCGGGTGCCGGGCCGCGAAATCGGCGAGGATGCCGACCGCGCTGTCGGGGGCCGGTGTCCCGTCGGGGGCGAAGGACACCTGGCTGGCGGTCGAATCGTCGAAGGTCAGCACCACCGGATGGGTACCGGCCGGGATATCGATCTCGCCCGCAATGTATTTCGCCGCGGTCACCGGGCGGTAGCCCTCGCGGTACAGCCGCTCGAGTTCGTCGCGGAACTCGCCCGGCGTCTGGTCGTACTCGCCCGCGGGCGCGGGGCTCAGCTGGTGGTACATCAGGACCGGCACGAGGCCCAGTTCGTTGGCCCCGACGGCCGCCGGATCGGGGGCGGGCGCCGCGGGCGGGGGCGCGGGCTCGGTGACGGCGGCGGGTTGCTGGGTGGTGCCGCAGGCGGCCACGACCAGCAGTGCCAGTGCGGACAGGACGGTGCCACGGTTCCTCACCATCACGTCGATGTTACGTACCGCCAACGATTCTCGGTACAAACCGGAAAAGTCGGCACGAAATGCCTTGCCGGTATGGATATTAGGGAGACGTCTACCGAAAGCTGGTGTGTGCGTTGCTGAAGCGAGTCCCGACCCGAGGGCGCCCGCGGTTGATCGTGTTGTCGGTCGTGGTGGTCGCCGTGGTCCTGGTGTCCGGCGCGATGATCGGTTCGGCGGTCTCGGAGCCGTCGGGCCTGCCCCTGACCGGCCTGCCCGAGGGGCCGGTCGGGGTGGCAGCGGCAGGTTCGCTGGAGCTGTCGGTCGACGCCCGTGGCCACGATCCGGACGCGGTCCGGCTGACCCTGGACGGTAAGGAGGTGTCCAGGGAGGTCTCCGGGGAGACCGTGCGATACCGGCCCGGCGGCCTGTCCGACGGCGAGCACACCTTCATCGCCGAGATCCCCGCCGGTGGGCTGCTGGGGTGGATGCGCACGGGTCCCGGGGTGAGCAAGACGTTCACCGTCGACACCCGGCCGCCGGATCTCGAGGTGGCGCAGCCGGATACGGTGCCCTCCTATCGCCAGCCGGTCACCGTGCGCGGCAAGGCGGCCGGGGCCGAGCGGGTCACGGTCGGAACATCCTCGGTGACACCCGATTCCGACGGCGGGTTCGAGGTCACGCTGCCGCGGGCGCCGGTGGGCGCGTCGGTCGTCGCGGTGGACGACGCGGGCAACGCGACCACGCGGCCGATCGACACCCGGGTCACGATGCCCCGCACCAAGTCCGTGCACGTCACCGCCTACGGCTGGGCCGACGAAGGCCTGCGCGAGGGCATCCTCGCCATGGCACGCGAGGGCCGCATCAATTCGGTCGAACTCGATATCAAGGACGAGGACGGTGTGGTCGGTTACGCCTCCGAGGTGCCGCTGGCCCGGGAGTCCGGCGCCGCAGCGGGCATCTACGACGCCCGCGCCGCCCTGAAGACGCTGCACGACATGGGTTTACGCGTGGACGGCCGGATCGTGGCCTTCCGGGATCCGACGCTGGCGGGCTGGGCGTGGGGCGGCGGCCGCCAGGACTGGGTGATCCAGAGTCCGGGCGGCGGGCCCTATTCCAGCGGGTACGGCGCCATCGCGTTCACCAACTTCGCCAATCCCGAGGTGCGCCGGTACAACATCGATCTGGCGGCGGAGGCGGCGAGACTCGGCTTCGACGGGGTGATGTACGACTACGTCCGCCGCCCCGACGGCCCGCTGGAGGGTATGCATTTCGCCGGGATCACCGAGTCGCCGAGCGCCTCCATCGCCGGATTCCTGCGCGAGAGCCGCGATCCCGTGCGCGACGCGGGCGCGAGCCTGGGCGCCGCGGTGTTCGGCATCGCGGTGAACCGGCCGGAACAGATCGCGCAGGACATCCGGCTGATCGCTCCGCACGTGGATTACGTTGCGCCGATGGTGTATCCGTCGCACTGGGGCGCCGGGGAGTACGGGGTGGCCGATCCGAACTCGCAACCGTTCGACATCGTGCAGCGGTCGCTGCAGGACTTCCGCGCGCTGACGCAGGGCACCGGCGCCGCCGTGATCCCGTGGCTGCAAGACTTCAGCCTGGGGGTGAACTACGGCGACAACGAGGTCCGGGCGCAGATCGACGCGGCGGCGCACACGGGGATCGACAGCTTCTTCCTGTGGAACCCGTCGGTGCGCTACCACCCGGGGGCGATGCCCCCCGGGGCCTGATCCGCGCCGGTGATGAGCGGATTCGACTCCAGCGCTGCGACTTCCGCGTCCGACAGCAGCCGGGAACGGATCAGGAAGCGCACCCCGTCGGGCGCCTCCAGGGAGAACCCGCTGCCCCGGCCCGGCACCACGTCCACGGTCAGGTGGGTGTGGCGCCAGTAGTCGAACTGATCGCTGCTCATCCAGAACGGGGTGCCGTCCGGCAGGTGGCCGAGCAGCACGTCGGCGGCGCCCACCCGGAACTCGTTGCGCGGGTAGCACATCGGGGAGCTGCCGTCGCAGCAACCGCCCGACTGATGGAACATCACCGGACCGTGCTGCCCGGTCAGCTCGCCGAGCAGCACGGCCGCGGCATCGGTGATGCCGATCCGGGAAACCTGGCCGGCTTCCATCAGAAGAACCCCAGTTTCTGCGGTGAGTAGCTCACCAGAAGATTCTTGGTGTGCTGGTAGTGGTCGAGCATCATCCTGTGGTTCTCGCGGCCGATGCCGGACTTCTTGTAGCCACCGAAGGCGGCGTGCGCCGGGTAGGCGTGGAAGCAGTTGGTCCACACCCGTCCCGCCTTGATGGCACGGCCCATCCGGTAGGCGGTGTTCATATCTCGCGTCCACACGCCGGCGCCGAGGCCGTAGAGCGTGTTGTTGGCGAGGGTGATCGCCTCGTCCACGGTCTCGTACCTGGTCACCGCCACCACCGGGCCGAAGATCTCCTCCTGGAAGATGCGCATGTCGTTGCGCCCCTCGAAGATCGTGGGCTCGATGTAGTAGCCGCCGGGGAATCCGTCGACCTTGCGCATCTCACCCCCGGTGAGCACCCGCGCGCCCTCCTTGCGGCCGATATCGATGTAGGACAGGATCTTCTCGTACTGATCGTTGCTGGCCTGGGCGCCGATCATGGTGCTGTCGTCGAGCGGGTTGCCGCCCTTGATATTTCGCGTGCGCTCGATGCAGCGGGACAGGAATTCGTCGTAGATCGAGCTGTGGATCAGCGCGCGCGACGGACAGGTGCACACCTCGCCCTGGTTGAGGGCGAACATGACGAACCCCTCCACCGCCTTGTCGAGGAAATCGTCGTCGGCGGCGGTGACATCGGGCAGGAAGATGTTGGGGCTCTTACCACCCAGCTCCAGGGTGACCGGGATGATGTTCTCGCTGGCGTACTGCATGATCAGTCGCCCGGTGGTGGTCTCGCCGGTGAAGGCCACCTTCGCCACCCGCGGGCTGGACGCCAGCGGCTTACCCGCCTCGACCCCGAATCCGTTGACCACGTTGACCACACCCGGCGGCAGCAGGTCGGCGATCAGCTCGATCACCAGCAGCAGCGACGCCGGGGTCTGCTCGGCCGGTTTGATGACCGCGCAGTTGCCCGCCGCCAGCGCGGGAGCAAGTTTCCAGGCCGCCATGAGGATCGGGAAGTTCCACGGGATGATCTGGCCGACGACGCCGAGCGGCTCGTGGAAATGGTAGGCGACCGTATCGGCGTCGAGTTCGGAGATGCCGCCCTCCTGGGCCCGGATCACACCCGCGAAGTACCGGAAATGGTCGACGGCCAAAGGAATGTCGGCGGCCAGGGATTCACGGACCGGCTTTCCGTTCTCCCAGGTCTCCGCGACGGCCAGGCGCTCCAGGTTCTCCTCGATCCGATCGGCGATCTTGTTGAGCAGGTTGGCGCGCTGGGTGACCGAGGTGGCGCCCCAGGTTTCGGCCGCGGCATGGGCGGCCTCGAGGGCGCTGTCGATATCGGCGGCCGTGGAACGGGCCACCTCGCAGAAGGTTTCGCCGTCGACGGGGGAGGGGTTCTCGAAATAGCGTCCCTCGACGGGCGCCTTCCAGTCGCCGCCGATGAAATTCTCGTAGCGCCGGGCGAATTGGACGACGCTGCCTTCGGTGCCGGGCTTGGCGTAGATCATGATGCTCGCTTCCTGTTCTACCGGCGGCGTGCGTGGGACATGCGGTGGCACAGTCATTCCGCGGCCCCGGCACGCACGCCGCGTCTGATGTCGGTGGCACGGGCGATGCGTGCGCGGCGACGCGGGCTGCCGCCTCCCGGCCCGGTGCGCGTGCCGCATTTCGCTGCACGAGCAGGCCCTTCGCGCCGAGCGGCCGCCGCCCGCAGCGACGCCGTCCGTCCCGCCGACCGATCCGTGGTGACGGCGACACTATGAACCGCGGCGGTTGGCGAGAGGTTGGCGGATCGGCACGGCCGACGGTGGCCGATCGACGAGCCGGGGCGCGGATCGGCCGCAGCGCTGTGCGAGCCGGGCGCGGTTATCGGCAATCACTGCGTGGGATCGGCGGAGGTCCGACGTCGACCGCGTCGGCGGATCAACTGCGACGCGCGGCATGCAGGCGGGCGGTGACCAGGGCGCGGTGTGGGTCGTCGGGCGAGAGCAGTCGCAGGGCATGCTCGTGGATCTGTGCGTCGTCCGGGCAGCGGGCCCCGAGTTCGACAGCGTGGGCGGGTGATTCGCTGTTGAGCACCGCTGTGCGCAGGCTCACCGTCAGATACTCGCGCCACTGGGCTATGCCGGGGGTGTCCGACCCCGGCAGCAGTGGCCCTCGGTACAGCCGCAGCGCGGCGGGCAGGTCACCCGCGGTGATCGCCGCGAGCAGGTCCACCGCATCGCAGGAGATCGGGCGCGCCAACATGTACCGGCGGCTGGTGATGTCGCCGCCGGTGGCGTTGCGCAGATGCGACACGTCGGCCTTGAGCGTGGATGCCGACACCGGCCGGTCGCCGTACACCGCCGCGTGCAGCTGCTGCGGCGTGTAGCCCTCGGGTTCGAGCGCGAGCAGCGCCAGGATCTCGATCTGCCTGGGCCGCAACCGGACCGGGCGGCCCGCCCGGGTCAGGCTCGCGCCGCCGAGGCACCGCAGCCGGATCTCGCACCGCTCGAGTTCGTCGGCGAGCTGCCGCGGCAGCCGCGATTCGATCGCCGACACCAGCGCCCGCACCGTCGACATCGCCAGCGGGTGCGAGCGGTCCCAGGTGGTGGACAGGTCCAGGACGCCGAGGCGCCGCCCGTCGGGGGTGTGGATCGGCGCGCAATAGCAGACCCAGCCGTGCAGGGCGGCCACCAGATGTTCGGCGGAGAAGACGACGCTGGGCTCGCCGGTGCGCAGGGCCAGCGATAAGGCGTTGGTGCCCATATGGGTTTCGTCCCAGCGGCCGCCGGGCGCGAAGTTGACCTCCTCGGCACGGCGGCGCATGACCCGGCCGCCGCACGACCACAGAATGGTGCCGTGCTCGTCGGTGACGGCGGCGACGAATCCGGAATCGTCTGCGATGCTGCGCAATTCGCCGGACAGTTCGACCACGGGCGCGTGCAGCGGTGACTCGGTCCAGCGCGACCCGATCTCGGCGTCGTCGGCCGGTGCGGCGAGACAGGCGGGGTCGACGGTGGGCAGCGAGCGCCGCCATGATTGCACCACCTCGCTGCGCAGCACGGTCTGCCCGGCCGGCACCGCATGCGCGGGTGCCCAGCGGGCCCATTCCTGTTCCAGGTCGGCGCGCCGCTGGGTCAGGGTGCGAATCTCGGGCATCGCCACGTCCTCCGGGAAGTCCCTGCGCACTCTCATGATTGCGCACCGCGCGGCGCCGCGGGCCGGAATCTCGCGGCCCGAATGCGCCATCTCGTGATCGCTCTGCGCGAACGCGGGCCCGCCCGCCCGGGTCCGGCTGGTAGACAGGAGCGATGAGCGCTCCCTTCCGGTTCGGTGTCAACATGATCACCAGCGGCTCCCGCGCGGAGTGGACCGAAAAGTGCCGCAGGGCAGAGGATCTCGGCTACGACGTGATCGGCATCGCCGACCATCTGGGCGTGCCCGCGCCGTTCCCGTCGATGCTGGTGGCCGCGGACGCCACCGAGCGGGTGCGGCTGAACACCTTCGTGCTCAACACCCCGTTCTACAATCCCGTGCTGCTGGCTCGCGATGTCGCCACCGTGGACCTGCTCAGCGGGGGACGGGTCGAGCTCGGCCTCGGCGCCGGATATGTGAAGGCGGAATTCGAGGCCGCCGGGATGCCGTTCCCCGGCCCGCGCCGCCGGGTCGAGCAGGTCGCGGAGGCGGCGTCGACGCTGCGGCGGCTCTACGCAGATCCCGAATATCAGCCGCGCC
The DNA here is from genome assembly GCF_001613165.1 of Nocardia mexicana NBRC 108244. Classification (GTDB taxonomy): domain Bacteria; phylum Actinomycetota; class Actinomycetes; order Mycobacteriales; family Mycobacteriaceae; genus Nocardia; species Nocardia mexicana. Next base: position 95,175 of record NZ_BDBV01000056.1, read on the forward strand.
CCGCGCAGGCGGGCGGTCCGTCGCTGTTGATCGCGGGCTGGGGCGATCGCCTGCTGCGGGTGGCGGCCGAGCACGCGGACGTCGTCGCACTCACCGGCGGCACCGCCGCCGACAGCGGGCACATCACCGTCGCCGGTCCGGAGGCGACCGCACAGCGGGTGGAATATGTGCGCGGCCTGCTCGGCGACCGCGCCGACCAGGTGGAGTTCAACCTCCTCCTGCAGGGAGTCGCGAGTGCGGCCGAGCGCCCGGAGATCCTCGAGCGCTTCGCGACCCACCTGCCGGACGGTGCGGCCGACAATCTGGAGGACATCCCGGTCGTGCTGCTCGGCTCGCCGGGACAGATGGCCGACCAGCTGCGCGAGCGTCGCAAGCGCTACGGCATCAGCTACTTCACCGTGCTCGAGCCGAACCTGGAGAAGTTCGCTCCGGTGATCGAGCAGCTGCGCTGACGTCCGTCACTTGTTGAAGAAGATCCCCGCCACGTCGGCGTTCTTGATCGGTGTCTCGCCGTTGCGCTGATTACCGCACAGGAACTCCACGGCGGACATCGTCAGGTCGACCTGGGTGCCGGGCGGCTCGTTCTCGCTGCCGCTCTGCTGCTTGACGAATTTGGTGATCGTCACGCGCTTGGTGTCCTGGTCCTGCTTGACGTAGTCGCTGCACTTGGTGTCCCCGCCCTTGTTGATGGCGCGCTCGACATCGCTGCAGCCGGCGAGAAGCGCTGTGGCGACGGCCAATCCGGCGATACCTGCGGCGGGCCATCGCGGCGATTTCATCCGAGTTCTCCTCGAGTGTCGTGCCGGAGCTGTCCGGCGGTACGGGGCGTTCGGGAGTCAGCCTAGAGGGTCGGGCGAGCCCGCTGCCACCAGGCGTGAGAGCAATAGTCGCTGTTCAGGGCGCCGACGGGGCGATGAGTCCGGTGAACATCCGGGTGATCCGCTCGGAGAGGGCCGCCGCGTCGGTATCCATCTTGGCGGCGCGCTTGGTGAGCTGGCCGTCGACGGTGAGCGCCGCGAGTCCGTGCGCCACGGCCCAGATCGCCATGGCCACGGTGTCGGACTCGGCGGCGGGCAGCACGCCCGCCCGGGTGACCTCGGCGATCGTGTCGGTCAGCACCGCGAACGCCGCGTCCCCGGCCGCCATCGTGCCCGGATGCTTCTCCGGCTGGGAGAGTTCGGGGCGGAACATCAACCGGAAGTAGGCGGGTTGCTCCCGCGCGAACCGGATATAGGTGTCGGCGATGGCGGTGAGCCGGTCGCGGGGCGTGGCGGCGGCGCCGACGGCCGAGACCAATTGCGCGCGCAGCAGTTCGAAACCCTGCGTGGACAGCGCCGACAGCAGGGCGGCGCGATCGGCGAAGTGGTGGTAGGGCGCGCCCGGGCTCACGCCGGCCTCGCGCGCCACGCGCCGGAGGCTGATCGCGGGCAGTCCCTCCGCTTCGATCAGCCGCAGGGAGGTGCGCAGTAGTTCCTCGCGTAGCGCGCCGTGGTGGTAGCGATCCTTCGTCGACGGCATGGGGGTGAGCGTACGGGTTGACATCGGGCACCCAGCAATCTATACAGTGATTATATTCTAAACACTGATTAGATCGGAGTCGGGTCATGTCGGATCGCGTTCTGGTGACCGGAGTTTCGGGATATCTCGGCGGGCATATCGCCGCCGACCTGCTCGCGCACGGCTATCGGGTGCGCGGCACCGTGCGGTCGGTCACCGCCGAGCTCGCCGCGCAGCTACCGGACGTCGAACTCGTGACCGCCGATCTCACCGACGATGCGGGCTGGGCGGACGCGGCGGCCGATTGCCGGTATGTCGTCCACGCCGCCTCACCGTTCCCGGCGGTCGAGCCGGACGACGAGAACGAACTGGTCCGGCCCGCCGTGGACGGCACGCTCCGGGTGCTGCGGGCGGCCGCCGCGGCGGAGGTCGAGCGGGTGGTGCTGACCTCCTCGGTCGCGGCCGTGCGGATCGGGCATCGCGATCGCGTGTGCACCGAGGCGGACTGGTCGGATCCGCAGGCGTGCAACGCCTACGAGAAGAGCAAGACCCTCGCCGAGCGCGCGGCCTGGGACGTCGCTCGCGAGCGGAATATCGAGCTGGTGACGATCAACCCCGGCATGATCCTGGGCCCCGTGCAGCGGGCGGCGGTGGGCACCTCGGTGGGGGCGCTGCGGATCCTGCTGGCGCGGGAGATGCCCGCCGTGCCGCCGATCGGTTTCGCCACCGTCGATGTGCGCGACGCCGCCGTCGCGCACCGGCTGGGGCTCGAAGTCCCGGAGGCGGCGGGCAACCGCTATATCGTTGCGGGCGAGTCTGTTTCGATGACGGATATGGCGCGCATCCTGGCGACCCGGTACCGGGTGCCGACACGCACCATGCCTGCCCTGGTGCTGCGGTTGGCGGCCCGGTTCGATGCGACGGCGCGGCTGGCGGCGAGCCGGCTCGGGAAGCGCGAGGAGGTCAGCGCCGACAAGGCGCGCCGCGAGCTGGGCTGGACCATGCGCCCGATCGAACAGACCCTGCTCGATACGGCCGAGAGCCTGGTCCGGCTCGGTGTGGTGGACGATCCCGGGCGGCCCGGGGCGCGTCGCCGCGCCGGCGGCCTGCGCACGCAATCGGCATCGGCCGCCTGAGCGGGGGAGCGGCCATGCTGATCGCCACCATCGTCGTCGCCGTGACCGCAATGCTCCGCCGACGCTTCGGCAAGGGCCGGGGCGCATCGCGAAACGAGAACCGGCATACCGGTTTACGAGTTTCCGCATGGGCCGCGGTCATCCGCGGTGCCGCCGATTCGGCCCGCCGGGCGATGGTTGCGCGTATCGGGTCCGGCCGTTCGGTCCTGGTTCCCGGCATCATCGCGGGCGTCGCCGCCGTGACACTGCTGTCCGCTGCTGTCGTGATGGTTCCGTGCTGGTGCGGCGGCGCGGGCAGCGCGTGAGACGGAACAGAACAGCACCCGCACCGGCTTCGCTGTGGGCGATCGCGCAACTGTGGCCGGGGCCGGGTGCGCCGGATAATGTCGGTGTCCATGGAGTTCAGCACGCTCGGTAACACCGGTCTCATCGTTTCCCGAATGGCGTTCGGGGCCATGACCTTCACCGCGGGCAACCGCGATATGCAAGCCATCTCGAAGGTCGGCGCGGAATTGGCCGGTGAGCTGGTGGGGCGGGCGCTGGAGGCGGGGATCAATTTCTTCGACACCGCCGACGGGTACGCGGGCGGAGAGTCGGAAACCCTGCTCGGGCAGGCTCTGCGCGCGCACCGCGACGACGTGGTCATCGCGACCAAGGTGGGGTTCCGGTCCGGCGAGCCGCTCACGCGGTCCGGCTTGTCGCGGCGGCACATCCTGTGGTCGGTCGATCAGAGCCTGCGGCGGCTGGATAGCGACTGGGTCGACGTGTACATCGCGCACCGGGAGGACCCCTTCACGCCGCTCGAGGAGACGCTGGCCGCGCTCGACGAGGTGGTCCGCTCGGGGAAGGCCCGCTATCTCGGTTTCTCCAACTGGTCCGCGTGGAAAGTGGCGGCGGCCCTGGAGATCCAGCGCGCGAACGGCTTCGCGCCGTTCACCCACGGGCAGATGAACTATTCGCTGGTCGGTCGCGACGTGGAACGCGATGTGATCCCGATGATGAGCCGCTACGGGCTGGGCATGACGATCTGGAGCCCGCTGGCCAGTGGCTTCCTGTCCGGCAAGTACACCCGGGAGACGCTGACCGACCCCGACAACCGCCTGTCCGGATTCGACCTGCTGCCCATCGACAAGGAGCGCGGCTTCGCGCTGATCGAACGCATGCGGATCATCGCCGACAAGCACAGCGCCAGCGTCGCCCAGATCGCCCTCGCGTGGCTGCTGGCCCAGCCCGCGGTGACCAGCGTGCTGCTCGGCGCCACCAAACTGCATCAGCTCGAGGACAATCTGGGCGCGCTGGACGTCCGCCTGAGCCCCGACGAACTCTCCGAGCTGAACGAGGGCATGCCCCCGTCCCCGGTCTACCCCAACTGGTTCATCGAGAATCTCCAGGACCAGCCCACCACCGAGGCGCTCACCCGCCGCTGACCCGCTTCGGGTCCTACGCCGGATCGCTGCCGGAACCGCAAGATCGCAGGTGGTGCGAGGTCGCCGAGGCCGCACATCGCTGCGACATCTCACGGTGGCCGCCGTCGGTTCACGTGCCACTCCCGGTTCGGCGTCGGTCGACCGCTGGCAGCCCCGGGTGCAGGCCCTGCCGACGTCCGGACCGCGATGGCAGCGCCTGCAAACCTGCACTGCGCGCCGGAACGCCTCGGGTCGCCTGCGGCGCATCGGGATTCCCGCACACTCTTCGTGCTCCCGCACCGTTCGCATGCCTTGCGGGAAGAGGTACGGGGTGCGCGAGGGGGTGGGGCGCCGCTACTCTGCGGCGGTGGATTTGTCGGAGTGGACCAGTTCGGTGTCGTCGTTCAGCGATCGGTTGAGCCTGGTGTCGGAACACCCGCCGCTGTGGGTGGTCGTCGCGACCGGGGCGGCGGCGCTGGTGCTGGTGCTGTATCCGCCGGTGTGGCGGGTGCTGCGGACCGTGGTGACCATCGCGCACGAGGTCGGGCACGCGGTGGTGGCCGTGGTCACCGGGCGGACGCTGAGCGGGATCCGGCTGCACTCGGACACCTCGGGTGTCACGGTGTCGCGCGGAAAGCCCTACGGGCTGGGCATGATTCTCACGACGCTGGCCGGATATCCGGCGCCGTCGGCGGTGGGCCTGGGATGCGCGGCGCTGCTGGGAGCCGGTCGGCTGACCCTCATGCTGTGGCTGGGGGTCGCCGCGCTCCTGGTGCTGCTGCTGTTCATCCGCAATCTGTTCGGATTCCTGGCGGTGGTCGTCACCGGCGCCGTCACACTGGGCGTCTCGTGGTACGGAACGGTCGTGTGGCAGGGCATCTTCGGCTACGCGGTGGCCTGGTTCCTGCTGTTCGGCGGGATGCGCGCGGTGGTGGAACTGCAGCGGGTCCGGGTGCGGGGCGACGGCTCCGACGCCGATCAGCTCGCGCACCTGACGCGACTGCCGTCGCTGCTGTGGGTGCTGGTGTTCGGCGCCGCGGCGCTGGCGGCGCTCATCGGGGGCGGCAGCCTGCTGCTCGGACCGCTGCCCGCGATCAGCGGCGCCTGATCCTCACGGCTCGTACAAACCGTTCGCGCAGGCGCGCCACACCCGCGCCTCGCTCGCACTGCCCTGGCGGTCCAGCACCTCCGCCAGTCCGGCCATGGCCCGCACGTCGCCGTGGTCGGCGGCCGCGCGCCACCAGCGCTCGGCCTCGGTGAACTCGCCCCGCCGGAACCGCACCACGCCCAGGTCGTACGCGGCGCCCGCGTGGCCGAACCCGGCGGCCTGCGACCACAGCGCACACGCCTGATCCACATCGCCGCGCCCGTGCATCGCGACGCCGAGTTCGTAGAGCGCGCCGCGATAGCGGCTCTGGTCGGTCGGCGCGGCGACGGCGGCCACCTCGACGACCATATTCGTGAAATCCACGGGCCCGACCCCGGCACTGCAGTGCAGCAGCGGATTTCCGGTCACGGCACGGTCGATGACGATGCCGTAGTTGCCGGTCCACGATTCGACCACGCCCGCGGCATCCATCCACACGGGGGTGAGGGTGAACGACGCATCCGGTCCGGCGGCGCACACCTCCAGCGCGACCCCGCCGGTCATCGCGTCGGTCCACACGTCGACACCGCGTAGTCGGCGGCCCCGCAGCGCCACGTGGCCGCCCAGCACCGACAGCCCGACTCCGAGCCCCAGCAAACCGGCCGGGGGAGCGGACGCGTGCAGCGTGAGCGTGACGACGCTCGGGTCCGTCCCGAGCGGTTCGGAATACAGGGGATGGACCGCCGTCCCGCCGACGTCGACCGGTTCGGCGCCGTTGTACCGCTCGGCGAGTGCGGGCGCCTGGTCGTACGCGCCGTACGGGGACGACCCGGTCATCGTGTCCGCCTTTCGCCGGAACCGCTCGGGTGGATTCGGGCATACCGTAATACCGGCTGCCGGGAAAATTCGATGAACCGTCGGGAGTCTGCCAGAAAATTCCAGCGGCAAACAACACGGACGAAATGCGTCCGACCGGTTTGCGTCGTATGCGAACTCGCAGCGAATGCCGGTGTGCACGTTGATCTGTGCGGGAACATAACCCGCGGCGGATGGTCGCTCGCGCAAGACCGGCGCAAGGCCGATGCAATCGGCGACCGACACCCTGGGCGCCATGACCGAGACATTCGATGTGGTGGTGGCCGGGGCCGGGCCGGTGGGACTGATGCTGGCGTGCGAGCTGCGACTGGCAGGCGTGGACGTGCTGGTCGTGGAGCGACTGCCCGAGATGGATCAGACGGTGAAGGCGGGCGCCGTCAATGTTCCGACCGCCGAGGCGTTCTACCGCCGCGGAATGCTGACGCAGCTGACGGAACGGCACGCGGCCAGGATCGCGCAATTCGGCGCCTTCCGCGCCCGGACCGGACAGGCGGAGCCCGGGGGACAGGCGAAGACCGGGCGCATGGTCGTCGGCCATTTCGCGGGCATCTGGCTCGACTCCGCCGCGATCGACCTCGACGATCCGGCCTTCGCCGAGCTGGGTCCGGTGGACGAGGCCTGGTTCGTCTCGCAGCAGGACGTGGAGACCATCCTGGGTGATCGTGCGGCCGAACTCGGCGTCGAGGTACGCCGCGGCGCGGAGCTGACCGGATTCACCGACGACGGCGACTGCGTCACGATCTGGTTGGGCGACACCGTGGTTCGCGCCGGGTGGCTGGTCGGCTGCGACGGCGGCCGCAGCCTCGTCCGGAAGCTGGCGGGATTCGACTTTCCCGGCGTCGATCCGCTGATCACCGGTCATCAGGCGATCGTGGAGATGACCGGCGCGGAGGACCTGCGCCCCGGATGGAACGCCACCGACACCGGCATCTACACCTACGGCCCGATGCCCGGCCGCTTCCTGACCGTCGAGGTCGACGGCCCGCCCGCCGACCGCGACGCCCCGATCACCGCGGCGGAACTGCAGGCCAGCCTGCGCGCGGTATCGGGCGTACCGGTGGAGATCTCGGCCGTGCGGTCGGCGACCCGGTTCACCGACAACACCCGCCAGGTCACCGACTATCGGCGCGGCCGGGTGCTGCTGGCAGGCGATGCCGCCCACGTGCATTCGCCGTTCGGCGGCCAGGGCCTGAATCTGGGCGTGGGCGATGCGGTGAACCTCGGCTGGAAGCTGGCGGCCGTGGTGGCCGGTTGGGCGCCGCCCGGGCTGCTCGATACCTATACCGCCGAACGTCATCCGATCGGGGAGTGGGTATTGGAATGGACCCGGGCGCAGGTGGCGGTGATGCGTCCGGATCCGCGCAGCCGTGCGATGCGGGCGGTCCTCGCCGAACTGCTGGCGACAGGGGACGGTGCCACAGCGGTGTACAAGAAGATCTCCGGCGTGCTGCACCGCTACGATCTCGGCGGCGGCCACGACCTCGTCGGCGCGGCCGCCCCGGATATCGAGCTGTCCGACGGCACCCGGCTGGGTGAGCACTGCGCCGACGGCCGCGCCGTGCTGCTGGACCTCGCCGATTCCCCGGAACTGCGTGCGACGGCGGCGCCGTGGGCGGGGCGGGTTCGGGTGGTTACCGCGAAACCCGTTCGGCCGCGCGACCTTTCCGCGCTGCTGGTGCGCCCCGACGGCTATGTCGCCTGGGCGTCGGACACCGGGACCGACGGGCTCCACCACGCCTTGTCGTCATGGTTCGGCACGGCTCCGGCATCCAGCTAGCGCCACGCCGCGCGCGCAAAATCTCCTCCAGAATCCCGCTAATCCTCGCTGCCGGCGCGATCGCCGATGTAGCGCAGCAGGGCCGGATCGCCGGATACGAGCCGGTCGACCTCGGTCCCGCCCGCGCAGTCGTAGAGTCCCACGACGATCCGGCCAGCGTGCCTGCCGAGTACTCGCCAGACCGCACCGGAGTCGGCCCAGCGCTGCAGCACCGCGACGGCGTCGAACTGCTCGGCCATGCTCCGGTCCCCTTCGATACAGCGGTACTCGCCATTGTCGCCGCCCTGTCCGACACGGATACGCCCGGGGCGTCGCGTTGCCGCCCGGCCGGAGGCGTCCGTCGACGTGGCCGCACGCTCGGCGGGAGGAGTCCGTCGACGTAGCCGCACGACCGGCGCGGTGCATGACGATCGGTCGTCCCCCCGACCGGTCCGGCGGGGTGGATCGGCACAATCGATGGCGTGACCGGATTCGCGCTGTCGCCCGCTCGCCGCGACGAACTCGCCGCCCTGCTCGACGACGCACCGCGCTTGGAGACCGAATACCCCGGTGTCGCCGACTATCTCGCCTTGTCGCCGCGACTGTCCGGCACCGGCGACGAGGACTCCGACAGCGCGTTCGACCTGCGCATGCTGCACTACCTGACCGGCGGCGCCAGCGACAACCCGTACTGGGACATCGTCGCGCCGAGCGTGCACACCGCGCCGCCGGATCGCCACGGCCGCCGGGAAGTCAACGGCGGCAACGACTCCGGCAGCACGCGCCTGCGGTACGCGCAGACCGTCCTGCAGGCCGTGTACACCTACGCGATCCCGTCCCCGCGGACCCTGGACTGGGTGGCACGGGTGAGCGCTGGGCGCCGCGTCCTGGATATCGGTGCGGGACGCGGATATTGGGCACACCAGCTGGACCGGATCGGCGTACCCGTGCTGGCCTACGACTCCGAACCGCCACAGCGCCAACGGAACATGTGCTTCCCGGCCACGCCGGGCCAGCCGGTCACGTGGTATCCCGTCGGCGATCTCGACGACCTCGACGCGGCGCCGTGGCCGGGCAGCGTGCTGCTGCTGTGCTGGCCGCCGGGATGGGGGGACGCCATGGCGTCGCAGGTGCTGACCCGATTCCGCCGGGCCGGCGGCGAGCAGCTGATCTACATCGGTGAGCCGCCGGGCGGGAAGACCGGCGACGACGCCTTCTTCGACCTGCTCGGCACCGGCTGGCGGATCGCCGATACCGACCCCGACTTCGTCTCCTGGTGGAATCTGAACGACAGCGCCCAGCACTGGGTGGTGCGCTGACGGGTCAGCGCAGCGCCGGAATCACCTCGCGCTCGAACAGCTCGATACCCGAGGTGTCGTATGCCGCCTCGGGGAAATTGAATATGGCGTAACCCAGCCCGAGATCGCGCATCCGGCCCAGGTTCTCGACGATCTGCTCCGGGGTTCCGACGGCGGCCGTGCCCCGGAACAGGTCGCGCACCTGGGTCTCGGCCTGTGCGGCGCCGGTGAACGGGGCCAGGCGCGCCGTCAGCGCCGCCAGCCGGTCCTCCACCTCGGACTCGGTCCGGCCGACGGCCACGTTGAAGTTCGACGAGCGCACGATCGCGTCGAAGTCGGTGCCGACGTCGGCGCAGTGCCCGCGCAGGATCTCCGACTTGTGCGCGAAGCCCTCCGGATCGCCGCTGAAGTTGGTGTAGGCGGCATACTTCGCGGCGATCCGCAGCGTCTTCTTCTCGCCGCCCCCGGCGATCCACAGCGGAATTCCGCCCTCCTGCAGCGGAAGTGGACGCACGAGTGCGCCGTCGACCTGATAGTGCTTGCCCGCCAGGGTGGCCGACCCGGTGGTCCACGCCTGCCGGAAGATCTGCACGCCCTCGTCCAGGCGGCCGAGGCGCTCACCGGCGGACGGGAATCCGTATCCGTAGGCGCGCCACTCGTGCTCGTACCAGCCGCCGCCGATGCCCATCTCGACCCGGCCGCCGGAGATGAGATCCACCGTCGCCGCCACCTTGGCCAGATAGGCCGGGTTTCGGTAGCTCATCGCGGTACACATCTGCCCCAGCCGAATCCGCTCGGTCACCGCGCCGAACGCCGACATCAGGCTCCAGGCCTCGTGGGTGGCCTCCTCGGTCGGCACCGGCACCGTGTGGAAGTGGTCGTACACCCACAGCGACTCCCACGCATCTCCCGCATCGACGCGCCGCGCCAGGTCCCGCATCACCCCCCACTGCGCCGCGGGATCGATTCCGACCAGGTCCAGCCGCCAGCCCTGCGGGATGAAGATGCCGAAGCGCACGAGAGGTCTCCTTCGCGTGTGTGACCGGCCGCGACGGAACTCGCCGCGGCGCCGTCGTCCACTGTCGCGACTCGGCGGCGCGGCGGCAACCGTTACGCGCTCGGCGCGTCGATTCGGCAGCGAGCAGCGCTCTCAACACCGGCAAATCACCCGCATCCGCAGCCGTCGGTGCCCTCGCCACCCACGGAAACCCCGATTTTCCTCGCGGTGTGTCGTGCCACCACCCGGGCTTCGGTGATGTTCAATCGGTGCCGTTGAGGTTCCAGCGAACGAGCGAAAGGTAGTAGACATGGCACTCCCCACCATGACCGCCGAGCAACGGAACGCCGCGCTCGCCAAAGCGGCCGCGGTCCGCAAGGCCCGCTCGGAGCTGATCGAAGAGGTCCGCAAGGGCAAGGTCTCGCTGGCCAAGGTGCTCGAGCGCGCCGACAAGGAAGACCTGGTCAAGAAGACCAAGGTCGCCGCCGTCATCAAGGCGCTGCCCGGCATCGGCCCCGTCAAGGCCGCCAAGCTGATGGACGAGGCGGAGATCCCCGCCGATCGCCGCATCGGCGGCCTGGGTTCGCGCCAGCGGTCCGCTCTGCTCGAGGCCATCAAGAACTAGGCCCCGCGGCGGCGCTCAGCATCCGTACCAGCGACGGGACCAGCACCAACCGTTGTAATTTGGACCTCGCGGACGGATCCGATAACCTTGCTGAGCACCACCGGTCCGGGTGGCGGAATGGCAGACGCGCTAGCTTGAGGTGCTAGTGTCCTATTAATGGACGTGGGGGTTCAAGTCCCCCTCCGGACACCGTTTTCCTTACCCTGGTAAGGATTCTGGTGGCGCGTGTCAAAGCGCGCTTGAACACACTCCCGGCGACCCGCCTGCCAGCGGGTTTGCCGCATCCTCCCAGGTCGGCTTCCTCCCGCGATACAGCTCCGCGGCTCCACCCGTGTACGCGCGGCCGGAGCCCCGTGGCGGGCGGCTGGAGGCGATGCCGCAGACTCCCGAGAACCGGGTCCACATCGTCTACGGCTCAGCGCTTCTCACTCTTGCCGGGCGGGTGGCCGACAGCTCGATCCTGAAGGCCCTCGGCTGGCGGATCGGTATGCCGATCGACATCCAGGCCGCGCTTCCCGGTGTCGTGACTATGACGATGGTCTCCGAGGCCAAGCACGCGGATCGACGGGGGTGAGCAGTCGTGACCATCCGGCCGAGTTGCTCGAGATCCGGCCGGTCGCGCCCACTTTCGCCGAATACCTTCCCAAGGTCCGCGCCCGGGTCGCTCAGGGGACCCTGGGCGTCTACGACACTCGTTGGAAACGGATCGAACGCGACTGGGGCACAAGGCGTCTGGACGAGCCGACCGTCGGTGGCGTCACGGACATGCGCGACGCCGCCCGGCGTCACGCCAAACGTGACCGCAATTCCCGTGATGGCCGCGGTGCGGCGGAGGCGATGGTCTCCGCCTTGCGATGTATGTACAAGCATGCGGAGAACGACGGGGTGGAATTGCCGTGGGTGGAAAAACAGCAGATCAGCATCCACTGGATCCGGCATACGACGCTCACCTGGGTCGAGCGAAAATTCAGTTTCGCGGTCGCCCGCGCCTACGCAGGTCACGTAGAGCCGGATAGTCGCACTGGTCGGACTCACCTCCGAAATCACGTGGCTCCTGCGGGTGCACCATGGTTTTGGTTGGATCGATTCATCCTGTGGGCTTGGTCAACTATTCCTCCACCGAGGTTCCGACTTATATCTCTGGTGGTTGCGGACGGTATCGAGACTGTTGCCGATGACACGGGGAGCGGCGGTCGATGACGTTCGGCCCTGCCGATGGGCGGGCGAGCACCGCATCGTGTGGAGGCGGGGAATTATCGGCACGGAGAGGCGGGACCATGAGTCATCCGGTTGTGCATTGGGAAGTAGGCGGGCCGGACGCGGCGGCACTGCGCGATTTCTACGGCAAGGCTTTCGGCTGGACCATGAGCGCGGCCGGGCCGGGCTACACGCTTGTGGAGGGGGTCGGTGAGGGACTCGGCGGCGGCATCATGCAGACCGGCCAGGACATGCCTCCGTATGTGACGGTATACGTGCGGACGACCGACCTGGAAGGCACGCTCGCCGAGATCGAGGAACTCGGCGGCAGCATAGTGGTGCCGCCGACCGCAATCGGTGACACCATGTCGTTCGCGCTGTTCTCCGATCCGGGTGGCGCGGTCATGGGCCTTCTGCAGGGATAGTGTGGGGCGCTGGTTTCGGTATCGGTTCTCCTTCGGCGGTCACTGCCGTTCGGGGCACACCAGCACCGGGCACGGTGTGCGGTGCAGTAGATCACGGCTCGTCGATCCCAGCAGCACGGCCGCGGCGCTGCGGCGGGCCCGGCTGCCGACGACCAGCAGTTGGGCGTCGGTGGCAGCGGTGGTGAGTACCGGGACGGCGGCGCCGGGCAGCACCGACTCCGACACCGCGACGTCGGGGTATTTCTCCCGCATGCCTGCCAGCGATTCCGACAGGACGGCACCTTCCTGTGCCTCGCCGCCGCCCCGCAGCAGGTCGATGCCGGGCGCTCGCACATGGATCGCTCGCAGCGGTGCGTCGAATGCAGCGGCCAGTTCGAAGGCGTGCGCGATCGCGGGCTCGCTCAGCGTCGTGCCGTCCACGGCCACCACGATCGGGTGATCACGGGGAATCGGATGCCCGGCGGCGCCGCGCCACACGACCACCGGGCAGTGCGCTCGGGTGACGACATGAATCGTTGTGCGCCCCAAGAGATTCGACCCCGGGGCGGTGTGCAGCCCGACTACGAGGAACCGAGCGCGCCGACTGCGATCGATCAGCGCCGCGTCGGCCGGGCCGGGGCAGAGGTCGGTCAGTACCCGCAGGTGGTCGGCGCACGTGTGGACGACGCCGACTGCCTGGTCGATTATCGTCTGGGCGGACTCGGGCCAGTCGGGGCTTCCCAGCTGGTTCGCCCGGGATTTCTCATCGTCGAATCGGTTCTCGGATATCGGCTCGGCGTGCGTGATCGATAGTGGCGCGCGCAGGCTGTGCGCGAGGTAGGCGGCCCAGCGCACGGCGTTCAGGGCCGACGTGGACCCGTCCGCACCGACGACGACCGCCTGGCGATCGGCCCGGACACTCATGGCTCCCTCATTCCGGTTCAGCGGGGGTCGACCGGTTCTGGTTCGTGCTGCCCGCCAGAAACCGGCCCACGGTCCGTGACGGCAGGCGCCGGGCGAGATCGGCCTCGGTGATGATGCCGATCGGCCGCGTTCCGGACGTGACCGGCAGGCGGCGAATGCCGTGCGCGCGCATGACGGCGAGCACATCGGCGAGGTTGCTGTCATCGGCGTCGATCGTCCGCAGCGTGCCGGAGACGATCGAGCCGATCGCCGTGCGCGCCGGATCCGAGCCGACGGCAGCGCACCGCACCACCAGATCGCGGTCGGTGACGATGCCCGCCACACCACCGGACGCGTTTTCGACCAGAAGTGCGCCGATGTCGAGAGCGCGCATCCGGTAGGCCGCCTCGGCGACGGTGTCACCGACCGTGACGCCGTGCACACCGTGGTGCATGATGCCGCGCGCGGTATCGGGCACCACCGCGTTGCGTACCTCGACCACGCCGTCCACCGCGGACACGACGGCGGTGATGCGGTCGATGATCTCCGGCCGGGGCACGACTCCGCGCACCGTCACCACCCCGTCGTGGACATCGGCGGTGACCTGCGAGGGCGGCAGGAACAGCGTGTTGCCCAGCGCCTCGCGCCGGACCCGGGCGGCGAGTTCGAAATCCGGACCGAGATAGACCGACAACAGGTCGGCGCGGCTCACGATGCCCGCCAGCGCGCCGTCCGGGTCGACGACGGCGGCCCGCTTGACATGCCGGCGGGCCAGCATCGCCGCCGCGGCGGGAATCGGGGTATCGGCGGTGACAGTCACCGCCGGTGCGGTCATCAGCTGTCCCGCTGTCCGGGCATCCCACCGGCGGGCGAAGGCCCTGCGCCACAACCGTTCCCGCATCGAACCGGTCAGCAGAAATCCCTGCCCGGCCTGTCGCCGCAGCAGGTCGGCCTCGCTGACCATCCCGGCCACCCGCCGCTGGCGGTCGAGCACCGGCACCGCGGACACCCGGTGGTCGGCGAGGGCGCGCGCGATCTCCCGGAACGGGGTGTCGGTGTCGACGCTGACCACGTTCCAGGTCATGACATCGCCGACGGTCTCGTGTCCCACCGAGTCCTCCGCAGTCACAGCTTGTAGCCGATATCGCGGAGCAGCCGTTTGCGGCCGTCCTCATCGGTGGCCGATTCCACGCCGAGTGGTGAGGGTCCGTCGACGACTCCCACTATTCCACGGCCCAATTCTGTCTCCGCGACCAGAACCTCGACCGGATTCGCTGTGGCGCAATAGATTCCACACACCTCCGGGACGTGACGTATCGCGTTGAGCACGTTTACCGGGTAGCCCTCGCGCAGGAATACGACGAAGGAATGTCCGGCGCCGAGGGATACCGCGTTCTTCGTGGCAAGGTCGACCAGATCGGGGTCGTTGCCGCAGCGGCGCACCAGCCGCGGCCCGGAGGCCTCGCAGAAGGCGAGGCCGAACCGCAGATGGGGACCGGTCCCGGCCAGCGCCTCGTGCAGGTCCTCGACGGTCTTGATGAAATGTGCCTGCCCGAGGATCACGTTCAGATCGTCCGGCTTGTCGAGCCGCACCACCGTCAGTTCCATCGGCACATCGTGCACCGCGACCGGATGCCACCGGCAGGGCCGCAGGTCCGCAACACACCAGGATCTTCGTCCCCGGTGAAATCGGTGGTGGGGATTCAGGCGAGGGGGACGGTGCGCCGCTGGGTGTCGATGGCCTGCTGCAGTTCGGGGCGGGACAGCTCGTGGTTGCCGCATTCACAGGCGGCGGGTAGCGGTTCGGTGGTCAGCAGTTCGGCGTCGAGGAAGTCGACGTGGCGGGTGCCGTGGTGGTGGGCGTGGTGCGGTTCGTCGACGAAGTCTCGGTGTCCGTGGGCGTGCGGTCCGATGGTGGATTCGTAGACGGGACCCGCGATGGTGTCGAATACGGTGGCGACATGGTGGTTTCGCCCGCAGCGCACACGCAGCAGGATGTGGCTGTTCCGGCGTTGGCCGAGGTCGTCGAGGGCGCGCTGAGCGGCACGGCGGCGCCAGGTGGGGTCGAGTCCGGCTGTGCTTGTCATCCGGTTCTCCCGGGAGTTGAGCGGGTAACGGGCACAGTCGATTCCATCGGTGCCGTCACGCCGGGAGTAGGGGCGTCGGGTGTTTTCCGAGCGCTGATCGGCTTGATGTCATCGGGACCAAAGTCCCGGCACTCGCCGGTGCATGAGGCGTTACCCGATGTGTTCTACGACCCGGGGTTCGGGCCCGTGCGGTACGACAACTCCACGGCCCGGCTCGGCGAATAACGCGCGCTGCTACGGCGGTGGCAGGTGTGCGGCCGCAGGTCGGTGACATTGGGCCCGACGGGTCCGGGACCACTGGTTCTGCCGTCGGGCCGGGATGGGGCTCGATCCTGTAATTCAGGCTGTCAGGAGGTGGAATGCGATGGTGCTCACCATAATTGCGGTGATCGTGCTCGTCGTGCTGATTGTGGCGGGGCTCTCGATTCGGGTGGTGCTCCAGTATCAGCGGGGCGTGGTGTTCCGGCTCGGGCGCGTGATCGGGGTGCGCGATCCCGGGCTGAACTTCATCGTTCCGGTCATCGACCGGATGCAGAAGGTGTCGATGCGCATCGTCACCAGACCGATCCAGTCTCAGGGGATCATCACCTGCGACAACGTGAGCGTCGATATCTCCGCGGTCGCCTATTTCCGGGTCGTGGATGCCCGCAAGTCCGTAGTGGTGATCGAGAACGTCCTGGCGGCAATCGATCAGATCGCGCAGACCACATTGCGCAAGGTAGTCGGCCAGCACGCTCTGGATCAGATTCTCGCAGAGACCGACACCATCAACGCCGACATCCGTCAGATTCTCGACACCACCACGCTGGAATGGGGTGTCGAGGTCACCCTGGTCGAGCTCAAGGACATTCAACTGCCCGCGGGCATGCAGCGCGCGATGGCCCGCCAAGCCGAGGCCGAGCGTGAGAAGCGCGCGAAAATCATTGCCGCCGAGGGGGAGTCACTGGCCGCCGCCGCGTTGGGCGAGGCCTCCGACACCATGATGGCGCATCCGCTGGCCCTGCAGCTGCGCAACCTGCAAACCCTCGTGGAGCTCGGGGTGGACAAGAACACCACCGTCGTCTTCCCGGCGCCGCTGATGAGCGCCATCAGCGACATCGGCGGCTTCTTCGCCCGCGAAACCGCCGCGGCCGCGAAACCCGGTGTCAGCCAGCCGATGCCGACACCCAACGGCACCCTCGAATCGGCATCGTGACACGACTCCGATAGACCGTCGCACGGTTCTGTGTGCGGGCCTGCTGCTCGTGGGCGCCACACTGCTGCCCTCCTGCGAGCGCGGTCGGCAACCGGACCTGATGCAGCCGACCGACGCCCGCGTCACCGCGGCCGAGAGGGCACGCGGAGGCACCGGCCGCACCAGCGCCTTCCGTATGACCGCGCAGTCCGGCCCGATCGATCTGGGCGGTCCCGTGGTGTCCAGCTGGAGTTACGGCGGAATCCTGCCGGGGCCGTGCACATGGATGGGATGCCACATCCTGTGCGTATACAAGATCAAAATCGACAATCGACGCTCGGGTCGCTCATGAAGGCGGCGGTTGCCAGGTTCCGGGCCGGTGAGCCAGGGCCGTTAGCGAATCACCAGTCCCTCATGGCCGCCGGTCCCCGAGACGTCCTGGTTTGGTGCCGAAGACCATGGAGGTTGGTCCGATCAGGTGGCGGTGTTTGACCCGTGTGAAGCCCGCCTCGCGCAGCCAGGTGGCGCATTGGGTGGTGGTGGCTTCGAAGCCTTCCCGAGTTTCGAGCATGATGTTCAGACTGGACAGCGACCGAATCAGGTTGCGTCGGCGGCGGGGGTTGATCATCGCGTCGTAGATCAGCAGCGCGCCGCCGGGCGGGAGCGTGTCGTAGGCCTTGGTGATGAGGGTGCGTCGGGTGGTTTCGCCGTACCCGTGCAGGACGTGCCCGAAGCTGATGACCTCGGCGGCCGGTAGTTCACCGCTGTGCATGTCGCCGGGGATGAAGCGGATCCGGTCGGCGAGCCCGAACGAGGCGATGTACTCCTGGAAGATCGGCTCGACCGCAGCCAAGTCGTAGCTGGCGCCGGTCAGGTGGGGATGAGTGAGCGCGACCCGCACCGGCAGCGCCCCCTGAGCGGCGCCGACGTCGACGAAGGTGCGGAATCGTCTCCATGGGAACCTGGCTGCGATCATCATCGCCTCGCCGGTCGCGATTCCTGTCATGCCGGACAGGAATTCCCGCAACGCCTCCGGATCGCGGTAGAGAGTGGAGAAGAATTCGTTGTCTCCGCGCTCCTCGACGGCTTCGGGCGCGCCGGTACGCAACAGATCAGGCAGCCCGGACCACAGGCTGTAGAGGCGCTTGTTCGACAGTTCGAGAATGCCGCCGATGTAGCTGGCCTGGGCTTTGTCAAGGAACAGCGCAGCGCGACGGGTGTTGGCATAGACCCCGCCGCGGCCCCGACGCAGCAGTCCCATCTCGACGAGGGTGTTGAGGAAGGGGCCCCTGGCCCGCGAATGCCACCCCAGCCGCTCGCCGAGCGCCTGTTCGGTCAACGGACCGGCCGTAAGCAGCGTGAACAGGTCGAACTCGACGGCGGTAAGAACCACCTGCGCCGACCAGAACGACATCCCGTCGGTCAACACTCGCTGGGGATCGACCAAACGCCGAAGCACGCCACCGGTCATACGGCCCTGGAAGGCCCGCATCAACCACAGATCGCGCCGATCCACAGCTCGTAGGCCTCGCACCGATCCGGCGGATTCGGCGATGTCACGGTCGGCCAGATCGGGGGAAATGGCAGCGGCCTCGATTTTGTCCATTGGTTGTGGCACCTTTGGCACTCCTCGGTCGAACTGTCTATCCGCCAGTAGGTGGCCTGGCGAACAGCTTCCCTGTGGTTTTCCTCGGCTCCTGCGAGCTCGCCCTCCCTTCCACCCTTCGGAATCCGCGACACGCTACATGCCACACGTCCCTTTCCCGGTACTGGAGATAGTCGCCCACCACCACCGTCACCGGTTCCAACCAACTGGCGACCGTCTCACGAAAGATATTGCAGCAGAACACTGTTGGGTAAAGTGGGGCGGCGGAACTGCATGTTCACCACAATGGGTGGCCATCGAGCGGCACATCGGCTACGGGTCCGCCAGTGGTATCCGTGGACTCGTCCGGACTGGGCGCCACAGCCAGAGCGCACGGCAGGACCGCCGGGCGTCCGCGCCCAAACGAGAATCACGAAAAACGCACGGCGGCAGACACATTCACCTCGCGCATCGCAAGGGTCTTGCCGTTACGACGGCGTCACGATCGAATTGGGACAGGGTCAGACTCTTGACAGGCCCGTCGTGGGCCCGTGAATGCGTTCCGAAAGGCAATGCCGCCCGGTGACCTTCGGTCCTTGGGGCGGACACCCGGGGAGCAGATCATCGACCCATGACACGAAACGGCTCGATGGCGTGGAGGCCGCGATGACTACGAAGTACCGGACGCCGAGTCTCGGCGCGACCGCGGTACTGCTGGCCCTGCACCTGCCGGTCGGGTTGCGGCGCACGATCGGTGAACTGCGGTACGAGGGCCATCTCTCGGGGCGGCACATCGCACTGCCGGTGGCCTTCGTGCGAGCCGATGGCACCGTGATCGTCCGGGTCGCCCGCGCCGCGACCAAGACGTGGTGGCGCAATTTCCGTACGCCGCATCCGATTTCGATTCGAACCGGCCGGACATGGCTGGCCGGAACGGGCCACGTGGTGATGCCCGGATCGCTCGAACACGAACGGACGGAGGCGATCTACCAGCAGGCACACCCGCGTGACCAGGTGTCGGCGCTCGACCCGTACGTGGTCATCGACGTGAATCCCGGTGCGGCACCGCACACCTCGACCACAACCCACCTGTGGCACCGCTGGTTTGTCGCCGTCACGCTGGGGGAGTTCCTCGGCTTCGTCGCCCCGGCCATGGCGGCGACCACCGGCGCCTTCCTGATCCGAATCGTGGAGCCCAGGCACCTGATGGCGCTGGGCTGACCGGTCACGGCGAACCCTGACGCGGATCGCCGCCGCCGGCCACTCCGGCACGCAATCACTTCGGGATTGTGGCGCGGAGTTGGCGAACCAACCATTCACCGGCGGCGAAGGTGGCGACGGGTTCCAGCCAGTTCCTCGGTGTGGGCAAGGTGATCGCCGTGGGCAGCTCTTCGATTCCCCTGTGCAGTACCGTACCTGCCAGATCGAGCACCATATCGGGCAGATCGAGAGCCAGCGCGAGATAGTCCAGGCGCTGCTCGGACCAGGTCGCGATGAGATTCCCGGGGGTCGGCAGCAGGGCGAACAACAGCTGCGGCAGCAGTGGGCGGAACAGCGTCGACAGATCCAATTCCGGCCGCACCACCCGCGCGGTGGACTCGAGGGTGACCAGCGCTCGGCACAGCAGCATCAGTTCGCGGGGGAACACGATGCCGAACGCGCCGCCGAGTCCGAGGTCGCGCAGGAGCAACTGGGCCGCCGTCATCCCGGATTCCGCCTCGTACCAGTCCTCCACCAATTCGGCTACGGCATCGTGGAATCCGTGTGGATCCGCGCCCGGGCGCAACGTGCACAGCCGCAGCAGCTGGTTTCCCACCGCGTTGTAGTCGCCGCTGATCAGTGCGAGAAGCATCATGCCCATGCGGCGGCGCTGACGACGGTCGAGACGGCCGAACATGCCGAAGTCGAGCAGGCACACCCGGTTGTCGGGCAGCAGCAGGATATTGCCCGGATGCGGGTCGGCGTGAAACAGGCCGTCGGTGAACAGCTGCCGCACCATCCAGCTCGCCCCCGCCGCGAGCACCTTGTCCGCGTTGATCCCCGCCTCGGCGAGTTGTTCGGCCGGGGCGGGTTCGGAACCTTCGATGAGATCGGTGGTGAGCACCCGGGCCGTGCTGAGATCGCGGTGCACCCGTGGCACCACGAGCCGTTTGTCATGTGCCGCATTGCGCCTGACCTGTTCGGACACGGTTGCCTCGCGGCGGAAGTCGAGTTCGCGGGTGGCGTAGGTGCCCAGTTCGTCCACCGCATCGGTAGGGCGGAACGCCAGTGTGCCGGGCCGGTGACGCTCCACCTGTCCGGCGATCCAGCGCAGCAGGGCGAGGTCGCGGGCGATCAGCTCGGCCACCTCCGGCCGCTGGACCTTGACGGCCACCAACCGGCCGCCGGGCAGCTGTGCCCGGTGCACTTGTGAGAGGGAGGCCGCGGCGAACGGCTGCGGCTCGAACTCGGCGAATGCCCGGCCGAGGGGGACACCCAGCTCCGCCTCGACCGTGGCGCGCGCGGTCGCGGCGTCGAACGGGAGCGCCTGCGCGTGCAGCCGCTGCAGCGCCTGCGCATACGGCAGCGGCAGGTAGTCCGGCCGCAGCGCCAGCATCTGTCCGGCTTTGACGAAGGTGGGGCCCAGCTGCTCCAGTACTTCCCGGATACGTTGCGGCAGCGGACGATCCAGTGCCATGTGATGTTCGCACTGGGAGAGCCCGGCCGCGCAGTGCATGCGGCAGCGCAGCGATCCGCACTCGCGCACCCCGAAAGCATCTGTGAGCCAGTCGGTTTCGTTGGTCCACAGGACCGCGGCGATCTGGGACATGCGGGTCAGCCGCGCCCGGTATCCCACCCTGGCGCCGCCGGTCATGGTGGGCCGCCCGGCCCGGTGGCCCGGCCGTCTGTGACCGCGTTCATACCCGAACTGTCGCAGCGGACACCGGGCGCGGTCCAGGGGACTTGGGCTCGGCCGCGGGGGCCGATGGACCCGATACTCGGTCTGCGGAAATCGTCGGTACGGGCGGCTCTCCCCGTGCCGGTGACAAGCGGCCGCACGATACGGCCCGGCGGCCTGGTCGACACATGTCGGAGAGGGCGGCGGGGGTCGGTTCCGACGTGAAGCGCGATGGGACCCTGGGGAGTTCCGGCATGTCGGGAACTCAGGCCCTGGTGCGTCGCGGCGGCCGGAGATAGCGTGCGCAGGTGGAATCAGTTCTTCCGACCGCCGAAATCCTCGAGACGGCGGCGGCGCACGCGACTCGCGATGTGCCGATCGCGGCTCCCGGGGAACGGGTCGACGACGTCTTCGCCCGGATCCGCGACCGTCGGTTCAGCAGTGCCGCCGTGGTTGCGGTGTGCGACGGCGGCCGCCTGGCCGGGCTGATCACGATCGAGAACCTGCTGGCGGCCCCGGGGGACGCCACGATCGGGGACATCATGGATGCGCATCCGCCGACCGTGGCCGGGCACCGGGATCAGGAGGAGGCGGTGTGGGAGGCGTTGCGGCACAACGAACCCGGCCTCGCGGTGGTGGACGGCGAGGGACGCTGGCTCGGCGTGATCCCGCCGCAGCGATTGCTGTCGGTGCTGCTGCAGGAACACGACGAGGATGTGGCGAGGTTGTCGGGTTACCTGTCGTCCACGGCGAGCGCCCGGACCGCGACCGAGGAACCGGTGGGGCGGCGGCTGTGGCACCGGCTGCCGTGGCTGCTGGTAGGGCTCATCGGCGCGATCGTTGCGGCGGCCGTCGTCGACGCCTTCCACGCCCAGCTGGAGCGCGAGGTGCTGGTCGCATTCTTCGTCCCCGGGATCGTCTACCTCGCCGACGCGGTCGGTACTCAGACCGAGGCGCTGGTGATTCGCGGTTTGTCCGTCGGAGTGGGGATCCGTCGAATCGTGTACCGCGAAGCGGTGACCGGGGCACTGATCGGACTGCTGATCGCGATCGTGGCCTATCCTCTGACACTGCTGTTCTGGGGTAATCAGGAGGTATCGCTGGCGGTGTCGGTATCGCTGCTCGCCGCCTGCTCCGTGGCGGGGATGGTGGCGATGGCGCTGCCGTGGTCGATGGCGAAGATGAAAGTCGATCCGGCGTTCGGGTCGGGTCCACTGGCGACCGTCGTGCAGGATCTGCTGTCGATTCTGGTGTATTTCGCCGTCACCGCCGTGATCGTGGGGTGAACCGGCGCGCCGCCGATGGGCGCGGCGTCTCGGCCGGCACTGTCATGGCCGGGAAATCACGATGAGTCCCGCCACCACACAGACCGGCTGCAGCCAGCTGAACACCTCGATCGTGTAGATCTGCACGATGATCCAGCCGACGAGCAGGGCACCGCCGTTCATGGCCACCGCCGGCCCGCGCGGATCACGACGGGCTGCGAGCAGAGCAGTCACCGTCATCGGGATACCCACGATCAGCACGAGCGCGACGGCGCCGAATACCGGGCTGGCGAAGGGAATTCGGTCCTCGACGGTGGCGCCGAGGCCGATGGCGCCGGTCGGCGACCGAGGGTTCGAAGGCCGCAGGTCCACCCACCGGACGACCTTGTTCTCTGGGCGGGTGCACCGGCGGACGGGATGCTCGAACCGACACCGACAAGGGAGGCATCATGGCCGAATCTGCTACACCCGCCTTCGATCCGAGCAACCCGCCGATCGTGACGGCCGTGGACGGCTCGGCCATTTCGTATCAGGCGGTCGCGTGGGCCGCGATCGACGCCGAACTGCGGTGCTGCCCGCTGCACATCGTCACGTCCTGCGCGCTGCCGGCCGGGTACGGATTCGGAGGTGGGCTGGGCGAGCGGGAGGTGGAGTGGGTGCGCGACGACGCGCAGCGAGTGCTGACCGAGGCGACCCGGATCGCGCACGACGCCGTGCAGGGCGACACGATCTCGATCACCACGGAGCTCACCTTCGAGCTGATCATCCCCACAATGATCGATCGCTCCCGCGTGGCGCGGATGGTTGCGGTCGGCGATCGTGGCAGAGGCGCCCTCGGACGCGCCGTTCTCGGATCTGTGAGCACCGCGCTGACCCGGCACGCGCACTGCCCGGTCGCGGTCGTGCACGGCAGTTCCCAAGCCGATGCGGTGTCGGCGCGCAAACCGGTGGTGGTGGGCGTGGACGGCACTGCCAACAGCATGCCCGCGGTCGAGATGGCGTTCGAGGAAGCGTCACACCGCAAGGTCTCGTTGATCGCGGTCCATGCCTGGAGTGACATAACGGGTTACGATCTGCCCGTGCCCGGCTGGGAGGAGATCCGGACATCCGAGGAAGTCCAGTTGGCTGAGAGCCTGGCCGGTTTCGGTGAACGATTTCCCGACGTCCCCGTTGAACGGGTCGTGGTGTGCGACAGGCCGTTTCGATCGATCCTGGAGTACGCCGAAGGCGCCCAATTGGTCGTGGTGGGAAGCCACGGTCGCGGCGGGTTCGCCGGTATGATGCTCGGCTCGACGAGTACGTCGGTATTGCACACGGCCGAGTGCCCGGTCATCGTGGTGCGCGAGCGATGAACTCGGGCATCCGGGTGAACCCGACAACGTAACCGGTCCGAAAGACGTTGACGGGCAGCAACGATGCGGCCTTGACGGTGCGGTCAGCCATGCTGTTCAACCGGCGGCCGGCGACTGGAGCGATATGGCGGTGATCCTGTTGGTGATCATGGTGAACACCGGCGTCGGGGTGGGACAGGAACTCCTTGCCGCGCAAGCGATCTCGGCGCTGTCACGGTTGCCCGCCCCGTCCGCGCGGGTGATCCGGGGACGCTATGGAGCAGGAGATACCCGCCGCGGACGCCGTGGTCGCCGACCTGCCAGATGCTCTGCCCGATAGACGATTTCGCGTCCGCGGGTACGGGCGGCGTCGGCTGCGAGGGCGGCGGTGACCGCGTAGGCGCCGATGCGGGCCGGGTTCATGCCGTGCGCGATCTGCAGCGGGCGGCCCCGCCGCTCGGCGAACTCTGCTGCCCACCGCAGTGCGGTCTCGGCGTCCGGTGAGCCGTCGACACCGACGACCACCGGGGCGATGGCCGGTTGGTGCGGATCGTCGTGATAGGTCATGAGTCGTCCTGGGAGACAGGCGTTTTCGCGGTGCCCGTTCCGGGCGGCCGACCTCACCGTGCGATCCCTCGCACCCGGTCGGATGCTGCCGACCATCACCGCGTCCCGAGGACGAAAGCCCCGGATCCCGCGATGGGTCTCGGGCAGTGGGCCGACGCTGCCCCTCGGCCCGGTGTGCGGTGACCTTCGGCCCTCTCGGAGAGGCGGCGGATGGCGGATCCTGAATGCGACATTCGTGCCGAGGATGGCGGCGCGGCAGCCGTCACATTGTGCACAACCAGTGCCGAAGCTACCGGGTGAGGACACGGCATGACTGAGCAAACCGCGTCGCGGGCAAGGGAATTGGAGAAGCCGATCATCGCGGCGGTCGACGGGTCGGCGGTGTCGTATCACGCGGCGGCCTGGGCCGCCGTCGACGCCGCGCTGCACGGCTGCCGGTTGCACCTGGTCACTTCGGCTGCCCTGCAGACCGGATACGGCCCGGCGCCGCTGGTGACCGACAAGGACGTGGAGCTGCTGCGCCGCGACGGCGAACGAGTGCTGACCGAGGCGAAACGGATCGCCCGCAACGCGGCCTCCGGCGATACGGCGGAGATCAGCACCGAGGTGGTGTTCGACCCGGTCATCCCGCACCTGATCACGACGTCGCGCGAGGCGCGGATGCTCGTGCTCGGCAGCCGCGGGCTCGGATCGCTGCGGCGCGGACTGCTCGGATCGGTCAGCTCCGCGCTGATACGGCACGCCCACTGCCCGGTGGCCATCGTGCATTCGACGTCGGCGACCGATACCGTCTCGATCGGCAAACCGGTCCTGGTCGGTGTGGACGGCACCCGCAACAGCGAACCGGCCGTCGCGTTCGCGTTCGAGGAGGCGTCCCGGCGCAAGGTCGGCCTGGTCGCATTGCACGCCTGGAGCGATATGACCGGCCCGGTCGTGGTGACGGAGGGCTGGGAACGCGACGCGGAGGAGGTCGTGCTGGCCGATAGCCTCGTCGGCTGGAGCGAACGGTATCCGGACGTCTCCGTGCGGCGAATCCTGGTGCACGACAGGCCGGTCCGGGCATTGCTGGGCGCAGCCGAGGATGCCCAGTTGGTCGTCGTCGGCAGCCACGGCCGGGGCGGATTCGCGGGAATGCTGCTCGGCTCGACCAGTGCCGCGCTCGTCCAGTCGGTGGAATGCCCGATCGTCGTCGTCCGCGAACGCGCCACCGAGGTCTGAGTACCGAGAATGCGGCGACGACAGCACGCGATGGTTGGGCGGTACCGGTGAGGGCCGCGGGCGGGAGACCCACTCCCGCAACGACCGGATCGCCCGGCATCGTTCGCGCGGTGAGGCGGAGAGGCCGCTGCTGTCGCTGGCCGGGCTCCTGTCGTTCGGGCTGGTGTCCGGGGTGTTCCTGGCTGTGTCGCGGTTCCCGCAGCGCGGTGTGGGCGCGCTGGCCACCATCGTGCCCGGCCCCGGGCGGCGGCTGACGCTGCACGGCCGCGACGTTGTGGAGTATCGCGGCGACGTCTGGGGTGGCATGAAAAACGCCGCGGGGTAAGGGCTTTCACGGAGTTCTGCCAGACGGCACCGAAGCCGTGGACCAACGGCCCTGGCCGGGTGGGCGCAGCGTCACGACCATCCAATTCAACACTGGATCACGATGAGGAGCGCCCGTCATGCGAGCGAAACCGGGAGACTGGCTGGTCGTGGTGGGCCGCGCGGTCGGGGGAGCCGTGCGTCACGGCCTGATCGAGGAGGTGCGCGGCGCCGACGGTGGACCGCCGTTCCTCGTGCACTGGTCGGACAACGGACCTCACGCCCTGACGTTTCCGGGCCCCGACTCCACGTCCTCACCGCCGAGGAACTGCACGCCCAGGAGCAGTCCGCCGAAGCGCGATTCCTGTCGGCACACGAAGGTCCGGCACGGTGAAGCCGAAAGGATCCCCATGGACGCAATGTGGCTCATCCCGCTGATCGCGGTCGCCAGCTGCGTGATCATCGTGGTCGGCTTCATCACGGGTTTCCCGAAGCAGTGATGCCCCGCGGCGATCGTCGTTCCGGCGCGACATCCGCCCGGCGTGGCCGGCGGAAGGCTTTGGGCCTGTGAGCTGCGGGGCTTCCGGCAGCAGCGTCCACGTCGGTGGATCTCTACGCTCGAGGGGCAACTCGACACATGAGACGAGTTCCGCAGTCCGCGAAGGGAGTTCGCGATGGCGCATTCACCGGCCGATGTACACCACCTCGTCTCGGCACCCGTGGTGGTGGGAATCGACGGCAGCCCGGTCAGCGGGCGGCCCTCGGTGCGGCGTTCGAGGAGGCGTCGGAGCGGGGCGCCGAGTTGGTCGCGGTCCATGTCTGGAGCGACCTGGACCTGGGATGGATGGCCGACAAGCTCGACCCGCCGGTGCCCGTGACGGACGTGGGCGAGATGGAACGCGCGATACTGGCCGAACGGATGGCCGGTTGGTCGGAGAAGTATCCCGATGTGCGAGTGACACGGCGGAAGTACCTCTCCGATCCCGTGACGGTGCTGCAGCATTGGTCCGGGTCGGCGCAGTTGGTGGTGGTCGGCAGTCGCGGCCGCGGCGGATTCCTGGGAATGCTTCTGGGCTCTACCTCGAATTCTCTTGTGCAGCATGCGAAGTGCCCGGTGATGGTCGTACATCCCGAGAAGCCGTAGGCGGACTACCGCCGAACGACGGCGGGAACGCGTTCTTCGGGCATCCACCGGAACTCGATCTCGAACTTCATTCCACCGTCGCTGGTCGACTTGATCTCCAGTTCACGGTGGATCTGGTGCGGCACGGCGATCTCGACCGCGGTCTCGTCGATGCCGTAGTCGAGATCGCGGCCGGTTTCGAGGCGGCTCGCGAGCCGATGCAACTCGGCTGCCAACTCACCGCGGGTCAGGGTGCAATGGTTCTCGTAGATCTTTCGATTCGACATGGCTGCCAGTAGACAGGGCGGCTCTGTGCGAGGGGAGGGCACGAGTGCCTTCGCGGGGCGTACCGAAGTCCCGCCCGCGCCGCCCTCTCGAGGTGATCGCCCGGAGGATCATCCAGCCGACCACGAAGCCGGTGAACAGAGCGATCATCGTCGTCGCCACGTGGCTGGGTCGGCCGCGGGGATACCCACGTCGCGGCCGCGGGGCGCTATCGGACACCGAGCGCGGCAGGATCGAGGTGACGATCAAGTGGGTCAGTTCGCCGTCGCCGTCGCTCGACCGGATCACGGAGGTGTCGAACCCCGGCTGCCACAGCCAGCAGTCCTGTGGCAAAGGCGGGAGATCGTCGCGGTTGCCGGGGCGCGTCGGGTGAACGGCGATCCGGACGACGTGGTCGGTGCCGTCGTCGATCGCGGGATCGTCCTCGGCGGTCGGTATCACCACCGTGCCCGTCGCGGTCAACAGGCACACCATCGGCATCGGTGTCGCGCCGTCGACCGAGAGATCGGCGATGTGGGAGCTGGTAGGTCCGCTGATTCGAGCGGTGGTCAGCAGTGGGCGAGCATTCTCGGTGAACTCCATCGTGTTCCCCCGGTTGTGCGAAAACTGTTCCTATGGTTCAGGATTCGCCCGGCGATCGGTATCGCGCCAGGGCCCTTCGCACTCGGTATCGCGGTCGATGGGACCTGCCTCTTCCGTGATCCGCACCGCTCGCCGGCGGGCGGATCCTTCGCGTGGCCCGCTCTGCGTGATCCGGCCCGCCGATCTGGGACACACGACCCGGCACCCCGCCGACCTTCTTCTCTGGGCAGCACAACCCGGATGGGCGAGGCTCGATGTGATGCGCAGGAGGAACGAATGATGTTGCACAAGACGGTCGCCGATGTCATGACCCGCGACGTGGTGAGCGTGCGGGTGGACACCCCGTTCAAACACGTGATACGTACGCTTGCCGAGCACGATGTGAGCGGGGTTCCGGTGCTGGATCGCAAGAGATACGTCGTGGGCATGATCAGCGAGGCGGACCTGCTGGATCGGCAGGCTTACCTCGGCGGGGGAAGGCGTGCGATCGCCTGGTCCGTGCTGCGGCGCAGGGAATTCGCGCGCAAGCGCGACGCACGTACCGCGGCGGATCTGATGAGCACGCCGGCGGTGACCGTCGATGTCGATGCCCGGGTGACCGCCGCCGCGGCAGTGCTGGCCCGTGGCGGCGTGAAACGGGCCGCGGTCGTCGACGATCGGGGTGTGCTGGTCGGCATCGTCAGCCGCAAGGACCTGCTGTCGGTATATCTGCGTTCGGATGCGGAACTGGCCGACGAGATCCGCACCGAGGTGCTGGAGAAGGCGGTGTGGCTCGCGCCCGCCGAGGCGACCGTCGAGGTTCGCAACGGGGTGGTCACGCTGCGCGGAGTGGTCGAGCAGCGGGGCACGATCGGTATCGTCACCGCGCTCACCGATGTGGTGGACGGCGTGGTCGAGGTGCACAACGAGATCGTCGCCGACACCGCGCGCGACCTCATGCACCACGGGGTGCGCACCGTCGCTGAGGGCGTTTCGGTCGCCGAGGCGGCGCGGCGGATGCGCGATTTCGGTGTGGGTGCGCTACCCGTGCAAGACAGTTTCGGGGTGCCGATCGGAATCGTCACCGACCGGGACCTGGCCGTGAAATGTGTTGCGGCGGGTCTGAATCCGCAGCAGACCGCGGTCGGGTCGGTCGCGACGGATCCGCTGGTCACCGCCGATGCGGACAGCCCCGTCGCCCATGTGCTCGATGTCATGCGTCGGCACCGTATCCACCGCCTGCCGGTGCTCGAGGACAACCGGCTGATCGGGATCGTCACCGAGGCCGATCTGGCACGCAGTCTGCCCCCGCGACTGTGCGGGGAGCAGGCTAAGGCGTTGAACGCGCAGGCGCGGAACGAGGTACGCGCCACCGACTGATACCGGCAGCGACGGGCCGTCGGTCGCAGGGGCTGCGATGGGGGAAGCTTCGAGTTCGTCGTGCTGCTGTTCTTCGCTACCGCTGCACTGATCACAGCGCGTAAGACCTGGGCCGGGGTAACCAATGTCGTGCAATTGCGGCGCTCGCACAACAGGCAGGCCCAACGACCCGCTTGACCCGCGTGCTGTCCGTTTGACCGTCTCCACGCCGAGGGCTACCGTGTTCCGCATGAACACCTCCAGCCCTGCTGGAGGAAGGCGTACCGTGTCGGGGTCCCACTCCGGACACAGTGTATGTAACTCACGGTTACAGATAACCTCCGATCCTCGGGTCGGAGGTTTCTCGTTTCGGGGTCGTCGTGACGGCGCGGATCTCACACCAGGATCGGTTCGGTCCTTGTCGCGATTTACCTCGACGCCTCGGACGGCACTGGTAAGTGGTCGAGCGCACGGCCGTCGCTGAGGATCACCCCACCTCGTTGCCGGTCGGGGTGCCCGCCGTGGGTGTCTTCCGTTGGAACAGCGCAATTGCGAAGCACAGCACCGTGATCCCGAACGAGCACAGCAGCAGGCCGCTGAACTGTGCCTCGCCGTCGGTGTCCGGGCTGCGTGCGGAACGCGAGGAACCGGCAACGACAGCGCTGGGATCGACGATCGCGTGGATCCCGCCGACCAACAGGACTATCGCAACAAGGACCAGGACGATGCCGCCGGTGATGCGCCCGGCGGTACGGCGTGGCGGACCGGCGTCTCGGGCGTGTTCGGAGTCATCGGGCGCAGACATGGCCCGCAAGATATCAGCGCCTGCCCCGGTTACGCCTTCTCACAGGTGATCAGGAGCCGTATCGGGTGTGTGAGTCGGGTCGGACGGTGATCGGAAGTCGGCGGATTCCGCGAGTTACCTTGTCGGCCAAGGTGTCGTAGTCGTCGGCGAGAGTGTTCAGCAGGAGCACGGCCTCGTCGTGGGCGCCGGTGTCGTCGGCGTGGGTGATGTGGGCGTCGACGCAGTGCCAGGCCAGGTGGTCCACGAGGGTGCCGATACTTTCGGCGTGCAGGGGTGCGTCGTCGTGCGGCACCGGCGTCACGAACAGCACGTATCGGTCGATGGACAGCACCAATTGGCTTCGCTGCCGATCGACCTCGCCAGTCGTTGCCGGTGGAGTGCGTAGCCGGTGCCGGTGCAGGATCGCAAGTTCGCTCGCGGCCTCCAGCATCGGGTGACGGCTGTGCGGCATGCCCCGCAGCGCGGCCAGCAGCAGGTCTTTGCTCGGCAGTCCGAGCGTACCGAGTCCGGTGTTCACCGTGTGCTGTCTTCACGGCCGGTGGGATACCGGTGATGTTCGACAGTGACGGGTGATTCCGTGTGGTCGGCCCAGACGATGATCTGGAACATGTCTCGCTGATTGGCGAACGACATGTGGGAGAGGTACCACTTGACGATGTCGTGCTGCCTGTCGAATTCATGTGCGTCCATAGCTGTTTCGTGATGCTCGGCGATCCAGGCCCGGAACGCGTCGTAGTCGTCGGGCAGCTGGAAGTGGCAGCGGTGTCCCGCGAGCCGGGTGTAGACATGCGCGAGTCTGTTCACCATTTCCTCCGGAGAGTCCTTCTGTGAGTTGCGATTCGAAGTCTGGCCTCGGTTACGCGCCGGGTGGCCTTGATACTTCCCGTCATTCCGGCACGCTCTTGGCCGGAATCCATTAGCGACGTGTGGATCCCGGCCAAGAACATGCCGGGATGACGGGTTGGAAAACATGTCGGGATGACGGGCTGGCGACTCGACTGCGGCTGGAGTATCAGGAGTGGGCCGTCCCCGGCGCGGCGTACTGCGGGCCGCAGACGGGGCAGTCCTCGGGTAGATCGGTCGGGTGGAGATGCCCCATGTCGATCAGCAGAGTCCAGCAGCCGCGCAACATTTCACACGCGTTCAACGTGCACTCGCTGTGCAGGCCGCCGTTGATCTCGTGATGCATCTGAGCCGGTGACATCGCGTGTGCGGGATACCGGTGCAGGACGGGATCGGGGGTCGGCATGTCAGTACCCCATCGCCGTGCGGTCGCGGTGCGAGTCCGGGGCGAGCTGCCCGGCATCCACCAGACATCGTTTCGCTTGCCGCTTGACCGGGCAGGCCAGCGTCGGGCAGTCGATATGGCTGCGCATGATCACGTGCGCGTAATCGGTTGTCATCACAGGCAATTCGCGGTGATCGGTGATCGGAAGGCCGTACATGGGCGCTCCAGGTTCGGGGAGGTTGGATGGTGTGCCCGGTAGCCGGGGCCTGGCCGCGAAGGGGCGGATCGGAGCGGGTGGTACGTCCCGGCTACCGGGGTAGGACCAGTAGTACTCCGAGCGGGGGTGCGCTGGAAACATCCAGTCGGACAAATTCGATTGGTTCGCTCCATACTTCTGTACGGATGCCGTCATATGGACACCGCCGCTTGAATCCGTTCAGTTGCTGGACTATTGGATAGCGAGGCTTACGAAATGAGCGAGATCGGAAGTACCCTGGCGCGCCGAGCCTTGGGCCGCGAACTGCGACGAATGCGCACAGCAAACGGTCTTACGCTGGCCGAGGCGGGCCGAGCTGCGGAGACCTCTCCCCAGTCCATCAGTCGCACCGAAGACGGGATGTCGACCCGTGTGACGCGCCTGCAGATGAATGCGTTGTGCGACCTTTTCGGAGCCACCGATGCGGAACGTCGGATGATGATCGGGTTGGTCGATGAGGTGCGGAAGGCGCAGAAAAACAAGGGTGGCTGGCGGCGCGGCTATGCAGACGAGATTCACTACGACTTCGATCATTACTTGGGCCTGGAAGATGCAGCGAACCGTATAACCGCTTGGAATGTTACAAGCCTGCTGGGGCTCCTTCAGACACCCGCTTATCGGCGGGCCCTGGCATGGGCCGAGTCCCCAAGTGCGCCACCAGAGCAAATCGAGAAGCGCATTGAATGGGCAACCCGAAGGCAGGCCCTGCTGCTCGAAGACAAGCGTCTGGACGTGGATGTCATCATGTCGGAGGCTGTCATTCGCAATCAGATCGGTGGGCCAGTAGTCATGGCTGACCAGTTGCAGCATCTCTTGAACATGCTGGAGTTGCCCAACATTTCGTTGCGCATAGTGGGGTTCGATGAGCCGAGCCCGCTCGGGTTGCTGTCGGGTTCGTTCATCCTGTTGGAGTTTCCGCCGCTTCCGCAGTCCAAGCTCACCGAACCGCCTGTTGTCTATGTCGAGGAGTACGCAGGCGACCTCTTCCTGGAGCAAGAGGCTGATGTGCAGCGATATCGAAATGCGCTCCGCGACATCACACGTGTAGCGTTGAGCAAGGATCAGACCAGGCAACTGATCCTGGATGTAGCAGAGGAGTATCCCGCGTGAGCGTCGACCTATCCGGGGCAAAGTGGTTCAAGTCCAGCCGCAGCAGCTCGACAAGGGAGTGCGTCGAGGTCGCCCACCTGAACGGTGGCCACGTCGGTGTGCGGGACTCCAAGAACCAGTCCGGCCCGGCGCTGATCTTCAGCCCTGCGGAGTGGGATGCCTTCACCGCTGGCGTGCAGGATGGCGAGTTCGACCGGGCCTAGCCACGCGAAACGTTGGCGGTAGCAAGGAGTGTGAGCACGTGAGCACCGACCTTTCTGGGGCCAAGTGGTTCAAGTCCAGTCGCAGCGGCTCGCAGAAGGATTGCGTGGAGGTTGCGCACCTGGACGGGGGCATGGTGGGTGTGCGGGACTCCAAGAACCAGTCCGGCCCGGCGCTGATCTTCACGCCTGCGGAGTGGGATGCCTTCACCGCCGATGTGCAGGGCGGCGAGTTCGACCGCGCTTGATCTTGCCCGCTCCGGTGATGGTGCGCGTCATCATGCCTCCCCTCGCAAACGCGCGGTGCAGGCGTGCACTATGGCTTCGGCCGCGGCGCTATTGACGACCGTCACCCGCGCGCTCCCGGCGCGATACGACCTGGCGGCGATGCCCTCCATCGCGAGTGCTGCCGCAATGTGCGGGCCGGGGGAGATGCAGGAAGTTCGCGTGACTTGTCTGGTGTGCGAATGCCGTTGCGCCGCAAGCGTTCGCCCTCGCTCCGCCGCGATATGATTGTACGCGAATGCACCTCACCTTCGGTTCGGGCCGGTGTGGACGCCGCCCGCAGCACACTGGTCGAGTTGGTGAAGGCGGTGGCTTTGGGCCGGTTCGACGATGTGGGGCCGGGTGGCCGATGGCTCATTCGCGGTCCGGCTCAGCGGATGCCGACGCCCTCCCCAACGGTGGCGAAGGGTATTCCTCGGTTATCCAGCTCGATCACCTGATCCGCACCGTCGATGGTGACGAGCAGGCGGATCTTCCAACGAACCACATTGGTTCCGGGGTGTTTTGCACGCAGCTCGACCGGCTGTACCTCCCCAGGGGCGAGCACGATGCTGAACCCTCCTGGTACGACACCATCGGGGAGGGGATCCGGGAGCGCGTCTGGGGAATCCATTCCCTCGGATGGGGTATCGGACAATGTGGCTCTCCAGCGTTGCGGCTGCCGCTGCGGTGCCGAGCCAGGCAAGGAATCCGGCTTGCACTCGATATTCCGGGCACCGGCCACGCTCTCGCTCGAGATGGTGTCGAACAGGATGATTTTGACGTCCACGACGGCGTGGCGGATAGCTCGTATCTCGAATCCTACGGAGTACTCGTTGCTTCGTGCGACAACTGTTTCGGCTAGAGCGGGCGAGTTGGAAACTTCGGCGCAGCGCGCATTCTGGTCGACGGTACTGTCGTTCGCCGAATCGACGACGGCGAGCCGCGGACCGATGTACGCCGCGCTGAACTGCACGCTGCGGGACTCGTCAGCCGACCTGTCGCCGGGCTCGCCCGTGGTCGACCCTTCGTGTGCGCCTGCACCCGGCTCGTTGCCGCCGTTGGCAACCAGGACGGCCATGACGACGCCGACGACGACTCCCACCGCGAGCGTTGGCACCAGGATTCGTGCGAGCCCACGCATTCCGGGCTTACCCATGACCGCTCACAATCTTGGTTGGATCTATCGGTTCCAAGCGGGCCATACCCGCCGATACCTTGTCGTCCGGGCCGGTTTCATGCAGCCCCGCTCCGTAGGAGGTCGACCGCCCGGTGATGCGGAACGGCCGGGAACTCGGGCGTATGGGAACATCGATCTGCTCCTGCCCGTCGACGAATAGTTCCAGTAGGATTTCGAATTCGGTGCAGGGTTGCTTCGATTCAATTCGCACGTCGATGGCTTGGACGGCCTGTGGGCTGAGCGTGATCTGATTCGTCGGGAAAGGGTCACCCAATGTTCCGGTGGCAGTATCGAGCGCTCGCAGTGCCGGTCGTTGACTGTCGAGATTGGCTCCTGCCCTGGGAATCTCGCTCATCTCGCCACCGGAACCGCCTTGGACGGTCCCCATGATGACGGTTCCGTTCAGTGGGCTGCTCCGGCGGAGGAACCGGACGGATGCCGACTCGATGACGATCGATCGCCGCAGGTTTGTGATCATCAGCCGGAATACGATGCCATCGACCCAGGCGCCGCCGTTGTCCAGGACCCAGTTCTGTCGTTTCTTGGATTCATGGAGCTGGCCGAACCAGTCCGGCATTTCGATGTCGCTCGGGAGCGCCATCAAATCACCGCCGAACCCCTTCTCGCCCAACACCTTGAATGCGACAGCCGATCCCTGCATCGCGGGAAGTTCCCAGTCTTGGCGGTCCTGCTCTCGCTGCTCGGCCTTGTCGGCCACGAGAGCCGACCGCATCGCCCAATAGGTGCCGCCGATGGTGGCAGCGAGCGCGGTGCCGGCGATGAGCACGTTGCGTCGATTCCACACGTCGCCCGCAGCAGACTTCGTGGATCGTTCTCGTGCGCCCGAGTTCGATATCTCCGGAGGGTCCGCCGATGCCGTCGGTGGTGCTTGATCCGACGGTACCTTCGGCGCGACGGGCGGTGGTGGCTGTGGATCTCGATCCGGTGCCCGACTGCTCGACTGACCTTCCGGCTCGGGCATCTTCGCAGGCACTATGAGCCTCCCCCCATTTCCAATGGACCGCGCAGCCGGGTCGAGACCTCACACTACAACGATCTCGCTGCTCGCGGACGGAGATCGGTGCACGGCAAATTCGTTGCGGCCCAACGTAGAACCGGTTACAGCCGACAGTCGCGGGCGGGTGCTGGCAGCTGCGGGCCGACCGGCGACGAGATACCGCGGTCCGGCGCCTCGGCAATCAGGTGACGACGAGCTTCGACACGTCGTTGTCCAACGAGGCCCTGGCCCGGGAGCTGACCTCAGCACTCGCCGACCGCGACAGGTATCCGAACACGACGTCGAGGTCGTTCACGTCGGCGGCGGTGACCGGGATCCGGTGCTGCCGCAGCAGTGCGACCAGATCCTCCAACGCGATCTGCCACTCGCCCGCTCCGGAGTTGCCCAGGATCGAATCCGCGTAGCGGCGCAGGAGCGGATCGTCACCGAGTGAGTCGACGAGCCGCTCGATCACGGACTCGCTGGTGGTGATGAACTCGTCCAGCTCCACGGTTGCCTCTCGGAATGTCGAACTGAGGACCGGCGCCGACGCTCCATTCGGAGCCATGCGAAAACCGTTCTCGCCGAACTTGGTTCGGTCGTCATCGAGGACGGATCGGCTCCGTTCGCCGGGTGGGGGGTGGCGTGTTTGCGGGGCGGTGGGTCGGGTTGGTGTAGGTGTGGGCGACGAGTGCGGATTGCAGATACCACTGGCCGACGGGGTTGGTGGGGTCGCAGCCGGTGAGTTGTTTGATGCGTTTGAGCCGGTAGTCGACGGTGTTGGTGTGGAGGTGGAGGTCGCGGGCGGTTCGTTGCCGGTTGAGGTCGTTGGCGAGGTGGGTGCGCAGCGTTTGGAGTAGTTCGGGGTGGTTGCCGAGCGGGGCGAGCAGGGCGCCGAGGGCGTCGCGGCCGGGTCCGGGGCGGGTGATTTGGTATTCGGCGGCCAGGTTGTGCATGCGGTGCAGGCCGGGGCGGGTGTGGAGGTGTTGCACGGTGTCGAGCAGCTGGTGGGCTTCGGTGGCGGCTTGCGGGACCTGTTCGGGGTCGGCGTCGACGACGGTGGCCGTGAGGGGGACCAGCGCGGCGGCCGACAGGGTGTCGACGAGGGCGTCGAGGTCGGTGTCGGCGATCGTGGTGGTGGGGATGAGGACTGTGCCGCCGTCGACGCTCAGCAGCGACAGCACGCCGTTCCCGCAGCGGGTTGCCAGAGCGGTCTGGACGCGCCGGAGCTTGCGGCGTGCGACGATGTCGCGGTCCAGGGCGGGGTTGTGTTCGTCGGGGTGTGCAGGGATGGACAGGGCCAGTACGTGATACGCGTCGGCGATGTCGATGCCGCATTCGCGGGCCATGGTGGAGGTGGGGTGCCCGGAGAGCAGGGCGGTGGTGAGGGTGTGGACGGCGTGGTGGTGTTCGGCGACGGCGGCGCGTTGTTCTTTGACGTAGGCGTCGGAGATGGCGACGGTGATGGTTTCCAGGACGTCGAGTACACGGCGGGCGGTGTGCTTGACGCCGTCCAGGTCGGCGGGGGTGGCGTGGGCGTAGACGAGGTCGGTGCCGAGCCGGAAACCCTCGTGCACGGCGCGGTGGATGGTGCCCAGCGGGATGCCTTCGCGTGCCCATCCCGCGGCGGCGTCTTCGAGGCGCCGGATCTTCTCGGGGACGTCGGTGCCTTCGTACATCGCGACCGCCAGTTCCAGGCAGAGGCGGGTGGCGGAGGTGAAGTCGCCGGACACGGCATCGGTGGGCATGGTCCGGCATGCCACGACGGTATCGACGAAGTGCCCCACCATCTTCCGGGACAGGCTGCGGACGTCGCTCAGCGGTGAGGTGACCGGTCTTCCCGATGCCAGCACCGGTCGCTCGGCCGTGCGGGTGGTCTCGGTCATGATCGGGACTCCTTTCCAGCGCCCGTGTCATCCGGCCACGGGAGGATTTAACGTAACAATGCGGGGTGTGGGTGTTTAGGAATCTCGACAGTGACTGGGACCGGATGGAAGTAGCTGCACAGTGGGATGTGATGCGGCACAAAACCCTGGTGCCGGAATGGGCGACTGACCAGTAACGCTTACCGTGGTAGCAGGGCTGGCCTGCAGCGGGAGGTGGTACACGTGTGCACGGATCCGGATCTGTGCCGGTCGAGTAGCGGTGAGGCCGCGGCGGCATCCGATTCGGCGATGGCGGCGGGATTCCGCCTCGCGCTCACTCTGGTCGGCGCCGCCGAGGAGGCGGGCGGGGTGACCCTGAGATGGCTCGAGGATGCCGCGGCGCGATGTGCGGGGCTCGGGATTCCGATCGACGACGTGCACGCCATGGTCGCCGAAGGGCTCCAGACCGGACCCGGTGGTGGCGATGCGCCGACCTGGCTGCGAGATACGCTGCGCCACACCGTTACCCGCGCCTACCGGCACGCGTGAACCGCGACTTCTCGGCCGGCCGCGCAGAACGGGCCCGGCGGGCAGGGCCGGCGGGCTCATCGGCGGAGGGAGTTCTCGAAGTCGTCGCGACGGTGGCGGATCAACCCGTTGCGGACCAGGATCCGGTGCACGGTGATCTGCGACGGCACCGGTGCGACACCGCGGTGGTCGAGCTCGTGGCGGATGCGCCGAGCACTCCATCGGCGATGCCGGCGGAGCTCGCAAATCGTGGCTTCGACATCGGGGGCGATCCGGGTCGGGCTGCGATGCGGTCGCCGGGACCGATCACGCAAGCCGTCCAGCCCGGCGCTGTCGTACCGCTTGACCCACTTGGCCACCGTTTGCCGCGTCACCCCGTGCCGGGCGGCGACCTCGCCCGGAGGCTGGCCGTCGCGGACCTCGAGTACAGCGCGATATCGCTGCTCCCACAATATCTTTCGCGGTATGACCTCGGGCCGGTACCGGCGTGGGCCGATGAGGTAGAGGCCGTCGACCGCTGAGATCGGCTGTGTCGTGGCCAGTGCTTCGCTGGTGGTCATGGACAGCCCTTTCGGGAAGTCGGGCGGGTTTCCTGGATCGTGCGGCCGATGCCGCAGGCGTCGCCGATCGCCGCCACCGTGCCGCGCGGATACGTGCTGTCATTGCAGGTCGGGCATTCTTTCGTCACTCGTGACATGAGATCATGTCAAATGTGCCGTCTAGTATCACACGATGTAGCGACTAAGGAAAGGGCCGATGAACCGGGACTCCAGCACGGCGCCGACGGGCCGGAGGTATGCCGGACTCACTCCCGCCGAGCGCACCGAGCAGCGGCGGGCCGCCATATTGGCGGCGGCGTTGGAGTTGTTCGGTACCAAGGGGTATGCGAACAGCCCGGTGAAGCAGATCTGCCAGGAGGCGGGCCTGACCGAGCGATACTTCTACGAATCCTTCGCCGATCGCGAGGACTGCCTCGCCGCGCTGTACTCCGGAATCGCCGAGGAGATGCGCGCGGTGACGGTGGCGGCGGTGCAGGAGGCGGCGCCCGATCTCGACGCCGTCACGCGTGCGGGACTGGCCGCATTCATCGGCTATCTCACCGACAGCCCCCGGCGAGCGCGGGTGGATTTGATCGAGGTCGTCGGTGTGTCCGAGGCGATGGAGCAGCGTCGGCATGCGGTGCTCGGCGATTTCACGGAGATCATCCTGGCGACGTGGGCGGCGTCGCGGGGTAGGGCGGTGACGCCGCACTTGCGGTCGATGGCGGTCGTGCTGGCCGGTGGGGTCAACCATCTGCTCGTCGACTGGTTGATGGGCGGCAGGCAGCAGAGCCCGGCCGAGCTCGTCGAGGCCTGCGCGACCATATTCTCCGCGGTCCGCGTACGCGTCGACGCGCTGTGAGTCGATCCGCCGGAATCGCCACTCGGACCACGTCGCCCTGTCCAGCCCGCAGCGGCACACCGTATTCGTCTGGGCGGCAGTGATTCTCGCGTCGACTCGCTCTCGGTTGTTTCGAGACCGTTGTCGGGCGGCTGGCCCGACTTCGTGACGGGGAGCCGCAGCACGGTCCGTGGTCGTCGCCGACGGTCGATGCTGCGGCGCAAGGTCTTTCGTGATCCTTCCTTGCAGCGTAATCGACCACTCCACCCACGCAGTGCGGCAGTTGCTTCGTTAAGAAACCATTGAGATTGCCTAGCCGACCATTTGGTCTGTAGGGTGGAGATATGGCGACCTCTCATGTCACTGGTCCCAGCTCGTCGCGCCGGTGGGCAGGGCTCGGGATGCTCACGCTCGCGGTGCTGCTGCTCGCGATTGACGGCACAGTGCTTGCGCTGGCGATTCCCGCGCTGACCGCTGACCTCGAACCGTCGTCGACGCAGATCCTGTGGATCGGTGACATCTATGCGTTCGCGCTGGCTGGGCTGCTCGTGGTGATGGGGAACCTGGCCGATCGGCTCGGGCGCAAGCGGCTGTTGATGATCGGTTCGATCGGGTTCGGCCTCTCTTCCCTGG
>NZ_BDBV01000057.1 GCF_001613165.1 Nocardia mexicana NBRC 108244
GCCGCGACGACCAGTGCTCCCGGCTCCGGCTCCGGCACAGACGCTGCCACGACCAGTGACCCGGGCGCTTGGTAGGAGGCTGTGATTCGGACCGGACCCAGGAAAGGCCTGACGGATGGCTGCGGCGGTGATACCTACGGCGAATTGGCCCATGAAGGCCGCGGCCACGGTATCGCGTGTTCCCTGATCACGGTGATCGGCCCGACACGACCATCGATCCGGTTCTAGGACTGCGGGCGTGGGTGTCGAGATACCGCACGAAGTGGCGGCGTTCCTGAATTTCATAGGTGTCCCGTATCCGGACATCGACGAGGATCAGGTGCGCGAACTCGCCCGGCAGGTGCGGGCCTACGCCGAGAATGTCGCGAGCACCCACGAATCGGCGACCGGAGCGGTACAGGATATGGGCTCGGTCTATTCGGGCAACTCCTACGAGCAATTGGTCGCGGCGTGGGCGCGCATGAGCACCGGCAATATGGCGCAACTCGATCAAGCGTGCCGGACGGTGGCGCGGGTGCTGGACATCGCGGCGGAGGTGATCAACGCGGTGAAGGTCGCCGTGCTGGCCTCGCTCGCCGCGCTGGCTGCCAGTTACGCCTCGATGATGGCCGCCACGATGGCGACGGGCGGAGCGTCGGCGGCGCTCACGTTGGCGGTTCGCGCGGCTGCGAACAGGCTCCTCGACGCCATGCAGGACATGCTGCTCGGGTATATCGCCACCGAGGTGATCGATAAGGCTATCGAGCCGCTCGAGGATGCCGTCGAGCGCATGATGAACGGGGCCGCCTACCATAACCCGGCCGACGAACTCAGGGCGCCGCCTTCATCGCAGCAGCAGCTTCACATCGATCCCGACGCAGTGCTGCGCTACGCCGACCTGCTCGACAAGTACGCCGACGACATGCTCGACCACTCGACGCGGTTCGCGGAAAATGTTGCGGCACTGGAATTCAGCCGACCCGGCGGCGACGGAGAACCAAGCGCCACGGACCCGGGCGGACAGCCTCCACCACATTCGAGCACGCCCGGGGACGACGGTCGATCTCGGGGTGGAGCCACAACACCG
The DNA here is from genome assembly GCF_001613165.1 of Nocardia mexicana NBRC 108244. GTDB lineage: Bacteria > Actinomycetota > Actinomycetes > Mycobacteriales > Mycobacteriaceae > Nocardia > Nocardia mexicana. The sequence continues at coordinate 1,067 of NZ_BDBV01000057.1, forward strand.
GGTGAGGTACCGGCCAAGGCCCCGGCACCTCGGGTGTCGCCCGGCGGTCTGGGCGACGGAGGCGCATCCCCGGACCGACCCGTGGCCGACCGTTCGATGGCGACGGCACCGACATCGGACGCGCCGGGGAAGTCGGATCGTCCGAACGCTCCCTCGGAGAACCACCCGGCCGCAGCGCAATCCGGGGGCCGACCCGGCACGGGCGATCCCGTCGCCGACCGTGCGGCGGCATCGCCTGCACCGATGACGGCAGCCAGCGTTACCTCTCCGGAGGGCGAAAGCGCAGCGGAACGCGGCGGGTCCAATGGGCAGCAGGCGCCGGTCGGTTCGTCGATAGGTTCGGAAAGCCTTGCACAACAAGGTAATCCGGCTTCGAATATGCCGGTGACATCGGCTCCTCAGGGCTCGGGTCCGTTGTCCGAAGCAAACTCCCAGTCCCCCGGACAGCAGCAAGACGCTCCCCGGGGGCAGAACGCTCCCCGGGGGCAGGGGACCGCACAGCCTTCGCGCGGGCAATCGCAGCCGTCCACTCCGTGGCAGCGCACCGGACGAACGAGCGGCCCGAAACAGGAGCGGCGCGGCCCCACGCGCCGGGCGACCGCTCCGGCCGCAAAGCACAAAACCGGGGCGACTCCCTGGTCGAAAGGCACCCGGCCCGCGGCTGAGGAGACTGCCGAGCCCAAGGTGTTCGCACCGGAATCCGCCGAGCACAAACGGGGTGCGGCGGAACCCTCCGGTCCCAAGGTGATCGCGCCGGATACCGGCGTCCCCAAGGTGATCGCGCCGGATACCGGCGGTCCCAGGGTGGTCGCTCCGGAGACCGTCGAACGCAAGACCGTTGCGCCGAAAAGTGATGAGCCCAAAGGGAACACGTCTGACGCCGGGGAGACCGAAGCGCAGACCCCGGAACCCGTCGAACAGGTGCCCCCCTTGGGAACGGCCGACCACGCGGCCCCCGGGGATTCCGGGCAGCAGCGTCGCGATGTCTCTTCGCCCACGGCGCGGCCATGAGGGACGTAAATCTCCTTCGGGCGCACGGTGGATGCGCCAGCGCGGGGCGGCGTTGTGATGGCCTCGCTTCACCGCGCCTGACGGCGGCACACCGCTCGACCGGTCGGCCAATGGCGGGCGGGTTCGCGCAGGTACCTGGCGCCGGGGCCGCCCCTGCGGTCGGGCGCGGACCGGTCGTCCCTCCGCTCATCGATGAGCAGGGCGAGGGTTCCGGCGCCGGCCAGTATCGCGTCCCCCCATCCGCTACCGCCGCCACGTTCGGCCAGCGTCAGGCACAGTCCATCGGTCGCCACCCGGACGATGGCGACGGGAAACAGCCTCCGCACCGCCTCGGCTATTCCGAAACCGTTGCGCCACTGTGGTATTCCGTCCGGCGCGATTATCCCGCTCGGCCGGTGCACCGGGCCCGGGCAGGCAATGACGACCGCGGTGACCTCCTCGTCTCCGGCGACATCGAGCAGGAGGTCGCGGCACGTGGTCCAGGCATCGTCGACGGGTACCGGCACCCGCCGGATGTCCCACGATCCGGACTCCGCGCCGATTCGGCTCGCCGCGAATTCCGCGCGCCCGACCTCGAGCGCCATGACGGTCATGAACTACCCACCGCCGCAGCACCTTTCAGGTGGGTGAGCAGGAAGTCGCGAGCCGCGCCCGACGCTCGGTCGAACTGCTCGCCATAGACCGAGAAATGGCCACCGGGCACGAGCTCGAGCTGTTTCGGTTCCAGTGCTTCGGCATATCCGGTGAGGGCGAGGTCGGTCGGGGTCAGCGTGTCGTGGTCGGCGACCACCATCAGCAGCGGTGTCGGCGACACCCGTGAGAGGAATGCCTCCGGCGCGTAGGCCTGGAACTTGTCGATACTGGAGAGGGTGACCTCGTTCCGCCAGGTCGGAACCTGCGGCCCGTTGGCCATCAGCCACTCGTAGACCTCTATGCCGGGCATCGCGACCATGTCGGCGGGATCGTCGGACGCCGCCTTGATCGTCTCGTGCGGCTTCCCCACTGCACGAGCGAGACGGTCGGCCGCGATGGCGTCCCGCACCGCGGGAATCATGATGGGCGACACCAGCCGACTGAACGTAGCCCACCCGTGCGTCAGCGGAACCTGGGACACCACGGCGCGCACCCGGCGATCGGTCGCCGCGACGACCAGCACGTGCCCACCGGCGAAACTGGTGCCCCACACCGCGATTCGGCTCCGGTCGATACCGTCGAGGGTCTGGGCGAAGGTGATCGCATCCCGGTAGCCCTCGATCTGAGCCGCCGGGTCGACCTCGTAGCGGGGCTCGCCGTCGGAGGTCCCGAAGCCGGGATGGTCGTAGACCAGGCAGGCCAGGCCGGCGTCGGTGAACACCTCGGCGAACGGCGCCACCCACTCCTTGACCCCGGCGAAGCCGTGCGTCATCACCACGAGCGGTGCCCCGGCTTCCGCGGGGCGATACAGCCATCCGCGTAAGGTCACGCCGCCACTGGTGAACTCCACGTCAGACCGCATCGCCACTCCGATTTCGTTACATACTGGAACGTAATGAATGCTAGCCCGCATGAAATGTGACGTCAACCACAGGCTCGGCCCTAGCTGTGCCGATAGCCGACCGCGTCGAGCGCCGCGCGAACGGTCAACTGCACGAGGGATTCATCGATCGGCCCCAGCGTCGGTATCAGTGCCCGCATCAGCATGGGCCCGGTGATCAGGTCGCAGATCCATTCCGGATCCGTGCCCGCGGCGATCTCACCGCGTGCGACCGCGCGATCCAGAATCGATGCCGTCGAGACCCGACGCGGCTCGAGGAATCGCTCGTGGAAACGGCGAGCGAAATCCCGGCTCCGCGACAGCTCCTCCAGCAGGCCCGGCATCGCGTTGCGCAGCACCGGGTCGTTGAACAACGCCACCTGATGCCGCTGGATGGCCAGCATCTCGGCCTCGATGCCGTCCAGGTCCGCCGCGCCGGGCTGCAGGCCGAACCGCTCGATGAGCACCGACAGCACGAGTTCGGCGCGGTCGGAGAATCGGCGGTACAGCGCGGGACGGCTGGTCGAGGCCTCGTCCGCGACCGCCTGCAGAGTGACCGCGCTGTAGCCCCGCTCGGCGATCAGCCGCGCCGTCGCCGTCAGCAGGGCGGCGTCCAGCCCGGGATCGCGCGGGCGGCCCGCACGCGATGGCCTACTGTCTGGCATGGCAACACCGTACCCAGGCTGGGGATTCAGTCTCCGGTTCGGCTGTGTGGCAGGGGAGCTACCTCGGCGACCCATGGCCAAAGGGTGCCGGGATGGTGGTTGAGCAATTCCATCGTCTTCGGAATCTAGCTGCGAGACAGCACGATACGGCCCGGCCAGTGAAGCTTGTCGAAATGCGAGGCCGGGTCCAGCGCCTCGGGCATGTGGGTCGCGATCGTGGCCGGGGTGGGGTAGCGGTCGCCCACGAGGGTGTCGTCGTTCGGTGGGTAGTCGGGTGGCACGTCGCGAGTTCGCCGAGGATCTGTGCCGGACGCCGGCGAGATTCCAGTTGTCCAGTCGTACACCCCCGCCGTTCTTGGCCCAGAGGTTGCGGTAGAGCAGGTTGCCGTGGCTCAGGCCCGCCTCCCAGATCGTATCTCCAGGCACCCAGATCTGTTGCGAGAGCGGTATTCTCATCGCACGCAGCATCGGGTGAGCCTGCCTCTGCTTGATCCTCTGCATGCTGAGGTACAGCTGCTCCTGTTCGGCGACTGTGCGGACCGTCAAGTCGTCGGGGAGCGGCTCCATCGTCTGCAGCAGTCGTTCCTGCTCGAGCAGATGGTCGAGGGTCTGCCTCCAGTCACGATCTTCGGTCGTGGGAACGCGGCCCGGACCCATATCGCGGAACGAATCCTCGTCGGCACGCGCCATCGTTTCGGGCACGTCGACACCGGCCACCTCACGGGCCAGTTTCTCCGCTCGTTCCTCGGTCAGTGGGACAACGGTGATCGGCCGGTTTCCGCTGTCGCCTATCTGCGACGAGATTCGGGTTCTGCGATCGGCGGTCCGGGAACATCGGTTCGGGCCGACTTCCCCGCGCTCAGGATCGCGGCCCGCCTACCCTCACCGTCGTCCAGGGACCGCATTTCCCGGCCGCTGCACAGCGCTGTCAGGCGGCGCCGTCGAAACTCCCGCGGTGTCTTCCCCGTATCGGGCCTTGAACGCCGCGGAGAACCAGGTCTATGCGAATCCGGTGCGTGCGGCGATCTCTGTGATCGACATCGACTGCGCACCAGCGCTTTCCAGCAGGTCACGAGCGACACGCAGGGCTGCCTCCCGGCGCACATCGCGATAGGTGGTGCCCGCCTGCTGCAGCGCGACTCGCAATTGCCTGGGCGACCAACCGAGCGCATGCGCGACCGCGGGTAGTCGCACATCCGCGACACCGATGGAGTCGCGCACGTAACGCCGCACCGCCTCGGCGGTCTCGTCGAGTTGCCCGCGCTGCGGTCGGGTGTCGGGCGCAGGTCGCGCTGCTGGGCACAGGCGCCGACGTGCGGTAGTGATCGGTGTCACCGTCACCACTTTCAGCGGAGAATCCGCGAGAGCGACCTGACCGTTGGCCATCAGCGCGCCCGCCGCCGAGGCCGCGAGGGCGAATCTCCATCGTCTGGTTGCGATTCATGATTGTCAATCTCCCGGGAATGAGCAATTCAGGGAGTTCGAGCGTCTGCCGCCGGTCGCGGTCCGGCCAGATGCAGCAACAGACTCTGCCGCTAACCGTAACTTCGCCGAACAAAGACTCCAGGGCGGTTCGCCGGGGCGCCGAAATGCCTGTGCGATAGGAGGTCTCGGTTCACCGTTCCTGGCGGTGGCACACCACTCGGCCCGTCACGGTGCCGTGTGGCCCACCAGTGGAAGTCGTCGCAGTAGTCCGCTGCGCTCATTCCCGGCGGCAGGTGACGGTCGATTTCGGCGAGGGTGGGGTAGTGGTTGCCGGATGGGGTATCGAGCTCGTTCAGCAGTTGTTGGAGTTCCCAGCCGACCGTTGCGTCCGGCCTCAGCGCGAGGGCACCGCGTATGCGCGCTCTCGGATACCGGCTGTCCGGGATTGTGTTGTGCGAAGAGCTATTCGGCCATATCGCCACGGAACGGCAGGTCCTGCCCCACCAGGTCGACAACACCCATCGTAGTTCCGGTGCTGTGCTCGTGAGCGACGACATCGGGGCTCTCGGAGCCTTCGTCGTCGGGGTTGAGGTTGATCTCGACGGTGTCAGGACCGGAATCGGCATCGCGAACCCCTTGCCGGATGGTGCCGGACCCTGCGTCGGCTGAGCCGTCGGATGTGGGGGTGTCGTCGGGCAGCAGTCCGTGTTGGCGGAGCATGGGGCCGTGTGTCGGGTCATCGCCGGCGAACTCGCGGAAAATGTCCATCGGATCTCGGTGGCCGAGGAGGGCAAAATACTTGGTGCGCAGCCACTCGCCCAGTTCCAGGGGCGTCCCGTCGAAATTGGTGATGACTTCGGCGAGACAGGCGCGCAGCACTCGGCTCCAGCAGTAGCTGTACTGCAGACCCGCGTAGGCGCCGTCCATGATGTGGCTGAAATTCAGAGTTCGGAAGGACATACCTATCGTGTCGAGGGAGATTCCCGCCGCGGCCAGTGTTTCTCGTTCGAATCGTTCGACTACGGCGGCCGCGTCCTCGTTCGGCCCAGGCACCGGTACCTCCTCGGGCGTCAGCCGGTGCCACGCCTGGTCCAGTATGGCATCGGCGAGGTCGCGTGTTATATATGCACCTTGATCGTGGTGCTCTCGGAGTTGGCGTGCCCCCAGCTCGGTGATTCCGGACGGAACCTCGATGTAATCCCACGGTACCGCTGCCCATCCGGCGGGCAGACCGACATCCGACAGCAGCATCTGCAGGGCATGGCCGACCTCGTGCCATGCGGACAGTTTCTGCTCGCGGGTCAGCTTCGCCGCTTGCCCGGGTGCAGGTTTGGTGAAGTTGAGGACCACCGATACCACTGGTTTGGTGCCCAGCAGACGGGATTGCTCGGCGAGGAGTATGTTCCAGGCGCCGGACCTCTTGTCATCCCTGGCGTACAGGTCGGCGAACACCAAGCCGAGTGAGCATTCGTTCCGGTCGAATACCTCGAACGCCCGGACGTCCGGATGCCAGGCGGTAACGTCGTGCCGCTCGGTGACGGTAAGGCCGAAAATCCGAGCCTGCCGCCGAATTTCGAGCAGTGTCTGTTCGAGGTCGAACTGCTGATCTGCCGGGGTATCGGTACCGCCGGTGTCGTCATCCCGCATCTTCTTGGCGTAGTAATGCCAGTCCCAGGGCTTGATCGGGCCTGCATCGGGGCCCAGATCGCCGTCGTGGTCCATAATGGTTTGCATCTTGTCGGAATCCGCCGTTGCGGCGCGTGTTGCGTATGGCATCACCTCGGTCAACATATTCATTGCGGCATCGGAGCTGCCGATGGTCTGCCCGGCTGCCGCGTAGTTGGCGTAGTGCATGAAGCCCAGCTTCCTGGCGAGCAGCGCACGCGTCCTGAAGACCTCGAGTGCCAGCTCGGCGTTGTTGTCGTTCCCGCGCTGCCGTGACCGGGTGTAGTAACCTTCACGAACGTCACGGTTTCGGAGAAAGGCCAATTCCGGGGGGGAAGTGAGCAATGTTGGGACGAGCCGATACACGCCGTTGTCGTCGGCCAGGGCCGATAATTGCTCGGGGGGTAGTCCGTCCAAAAGTTCCGGATCGGTGACTTCGAAGGCCGCCGCGATTCTGTTATTGCGCACGTTCTCGCCGAACTTGCTGGTCAGATCGGCTATTTTTGCCTTGAGCCCGCGAACTTCCGCCTTGTCGTCCGGGGACAGCAAGACACCTTCTCGGAGGAGTTCGGCATGCAGATTCTCCAGCACGTAACAGTCCTCTGATTCGAGGCCGGCGCGTTGTTCGTGGACGACATCTATCCGGTCGAACAAGGCGCGGTTGTGCGAAACAGCGGCGTTCTGCAGTGTTATCAGCCGTCGCACCTCGGCATTGACCTCGTCGAGTTCGGGGCTCCCGGCCAGCGCCGACAAGGTGCTCAACAACATCTCCACCCGGTGCGGGGGCTGCTCGGACAACTTCAACGCAACGACGGTGTTCTCGAACGTCGCCTGGTCGACGGGGACGGTCGTGATCGCATCGAGTTGCTCGTTCTGCTCGGCGATGGCGTCTTCGGCCATGCGTACAATCACTCGGACATCTGCCAGGATCTCCTCGAAAGGGGGCAGGTGATAGTCCGACAACCCGTGGAATCCGGGGTGATTGAAGGTCATATCGGTTTCGGGTCCGGGATTTACCATGTCTGCGGCCCCACCGGCCTCGCCTCGGGTTTCGTTCCCGGCACGATCAGTGATGTCGCCGAAGGCCGGCTGTCCGGCGGCCGGAAGCGCCGTATCCGTTGATTCGGAGAGCATTTCGGCGATGCTGTGCACGATGTCGTTCGCCGTGCCCAGCGCGAACTCCGTGTTTTCGCCTGAGACGGTGCCGCGCAGGTACTTGTCGACGACCGAGATCAGATATTCCTCGGCTGGTCGCGAACCTGCTTGTGACCAGACGATGGAACAGAGGGTGCGGGCGCGCAGATACTCAACGCTCTGCGCCTCGAGCCGCTGGCCTCCGGGGAAGAACGGTACCGACCACGGGTCGTCCTGCGAGGTGGTGCGTTCCGGCATGGTCCGGAACTTCCAGACACGGACGGTATTGCCGCCGCGTGTGACCTCCTCCGGGGTGAAGAACATGGTGCGCCAGTCGATCGTGTGCTCGTGGGCCAGCCGGTCGATCGAGGAGCCTGCAAAATTGATCAGGGCGAGTGTCGCGTACAGGGGCGCGCGCTGGATGAGCCGGCGGAGTTCGAGAAGATCCTTCTCGGTGAGTTCCACGTTGCGGAGTGCCTCGACGTCTCCGGTGAACAATGCGAGAAACCACTCCCACCGATTGCCGATCCAGTCGGCCCCGAACGGTGCTCCGTAATCCGGGAGCGGCAGATTGCGGAGGTATGCGAAGCCCTCGGGGCTGATTTCCAGCAGTTCCTCGATGGCGGCCCGCACCGGCACCCAGTAGTCCGCTCCGGGCATACTGTGTTCGGCGTCGGGCGCCAGGATCGTGCGGGGGCGCCGCAGGGCAGCTGCGAGGCTTGTCTGTGGGTCGTTCGCGGTGTCCGGATGGTCGTCGAGGGCGCGGACCGTGCCGTTCGAGAATTCTCGGATCATTCGTCGCATCGGGTCGAAATGTATTTCTCCGTAGGCCGCGAAGACCGCTTTTCCATCTGCCAGGTACTCTTCTATCTTTTGGGAGGCGATGTGCTCTCTGCGAGTCTGGCAGGCGATGGCGAAACCGCGAACAAGGCTTTGTTCGGGGCGCAGGTCGGTATCGGTGGTTTCACTCAGCAGCCAATCTTCGTCTTCTGCAGTGAAACTGGGCCCGCGTCCCGGATACTCCTGCGCTAGGAGGCGGAAGAACTCGCCGCGTACATCGGTGCAGTCGGGAAGGATGAACGCATACAGGTCGAGTGCTTCCTGTAGATGACTATCCATATCTGTGTCCGTCGCACGCAGCCCTTGGGGTATATGGCGCAAGACGTAATACAGGAATACTACATCGCGGTCGTGGCCGTCGTACAGGAATTCTACGCCCCGGTCGTGGCTGTCCTGAATGAGAAAGTCGACCTGGTCCTGTATTTCCTCTTCGAGGGATACGAGTTTGATGCCGTGCTTTCGCGCAGCGTACGCCATCAGTGCCATCTCGCCGCGAGAGCTGGCAAATGACCCTCGCGGCGTCGCACCCGGCTCGGGAACTCGACCCTCGACCCCGATGACCCGATCCTGCCCCGTCGTGTCCGTGACCCATTCGTCCAGGCATTGTGCGAGCGCCGCCGATTGTGGGTGATCGGGGTCGGAGCTGTGGATGGTACCGGCGAGGACACTGGCACCTGTCGTTGCGATGCGATGCGGCGCGTTGCGGTCGGCGGCATTCACCACCCTGGACTGGCGCCCCGGCAGTCGTCTGTTCTCCTCGCTCGGAGGCGTAGGCACTACCGGGGATGGCTTATTGGGAACCGGATCGGTGTGGTGCACACCCTCTCCCCAGGGGCGGCCGTCTTCGGGATTGTGGTGAAAGGCGAGATGGGCATTTCGCGGTACGACCGCGGGTTGGCGTCCAGCGCCGACGAGGCGATGGCGTTCGGGGGCGATACCTGCAGCCGCGGCGAGGTCGTCGAGGGGGTTGAAATGCATTGTCGGGCTTGGCGGTACGGAATCGCGGGTGCCTCCGGCCTTCTTGGCTCGGGTGCGCGGGGACTCATCGTCGGTTGTGATCCGATCGCGCGCTTCTGAGGTGCCGACATCGGAATCGTTGTGCCGCACCGTGATTCCCGTGACCACGACATCTCGGATGTAGAAGCGTCCGGTGAAGATGGTTGGGGTGGGGTCCGATGTCGCAACGTTGATCTGCGGAACATGAGCTTCGAACCAGCCCGACCGGGCGTTGTCCGGGTCGGGATGCAGCGTGACCGTGATGTCGGTCCGGATCGCTTGCCGCCCGGTCAACCGGTGCAGGAGGTCGATAGCGTTGTCCTTGGCGCACACCACGACCTGATCCCAGTGCACGTCCGGGTGTGCCCGGGCGAGACGTAGCAGGCGACTTCGTTCCTCCCACCCGGTCGTGAGAAGCGCTCGGGACGGATCGATGGCAACGTGGGCCTTCGTATCGAGGCCGATAGCGCGCACAGTTCGCGTGGACCCGGCGGCGGCCGCCGAACAGGTCCGGCTCGAGGTCGTGGCACCGGTCAGGTCGCCGGGCCAGCGGGGTCGGCCGTCGTGACCGACCAGGATCGGTTGGTTCTCCTGACCGAACTCGCGTAACACCTGTTCGGCGCACAGTCGCACGTTGTGCGCGGAACTCCGCTCGTCTCCGTGGACCTCGGCACTGCGCACATCGGCCGGCAGCACGTGCCGGAACAAGGTCGGCGTCGGCGTCACGTCGACCGCGGAAAGGTCCTGGGGCGCAGTTTGTCCGGCTTCCTCCGGCGGATGCGAGGTCGGGTGCAGACCGCCTCGATCGCGCAGCAGTGCCAATGCCTGCTCGATCGCGGACACGGTCGCTGCATGGTTCTCCAGGTGGTCCAGCGTGAGTTCACGCAGGCTGGCCGAACGGTCCGCCGGAGTCTCCGGAGCGTCGGCCAGCGTCGTCAGGCTCGTGTGGAGCCGGTGCACGGCCAGGCCGGCCATCTGTAGCGCCTTCTCTCCGGGCATCCGGGAACACACCGCTGCCAGCGCCTTGTCGGCACGGCCGATCAGGTCGATCCCGGCTGCATAGCCGGGGCTGCAGGTCAGATAGAATACCCCGTGATTGAGCAATGCCGATAGGTACGACCATGCCGCGGCGCCGAGTTCGGATGCCGTGCCGTTCAGGGCCTCCGCGAATATCTCGGCTCGGTCGAGCAGCGAATGCTCGGCATCGGCAAACTCGCCGCCCAGCGGTATAGCCGAGCCGTGTGTTCGGGTGTCGTTTCGGGCTCCGGCTACTTTCTGATGCGCGGACATTGTGGAAGGGTGCTCGGCTCCGGGACCGACCAGCCCCATGCGCAATGCCTTTATCCCGATCGGAGTTCGCCCGGTTGCGCCGAGTTTGATGCCGATACGTTTCCTGCTCTGCTCGACGGCGCGTTCATCCATCCCCAGGCTCTTGGCGATGGCCTTGTCCGTCAGCCCGTCCACCATGAGCTGAAGCAGTTCGAGTTCCTGTGGGGTCGGCATGGCGGAAGTCCTGGGCCGCGGCAGATTGCGGGTGGTGATCAGTCCCTGGGCCCTGGCTTTCGCCAACGCCTCGAGCACATCTTCGGCGTCGAATTTTTTCAGCGTGCTGGAGAGCCGGTTTCGCGCGGTCCTGGGCCGGACGCCGAGTCGTGCCCCGATCTCGGCTTCGGACAACCCTTCGTAGACAAGGGTGAGGACTTCGACATCGCGCCGAGACGGTACTCCGGGGGGAGTGGGTCGGCTGCGCTCACGCGGTCGCGCGTTCGGGAAACGCTGTCCCAGTTCGTATTCCAGGGCCCGCAACTCCTCGGCCCAGAGCAGTTTTCTGTGCGGGTTCTTCACGCTTTTGATCCGCCGCCGAACGGCGGTGATGCGTCCGCGTATATCCGTCTCGGTGAGATCTGAGCCCATGAGTAGATCTCCACTCATCTGCCCGGCCCGATATATTACGGGGTCGCCGTATCTTTCCTTCAGAATCGGCTGCTGTATCGTGTAGTGGCTCGCGCCGAATCCTATGAATACATCGGCGCCCTGCCGATGCCAGCGGTCGATTCCGTCCAAGATGGCCAGCTCGCGAGTATTAGTTTCGAAGCGCGATATTCTGTTGACCGGGTTGTCGTCGTCCATGAGGTTCGGGTTGTTCATGTCCTCGAAATCATCGGCGACATCGAATGGCTTACGCATGTGCTTTTCGTACAAATCTACGAACTTGGCGTAGGTCAGCTCCTGTACACCGTCCTGGTGCGGCCATTTACCGGTCCTTCTCAGGCGATTCTCCAGGTTGTTTGCCCATTGTGGAATCCCCGAGAGAATGACATCGGGATCCGTACCCTGCCTGTGGCCATGCCGAATCTTGTTCGTAAAGATGCGCAAGAGGTGGAGTTCTTCTCGATGGGGGTCGAGAATTATCCAATCGTCCAGATATATGTCGCATCGCTCCACATGGATTCCGTGGTTAATTGCCAGGTGTTTGGTATGCCAGTTGTCGCCGTGTGCAATGGCTTCGGCACGACTCATTTCTCGTATCCTGTCGGTGGGTATCTCCCATCCCTCATACAGGACGACGCGGTCTCGGCCCCCCGACTCGGCGTCGAACTTGTCGAATGCGCACGCGATCAGGCCGAATTGCGGATCTTCGGGATTATATTTGTGTTGCTGCGCGCTATACCATATGGAGCGACCGTCGGATGTTGTGTATCGAGCAACTCTGGCAGTATGCTTGAATACTTTCTTCATCTTGTTTTCTATAATCTCGCACTCCGGCCTGCTTTCGTTGAAGATCTGCCCGTCTGCGATGCGGTAGCCCAGGATTTCGTCGAGAGGTTCGTGCTCTTGACCTCCGCGAGCAGAATCGCCGCTGGTTCGGGCGCCGTCGGGCTGCGGATCCGACTGTGCGTATTCACGGTGCTGTGGTCGGCCTCCGTCGTCGGATCGGCCGAGTAGTTGGACCGGGTGTTTGCGGCGTAGGTATTTCGGCGCGGGTCGGCGGGCGGGCGTGGGTATGCCGTCGGTGGTCGTGAAGTAGGCGACGAAGGCTTGTGTGTAGGTGTCGTAGCCGGGTTGCCATTTGTTGTCGCCGTCGTAATTGCGGATGTGGATATTGCGGTGTTCGGCCGTGGGGTCTGTGCTGTTGGTTTCGGGGGTGGTGTCGTCGGGAGGCTCGATGAGGGTGTCGAAGACGAGGATTTGCCCGTTGGCTTCGACGAGGTAGTGGATGTGTCCGTCGACGGTGACGGCGGCTCGATCGATGTCGTTTTCGGGGTCGCGGATGGTTGCGGCGGCGGTGGCGATGGGGTCTGCGCCTTTGGTCTTCATGGGCCGCAGCTGGGCACCGAGGGTTTCTTCGGTGATGCGCCAGTTGTCCTTGGCGTTCCATCTGGGGTCGGTGTCATCGGGTTGTGGTGCGGTGTCGTCGCCGAGTGCTTTGTGGACGCGGGCGACGTGGATGGCGCAATTCTTGACGACCTCGGGATCGGGTGACTGGGGGACCGTGAGCCTGCCGCCGTCGTGGTCGAGATATGCGACATAGGCTTCGACGTCGTCGAGGTCGTCGATCTTGCCGAAGTACTCTTTCGACAGCCGTTCCCATTCACCGGCAGTGTGGACCCGTGGGATGCGTGAGTCGGTGGTATCACGTTTCTTCGGTTTCGGACGATCGGGGTTGTCCGGATCGGCGATGTCGACATCGACGACGAAGACCTCCCGCCCGTGCCTGTGGATCAGCGAGGTGCGCCATTGATCGCCGTCCCTGACCATCAGGAGACCGGTGTCGGCGGCACTATCCGGGCTGCTGACTTCATCGAGGACGTAAGCGAAGGGATTGCTGGTGTCCGAGTCGGGGCGGGCTTCGGCGAGTTGGGTGAGAATCGCGCTTTCGGTGCTGCCGGGGTCGGGTGTGAGGGCGGTCCGGAGTTCGCTCACTGCGTTCCTGCCCGGCCCGGGGCCGGTTGCACTGTCGAAGCCGAGCGCGCGGACGACCTCCGCGACCTGCTGGACAGAACCCAGCAGTTTCGACCTCCTGCTCCGTCGGGGGATCCAGCGGGCCGCGGAACCGACCGCGAAGCAACCTGCCACTGCGCAGGCGCCGATTCCGGTCGGTTGGTCTCCTACCAGCGCCAGCACGCCGCCGCCGATCGCTCCGCCCAGCGCGAACGAACCCATCATCTGCGAGGTGCGTATGCCGGCTGCGGCCCCGGCCTTCTCGGTTGGTGTGTTTGCGTTGACGAAGGCGTTGACCGGTATCCCGGCCGCACCGAGGGCCGCCCAGCCGGCGCCGAGTCCGATCGAGCTGATCAAGGGGTCCGACGTGAGCGCCAGCAGAATCGAGGTTGCACCCAAGGCGCTCAATTTGGCATTGAGCAACGCGTCGACGCTGAACCTTGACGACCACTTCTTGGGAGTCAGGTTGCCGAGCAGTGCCGCACCGGGGACCAGCGCCGCTATCGCGCCTTGCTGAAAATCCGTGAGACCGGAGGAGACCATCAGGTCGCCGAATTGGATCCCTTGCACTCCGAGGTAGAAATTGGTCATGACATTTTCTGCTGCTGCTCGCCTCAGCTGAGCATCGCCATAGACCGCATCGATACCGTCTTTTACCGATTTGTGGAGATCTCTGGTAACTTGGACAATGCGATTCGAATCGCTTTTCGGTCCGTTTCTCTGCGGAGGTGCATCAAGGGGCATGTGAGACAATGCCCTCAGATTTGCCGCGCTCGACAGGAAATCGATGAGTGCGGCCGGCCACGCACCGGCGGTCAACAACAGCGGTGCGAGGGAATTCGACATTATTCGGGTGCTGTTCATCTTGAAGTTGTTGAATTTGCTCAACGCAAGATTCGAATTGCCGATGTTGGCCCGGAACCACTTCCTGGAAACATTGTCGTATACAGTGCTGGACGCCGCCGCCACGAACGTTGATCCGACGAGTATGGGGACGGTGTATGAGCTTCCGGTCGCCAGAGCGGCGGTTGCGGTAGCCGACGCCAACGCTACCGTTGCGCTACTGCCGAACATCAGCTTCTTCAGCGAGAGGTGGTCGGACATATATCCTGCGATCGGCGATCCGAAAATGCCCGGCGCGCTGGCGATCATCATCAACGTACCCGTTGGTCCCGGTCCGACCTCCTTTATCAGGTATAGCTGCGTCGTCACGCCGAGTATGCTCGTGCCGGCCGCGTTGAAATATTCGGCACCCATACGAAGGCGAATATCGGATTCGGTCCGAAGCAGGTTGAAGAGCTTCTTGCCATCGGTGCTGGCCGGTGGCCCGGTTTCGCCGGACCCCTTGGATCCGTCGGGCTCGGGATCCGGTTGTCCGCCACGAGCGCCGCCGCCACCGGTGGCGTGCAGTATCCCCAGCGTGCGGGGGTCGGGGGTCAGGTCGCCTCGCCGGAGCCTGTCGTCCCAGGGGCGATCGTTGAAGCCTCCGGTCTCGAAGGGAACGCCACCCCAGACCTTCGGCCGATGTACGCCGGGTTCACCCGTCTCGATGGATGGCGGTGAATTCCTCGGTGCGGGATCCGAATCGGTCCAAGGTGTTTGTCGGTTGGATCGATTGCCGGATGCTGCTGTCCCCTTCCCGGGATGTTGTGCAGAGTTCGGTGGCGGCGATTCCTCGACAGGTAGTGGCGTTTCGGCTGCCTTGGCGCCGGAATCCTGGTGCGATGGCTCGGCCGGTGTCCGTGGCGGGCTCCACGGCGTCGAACTGCTCCCGGTGTCACGGCCCGCCGGCGGTTCGGAGGGATTCGAGGTGGGAGCCGGTTCGGGCCGACCCTGCTCGGGTTCTCCTTCGCCGCGAGTAGGAGAACCGATCGGACCTTGGAGGTAGTCGCGTCCTGGTACGCCCGGAATCCCTTCTCCCGGAACTACTTTCACGATGGGGCTCCGTTCGGAATCGAACAGTGCCGCGGTGACGATTTCCTCGGCGGGGCCCTCCGTACCCCATCTGTAGGGACTCCAGCTCTCTTCTCGATCCCGGCGTTCGAGCACCTGGGTGGTCGGGTCGTAGCCGACGAGATCGCCTACGTGGATACGGCCATCGATGTTGCGCATCAGGTACATGTGCGCACCGGAACCATTGGGAGCGTCGATCGCGACCGCGGCCTGGGATCCGGGGCCGAGGGCCTCCAGCTCCGCCGCGATACGGTCGCGTGCGGTACCGCTCTCGTCCGGTTCGACGCCCTCGAACCACCCCGCACGCGTCAACTTGCTGAATTCCGTTGCCAGCAGCCCACCTGCGGGGAACGGCCCACGGAAGGGTTCGACCCGGACGCCGTCCAGTGCGAGCTGATTCAGCACCCACAGCACGCAGTCTCGCCGGCCCTCCATCAGGCTGGCGAGTGCAGGGTCGTGCCACGAAGCGGGAGGTCTGCTCGGCGGACGATGGGCCGCCGAGCCGTCGACGGCCGTGAACTCTCGGGCGCGCCCGTTGCCTGCAGTGCCCGTGGACAATCCGTCGTCGTGAACAGTCGAAAGGCTCGGCCGCCCGCCGGGTTGGCCGGCGTAGTATTCGCGGGTCTGCCTGAGCCCGAGCATATCGGATTGCAGGCGGTCCACCGCGGCGTCGTGGCCGCTGTACCCCATCCACAGCACCACAGCGACTCGGCGGCCCGGGTAACGTGCGGTGGCCGCTTCGTACTTCGCCACTGCCTCGGTCACCCCGGCGGCGACCGACTGCATGTCCTGGTCACGTCCGCCGATGACGAACTGGACATCATCCGCCGCATCGGGATCGCCCAGGACTGTTGTGAAATGTCCCGGTGTGTATTCCCACACCCGGACCGGGGGATTGCCGGGCAGGTCGGCGGCACGCTCCTCCAACATTGCCAGTCCGGCTACAGCAGCGTCGATATTGATGCCGTAGAGCAGTTCGGCCACGTCGGACGGCATCGCTCCGGTCTCGATCGCGTCGTTGACCCGCCGCAGTTCCCGCAGCATTTGAATCCGCCCGTACCTGTCTCGCCACACGGCCGGAACATCTGCCAAATCGACATGGTCCGTGAGCGTCCCGACCAGGTCCCAGCGTTGTTCCTGGCTCAGGGAGTGAAATGCCTTGGGGCCGACCCATTTCGCGCTGTCACCGTCGTCGGTGACCTGCTGTTCCATAGCGGCCAGATATGCCGACAGGTGATCGGCCGCGGCGGCCTCGACCCGGCCCCTGTCGGTCTCGGGAAGATGCTGTGGGAGTACCTGTCTGGGCTTCGGGTTCGCGCGCAAGCGGTCCACGAGCGCTTCCAGCCGACTGCCGAGATCCCGGGCGTTCCGGTCCGCATCCACGAACCGGAGGTACTCCGGTGTTTGGGAGATATTCGGCTGCAACGGATCTCGAAGTCCGGTACCAGCGATGTCGGCGGCCGTCTCGATGCCGGTCCGAGCACGCTCGCGCAAGGCGTCGGCGCTCTGGTACTGCTCGTCGAGAGTTGCGAGTTCCTCGAGTAGTCCGCCGATACGGGCTGTCTCCTCGAGACTGGTCATAAGGCGATGCAGGCGGGTGTACCGCTCGACTTCCTCCCGCCGCGCAGCACCGGTCGGCGACGTATCCGCCTCGCCGAACCGGGTGAGACAGTGCACCCACGGCCCCACGACGGCCGGTTCGACCCCCAACTGCTCGGCGATTCGTGCGCCCACGCCCCGCAGGTTGCCCTGCAGGCGACTGCGAAGGCTCGAGAGGTTCTCCGGGCTCAGGTCGCCCAGATCTTCCGGCGCCAGGCCACACGACTCGGCAAGCTCCCTCGCCGCGGCCAGCGCGCTCGTGTGCGCCGCTCGGCTCTCACGGCGGGCCGAGTCCAGGGTGTCGGTGAGTTCGATCCGAGCGTCCAGCTCATTGACCCGATTCGCACAGGCGAGCAGATCACGAGTCTTCTGGAACCGGTCGGTATAGGTGCCGGTTATCAGCGGATCGGGTTCCGGCTGGTTCAGCTGACCTTCCACCAGCACCTGCGCCTGGCCTGCCATTCTGCGCAGGGTTTGCAGTGCAGGCGATCCCGGCCGCAGGATCGCCGGATCGATCCGTAGCGAGCGCGCCAGGTCGTCGCGCCGGGTGCGGGCCTGTTCGCGCAGCGATTCGAGTCGTCCGCGGGGCGAGCCACCCGATGGCTGGTAGCTCCGGCCGTCCCCCGGCGGGAACATGTGCGGGAAGGCATCCGGGGTGCGTGGAGGCCGGTTCGGCATCGCCTGCGCGGAGTCGATGCCACCGGTCGCTGACCCCTCTGCCGTGCCGCGGCCACCCGTGTAATCCGCTGTGCCGGAGGACAAGCGTCGATCGGTGGGTTTCGGTGCGGTGCCGTCGCGCTGCCCTTCCGGGTCTCCGGCCCGCCCGGCGGTTCCTCCGGTGGATCGCGACCAGGGCGTCTCGGGTGCCGCTTTGTCGGGCGGTGTTGCCGGTGCGGGGTCTGCCTGGGGCGTGCGCCGGAAGATGGCGCGCACCGTTTTGCCGTGTTGTCCGGTGGGTTTGAGTTCGACGCCGATCGATTCGCCGAACTCGAGAATGATCTGGGCGCCTCGGCCGTGCATACCGGCGGGCCGGTCACCCTGCCTCTCCGTGTCGGTACGTTCGGCCTCCATGTCCTCGAGGCTGAACATCGCCAAGAGGTCATCTTCATCGAAGTCCGGTACCGTCAGGTTCCATCTGGGTAGTTTGCGGGAGTTGTCCTCGAATTCCAGCACCAGTTCGGCGTCGTTCAGGTGCGCCGTGACGACGACGCCGCCCGTGTATAACATCGCGTTACCGGCGAACTCCGACACCGCTAGTACGGCGTTCTCTACAACGTCCTCGCTGAGTCGTCCGGTGCCCTCGAGTGCCGCGCCGACGCGGTTCTTAACCTCCGAATTTTCTTCTCGGTAGCCTTCTATCTCGAGTCTGATCACCTGCTGTGAGGGGCTTGTCGATTGCTCGGCCGATTCGGCATCCACCAGGAATCGAATCCGTCGTGTCCGTTGCCCGTCGTGGTGCATCACGAATTCCCACGACGTTTGCGGGGAGCTTTCCAACAGTTCGGTGACGCCCGCGGCTTCGGGCGGCCATGCGGTGGGGTCGTCCGGGTCATCCAGATCCGATTCGTGGCGCCATGGCACGCGGGTGGTGGTATCGGTGACCTCGACCGATATCCATCGCGCCGGCCCCTCACCGCCGTGGTCGAGCCGAACCCGGGCGGGGTCCTCCGCCGTGCGCAGCAATGCCTCGAGAGCTTCCTCGGCAGCCGGGAGATGTTCTGCCACAGGCCAGTCCGCCATCAGAGCACGAAGAGTGCTCAGATCGGACCGTTTGGTGAGTCGTTCAGGGTCGGCTGTCGGTTCTTCGGCCGGCTCGTCCGGTATCGGGGAACCGATCCTTTTCTCCGGATAGTCGAATCCTCGACGAGATGTCGACGGGGCAGTGGGCTCGAGGGCGGCCACCGGGCGACGGTCGCTTCCGAAGGGAAGTCCGTAGACCTTCTCTCCGTCGGGCCCGGCAGTGCCGCGCCGGTATTCGTGCCAGGCTCCGACGCGGTGATCGCGATTCAGTCGTTTCTTGGTGGGGTCGTAGCCGGCGTAGTCGCCGACCATGATGCGGCCATCGGCCAGGACGCGCATCAGATAGAGGTGCGCGCGACCGCTGCCGGGAGTCTCGACGGCCACGGCGATCTGCGCCCCCGGGCCCATCACGGTGAGCAGGTCGGCGATCTTGTCGCGGGCGGTGCGGTGCTCGTCGGGTGTAAATCCATCGGCGTGCCATTCGGCGCCTGTGAACATTCCCAGTAGATCGCCGTCCGCTCCGGACGCCGGCAGCGATCCGCCGAGCATCACCGGCACACCGTCGAGGGCGAGTTGGCCCAGGACCCAGTGGGCGCAGTCGCCGGAACCCTCCAGCAGGGCCGCCAGAACCGGGTCGTGCCACCACGTCAGAGGGTTGCCGGGCCGCCGGGGCGCAGTGTCCCGGATACTCGGCGGGTCATCCAGTTCGTCCCGGTCTTCGAAACCGTCCTGGTCGTCCAGCCGTTCCAGCGCGTCCAACTCGTCCCGCACACTCGGCCCGCTCATACCCGGGCGTTGACGTGCCAGTTCGATCAGCATCTCGCCTGCCAGACTCGGCGCGCTCAGATAGATTCCGGGCTGGTCATCCGCGCCGGGCTGTCCGGTGCGGACGCTGGGTGGCGCCGGCACCCCGCCCGGCTGGCCCGCATAGTATTTCCGGATTCGGAGCAGCCCGGTGAGATCTGACGCCAGGGCGTCGGCCGCGGTGTCGAGGTCCTGGAATCCGGTCCACAGCACGGTGGCGACGCGCCGGCCTTGTCGCGCCGCGGCCGTGCAGGCGTCGACTGCGGCGGCCACGCCCTCGGTTGCGGTCTGGGCCGTGAGATGCTGGTCGCCGATCACGACTTGGATCTCGTCGGCGGTGTCGACGTCACCGATGGCCAGCATCAGGTGCCGAGTGTCGGGGCTGAATTTCAGTACCTGCACCTCCGGCCGACCGGGCAGGGCCGTGGCCCGCTGCTCCGCCAGCGCGAGTCCGGCCACCGCGGCCTCGACGACGGTCGTCAGGTCGGCGAATTGGACCGGAATGTGTTCTGCGATATTCGCGTACTCTGCGATCGCGGCTCTGCGATCGCGGTCGCGCCATCGTGCGGGGATCCGGTCCAGCCCGACGCGCTGGTCCAGCACCCCGACCAGATCCCAGCGTTGCTCCCGGTTCAGCGCATGGAACGCCGCGATCGCCGCGTCTTCCGCGTCGAATGGGACGCCGTCGACCATGGCCTGCAGCTCGAGGGCCTGCATCACCGTGGCCATCTGATCGACGGCCGCCGCCTCGTTGTTCAGCTGTGGCGCGGCGATCGGCTGTTCGGCATCCGATACGTCGGGGACAGGCGTCGGGTCGGGCAGTAGGCGCCTTGCCGGAGTGGCGAAGACCAGCACGCTGTCGGCCAGTTCGTTGAGCAGTCTGTCGAGGTCGCGCACCTCGGCATCGTGTTCACGGAACGTTGCGTACTTCGAACCCCGGGCGGCGGGCGGTTCGAACGGATCACCGATCTCGGCGGTGATCGTCTCTGTGGTTCCGCCGACGTTCGCACGGGCCCGTTCACGCTGTGAGGCGGCCAGGTGCCGCTGCCGGGCGGTTTCCTCCAGTTGCGCCGTCAGGTACGGGGTTCCCGGATCCAGTGTGTGGTACAGCTCGGCATTCTCTGCCAGCGATTCGAGCGCGGCATACTGCCGGGCGAGTAGGCGACGAGGATCGTCGGCGGGCACACCCCTGACTCCGAGGAATCTGTCGATCCACCCCACCCACGTCCCCAGTGTGTTCGGCTCCACACCCAGCAGCTCCGCCAGTTCCGTGCCCACCTCATCGCACCGCACGGCGAAATCCATGGGATCTACCTCGCCCCACGCCACAGGGGCCGAGCCGTCGAGGGCCAGTCGGTCTGCTGCCTCGTCGGCTGCCAGGCGCGCCTCGACCCGTCGGTCCGCGGCGCGGCGGCGGGCCTCCTCCACCTTGTCGAGCAGACGGATCTCGGATTCCAGCCGGATGACTCGCTCGGACAGGGTGAGCAGGTCCCGGTGATAGCGGAACGACTCGGCATCCGCCCGGGCGCCCCGGTCCGCTCGGGGCGATCGATCGGCCTGGCGAGCCAGTGTGTTGCACTGCGCCTTGCAAACTTGCAAGCGTGTGTCCCACAAGATATTCCCCGGCCGGAGGGCCGCTGGATGATATCCGCGCCGCGCGGCAAGTTCGTCACGTTGTGCGAGGGCTTGTTTCCACAGCTCGACCAGACGATCTCGGGGGCCGGGCTCCGGCACAGGTTCCGTCTCGGGAGTGCCGGGGACCGCGGCGCTGCCGGTGAATTCCGCCTGCAGTTCCGCGGCCTGTTCGAGGACGCCGGAATCCACCAGGGCGACACCGGAATCGGTGAGCCACCGGTCCACAGCCATCGCGTGGAAATCGCCCAGCGCCGCGATGACTCGTACCGGATCCTCGCCGGGAACGAAATCGGTGTAGCGAGCGTTGATTACCCCGTCACGGCGTTCCAGGACAAGCGTGACCCGGCCGGGTTCGGAGCGAACCGGGTTGAGCGTCACCGTGATCGAGATTCGCTCGGGTTCGGCCCGTAGATCGGCGACCTCGGTCCAGTAGAAGTCGCCGGCGCCGGGTATCTGCTCGGCCAGGCCCGCGCCGCCGCGATCCAGGTAGCTTGCGACGGAATCGGTCTGCCCGTCGGCCTGCCAGAATTCGCTGGGTTGGAACCCGCGGAAATCGATGTCGGACAGGTCGACACCCGCCGCGATCAGCCAATGACGAACCTGCGCTTCGTGTTTCGGAAGGTTGCTTTCATCGCCGATCGTCGCGCTGACCCCGGCGCCCTTCAAGCGCCCCGGCCGGTCCGGGTCGAACACGAAGATGCCGGATCCGCTGACACCCGGGTTGTCGAGTGCGTGATACAGGCTGATGTGCTCGACCTTATTGGAGGCGGCGCACAACACCTCTCCCGGTGTGCCGTCCAGCACGAAGGTCTCCGCGATCGGGGCACCGACGTGAGCCCGCCCCTTCGAATCGTAGAACACGCCCCCGCGCGCGGTCAGGGTTCGGGCCTTGCGTTTCGTAATTATTTTGGGAGCGGGCTTATCGTTGGAATTCGCCGGTGCCACATCGTATTTCGGGCGCAGCCCATCACCGCGGAAGAGCCATCGACGGAATTTCTCTTGCGCAGTGGCGATTTGGTCCGGCGGCGCCTCATCGCCGGGCATGCCTTCGATATCGCCGTCGCGCGGGGGCGCCTGCTCGGGGTTGGGCGGGCGGAGAGCCGACAGATCGCCGTCGTCGGATCGGAGGTAAGCGACGAAGGCTTCCTTGATCCGGTGGCGGCGGAAGGACTGTTGCCAGTCGTCGTGCGCGCGCACGCGGGGAATGCGGTCGGGGTCGTCGGCGGCGGGGTTGGGATTGCCGGGGTCGGTGATGTTGGTGTCGAAGACGACGACATTGCCGCCCTTGCGGCCGTCTGTGTTGGTGACGAGGTAGGTGTGCATCTTCGTGCCGTCGTCCACGAGGACGACGGCGGTATCTGCGTCGTCCTCGAGATTCCGTACGTCGTCGATGACGTGTGCGAGGGGGTCGTCGAGGTAGGGGTTGATGTGAGTCTTGGTGAGCTGGGTCCTGATGGAATTGGACAGGTCGTGCCATTTGCTCTGTCCGGGTTCGAGTTTTCTTGCCGCGTCACCGTCGAGCGCGCGGATACCCTCCACTACTTGGTTGATGCAGTTCAGCAGATTGTTGTCGACCGACAACCACGGACGTTCGGGATCCACGCCGGCCTCGCGCAGGGTCGCGAAGGCGCGGTCGCGGAATGCGGTGAAATCGTCCCCGGATTCTTGGGCGGCTCGCAGGGCCGCGTAGATGGCCCAGGCGCGATGCGAACCGAAGCTGATGGTGCCGGGCTGTTCGGCTCCGAAACCTACGCCGTCCATCACCTGCTGGGTGAAGGCAGGGACGGAGCGCAGGAGTGCCCCGGGATGTTGCGTGCCGTATCTGCGTAACCATGATGCGACGCGACGGGCGTCGTCGATCTTGTCGACGTAGATGACGATGCGGTCGTCACGCGCGGACGCGGGGCCGGCGATCTTCGTGCTCACCACGCCCGGGAAATCATGGGGGCGGTCCAGGATCTCGTGCACGATGCCGCTCATGAGCGCGGGCGCGGCGTCGGGATGTGCGTTGACATAGACACGGAAACCGGGTTGGTCAGCTGCGTCGGTCCGTTCGAACTGGATGAAGTCGATGGCGTCGGCCATCCGAATGGCGCTGTCGATCCGGTCGGAGTCGAGGTCCAGCGTCATTCCGGCCGCGGTGGCCTTGGCACCCGGATGCTCCGAGCCGCGTTCTCGAACGATATCGGTCAGCGTTGTGACGTAGGACCGGAAATCGGTGGCCGTCCCGGTATCCGGTGATGTGTTGTATCGGTCGTAGGCATCCTTGTCTGTGACAACGGATTCCCGGTTCTCCCACACGTGCCGCAGGAATTCCTCGAGACTTTCGAGGGACAACTGCGGTGCGGCACGGCCATTTCGCTGGTAGGACAGCTCACGCACCGCGGCGAGGTCGTCGAACGATGTGCCCGGGCGCAGTGTCCGAGCGAGTTCCACGAGTGTGCGTGGTTGGTCGAATACGCTGGGGAAGTCCGCTTCCGCCCGTTCGATGTAATCCGGAGTGCCGGTCGTTGCCGAAGTACTCCACGGTGTCGTGGCTCGCGCAGGCCCATTGCCGGTTTCGGGCACCGGACCATCGCGATCCGTCGCCGTGCCCGTCGGCTGTGCGGGACTCGCGGCCTTGGTGGGACCGTCCATCACGACGACCGTGATGTTGTCGGTTTCGGGCTCCGTCCCGTCCGCCCGCCGAACACCGAGGGCCCTCTGGACCATGGCCTCCGACGCTCCGAGCCGGTTTTCCGGTGATCGTTCCAGCTCTTGCCGGACGGTGTCGGCGAGCGCTTCGTCGGAGACGCCCTTGAGCGCCCCATCGGAAACCAAGACCACCATGCCGTTGCGGGTTCGCCTGTGGCTCTGGGGTTCCGGCTCTGTCCACGGGTCTTGCCATTGCTCCGCGTTGCCGCCGAGGCCGCGGGTGATCACCGACGCGAACGGCAGCTCTTCGGCCTCTTCATCGGTTAGTTGCCGGCCTCTGCTCCTGGCCAATTCGATATGTTTCTGGGCGCCCGAATCGTCCACGGTCAGCCGTTCCGCCGGACCGCCGTCGAGCGGAACCCAGTACGCCCGGGCGTCGCCATAGGATTCGGTGACGATCTCCGTGGGAGTCACCAGCGCCACGACGATCGTGCAGGCGGGCGGGATTTCGCAGCCGACGAATTCGTCTTCGATCAGCTTGCTGACCGCGGCCTGAGCGGCATTGATGGCATCTTTCACGACCTGCGTCGGATTCCACGGCGCTCCGGCCGCGGTGGCTGCCGCCGCCTTGTGCAGGACGACACTGGCGGCTTGCGATGCCACCTTCGCGGCGAGATCGCCACGCGCCGTGTGAGATACACCGTCGCACACCGCGGAGAGAGTCATCGGCTCGCCGTTGACGATGGCCTCCGCCACCGCGAAGTCGTCCTCGTTCTCGGAGTGCCCTCGGCCGACATCGGTATATCCGGCGGCGTGCTTCAGGCCGTCCTCCGGCCCCTCCTTGCGACGCTTGGGCGGTTTCGGCAACTGCATCCAGGGCAGATGCGGGACCCAGTCGTATTCCGGCGCTGGCGGGGCAGCTTCCGGAGCCTCGGCCTCGCTCGGCGTCTGCGCCCACGGTGACAGCCGGGGGGCGTGTGCTTGCTGCACTCCGAGCGGTGCGGGTGCGTCGTCCGGGTTTGCGGGTAGCGGGGTGGCGTCTGCCGGAGTCTGGGCGGCCGGGAGCGCGTCCAACGCCGCGACCAGGGTCCGGACCCGGCTGTCCGCCGTGTGGAAGTCGTTGAGGGCCCGATTGATTCGCCGCTCCAGCTGGGCGGCTTCGGCAGCGTGGCGTGCGGTGTCGTTACTGTTCAACCACTCCGCCAGCCATCGCCGCATCGCATCGACGTGCTCGATCAACGCCGCCAGCCGTGACCGGGCGATTGTCACGTACGGGTTATCGGCGACCCGCTGCAGCTCCTGCAGGGCGGCAAGCGAGACCTGCAGTGTCCGTTGATATTCGAACGCGGAGGCCCGCGGATCCGCGGCGGCCGGGCCCAGTTGCGCGAGCACCGCGTGCACCCCGTCCACCGCCTGCATCAGCCGTTCGGTGTCGATCGATGCGAGCAACTCGGGGTCACGTGTCATCGGCTGCGCATCCACCGGTGCCGCAGCCAGTTTCGCCGAAACCTCGGCGAGTGCGTGATCGGCCGCGCGGAAGCGCTCGCTCGCCTCCCTGGCCTCGTCGGCCCGCATGGACGCCGTGGGTTGCACCTGCCCGTCGCCCTGGTCGGTGACGAAATCATCGGCTGCTGTCGCTGCGGCCAGCCACTGCGCCACGGCCTGGGCGAGACTCGTCAGAACGCGGTGCCGGGCCGGGAGGATCTGGGGCCCCGGGTCCAGCAGTTCATCCAGCAGCGCGACGATCTGCTCGAGGTGGCGAAGCCGCTCCACATCGGCGTGTGTCACCGCCTCGTGCGTATCGAACATCGCGTCATCCCGCTCGGCGGCGACCGCATCCCGCACCGCCCGCACCTCCTCGGCATCGAGCGGTGCATCCGCCTGACGCTGGCCGGATTCCGAGTAATTCGGCTGCTGTTGTCCGGTACCCGGTGTACCCCAAGGCATTCCGGTCTCAGGGTTGATATTGAAGGCCAGTACGCCCATCGGGGCGTCTGCGGGGACATGGGTGGCCATCCCGCCGCGGCGCTTTCGATTGCCGAGCGCATCGACATCACCGAATCCGTCGTAAGCCGTTGTCGCTCCGGGCGGTCCATCGACGCGGCCGCCGCCCCGTCCTCTCGACCTCGATGCGGGATCTGTCGCTGAGGCCCGGGCCGGGGTACCGGAGCTGTCCGGAAGCATGCCCGCATTCCGTGCTGCCGCTGCCATGTTCGAGCGACCGGAGATGCCGATCTTGGCGCGGATGCGACGGAGGTAGGTCTGCACCGTCCGGTTCGATATACCCAGTGCGGCAGCGATTTCGGGGTCTGATCTGTCCTGCTCGACCAGAACGAGGATCTCTCGCTCGCGGGCGGTCAGCGTGATGTTGTTGTCTGCGGGGGATTGTTCGAGGGGTGTGTCTGTGTCCTCGGCGGGGGCGGCCGCACGGTCGCCGACCTCGAGCTTGTGACGTATGCTGACCAGCCGGGTCTTCACGGTGCTGACCGAGATACCCAGTGCGGCAGCGATTTCGGCGTCGGACTTACCCTCGTTGACAAGCGTGCGAATCTCGGCTTCGCGCTTGGTCAAGGCGTGGTCGGCGGACTCGGGTCCTGGTGACCGAGTACCCTCGGATCCCCGTTTCTTGCCTGTGGCGGCTGCTCCTCCTGCCGGGTTGTCGTGCGGGGCCGGGCTGGAAGTGTCCAGGCGACGCCGCGATGTATCCAGCGCGATAACCGGACTCGGCGCGCCCGCGGGATAGATCGCTGCGATCAACTGCGTGCGCCCGCTGATCTGGACCTTTCGACCGATACTGTGAACGTGCTTCTCCGCAGTTCGTGTCGATAGGCCGAGGGTCGTTGCGATCTGCCTGTCTGTGTACCCCTTCACGACCAGTGCGAGAACTTCGAGCTCACGGGTCGTCAGCCGATCCACTGTCACGCCCTGTTGCCGCGCGACCTCCATCGTCTCGGCCCAGTTGGCCGCGGACGGATGAACGGGTGCGAGGAGTCCTTCGTGGAGGGCGGCCGCGGCGATCCCGGACCGCTGCCGCAGGCCGAGCTTGTGTCCGAGACGGACGACGCATTGGTTCACCGAGTTGAGCTCGAGCCTGATCAGGGTCGCAATGTCCTTGTAGGCCATCCCCGCCACGACCAGGCGAAGTATCTGTGTTTCACGCGCGGTCAGCTCGGCGACTCGGTGATCCGGGTCGACGCGTGACGTATTGGGCAGGACTCCCAGATAGATAGCCGCCGCCACGACGGCTGCTGGATCAGCGGGAACATCGGCTCCGAGCTTGTCGCGGATTCGAACCAGATGAGCGTTCACCGTTGCCGCCGAGTGCCCCATTTTCGCCGCAATCTGTTTGCGCGACATATCTGCGACGAGCAAATCCAGCACCTGGAGCTCTCGACCGGTCAGTCCGAGCGAGATCGCGGCCGAAGTGGGCGCGTTCGAGCGCGGTTCCTCGGCCGCTGGTGTGCCGCTGACAACACCCCCGTTGGGAGATTGCGCGGATATCTGCTGGCGCAGCGCGCGAAGCGCGTCCAGTTGATCCGGGGAGGCGGCACGGCCCTGGCGCATTGCACGAATCGCGGCGACCATCAGCCGATGCTGTCTGGCATCGAGTGCGCCGATGCCTGCTTCCAAGGCATCCCGTGCCAATTGGTGTAGCCAATTGTCGATCTTGCCCTGCGGATCATTCCGCCATTCGAGTGCTTCCGCGCGCTGGAAGGCGCTCGCTCTGACCGCCCGCGCCACTTCCACGAAGGGCACCGCCAGGGGTCTGCTCGCCGGAACCCCCAATGTCATGAGAATACGCCGGATTACGGCATCCCCGAGTTGTGATCGCAGCTTCTGCGTCGCCGCTGGGCCACCGGACCGGTCCGCATCGGGAAGTTCTTCGATTTTGCGGGTCGGCGGGCCTCCGCGGCGTCGCGAAGGCGGGAACGGGATCAGTCGGCCGTCGTCGCTGTCTGTCGCCGCTGCCTTGCTCTGGAATGTGTTGTAGCGGACGACGTATGCCTTGTCGACGTGGTCGTAGGGGGGTGCCCATTTGTTGTTGCCGTTTTCATCGCCGTCGTAGGAGCGGACGCGCGGGATGCCGGGGTCGGTGCCGCCGATGCGGACGTCGAACACGAGGAGAGTGCCGGAGACGTTGGTGATGATGTAGCCGTGCGCTTTTTTGTCGTTTTCGACGATGACGAGGGCAGTGTCTGCACCGTAGGTGTTGTTGCGGATGTATTCGGCGACCCCGGCCATGGGGTCGGGATTGCCGGGCAGCGGTTCCGGTCCGGTGTTTCGGAGTTGGGCTTGGATGTACTTCTCTAGGATCTTGTAGTTGTCCTCGGCATCCCAGGCACGGTCGGTATCGTCGGGATCGGGTGTGTCGAGTGTGGTGATGTTCAGCGCACGGAAGACCCGGGCGAGCTGGATAGCGCAATTCTGAATGACTTCGTCCGAGACTAGCGGTGGGGCTGTCCCGGGCGAGTTCTCCTTCTGTTCTGCGAGGCGAGATCGGAAGCTCTGGCAGGTATCTCGCGGTATGCCGAGTGTGTTGCTCGTGTCCGCGTCGGGGAGGCCCTCCACCAGCAGTTGCAGAACCTCGACCTCGGTGGGATACAACTGGATCTGTTCGGAGGAGGCGTGGGCCGCCTTGCCCGCGCGAACGCCGACAGCGGACGCGAGCTTCGTGTCCAAGTGGGCGAGTAGCTGATTCAGTTGAGCAGGCGGCATTCCGAGCGCGCTCGCGATGGATGATTCGGTCAACCCTGCCGCGACGAGACGGACAATATGTGCCTCGCCGTGCGTCAGTTCAACGAAATCAGCCGGGTCGATCACACGCTGCAGCGATCCCTGGATCACCATCGGAATGCGGCCGCGGACGCCGAGCTTGCTGCCCAGGCTCTCCAGATAGTCGTCTACCGTGTGTTCGGAGATTTCCAGCTGTGCCGCAATCTCTGTGCGCGACAGGTCCTGTGCTACCAACTCGAGTGCAAAGCGCTCGCGGGCGGTCAGGGTGCCGTGAGCGGCGGTGTTCGATAGTGGCCGGGTGCGATCGGGCGACCCGATGTCGAGCAGTCCTCGGCTCAGTGCTTCCCTGATGGTGGATACCAGGCCGGTGGTGCCCAGCTTCTTCCCAGCGCGAACCAGATGACCCCGCACGATGCCCCGCCTGCCACCCATCCTGGCCGTGATGGAGTCGAGTGTCAGGTTTTGCGCAGCCCAATTGAGCGCCTCGAGTTCAGCGGGTGAAAGCACGGCCGGTCGTGGTTGTGTGCCCGGCTCGTTCGTGGGTATGGCCCTGCCGCGCAACGGTTTCATGGCGTTGTGTGGCCCGGGGATGTACCCGTCGCCGGGTTGCGGGGCGTCGGGGCCGTAGGCGTGGACCTCGCCCGGATCGGTTCGCCGCCGGTTGCGGCGTGGGCGGGTTTCGTCGAAGGGGGGTGTTGCCTGATGGTCGCTACCGGAAGGGAGCTGATTGGCTTCCGGGAGCGTGGAGGACTGTGAATCCCCGGTGGCTGGCGATGTTTCGGACGTCGAATCGTTCGATCGCCACTCCCAGTATCCCAATTCATCGGCCGCCGCCAGTACTCGTCGTCCCATTTCGGAGTCGGCCGCGATGTGCTGGCGGAGCACTTGGTTGGTGACAGTTCTGCTGACGCCGGCCGCCTGTGCGATCTCGGTTTGGGTGGGCTGGTCTGCGAAGTGCCCGGGGACGAATGCCGTCCCGGCGAAATGTGGTGGGGTGAACCGGTTCCGGGCGAATGCGGGATCGATGACGCGGTGCAGGTCGGCTGGTATCGGGTAGCCCAGCCATTGCGCGGCGACAAGGATGCGCTGCTCTTGCTCCGTGTACGTCGGCTTGTCCCGGTGGAACGTCTGAGAGACGTCCGATGCGGTTACTCCCGCGAGCCGGGCGACATCCTGTCCTAAGGGTTTTTGGTTCAGTTCCCGCTCGTCGAGGGCGAGGTATCGTGCGGCAAGGTTGGCGAGCTCGGTAGGGTGCGTGAGATCGATGTGGGCAATCGCGGTCCGTACTGGTGGCTGGTCGATTGCGTCGGTCGGGACGCCGAGTAGCCGGGCCAGTTGAGCGCGGAGGGCTGCGACGCGTTCGATGGCGAGTCCGGGTGCGCCGGGATGCCTCCAGTACCCCAATTGATCGGCCGCTGCGAGTACTCGCTGTCCCCTCTCGGAGTCGGCCGCGATGTGCTGCCGGAACACCAGATTGGCGACAGATTTGCTCACGCCGGCCGCCTGTGCCACGTCGGCTTGGTACGGCTGGGCCGCGAAGTGTGCGGGGACGAATGTCGTGCCGGCGAAATGCGGTGGGGTGAACCGATTTCGGACGAATGCGGGATCGATGATGCGGTGCAGGTCGGCTGGTATCGGGTAGCCCAGCCATTGCGCGGCGACAAGGATGCGCTGCTCTCGCTCCGTATACATCGGCTCGTCGCGGTGGAATACCTCAGAGACCTCCGACGGGGTCACCCCTGCGAGCTGGGCGACGTCGTTCACCATGGGTTTCCGGTTCAGTTCCTGCTCGGCGAGGGCCAGGAACCGGTCGGCCAATGCAGCGAGACGGGCGTCTCGCTCCGACGGCGCCGCGGTGTCGATGCGGTCCATTGCCGCTCGCACCACCGTTTGGTCGACCGTACCGGGCTCGGTTTCGAGCAGGTCGGCCAATGTCCTGCGCAGAGCTGTGAACTCATCGGCCACGCCCACCCGAGCTGGCGTGCGCCGACGCCCCGAACGGGGGATCGTCGCCGCCGACTCTTGATCGGGGGCCTGCGGGACGGTCAGGTCACCTCCGAACTCGGCGACCTCCGCCGCGGGAACTCCGGCGACGGCGTGTGCGGCGTAATATGCGGCGGCGTCGAGTGCCGCGGCACTGCTGCCCATCACCGCCGCGGTCTGCTCTTCGGACAGGCCCCGGATGTGCCGGAGCATGAGGTAGCGGTGTTGCAGAGGCTTGGTGTCTTTGAGTGCGTCGACGCGGTCGCGTAGCTTCTGTGCGCTTGTCCGGGCCAGTGCCTGCCCGTATGGGCCGGTGCGAATGTCGTCGGGCAGCGCCGACCAGACCCCCCATCGCAGTCGGGCGGTTTGGAGCCGGTCACGAGCGACGTCTGCATAGATGAGCCCAAGGGCGGCCCCCGGGTTCTCGGAGGGTGACGGCTGTCGCTGTGCGATGCGGAAGGTCTCGTCGGTGATGTCGTGTGCGAGCCGCTGCTGCTGTGTTTCGTCGAGTTCGAGATTGCCGCGTTCGATCTGTTTCGCAACGGCGGATCGTGCCCTCGCGAAAACGTCCTGCCCGAACCGGTTTCGTAGATCCGCCGGCGCCCGGCCGAGTATGTCTCTGTCGCTCGGCTCAGTCCGACTGGGTTCGTCCGGTGTGAGGGCCGAGAGCTTGCCATCCTCGGAAGTGAAGTAGGCGACGAAGGCCGCTGTGGTTCCCGCCGCCGTAATCCCCTGGGACGTCTTCTTCAGTTCTTCGCCTGTGCGCACGCGGGGAATGCGGGGCGGGTTGTCCGGCTGCAGATTGTCGCGGGCGTTCGGATCGTTGAAGTTGGTGTCGAATATGACGATTTCGCTGCCGGGTTTGCCGGACCTGGTGACGAAATACGAGTGCATGGTGGTGCCGTCGTCGACGAGGACGACGGCCGAATCGGCGCCCCTATCGCCCTGTCGGACGGCATCGAGGATGTGGCCGAGGGGGTTTTCGCTGTCGGGATCCAAGTGCGCATCGGCGAGCTGAGTTGCGATGACGGCTGCGTTGGTGGCGGACCCCGGGGTCATCGCGGACTGTAGATGCGGCCATCTATTTTGCCCCGGACCGGGTTTGACAGCATCGTCGAGGCCGACCGCGGCGATTGCCTCGGAGACCTGGCGGATGCAGTCTTGGAGATTCAACGCGGCAGCCAGGTCGCGAACCTGGCGGTCGGCCGTGTCCTGCGCGTCGGTTGTCGCCACCACCCGTGGGTCCTGTTGGACGACATCGGGGACGTCCGGTACCGTGCCCGCGCTGTCGGACCATGATTCCAGCCATGCCCGGACCACGTCGGCGTGGTCGATCAGCAGTGCCAGCCGCGCCACGTCGACCTCGGCATCAGGATTGTCGTCGACGGACTCGAGCACATCGAAGAGCTCGTCCAGTCGTGTGAGCGCCTGTTGCAGCCGCTGATCGGGAGTGAACAGCTTTCGCAGGCCTTCGTGATCGGCGCGGAAATGGTCGGCCCAATCAGCGACCTTCCCGATCCTGTCCAACTCTGCTGTGACGTCGTCCCAGACTTGCCGCAGCCGGGCTGTGTCGAGCCACCGCAGCAGGTCGGCGCCGCGTGCGAGCTCCGGTGTTTCGGGTTGTGCGGCAGCGAGTTTCGCGTCCAATTCGGCCAGTTTGTCGTCGGCGGTGCGCCAGGGGCCCGGCGGCTGCGCTGCGCGATCGGCCAGCTCGGTCGCGGCGATCGCGCGGTCCTTCTCGGCCGCTGCCATCGCCTTGTCCCGCTCGGCCGTCTTGTTCAGCCAGTCGACCACCGCGGCGGGGATGCGAGCCAGGAGCGCATGTCTCTCGCGCGGGACCGTGGTGCTCGACGCGACCAGCAACTCGTCCAGCAGTGCGCGCAGGTGGTCCAGCCGGACGAATTCGGGCCCGTGCGAGTTGTCGCGCCGGGCGACGATCTTGGCGCGCACCGACTGTACCCACTGCGTGTAGGCGGCTGACGGCTCATTGTGAGGTCGGCCGGTCGCCGGGCCGTAGGCGGAGGCCAAGGTTTGGACCGGCGTGCCTCCGTATTCGGAGGGCCCGGTGGTGTTCGATAGTTCGGGTTGTGCCGCCGGTTTATCTCCGACGGCGGTGTGGTCGCCGATGGGCGAATCGGGGCTGATCGCCGTGACCATTGCGGGGTCGAAGCCGCCGCGTGGTCCGGCCACGCCGGGCTCTTCGAACGCCTCGTCCAGTCCTGCGGTGGGTGTTTGTGCGCGAGTGACCGGCTCTGCCGGGGCCGCTGTAGGGGTGGTGTTACGGCCCCGAAGTTGTATCTGCGTCGCGAGTTTCTCGATCGCGGAGACCTGGTGCGCGGTCAGGTCGTCGCCGCGGTGCAGTCCGGTGATCGCAGTGGCGGCGAGTTTGTGTTCGGCCTTGTCCAGGTGATTGACGTTGTCGAGCAGCATGTCCCGAGCGACGCCGAGGATCCAGTCGGCGACCTCCTCGCCTTCGGGCACGGGCCAGCGATTGTGGTCGGCGAATGCTATGACCGCGAAATGGATCGCGTGTGCCAACCGCGTGATCTGGATGGGCGGCATGCGGCGCAGGGGGTCCGCGCCCAGCATGGCCAGCACGCGCTGGATGTTGTTGCGGCCGTAGTGACGGGCCAGCGCCGTGGAAGCCGACTTGTCACCGGTCTGCGCGAGAAGCAGTGTGCTGTCGTCGATCGGCCACTCGCCGAATGGGTCGATCAGTGCATCCTGTTGTGCCGCTGAGGGTTTGGTCGTTCCAGCGGTGGTGCGGACCGGCGCTGCGCGCGGCCCCGTACCAGTCGAGCTCGGGTCCGGAGGCTTACCGTCCAGGCGCGCTGTGGCGAGGGGAGACGTTGGGCTGAAATCTGTTTCGCCGTGCTCACGGTCCTCGGCGCCGTCCCACCGCAACCACTCCGGTCCGTCGACGTGGAGAACTCCCTCACGGATGCCGGCGGCCACCATACCGGCGGGCGCGTGGATGCCGAGCCGGGCGCCGATGGCGTCGAGATGATGGCGGATCTCCGATTCCGGCATCGACAAGATCGCCGCGACGTCCCGCTGGGTGAGGCCCTTCGCGGTCAGGGTCAACACCGATTTCTGATCGTCGGATAGCCGCAGTGTTCCCGGCCGTTTCGTCTCCGTCTGTTTTGCGCCGGGGAAGGCGGTGATATCGAGGTCTCCGCGACGGGTTGCCTCGGCGACCGCCGCGGCCAGGGTGGTCGTGTCCAGCTGCTCGTTGATTCGCCTGGTAATGGCGCTCACGGTCCGCCGCGGTAGATCCAGGCGCCGGGCGATCACGTTGCGCGGCAAGCCCTGTGCCGTCATCTCGAGGACGGAGAGCTCGGCATCGGCGAGCTCGGCGGCCGTTCCGGGGATTCCGCGCTCGGTGGCGATCGAGCGGCCCAGGCGGCGCAGCGCGCCGGCGGCGATGGCCCGGACACCTGCGGCGTGCCAGCCCATCCCGGTGGTGGTGCGCGCGTTGTGGATATACGCGGTCTGATCCTCCGAGAGTCCCCGCCGGAATCGTTGGTGGAGGGCCTCGCGCTGGCTCGGATGGAGTCGATCGACCAGCTGCCCGAACAGGTGCAGGGGTGCCGCGGCGAGTGCCGCCACGACGGGGTCGGATTCCGTGACACCCTCCAGCGCCATGTAGGCGGTGACGACTCCCCGTTGCAACTGCCGGAGTTCCTGCGCGACATTCGGGTCCATCTCGGCGGCGGCAGCCGAATGCTTAGGTGCCACAACGGGTTCGACCGGGACGCCGGCATCGTCGACCGGCTGGTCTGAAGCGGGCGACTTGCCGGTTGGCGCGAGCGATTCTCCGGGAACGACGGGTGTGTCGGCGGCGGGCACCGGCGGTTCGGCGGGAGCCGCGGGTGCATCGGCATGCCCGGTGCTGCCGGTCGGTGTGAGTGCATCGGTCTGCCCGGCGGCGAGCCGTCCGGCAGGGGAGGCGACCAGTGTGCCCGGAACTGTTGGTGACGCGGACACGATCGATTCGGTGTCTTCGGACAGCGCTGACGATGGTGTGTTTGTGAGCGACCCCTGGGCCGCGACCAGAGCGCCCGCGCGGTGCTGCGTGTGCACCACCTGGGTAAGCAACTCCAGCGCGATCTGATGGGCGGCGAAGTCTTTGTGCTCCTGCGGCGCGTGCCGCGGGCGCAGCGCTTGTAATGCGTTCGCAACGTGGTGGCGCTCGGCATCATCCAGCTGAAGCAGGCTGTCGAGCAGGACATCGTCCGTCTTCTGGCGCAGCCAGTCGTCGACGTCCCGCCCTGCGGGGACCGACCATCCGTCGAGATCGGCGGCACGGAGCCCGGCGAAAGCAATCGCGTCCGCCAGCTGCTGAACCGGCCGTGCGGGTGGGCCGGTGGCGGCGCTCCAGCCCAGCGTGGTGGTTACCTGCTGGAGGACGGTCGGCCAGGAGCTCTGCACCTGCGCCGCCGGATTGCCCCGCTGAGCCTGCTGCAGCATCGACCCCGTGTCGGCCGGATGCTGCGGCCACCCATCAGCTGCGGCGGCCGGATCGGCGGCGGCATCGGGAGTCCCGGCGACGTGGCCTTGCCCGGCAACGGCATCGGGCGTTCCGGCGGCTTCGGACTGTCCAGCGACGACAGCGGGCAAGCCAGCGGTTGCACCGGATGCGGGGATCGGTGGCGGGTGCTGAGGTTGCTGCGGGGAGTTGGTCTCGGGGTTGACTGTGTGCGCGGCCGGTGGCGAGTTGGGGAGGTGGGCGGTGGCCGGATCATGGGTGTCGGACTTGCGGACGCCGACGGGCTGCAGCTTGTCGACCATCGCACTGAGATTCTTGTCGGCCTGGGCGACATTCTCCTGGGAGATCATGAGTTTGTCGGTGGCCTTGTGCAATTGTGCCTGGGAGTGATTGCTGGGCGTGGCCAGATGTTCGGCAAGTACGTTCTGGTGTGCGTCGAGCGCGGTTTGGTGCTGGGCATAGCGAATGATGGAAATCTGGGCTTGGGGGGTCTGGGCGTAGAGGGCGTCGTCGGGTGCGGTGAAGTACTGGACGCTGCCTCGGCCGCCGGCACGCGCGGCGCGGTTTTCGGCTTGGATATCCATGGCCCGGGATTCGGCCGAGCGGCTGGACATGATGACATGCAAGCCGCCGATGGCGTCCACTTCGGGGGAGATGGGGATGTCGATGCCGCGGCCGCCCTGCCGGTTGATCACGAGGACCTTGCCGCGTTCGCCGGCCTCGGCGATGATTTTCTGCAGTTCCGCTTCGGCCTTCTCACCGTGGCGGAGAAAGAATCTCGCATCCACCGCTACATGTTCGACATCGAGATCGTCGAGGAGTTTCGACAGTCTGCCTACGTCGCTGTTGCGGTTGCAGTGTGCCAGCACCGGGCGGCCCTGGAGCTGGTGGTCGCGGATGCTGTGGGCCATGGCCAGTCGCTTCGACTCCTGATGGCTGAGTTTCCCCAGCTCCTCGTGGGCGACAAAGTCATCGAGATGTTTCAGCTGTGATGCCTTGAAGCGCGGAATGTCGACGACATGTTTGACGCCGTGGTTGTTCCGCAGTTCTCCGGCCACGCCGTCGGCTGTGCCGGACAGGCCGAAGAGCACGTCGCTCTTCTCCGACGAGAACAGCTCCTGTGCGGAGATGGTCGTGGAACCTGTTGGGTCGTCGCGGATCTGGATGCCGTGCTTGGCCTCGACGGCCTGGGCCAGTCCGCCGTTCCAGCGGCTTTCGGAGGAGGTTTCGGCGTCGAACATCACCTTGTGCGAGGTGGAGTCGATGATGTAGATCTTGTGGGAATCCGGGTTGAGGATCTTGTTCCCGCGGCTGTCGAGCAGCGGATTGCCATTGGGTCCGGTGAGATATTCGGGGCCGAGTTCGGAATGGTGCCATACGACGTAGTGGTCCTCTGCGCCGTATTCCCATTCGGCCGTGGCGGCCATGTTCAGCCGGTGAGTTTCCTCGGGGGTGAGGTCCCGGCCGAGGATTTCCACGATCCTGTCGTGGCCCGCCTTGGTCAACTCCGTGCCGCCGCCGATCTGACCGGCCTCGCGGCCGAAATGGGTTTCGTTGAGCAATTCGGCGTCCAGGGCGCCGTGGAAGAAGGCGTGGGCGTCGTTGACCTGTTTGGTGACCGCGGCACCGGCGGGGTTGCCCGAGCCCTCGGAGATGATGAACGTGGCGTTGGCGAACACCAGGGCCTCATCGATCTCGTCGACACCGTTGGTCCGGGCGGGCGCGATATTTCCGCGCAGGTCGCCGAAGCCCGCATCGTTCATGGTGCCGACGTAAATGGTGGGTCGTCCGTCGGCCGGTGGTGTGTAGGGCTTGTCGGGGTTCATGCGCACGACGTCGAATCCATACTTGCCCAAGACCTTCCGATACTGATCGAAGGCCTCGTTGGCGAGAACGTCGCGGGTGGTGAGCACCTTCACCGGGTCACCGCGGGCGGCCCGTAGTGCCGCCGCCGCCAGGAACACCAGGGTTTTACCCTCGCCCGCCTGCATATTGCCCACACCGCCGTCGCGCGCGACCAGTGTGGCCATCACCTGCGTCCACCGCAGGGTCTTGCCCTCCTCGCGGCGGATGATCTCGATGATTGCCGTCGCCGCCTCACGCTCGTTGCCGTGGCGCAACATCCATTCGAGACCTTCCGGCGACACCAGACTCCAGTCTGTCGCGGTGTGGTCGTCGAGAATGGCCTCCGTCTCGGCCTTGTACTGAGCCGCCAGTTCGGCCGCATCCGGGGTTCCGTCCTGCCCTGGCTCGGTGCTCGCCGGATCCTGCTCGTCCCTGGTCCGACCTTGTTCGGAGTCCGGCTCAGCGGGTGGCGGTGCACCGGACTCGTCGGCCGGCTCTTCGGACTTCGGAACACCGGATTCCTCGGCAGCTTTCCCGGACTCCTCCACCTGTTCGGAAGTCCTTGGCTTTGAAGGATTTTCGGCACCTTCCGACCCCTCGGCGGCGGGTTTCGGCGTAGTTTCGGCACCGGACTTCGTGGCACCAACCGCTGCGGTGTCCAGTTTCGGCGGTGCGGT
This sequence comes from Nocardia mexicana NBRC 108244, assembly GCF_001613165.1. Lineage (GTDB taxonomy): Bacteria > Actinomycetota > Actinomycetes > Mycobacteriales > Mycobacteriaceae > Nocardia > Nocardia mexicana. The sequence goes on from NZ_BDBV01000057.1 coordinate 38,351, forward strand.
GGTCTCCTTGGCCGAGATCGGGTTCTCCGGCGCCTCCTGTGGTTTGCCGGAGGGCTCCGATGCCTGCGGTGGCTTCGGCTGTGCGGTGGCTTTGACCGGAGGCGCCTCCGAGGGGGCCGACTTCGGCGCCGACGTCTCGGGCGGTGATTTCGCCGCGGGCGTCGCCGGTTCACCGGTGACCACGACGGCATCGAGCTCGGCTTCCGCTGGTACGAAGGGCTTTTCGGTCAGGTCTGCCGGTTTTCCGGTTGGTGCTGCTTCGTCGATGACAGACCGTGCGCGGGCCGGTTGGCCGTCGGTGGAGGTGTTTACCGCCGCGGGCTCGTCGGCTCCGGTGGGCTTTCCCGGCTTGTCTGCGGCGATCCGTGCGGCGTCGGAGTCGTTGGCGGGCAGTGCATTGTGGTCCACGTCCGTGAGGCCGGTGGGTTTGTCGGGCTTGACAGTGTGGAGTTGCGCGGAGTCGTCGGCGGGCAATGTCCGGGGATCTACAGTGATCGACCCGCTGGACCTATCCGGCGCTGCCGTGTCGAGACGAGGGCCGTCGGAATCCTTGCCGGGCAGCACATTGAGGTCCACGGCTGTGGGCGCGGTAGGTTTGCCCGGCTTGACGCTCGAGGCCCGTGCGGCGTCGGAGTCGTTGGCAGGCAGCGCATTCGGCTCGGCCGGGGTCGGGGCGGGCTTGGTCGGATCAGCGTCCGGGACTTTCGCGGACGCTTCTTTCTCGGCGAGCCGTTGCAGCAGCCGGGCATGGAGGTCCCCGGCCGGGTGGCCCGACTGGGCTTCGCCAGCTGCAGGCTGCGCCCCGCCAGCTTCGCCGACCGGGTGCGGCGCAGCGGTGCCGGCTTTGTGCTGGCCGACGTCCACCGGCACAGGGTTGGCGTCCGAGGGGAACGAGACCTTCTTGGCATAGTTGACGTTGTCGGGCAGCGACAGGCCCAGATCCTTGGGCGGCGAATCGACGGAATTTTTCGCCGGGGCCGCCGCGGGCTCTTGGAGCAGGGTCGTGAGCAGTTCGTTGAGCAGTTTCTGACGCGACTTGGGCGGGCCGCTGCCAGGGATCGTGCCGTGTTCTCCGAGCGAATCGGCGAGTTCGCGCAGACCCCGTCCGGAGCCCGCCGGCGCGCCGCCGGCGGCCTCCGCCACACCGGCACCGGACGCGGAGACCTCCGGTACCGGTGTGGCGGAGCGGAGACCGGCCATGCCGTAACTGGCAGCGCCGAGGAGTCCACCGGTCATCGCCGGAAGGAGGCCCTCGGTGACCGCCTTGACGGTGAACTTCTCGCCCGACGCCGCGATGGACACTCCGACACCGGCGAGACCGCCCGTGAATGCGCCGACGAGACCGACGAACACCGTGCCCCCGACCTGGAAGGTCGCCCGCCCGAGGGTGCTGGAGGCACGTTCGGCGCGGGCCAGGGTGCTCGGGATGATCCAGCGGTCGCCGGCCACCTTGCCCGCGCCCGCGCCGACCGCGCCGCCGACACCACCGGCGCCGGCCGCGATAAGGGTCTGCTTCTCGTCGACCGACCCGCGCTGATCGTAGGCGACCTGTTTCAGCTGCGCCGCAAGGTTGATGCCGCCACCCTGTGCCACACCGATGGCACCGGCCTTCCCTGCCAGTCTCAGCGTTCCGCGTTGCGCGGCTGCCTTCGCGCTCAGCCCCGAGAGATATTCCAGCAGTTTGCGCTTGGCGATTCCTAGCGCGACCCTGGTTCGTGTCTCCGCGAGGTAGCGCATGATCGCTCCGCCGGCGCCGAACATGATCGCGGCGTGAATGACCGTCCACGCCAGGATCACCAGGAATCCGAGGACCATCCACTTGTTGACCTCGAAGCTGTTGGCACCCTCGAAAAGCTGTTCGGCCTGGCTGTCGAATTGGTCCGCCTGCTGTGAGAAGGTCTTTGCCAGGCTACGGAGCTGCTCCTCGAGCTTGTCGCCCTGCGCGCCCCGAATGGCGTAATGGCGCCTATCGGCCAGATTTTCGAGGGCCTCTGCCTTCTCGCGGCACCACTCGGCCTTGTCCGACAAATGTTGCCCGGCGGCACGCATCCTGTCTTCCAGGGCCTCGGGGAAGTGTCCCGCCGCGATCGCGACCACAGATGGTGGCAGCCATGGTGGCAATAGCAGACTCATACCCAGCCTGGCCCGTCAACCCTTGTCCGGCAACAGCGCTCATGCCCCCTACCGCAGCGACCGATCCAACTGAGCCGATTCTTGCCCGCCCCGTACCGGTTTTCCATCTGTGGGGATTCGTCTCGGCCGTCAAGCCGGAGGGTTCTGATCGCCCCGGAGGTAGGCGCGGATGTCGCGCAGACTGGGTGCTTCGGACATGATGTCGGGAAGATCGGGCTGATCGGCGAACTCGGCGCCGCTGATGGCTTTCTGCTGTTCGCTGGCGTGCCGGGCCGCCTCCTGGACGGCATCGACAATGGACCGAGCGAGCTCATCGGGAGCCTTCCGCAATGCCGCGGAACTCAGGGTCATGTCGACGATCACACCGCCGGCGTCGACCGTCACCTCCACCGAACGATCCGGTGAATTCGCCTGCACGCGTAGCGCTTCCAGCCGTCGGTAGGTCTCGCCCAACTGTGCCTGCTGCCGCTCGAAGGAATCGAGCAGCTCCTCGACCTGATTGCGCAATCCGTTGTTGGCCGACAGCAGGCCTTCACGCTTCCACCGGTCCACCACTCACATTCTTCTGGATTACCAGTAGTGGGAAGGTAGTTCACAACTCGGGCGGCGGGCTTCCCGCTATCGCCCGTGCTGCAACGCTGCCCGCGCCATCACAACCAACAGGCGGTGCAGCACCTTCGCCGGGCCGTGGGCGTCGCTACCCTGTAGTTCCACGGTGACGAACCCGGCCGCGAGGGCCTGGCCGGGGGCGAGCGCGCCATCGTCGAAGCAATGGTCACCGAGCTGGGACCGCCAGTGCTTGTAGCCGCTGACGATGCGGCCCAGGTTGTCTCGTTGCGCTCCGCTGACACGCAGATATTCGGTAATCAACGCACGCTGCACCTCTCGCCGGGCGCGGAGCCCGCCGGTGAGGTCGAGCGCGTGACCGAGTTCGAGCAGCATCGTTGTGTACATCGGCCGCCGTCGTAGCTTGTCGTCCGCGGATTGTGTTGCGACCCCGTCGCGTTCGATGAGTAGTCCCGGGTCCGCGGCGGCGGCTCGGGTGAGTACGATCCAGGGTTCCGGGGGCCGCGATGAACCGTGCGAGGAGCCCGACGCGGTTGCGTCGCTTCGATTCTCGACTCGCGACAACGGGCCTCCCTCGGAGATGGCGAGGCCGCTCAGGGTAATCGGGTGCTTCGTGAGCACGGAGTGGACGGCGTCGGCGATATCCTGTGCCGTCTGTTCGGCAATGCCCGCCGTCTCGAATCCGGTGAGGTCGAGATCGTGCCTGGCCGCCATCTCGCGCAGGATCCGCATGGCTTCGTCGTCGGTGACGGGTCTCGGTCGCGCGGCCGGGGGTTCTCGGCGCGGGGGAGTGGTGCGCAGCTTTTTCTCTTCGCCCGGTTTGGCCGAATTCGGTGGGCGCTCCGGAGCGCGTGGCGGCGAAACCCGTGGCGGTGTCTGGTTCTCCGCCGGGCTCGCGGACTTGGGCGCACTCGAGGACTGCGCTCGAGCCGAGTTTCGGGACCAGGGGGTTTCGGCAGGCGATCGCGCGGCAGTGCCGCGGGCCGCCGTGGTCGGATCGGCCGTGTTCGGATTACCCGGCGCCGAGCCGGGGCGGGCCGGAGCATCGGCTGCGGACTTGGCAGGGGTGGCGGTATTCGGGGCGGGGGTGTCCGGCGCGTAGGTGGTCGGCTGTTGTCCCCTGGTGTCCGGGTCGCTACCGGGATCGTTGCCGGGTGAGTTCGCATCGCCCGAATCCGGCTGTTGCGCCGGTTGCTGCTGTGCGGCGGGTTGTTGTTGGTTCGCGCTGGTAGCCGGGTCCGGCGAAACCGATCTGTCGTTCATCGAGTCGGTCGGTGTGCGGGACGGTCCAGCGGACGGGTTGCGGTCCGGGTATGCCGTGGTGGGCGAAGCAGTCGGATCTGCTGCCCCGGTCGGATTCGCGCCGACAGGGTCCGTGCCGACGGGGCCCGCGGGCGTGGGGTCTGCGGCGGTGGGATCGGCGCCCCGGATCTCCGGCGCACCCATCGCGTCCTGGTTTTCGAGCGTGTCGGTGATGTTGCGGACTTGCGGACCCATTGCGCGCACATTGGCAACCAGGTTTTCGAGACCTTCCATACCCTGCCTCGCGGCCGGCACATAGCTTTGGGCGAAGATCTTGCCGGGATCGTCATTTCCCCAGCACTCGCCCTGGTCGGCGAGGGCCCCCTGCAACTCGTTCATCATCTGGGCGGCTTCTTCTGCGAGCTGGTCGAGCCCCGCCGCCATCGCATCCATCTGGGCGGGATCGAGCCACAGGGATTCGCTCACGGTTCCACCTCGCCCACGTTCGGTTCCGGCGCCCGTGGCGTGTGTTGTGCGAGGTGGCCCGTCCACACCGGGATGATGGTGTGTGCCAACATTTGCCCGTACGCCACAGTATCGCCGGAGAGTCCCTCGATTTTGCGCGAGGGCGGACGGCAAGCGTTCCCACACCCGGGAACATTCGATAATCGACGCGTGTCGACGCTGTCTGCCCGGGTGAGAGCGTCGACAGTGTCCGCCCGGGTGAGAGCGAGGCGTCGATGGCCCCCGAAGGCACCAAGCGGCTGGGTGACCTGGAAGAGCTTCCGGATTGCGCACCGGCGGGATTGAAGGCGCTGTTCACCGAGGCCGAGGGAATCATTCAAGCCCAAGCCCAGAAGCTGGGGGAGGGCACGCCGTCCAAGGCCCCCGATCTGCGTCGGCGGTTGCGCAAGCTGGGGATCGACAAGCCCGACGATCGGTCGGTGATGATCGACAAATATGGCGAGCACAAGGACACGATGGCGAAGGCCACCGAGGACATCGACGGCGCGGACAAGGGCATTGTCGTGACGACCGAGGGGATCGGCAAGGTCGTGACGGATGCTTACGACGCCATCGATACCTCGGTGAAGGAACTGAATGGGAAGGTCAAGGAGTCCTACGACCACCTGGAGGATGTGACCGATAAAGACGGCAAACCGGTGAAGGATGAAAACGGCAATAACAAGAAGAGGATGCCGAGGAAGTGGGTCGACCTCCTGTTCGAGGGCGCCTGGGATACGTTGGACACGACATTCAAGCACGTCAGCGGAATCACGGACCGAGTAGCCACCGAGGCGGCCAGAATCCGCAAGGACCAGCCACCCGTCCCCCCTGCGAACAATAACGGCGGTGGTGGCGGCGTTCCCTTTGTGCCGCATCAGGGTGCAGGAGGTGGTGGCGGTACTCCGTGGTCTCGTAAGGCCACAGCCGCCGACTATGCCCCCTACAGGGGCAGCACCACCGTCGACCAAGCCATCGAGCAGGCCTTCGAGTTCTACTTGAAGGAGCATGTCCCCGCGGACAGTCCGTTGCGGACCAATAAGGCCGCTCACGATGCAGCGCTCGAGAACTGGAAGCGCGGTTATCGCGTGCTGATCCAGCGCGAATCCGGCGGTGACCCCAATTCCATGAACAATTGGGATGAGAATGCCGCCAAGGGAACTCCCTCCGGAGGGCTTACACATACCATCAAGCCCACCTTCGATTCGAACCATGTCAACGGAACGTCGACGAACATGCTGGACCCGGTGGCGAATGTCGCCGCCAGCATGGAGTACGTGACGAAGACCTACGGCGTCTCCGCCGACGGCAGCAATCTGCAGCAGCAGGTCCAGCAAGCGGACCCGACCCGTTCCCCGAAGGGTTACTGATCTCCCGCGACACGACCTGTTCTGTGTGCGAGGTCTTCGGATAGTCGGTGGTCCACGGCCGTACGCCGCTATCCTTCCGGAAAGGAAGGAAGTTCGGCATGGTGCGCTCGACCGTGATTCGTCTCTTCGGGCTGGCACTGGGCGTCACACTGATCGCGGGGTGCGGCGGTACCGATGCCCCGAAACAGGCTGGTACCAGTGATAACTCGGTATCCGGAGCCCCGTCGTCCACGCCGCTCCCGCCCGCCCCGGGAGCCCTTCCGCGCATCGCGGTCCTGGCCACCGGCGGCACCATCGCGGGCAAGTCCACCCCTGGTTCGGGCGTCGGGTACACGGCCGGCCAGGCCAGCGCGCAGGACCTCATCGACGCCGTCCCGGGTATCGACAAGATCGCCACGCTGCAGCCCGAGCAGGTCGCCAATGTCGGCAGTCAGGATATGACCGAGGAGATCTGGTTGACCCTCGCTCGCCGGATCAACCAAGTCTTCGCCGACAATGCCGCTGACGGGGTGGTGGTCACGCACGGCACCGACACCATCGAGGAGACCGCGTTCTTCCTCGACAATGTCGTCGGCGGCGACAAGCCCGTGGTGCTCGCGGGGGCCATGCGGCCGGCCACCGCGCTCAGCCCCGACGGCCCGGCCAATCTCCGTGCGGCCGTGACCGTCGCCGCGGCACCGCAGGCGCGGGGGCGGGGCGCGATGGTGGTGCTCAACGATACGATCCACGGCGCGCGCGATGTCACCAAGACGCATACGACGAGCGTGCAGACCTTCGTCTCGCCCAACTCCGGGCCCGAGGGCTACGTCGACACCGGATCGGTCCGATTCGTGAAATCCCCACTGCCACACCAGCGCCCACGCTTCCGGCTGCCCGACGCCGCGCCGCTGCCGCGGGTCGACATCGTCTACTCGCACGCGGGCATGCGCGCCGACCAGGTGCACGACGCGGTCGGCCACGGCGCGAAGGGCATCGTGCTGGCCGGTGTGGGTGACGGCAACACCGCCAAGTCCGTGATCGATGCGCTGGCCGCGGCGAACGACGACCGCGTGGTCGTCCGGTCCACCCGGGTCGGCGCGGGCGAGGTGATGCGCAACGCCGAAATCAACGACGACGAACTGGGTTTCGTCACCTCCGCCGACCTGAACCCTCCGAAGTCCCGGGTCCTGCTACAACTCCTGCTGGCCAACGACATCACCGACCCCACGCGAGTCCAACAGGAATTCGCGACCCGGTGAGAACCACACCACCACGCGGAATTCCGTGGCGGCGCAGCGTTGTGTGACGATGTCCGCGGCCCGTCGAGATGAGCGGTGGAAGGAACGGCGAATGCGGTATGTCGACCTCGACGCGACAATCGGCGAGATCACGGGGGTCATCAGTCCGACCGGCTACCTGAACCGGCTTCCCTCGTTCGTCGAGCACCTCCCCGACGGCGCGCGCGCCTTCGCGACCGATGCGGAGCATTACGACTTCTATGGCAAGCGGTGCGTGAAGGACTTGACACTCGAGGTCGTCCGCTTCGGCGAACCGAACAGCGGCGAGATCGAACTCCGGTTTCGGCACAATTGCTGGAAGCACGAGGAAGACCTGCACATTCGATACATGGGAGTGTCCGGTTTCGACGTCGATGCCCCCGGCGGTCCCGATTGGCGGAACCTCGCCGACGTGATCCTGGACGAGGTCCTGCCGAACGAGACCGGATGCACCCACGAGATCGCGTTCCGCCCGGGAACGCTCACGGTGACCTGCCGCGACCTGACGGCCACCTGGGTGGAGGCCGACTGCCCCGAGAAGCCTCGGCCGAGCTGACAGCGACCTCGGCCATCGGTAGCTGCTTAAGCTGGGTGGGGTGTGGAGGTGACCCCGGACCCGGAGGACGGTGACATTGTGCAGGGACTCGTCGTCGACACCGAAGTGCGCGGGTTGCTGCGCGGCAGCGTCGCGAAGCTCGCGGAAAAGTACGGTGCGGGATACTTCCTGGAGCGTTCGCGGGCGGGGGAGAAGGTCGACGAGCTGTGGTCGGATCTCGGTGCCGCCGGGTTGCTCGGCGTGCATCTGCCCGAGGAGTACGGCGGTGGGGGTGCGGGGCTGTCGGAGCTGGCCGTGGTCATCGAAGAACTTGCCGCACACGGTATTCCGCTGCTGCTCACCGTCATCTCCCCGGCCATCTGCGGATCCATCATCGCCGCCCACGGCAGCGAGGAGATGAAGCGGGCGTGGCTGCCCGGCCTCGCCGCGGGCAGCAAGAAGATGGCGTTCTGTCTCACCGAACCGGATGCGGGTTCCAACAGCCACGCGGTCAAGACCGCGGCCCGTCGCGACGGCGAGGACTGGATCATCTCCGGCGGCAAGTATTTCATCTCCGCCGCCGATGAGGCCGACGCGCTGCTGGTCATCAGCCGGGCGGGTGGACCGGCCGCGGCGACCCGTAATCCGTTGTCCTTGTTCGTGATTCCGGCCGACAGCCCCGGCGTCACCGTGCAGCCGCTCGACACCGCGGTGGTCTCGCCGGACCACCAGTTCACGCTCTTCTTCGACGACGTGCGCGTAGGCCCGGAGGCGCTCATCGGCGAACCGGGTAACGGCCTGCGGCAGGTGTTCGCGGGCCTGAACCCGGAACGCATTCTGGCCGCGGCCATCAGCTCGGGCATCGGCCGCTACGCCATCGACAGGGCCGTGCGTTACGCCAGACAGCGCCAGGTGTGGTCGGCGCCTATCGGTGCGCACCAAGGGATTTCACACCCCCTGGCCGACTGCCACATCGCGGTCGAGCAGGCCCGGCTGGCCACCTACCAGGCCGCCGCCCTCTTCGACCAGGGCGAAAACGCCGCCACGGCAGCCAATATCGCGAAATACGCCGCGGCCGAAGCCTCCCTGAAGGCCCTCGACCAGTCCATCCAGACCCACGGCGGCCTGGGCCTGTCCAAGGAATACGGCCTGGCGGAACTATGGTTCGTGGCCCGCCTCATGCGCACCGCCCCGGTAAGCCGCGAAATGGTCCTCAATTACGTAGCCCAAACGACCCTCGGCCTACCGGCGTCCTATTGATCGAAAAAGTGAGCAGCGCAGTGTAATAGCGCTACTACACGAGGTCATCCGAGACTGCCCGGTCGATACGCGGGGGTCGTTACCTCAGATCGTTTTCGTGCACGGTGTCCGCAGGTACGGCTGCCGGAGACTGGATCGCCGCCCGCCACGTAACCGGTCGGCGAGGGTGAGCGTGCGACCGGTACCGCGGGTTGGCAGGACGATCGTCCGCGTCGCATCGGTGCCGCCGACCGAATCGATGCGGTAGCTGCCGACCCAGCCGAATGGCATGAGATGGACGCGTTCGCCGTACTCCTCGAGTCGTTCGGTCACCTCGGACAGCACGTCCAAGGTATCGGCGACATCCGTCAGGACGTCGCGTCCCGTTCGACCGTGGTGTTCCCCGCAGGGGAGGGGGAGGTAGGGAAACCCGTTCACGACGATCTGTGCCGCGCGGGTGCGGGCGGCGGCGCCCCGGATTACCTTGACCGCCATTCCGGCCAGCGCGAGGTCACCGCGCTCCACACCCAGTGTCAGGAGCAGGCAGTCGAAGAATGGCCGATGCCGTCCGACGACGGACGAATCGAGAGGGGTGCCGCATGGACCGGGAGCCGTCACCATGTACTCGAATATTCGGCAGTGATCGGTGATGATTCGCATCGGTCGCTCTCGGGTCGGTTCGGCTCTCGTCTCATACTCTGCGTAGTCGGCGTGCGTCAGCCAATCCCTCGATGGGGGGTTGCACTCGGGTTGCATCGGATTCAGTCGATGAGGGTGACGTCAGCCCCGCTGAACAGGAGGTCGATCGCGCGCCCGCGCGGTGGTGACGTGCTCGGCAGCAGTCGCGCAGACGGCGTGAATTCGAACAGTTCATGCAGAAATACCTCGATTGCCAACTGCGCCAGCTGTTTACCGGGACAGACGTGCCTGCCGAATCCGAATGTCAGTGGGAGTTTCCCAGGACCGTGCAGAGCGAGTGGGTCGGCGAACGCTCGCGGGTCGCGGTTGGCGGCGCCGAACATTACCAGGACCGGCCCTCTCGGGAGCGTGGTGCCGCTACGCAATGTCACGGGATGCACGACGGCGCGTTTCCAGGCCACCAGGCCCGGGTCGAGTTGCAGTGTCTTCGCGGTTACTCTGGCCGCTTCGGCTCGGTTGGTGAGCAAGCCCCACCAATACCGGCCGGGGTCTCGGAGCATGCGCTGCACGCCCTGCTGAATACTGCCGCTGACGGTATGGACGCCTGCGGCAAGCGAATTCGCCACGGCGGAGACGGCGACTCGATGCGGGATGTCGGCCGCACGGAGCCTCGCGGGAAATCCGTCCGCCCCACCGCGTTCGACGGCATCGGCGCTCACGGTGAACAACCGGCCCAGAGCGCCGACCGCACAGGCCAATTCGCGGCCGCGCAGGCGCTGCCCGAGCAATCCGGACTGCGCGCCGCTCCACTCCGACACCCGGGGCCAGTCCTCGGGCGACAGGCCGACCGCCTCACCGATGACCCGGGTGGCGTAGGCGATCGACAAGGCCGTCACGTCGAGGGGGCCGCCCATCGCCCGATACGGGCTCAGCGCTCGATGGAAGTGCTCGGTCAGGTCCTCGAGGCGTTGTGGCCGCTCGGCCGCGGGGACCGTGAAGTGTCCGGCCGGGCCCGCCATGGTGTCCCACACCTGTTTGTGCATGGCCTCATCGGTCGAATCCGCGGTTGCCTTCGCGGGCAAGGGAATCAGATGCCGACACAGATGACCGACGGCGCGTGGGTTGGCCGCGATGCGCCCGAAACCTACCAGTGGCCGCAGCGAATTCGCGTGGGAGATCCCCGGATCGGCGGCCTCCAGCAACTCGCGCACGTCGTCGTACCGCCAAACCATACGCAGCCCGCTGGAGTGCGCATAGGTCGGTTCGGGCCAGCGGTGCAACCTCCGATAGCGGTCGTCGCGTTCGGCGAATGTCAGCTGGTTCGGGGTCAATCGCGCGAATGGGAACTCTCGTGTCACCGGCTTCCGATGCGCTCGTCCCAGATCGGTCACCAGTCGGCTTCTCTCGGTACGGGCAGGCGGCGGACTCCGTCGGTCACCTGCGCGATCAGATCGTTGTAACCGTCGGCCAATTCGGCCAGCCGATGCCAGGCGGCGTGCACGCGTGGTTCTGCCGAGCCCTCGGTCGAGGTCAGCGCGATCGTGGCTCGCACCTGTGTCTCGGCGAGATGATCGATCACCGACCCGAGCGTTTCGGTATGCAGCGCCACACCGTGACGGTGTTGTGGGATGTGCTGCTCGGTCCACACGTCGATGTCGTGGATCAGAGTGGCACGCGCATAACCCGTCACTTTCCCGGTGTCACCGGTCAGCCGCGCCCGGTGCATTTCGGCCAGCAGGTGCCCCCAGTGCGCGAGTGGATGCTCCGCGGCGTCGCCGATGCGAGGCGCGGCGTCGTCGCGCATCGAGTGCAGCAGATCTCGCGCCGACGGCAGCCGCCCGGGGCTCGCGGCCGCGCCCTCGACCAGCAGGGGCCGGCGGCCCGTCCACGCCGCGGGCGTGATTCGGGACGCGCCGGGTTCACAGGGCTGCCGGTTCACAGGAATTCGGAGACAACGGTGTTGAACCGATCCGGTTCTTCGGCGAACGGTACGTGACCACTGTGCTCGAACCGCACCGTCGTGGCCTTCGGCAGCTGCGTCGCCAGCCAGTCGTCGAGTGGACCGGGAAAGATCTTGCTCTGCGCACCGTAGATCAGCAGCGTCGGGACGGTGACCTCGGCCAGCACCGGTCGCAGATCGGCATAGGCCATGTCGTACCAGATGGCCGCGGCGGCCGACGTCGGTACCTTGGTCGTCTCCGCGTACGCAGCGTCGATCGCCTCCGCGGAAGGCGCATCGGCGAAGCATGCGGCGATGAACGGTTTGATCACCGTAGGGCGGGAGTGGCGCAGTCCCTGGACGAACACCGCCATATCGGATTCGGTGTACCCGCCCTGCAGCGGGAAATCCCAGTCCGCCGCGCCCAGGAAACGTGGGGATTGATCTACGAAGATCGCGGATCGCAAACGCCCGCACCCGAACTGGCGCACGTAGCTGAGGATGACCGCGGTTCCCATCGACCAGCCTGCCAGGCACACATCGTCGAGCGCGAGATGGTCGAGCAGGCTGTCGATGTCGCGGGCGTACTGCGCGAGGGTGTGGCCGTCATCGGTCTTCCCGGAGTTGCCGTGCCCGCGCAGGTCCACGGCGATCACCCGGTTGCCTTCGGCCAGCGCGGGGACGTTCTGCGCGAAGAATGTGGAGTTCATCGTCCACCCGTGAATGAGCACGACGGCCGGACCTTCGCCGTGGTCCTCGTAGTACATCGGCACGCCGTCCGGCAACTCCACATACGCCATCGCTGACCTCCACCCTGTCCGAAATATGTTTCATGGCACTTTCGCGGGTGCACGGCGCACGTGACCACACAGTCGGCAGGGGTTGCAATGACGTTGCAGCAGAGACAATTGCGGTAGCGGAGGCTCGGGGCTTACGCTCCAGCTATTGCCGACGACAACTTTGCACAGAAGCACTTGGCCAAGGCCCGAGATGACCTGCTTGCCAACGGACATGCACGGCAGGTGCGCTCCGATGTACGTGCCTCGTGGGACCGTGCGCGCCGCCGCGGGCTGCATCCCAACCGTCATCTCCCGCAGGTCGTGCTGACCGCCGACGAACTGCGGGAGTACCGGGAGAACGACCCGATGGGTACCGTCCTGCCGACGCTGCTGACCTCACTGGACGCCGCGGCGTCGGAGCCGGGACACATTCTGTTCGTCGGCGATGCCCAGGGACATCTGTTGTGGGTGCGGGGTGACGCCTCCACACGCCGAGTGGCGGAACGTGCGAATCTGGTCTCCGGGGCGCGGTGGAGCGAGGCGGGCGCGGGCACCAATGGTGTCGGTACCGCGCTGGCGCTCGGTAAGCCGTTCCAGGTGCGCGGGGCCGAGCACTACCTGTCGCTCGCCATGGAATTCACTTGCACGGCGGCCCCGATTCGGGATCCCGCTACGGGAGCCGTGATCGGCGTAGTCGACGTCACCTGCCGCCGCCAAGACGCTCGCGCCATGGCGTTACCCCTGGTGACCGCGGCGGCCCGGTTGGCCGAAGCGCATCTCGCGGACCTGTACCGTCGGCGAGATGCCGAGGCGCGCACTCGGTATGTGGACCGGATCTCCGCTCGCTCACCCGACTGGAACGCCTTGTTGTCGGTGGACGGGCGGGTGCTGCACGCGGAGCCCGCCGGTTGGTTGCCGACGATCTGGCCGGGGGCGCTCGTGGAGGGGCCGGCGACGCTACCCGACGGCCGCCCCGTTGTCCTCGAACGCCTGTCGCAGACAGGTATGTTCGCGGTCCGTGCTCCGCGCCGCGGTGTCCTCGATACACGGGTCGCCCACGTGACAGCCCTGGGGAGGGACCGTGCGCTCCTTGATCTCGACGGAGCCGTCCATCAGTTGAGCGCCCGGCACAGTGAGCTCGTTGTGCTCCTGCTCGCGCATCCCGAGGGCATCACGGCCGCGGCACTGGCCGAACAGGTCTACGGATCCGGCGGCAAGGTCGTCACCGTGCGGGCCGAACTCGCCCGGCTGCGGCGGATACTCGGGTATCGGTTGATCGCCAACCCCTACCGCATCGATCCCTCTGTCACCGCGGACTTCCAGCAGCCCGGTGACCGCGCGGCCGGGCGCACAGTGCTGCCCAGTTCGCAGGCCCCCGGAATCATTCGGCTCCGCCACCGCTTCGATCGGGGTGACGTCCCCTTCGGCCTCGCCTGACATCGTGATTTCCCTGGGAGTTCCGGCGTCCGCTGATCGAAACATCCTGCGGTACAGGGTTTTCCGCCACTATCCGAGCCGCGCGCCGAGGTCGGCTGCCGCCGCGCTCACCGCTGCCCCGAAGAACGGCGTGGATTCGTCGGTGAGGCGGCTGATCGGGATGTTCACGCTCAGGCTCGCGATCGGTCGTCCGGCGCCGTCGCGGACCGGCGCGGCGACGGCGCCGACATCGGACCGCCACTCGCCGCGATTGACCGCGTACCCCTGCTCGCGGACGGCATCCAGTTCGGCGCGCAGTGCGCCGGGATCGGTGATGGTCGTGTCGGTGTATCGCGGTAGCTCGTCGGAGAGCAACTGCCCGATGTCGTCGTCGTAGGCCAGGACCGCCTTGCCATTGGCGGAGGCGTGCAAGGGAAGTGCGTGGCCGAGCGCCATGCTGGTGCGCACCGGCTTATCGGTCTCGAGCCGTTCGATCAGGACCATCTTGCCGCCCTCGGGAACCGTCAGGTGCACCGTCTCCCCGGTGTGCCGCCGCAGGTCCTCCATGATCGGCAGCGCCGTCCCGCGCAGCCCGAGATCGCCTCCGGCGCGGCCGCCGACCGCCAGCGCCTTGGTGGTCAGCACCCATCGCGTGATCTCGCCGGCGGCGGGGCGGATCCACTCGGCCGTGTCGAGCGTGGTCAGCGCCCGCTGCACCGAACTCTTCGGCATATCCAGCACCCGGGCCAGCTCCCCGACGCCGACCGGCTGCCGAGCCGCGACCTCCTCGAGCACGCGCAGTGCGTTCAGGACACTTCGCACAGTCTCGACTCCTCCACTGCCTTGACTCCTCCACCGCGCATCCCTACCCTTACCGAACCTTATCGCGGAACAGTGTGCCACATTGTGGCACAGAACGGAAATCGGTTGTCATGACTGCTCGCACCGGACGGCATTTTCTGCAGATCCCCGGACCGACCAACGTCCCCGACCGGGTCCTGCACGCCCTCGCCCAACCGACCATCGACCATCGCGGACCCGACTTCGCCGATCTCACCCGGGACCTGCTACATCGTCTGAAACCGGTGTTCGGCACGGACGATCCGGTCGTCATCTACCCCTCGTCGGGAACCGGTGCGTGGGAGGCGGCGCTGGTCAACACCCTCTCGCCCGGCGACCGCGTGCTGGCCTTCGAAACCGGTCACTTCGCGACCCTGTGGCGCGATATGGCCGAACGACTCGGGCTCACAGTCGAATTCGTGCCGGGGGACTGGCGGCGGGGCGTCGATCCGGCCGCCGTCGCCGAACGGCTCGCCGCCGACACGTCGCACGGCATCGCGGCGGTGATGGTCGTGCACAACGAGACCTCGACCGGGGTGACCAGCCGGATACCGGAAATCCGTGCGGCCATGGACGATTCGGACCATCCGGCGCTGCTGCTGGTCGACACGATCTCCTCGCTGGGCTCCATCGACTACCGGCACGACGACTGGGGCGTCGATGTGACGGTCGGCTGCTCGCAGAAGGGACTGATGCTGCCGCCCGGCCTCGGCTTCAATGCGATCAGCGACAAGGCGCTGGCGGCGACCCAGCGGTCGCGGCTGCCGAGGTCCTACTGGGATTGGGCGAACATCCTGGAGGCCAACGAGAGTGGTTTCTATCCCTACACCCCGGCCACCAACCTG
Source organism: Nocardia mexicana NBRC 108244 (assembly GCF_001613165.1). GTDB lineage: Bacteria > Actinomycetota > Actinomycetes > Mycobacteriales > Mycobacteriaceae > Nocardia > Nocardia mexicana. The sequence continues at coordinate 53,655 of NZ_BDBV01000057.1, forward strand.
CTCTACGGCCTCCGGGAGGCGCTGCTGCTCCTGGAGGAGGAGGGCTTGCCGAATGTCTTTGCGCGGCACCGCCGCCACTCGGCCGCGACCCGGGAGGCCGTGCGGGGCTGGGGACTCGAGGTGCTCTGCGCGGACAAGCGCGAATACTCCGACTCCCTGACCGCCGTCGTGCTGAGCGAAGAGCACGATGCCGACAAGGTCCGCCGCATCATTTTGGAACGGTTCGACATGTCCCTGGGCACCGGCCTCGGCAAGCTCGCCGGGCGGGTGTTCCGCATCGGCCACCTCGGGTCCCTCAACGATCTGACGCTCGCCGGAACGCTGTCCGGCGTGCAGATGGGCCTCCAGCTCGCCGGAGTCCCGGTCGACCCGGCCGGTCTGCAGGCCGCGCTCGAGGTACTGCGCGGCGAATGAAACCCGGTTCGGCGTAGCGCATTCCGGTGACGGCACGGATGCGCGCAGCCGATCCTGGACGTCCTCTCCACCCTTTTCGCTCTCCGCTGGGCACGTCGTAGGCCCGCTCCGACGGCACGGACACGACGCTCGACGCTCCGCCACGAGCGATACCCACGCTCCGCGAACGAGCCTGGGCTCCACCATGAGTCGGCGCCGCCCGCGTCGGCCACTCACGAGGAGGTAGGTCGTTGATCGAGACGACTTCCCCTGTCCGGCGCCTGTCCCACATGAAGCGGTGGACCTACATCCTGCCGGTCGTCGTATTCATCTATGTCATCTGCTACATCGACCGCACCAATATCGGTTTCGCCCTGCCCCACCTCGAGGCCGATATGAATCTGACGGGGGCCCAGCAGGGACTCGCCAGCGGCATCTTCTTCTGGGGATATCTGCTGCTGCAGATTCCGGGCGGCTACATGGCCGAGCGGTGGAGCGCCCGGTGGTGGATCGCGATACTGATGGTGCTGTGGAGCGTGGCGGCCATGGCCTCGGGCTTCACCAACTCGGTCGGCCAATTGCTGCTCGCCCGTTTCCTTCTCGGCGTCGCGGAGGGCGGTGTCCAGCCCGCGCTGATGGCCACCATCCGGTGCTGGTTCCCGTTCGCCGAGCGCAGCCGCGCCTACGCGATCTTCAAGCTGTACACGCCGATCGCGGCCATCGTCGCCGCGCCGTTCTCCGGCATCCTGCTGACCTACACCGACTGGCGCTGGATGTTCATCATTCAGGGCGGCGCCCCGCTGATCGTGGGGCTGATCGCCTGGCTGGCGGTGGTGCGCGATACCCCCGCGAAGGCGGGCTGGTTGTCGGACACCGAGCGCAACTACATCGAGAGCTCCCGCCTCGAGGAGGGCGAGCCGCTGCAGCACCGCGGAACCTTCAAGGCCGCCTTCACAAGTCGCATAGTCTGGCGGTTCGCGCTCATCTACACGCTCACCCAGATGGGCCTGCTCGGCCTCACGCTGTGGCTGCCGAGCGTGCTCAAGAAGGCCTTCCACACCGATATGAAGGTGGGCCTGGTCGCGATGCTGCCACAGCTCGCGGCGGGTGCGGCCATCATCCTGGTCGGCCGCTCGGCGGACCGACGCGGCGGGCACGTCACCCATATGTCGGTGGTGCTGGGCAGCGCCGCGGTGATCCTCGGCGGCGCGAGTCTGATTTCGGCACAACAGAAATGGCTCGTGCTCGGGGCGATGATCCTGGGCACGGCCGCGTCGATCGCCTGGTACGGGCCGTTCTGGGCGACGGTCACCAAGCTGGTGCCCGCGGCCGCTGCCGGTGCGGGGATGGGTCTCATCAATGGCGTCGGGAATCTGGGCAGCTTCTTCGGACCGTATGTCGGCGGCTGGCTCAGCGATCTGAGCGGCGGGGGATACGCGCTCACCCAGGTGTTCTTCGGCGCGGTATTCGGCACTGCCGCACTGCTCGTGCTGACCTTGCGCAAGCAACTGCGGGAGGCGACGGGTGCAGCCCCGGTGCCGGATCCGCCCGAGCCGGATCGCGCACCCGCGGTCCAGCCTCCGCCGCAGCCAGCCTGATCACGCGCACCGTCGGCGGCCTGATGACGTGCGTGATCAGACCGCCGACAACGCCGGTCCGACCACGCTGGTCCGACCACGCCGGTTCGGCGAGGAGCGTTCGGCGAGGCCGGTCGCCCACGTCAGTTCGACGAAACACTGTGAACCACAGGGAGTTCCCATGACACCGTCTGCGACGGATCTCGCCGCGCGCCTGGAGCGCGCACTACGCGCCACGCTGGACGGCGAGGTCGCCTTCGACGACTACACCCGCCACATCTTCTCCCGCGACGCCAGCATGTACGCGATAACCCCGCTGGGCGTTGCCTTTCCGCGCCACGCGGACGATGTCGCCGCTGCGGTGCGGGCCGCCGCCGGGCTGGGTGTGCCCATCGTGGCCCGGGGCGCGGGCACCAGCCTGGCAGGCCAGACGGTCGGCCCCGGCCTGGTGCTGGACCTGTCGCGGCATATGCGCCGGATCGTGGAGATCGACCCGGTGCACCGCACCGCCCTGGTGGAGGCCGGGGTGGTGCAGGACCAGCTCAACCAGGCCGCCGCGGCGCACGGGCTGATGTTCGGCCCGGACACCTCGACCAGTAACCGGGCCACGATCGGCGGGATGATCGGCAACAACTCCGCGGGCAGCGGCTCCCTGACCTACGGGATGACGATCGACCACGTCCGCGCCCTCGATGTCGTGCTTGCCGACGGCTCCCGGGCTCGTGTGGAACCGGTCGACGAGGCGGAGCGGAAACGCCGAGCGCTCGCCCCGACGCTGGAAGGCCGCATCTACCACGCACTTCCACGCCTGGTCGCCGCCGAAGCGGAAACGATCAGGACCGCGATGCCGAAGTTCTGGCGGCGAGCGGGCGGCTACCGGCTCGACCGGCTGGTGGATTTCGGGCCCGACAAGCCGTTCGATCTCGCGAAATTCGTTGTGGGAGCCGAAGGTACGCTGGCGATCGCCACGCACGCGCTGGTCGACCTGGTACCCAGGCCCGCTCGAACCGTCTACGCGGTAGGTCATTTCGCCGATACCGTGAGCGCGATCGCGGCCACGACGGACGCGCTGCGGTGCGCACCCCACCAGGTCGAGCTGATGGACCGCACGATCCTGGACCTGTCCCGGCGGAAGATCGAATACGCCGGGCTGGGAGACATTCTCGTCGGCGATCCCGGCGCGCTGCTGTTCGTCTCGTTCGCCGGTGCGGACGAGGCGGAACTCGTCGCCGAACTGGACCGGCTCGACGACCTGTGGCGGCAGAACGGGCACGGCTACCACACGCTGCGCGCGGTCACCCCCGCGGAACAAGCGGCGCTGCTGAAGGTCCGCAAGTCCAGCCTCGGGCTGCTGATGGCCGCCGGGGAGGGCACCCGCCGCCCGCTCGCCTTCGTGGAGGACACCGCCGTCGACCCGGTGTACCTGGCCGAATACACCAAGCGGTTCAAGGCGATTCTCGACGAGCACCACCTGGAGGCCGGGTTCTACGGGCACTGCTCGGTGGGCTGCCTGCACATTCGCCCGTTCGTCGACCTGACCGAGCCTGATCAGGTCGCCACCATGCGCACGGTCGCCGAGGCGGTCAAGGATCTGGTCGCCGAGTACGGCGGCGTGAACTCGAGCGAGCACGGCGACGGCCTGGCCCGCAGCGAGTTCAACCGCGAGATATTCGGTGACGAACTGTACGAGACGATGCGAAAGGTCAAGCGGCTCTTCGATCCCGGCAATATCCTGAATCCGGGCAAGATCGTCGACGCGCCGCCGATGACGGAGAACCTGCGCGACCGCGACGCGCTGCCGCCCGCCCCGCCTATCACCACCGCGCTGCGATTCGAGGTCGTGGGCGGCATGCGCGGCGCCGCGGATCGCTGCATGAATATCGGGCTGTGCCGCAAGTCCGCCTCGGGCGTGATGTGCCCGTCCTACATCGCGACCCGCAACGAGGAACACGCCACCCGAGGCCGCGCCAATGCCTTGGTGAAGGCCCTGTCGGAACCGGATCCGCACGCCGCGCTGGGCGGTGAGCGGCTGCACGAGATCCTCGACCTGTGCCTGATGTGCAAGGCCTGCAAGAGCGAATGCCCGATGAGTGTGGACATGGCCTCACTCAAGGCCGAGACGCTCGCGCATCACCACGATATCCACGGAATTCCCTTGCGCTCCAGAGTTTTCGGCTCGATCCGGCTACTCAACCGGATCGGCTCCGCGACCGCGCCGCTGTCGAATCTGCCCGGACGGATCGGTGTGCTGCGCCGGTTCGGGGAGCGCGTCGGAGGCATCACCGCCGCCCGCCCGCTGCCGGAGTTTCGGCGGGGCAACCTGATTCGCTGGTTCCGCCGCCGACCGGTGACAGCCTCGGCAACACCGCAGGGTGGGCTCGTCTGGCTCGCCGATTCGTTCACCACGTATACGGAGCCGCATATCGGGCGGGCGGCGATCGAACTGCTGGAGCGGTCCGGATGGCAGGTGGAACTCTCGGGCGGCGGCTGCTGCGGCCGGTCGAGCATGTCCAAGGGACTACTCGACGACGCACAGCAGAAGGCCCGGCGACTGGTCGATGTGCTTGCCGCCCAAGGTGATCCGGAATCGCCGATCGTCGGCTGCGAGCCCTCGTGCCTGTTCATGCTGCGCGACGAGTACACCGCACTGCTGCCGGAGTCGTCTGCGGTGCACACGGTCGCGGGACGCGTCCGGCAACCGGAGGAACTGCTCGTCGAGGCCATCGACACCGGCCGCCTCACCCTGCGCGCGGATTCGTGGCTTGCGGGACAAAGGATCGTATTCCACGGCCACTGCCATCAGAAAGCCGAGGTGGGCACCGCCGCGACAATGGCTCTGCTGCGGCGCATTCCGGGCGCCGAGGTGGTCGAGATCGATGCGGGCTGCTGCGGGATGGCGGGCTCGTTCGGCTTCGAATCCGAGCATTACGAGACGTCCATGGCGGTCGGCGGCGACCGTCTCTTCCCGGCCCTCGCCGCCGAACCGCCCGACACCGTCGTGGCGGCCACGGGCGTCTCCTGCCGCCAGCAGATCTTTCACGGTGCGGGCCGAACCGCCTGGCACCCGATCGAACTCGTGCGTGAGGCGCTGTCGACCCGCGACGCTCGAACGGACCTCAGTCGACGAGATAGCGCTGCATCACGGCCGTGTTGAACTGCCTCGTCTCGGCCAGCCGGACGTGAATGCGCTTGTCCAGCAACGGGAACATCGGTGTGCCGCCGCCGAGTATCACGGGGCAGATGAACATCTGGTACTCGTCGATGAGTCCGTGCGGGATCAACGAGGCCGCGAGGTTCGCGCCACCGACCTCCATGACGCCGTCGCCCCCGGCCTTGAGCCTGCGCACCTCCTCGACCGCGTTCTCGCTGACCAGCGTGCTGTTCCAGTGGACCTCGGTGAGCGTCCGGGAGAAGACGTACTTCGTTTTCTCCGTCCAGAGCCCGCCGAACTCACGCTCGATGGGCGGCGCATCGGCGGCTACGTGCGGCCAGTACTCGGCCATCAGCTCGTACATGCGACGGCCGTGCAGCGAGATCTCGATCTCGCGGAAGCGGTCGTTGTGGAACTGGTGCAGTTCATCGTCCGGGTCGGTCCAGTCGATATTGCCGTCGCGGTCGTTGACATACCCGTCCAGGGACACGCCGAACGTATAGATCAGTTTCCTCATAATCGGTAGACCTCCCACACTGTCGAAATTCATCGGTCCGGGCCGTTGAGCGAAAAGTAGTCCGATTGACGCGACTGTGTGGTCGCGGCCAGGATCCGGGCCACCTCGTCGCTGCCGTCGGCGAGCGGCGCCACCGTCACCCGTACCGCCTGGGGGTGCCTGCCGCGGGTATCGGTGCAGAACGGGCCGCCGGGCGCGACGCGAATTCCGTTGGCCGCCAGGTGGACCAGCGTCGTCCGCTCGTCGGTGACCGGGACCCAGACGTTGAGCCCCTCGCCGTCGCCGACCGGTGCGCCGTGGCGGCGGAGGGCGTCGACGAAGGTCCGGCGGCGGATGCGGTACTGCTCCCGGGCATTGTCGACCGCGCGGGTGGCGGTGTCGTCGCGCAGCAGTTCGTAGAGCAGTCGCTGCAGAATCCGCGGCGTCCAACCCGGCCCCAGCATGCGCGTGGCGACGACCCGGTCGATCACCTCCTCGGGCCCGGACAGCGCCGCGATCCGCAGGTCGGGACCGTGCGATTTGGAATAGCTGCGCACATGCAGCACCTGATCCGGCAGCCACCGGCCGATGCTCAGATCCGCGGTCGGCACGATGCGCCCCGAGTGGTCGTCCTCGACGATCATGCAGCGGTGTTCGCTGCGGCGCAGGATGTCCGCCAGCTCCCGGATCCGCTCGGCGGTCATCGAGGCGCCGGTCGGATTCTGCGCCCGGGGCTGGATGATCGCGGCGGCCGGGGCCAGGTCGAGCGCCCGCTCGAACTCGTCCGGCAGCACGCCCTGCTCGTCCATGCCTACCGGAACAGGTTGCGCACCAATGGATTCCAGATAGTCCAGGAAGTGGGGAAAGGTCGGGTTCTCCACGATCACCCGATCGCCGTAGCGGACCACGGCCCGCAGTCCCCGCGCCACGGCGTCCATCGCCCCGTCGACCACGGTGAGCCCGCCCGAGCCGGTCGGCCAGTCGGCCTGCAGCAGCCGCCCGAGTTCGGGGACCACGGGAGCCTGGTGATAGTCGGTGGGTTCGGCGCTCAGCGCGACGTGCGCGAGCAGTGGCCCCAGCTCGGGCAGCAGCGCCGGATCCGGCGTGCCCAGCGACAGGTCCAGCCGGGCGTCCCCGGTGTCGGTGACCATCCGCGCGGTGCGCGCCGGGGCGGGGCGATGCTCGGAGGTGTCGGGCTCGGCGACGAAAGTGCCACTGCGACCGCGAGATACGACCAGCCCGGCCTGCGCGAGCGCCTTCCAGCCGTGACTCACCGTCGCCGGGCTCACGCCCAGCTGTCCCGACAGCTCCCGCACCGTCGGCAGCCGGTCGCCGGGGCGCAGTTCGCCGCTGCGGATCATCCGGGCGATGGCGCCGGCGATACCGGCCGGGCTCGGGTCATCGATCTGTATCGGTCTGCTCATTTCCGCCTCGGGGATCGGTGTAGCAGGTTTACACTTCCGGCACTCGCTGAAATATTCACGAAATGTTCACCATCAAGAATAACAAAATCGAGCGAGGCAGGAGATTCACTGGTGACCACGATCAAGGCAGCCATCACCCAGGCCACATGGACCGGCGACAAGGAGTCCATGCTGGCCAAGCATGAGAAGTTCGTCGAGACAGCCGCCGCCGCGGGCGTGCAGGTGATCTGCTTCCAGGAGCTGTTCTACGGGCCGTACTTCGGAAATGTTCAGGACCAGAAGTACTACGAGTACGCCGAATCCGTCCCCGGGCCGACCACCGCCCGCTTCGCCGAGCTGGCGCGCCGGCACAACATGGTGATCGTGCTGCCGGTGTACGAGGAGGAGCAGCCCGGGGTGCTGTACAACACCGCCGCGGTGATCGACGCCGACGGCAGCTATCTGGGCAAATACCGCAAGCACCACATCCCGCACCTGCCGAGCTTCTGGGAGAAGTTCTACTTCCGGCCCGGCAATCTCGGCTATCCGGTCTTCGACACCGCGGTCGGCAAGGTCGGCGTCTACATCTGCTACGACCGGCACTTCCCGGAGGGCTGGCGCGCCCTGGGACTCGGCGGCGCGGAGCTGGTGTTCAACCCGTCGGCGACGAAACCCGGCCTGTCCAACCGGCTCTGGGAGCTGGAGCAGCCCGCCGCCGCGGCGGCCAACCAGTACTTCATCGCCGCCAACAACCGAATCGGCACCGAGAGCGACGAATTCGGCGACGCGGCCGTCACCTTCTACGGCAGTTCGTATTTCGTGGATCCGCGCGGCAACTACGTCGGCGAGGTCGCCTCCACCGACACCGAGGAGCTGGTCGTCCGCGAGATCGACCTGGGCGTGGTCCGCGAGGTGCGCGGCGACTGGCAGTTCTATCGCGATCGGCGTCCGGACTCCTACGACTCCATCGTCGCCCCCTGAATCCCGCCGGAGAAGGAAATACGCAGTATGGCAACAACTTTGATCACCGGTGGCACGGTCGTCTCGGCGACCGGCAGGGGTGCCGCCGACATCCTGATCGACGGTGAGCGAATCGTCGCGCTGCTGGAGCCCGGCTCCACCGTGCTCGGCGCGAACCTGGCGGCCACGGCCGATACGGTCATCGACGCCACCGGCAAATATGTCGTCCCGGGCGGTATCGACGCGCACACCCACATGTCGATGCCGTTCGGAGGCACCACGGCCGCCGACGATTTCGAGACCGGCACCCGGGCCGCGGCCTGGGGCGGCACCACGACGATCATCGACTTCGCGGTGCAGAAGTTCGGCGAGCGCCTGCAGGACAGCCTGCAGACCTGGCACGAGATGGCCGCCGGGCAGTGCGCGATCGACTACGGCTTCCACCAGATCGTGGGCGATGTCGACAAGGCCTCGCTGCAGGCGCTGCGGGACCTGCCCGGCGAGGGCATCACCAGCTTCAAGCTGTTCATGGCCTATCCGGGCGTGTTCTACAGCGACGACGCGCAGATCCTGCGGGCCATGCAGGTCGGCGCGGACACCGGCCTGATGACGATGATGCACGCCGAGAACGGGCCCGCCATCGACGTTCTGGTGAGCCAGCTGCTCGAGCAGGGCAAGACCGATCCGTACTACCACGGCATCGCGCGGGCCTGGCAGCTCGAGGAGGAGGCGACGCACCGGGCGATCATGCTCGCCGACCTGACCGGCGCGCCACTGTATGTCGTGCACGTCTCCGCGAAACAGGCGGTGGCGCAGCTCGCTTCGGCGCGCGACCGCGGGCGCAACGTGTTCGGCGAGACCTGCCCGCAGTACCTGTACCTGTCGCTGGAGGATCAGCTCGGCGCGCCGGGTTTCGAGGGCGCAAAGTGGGTGTGCTCGACGCCGCTGCGATCCAAGCACGAGCACCACCAGGACCACATGTGGCAGGCGTTGCGCACCAACGACGTTCAGATGGTCGCCACCGACCACTGCCCCTTCTGCATGAAGGGGCAGAAGGATATGGGCGTCGGCGACTTCTCCAAGATCCCCAACGGCATCGGCTCGGTGGAACACCGCATGGACCTGATGTACCAGGGCGTGGTGGACGGCAAGATCACCCTGGAGCGCTGGGTCGAGATCACCTCCACGACTCCGGCGCGGATGTTCGGGCTGTACGGCCGCAAGGGCGTGCTCGCGCCCGGCGCCGACGCCGACGTCGTCGTCTACGACCCGGCCGGGCACACGTCCATCGGCCTGGGCAAGACCCACCACATGAACATGGACCACTCCGCCTGGGAGGGCTACGAGATCGACGGCCGCGTCGACACGGTGCTCTCGCGGGGGAAGGTCGTCGTCGGCGGGGGAGAGTATCGCGGCCGCAAGGGCGACGGGCGGTTCGTCCGCCGCGATCCCTGCCAGTACCTCATCTAGGAGACACGCATGCAATTCGGAGCGGTGCTGCAGTGCGACGCGCCCTCGGCGCGCACGGTACATCTGGCGAAACTCGCTGAGGCACACGGCTTCAGCCACGTGTGGACCTTCGACTCGCACATCCTGTGGCAGGAGCCGTATGTGCTCTACAGCCGAATCCTGAACGAGACCAAGCGGATCACGGTCGGGCCGATGGTGACCAATCCCGCGACGCGGGACTGGGCGGTGACCGCCTCCACCTACGCGACCCTGAACGAGGCGTACGGCAACCGCACCATCTGCGGGATCGGCCGGGGCGATTCGGCGGTGCGTGTCGGCGGCGGCCGGCCGACGACGCTGGCGACGCTGCGCGAATCCGTCAGGGTCATCAAGGAATTGGCCAACTCGCGGCCGGTGGAAGTCGACGGCCGCGTCCTGCAGTTCCCCTGGAGCGTCGGTTCGGCACTCGACGTCTGGGTGGCCGCCTACGGTCCGAAAGCCTTGGCACTCACCGGCGAAGTGGCGGACGGGTTCATCCTGCAGCTGGCCGATCTCGATATCGCCGAGTGGATGATCCGCACGGTCCGGGATGCGGCGGCCGCGGCGGGGCGCGATCCGAAGGCGGTGAAAATCTGTGTCGCGGCACCGATGTACGTCGGCACGGACCTGAAGCACATGCGCGACCAGTGCCGGTGGTTCGGCGGCATGGTCGGCAACCACGTCGCCGACATCGTCGCCCGCTACGGCACCGCGGGCACTATCCCGCAGGCGCTGACCGACTACATTGCCGACCGCGAGGGCTACGACTACAACCAGCACGGCCGGGCGGGAAACACCCACGCCGACTTCGTCTCCGACGACATCGTCGACCGCTTCTGCCTCCTCGGCACCCCCGAAGACCACATCGCCAAGCTCCGCCGCCTCGCCGACCTCGGCGTAGACCAGTTCGCGGGCTACCTCCAGCACGACAACAAGGAAGAGACGATGCGTGTCTACGGCGACACGATCATTCCGCAGCTCGCCGACGTCATCACCGCGACCAGGGCGACGGCATGAGTACACGCGCTCGGAGAGGAGCAGCATGACTAGCACACAGATCGATCTGGATGCGCGCGCCTATGAGCTGGACCGCGCGCATGTGTTTCATTCCTGGTCGGCGCAGGGGGCGTTGGATCCGCTGGTGATCGCGGGCGGCAGCGGGACCCGGGTGTGGGACCATGCCGGGCGCGAGTACCTGGACTTCGCCAGTCAGATGGTGAATGTCAATGTCGGACACCAGCATCCGGCTGTGACCGCGGCGATAGCGGCCCAGGCCGCGCAGCTGACCACGATCGCCCCGGCCACCGCGAACCTGGCGCGGGGCGAGGCCGCGCAGCGGATCACGGCGCTGGCGCCGGACGGTTTCGACAAGGTGTTCTTCACCAACGGCGGCGCCGACGCCAACGAGAACGCCATCCGGATGGCACGCCTGCACACCGGCCGCGACAAGGTGCTTTCGACCTACCGCTCCTACCACGGCAATACGGGCGCCGCGGTGGTCGCGACCGGCGACTGGCGCCGCATGCCGAACGAGTACGCGCGCGGGCACGTCCATTTCTTCGGGCCATACCTCTATCGCAGCGAGTTCTGGTCGGAATCGCCCGAGCAGGAGTGCGAGCGCGCCCTGCACCACCTGGAACGCGTCGTGCAATGCGAAGGGCCGCAACGGATCGCGGCGATCCTGCTGGAGAGTGTGCCGGGCACCGCGGGCATCCTGGTGCCGCCGCCGGGCTATCTTGCCGGTGTCCGCGAGATCGCCGACCGCTACGGCATCGTGCTGATCCTCGACGAGGTCATGTGCGGATTCGGGCGCACCGGCCGCTGGTTCGCCTTCGAGGGCCATGACGTCGTCCCCGACCTCATCACCTTCGCCAAGGGCGTCAACTCGGGTTATGTGCCGGTCGGCGGCGTCATCGTATCCAACTCCGTGGCAAAGACTTTCGACGACACGGTATTCCCCGGCGGCCTCACCTACAGCGGACACCCGCTGGCGTGCGCGTCGATCGTGGCCGCGCTCGACGCGATGGCGGAGGAACGTATCGTCGAGAACGCCGAGCGCATCGGGCGGGAGTCGATCGCCCCGGCGCTCACCGCCCTGGCGCGGGACTACCCGGTGATCGGCGACGTGCGCGGCGAAGGGGTGTTCTGGGCCCTCGAGCTGGTCGCCGACCGCGAGACCCGCGAACCCGTCCCGGCGGCCACGATGGCGCGAATCAAATCCGGGCTGGTGGCCCGCGGCGTGCTGCCGTTCGGGGCCGACAACCGCATTCACGTGGTGCCGCCGTGCGTGGTCACCGCCGACGAGGTGGACACCGCGATGCGCGCATTCCGCGACGTACTGACCGCACTGTGATCGAAGATGCTGTGAAGGAGAGTGAGACGACGATGACGTCGACAACCACCGACATTCTGGACCACTGGGTCGACGGCAAGCCGTGGGCGGGCGAATCCGACCGTGTCGCACCGGTTTTCGACCCTGCACTGGGCACGCAGCAGCGCGCGGTGCGCATGGCGAGCGCGGCCGATGTCGGCTCGGCGGTGGCCTCGGCCACCGCCGCCCTGCCCGCCTGGCGCGATGCCTCGGTCGCCACCCGCAGCCGCTTCCTGCTGACCTTCCGGGAACTGCTCAATGCCCGCAAGGACGAGCTGGCGCAGATCCTCACCGCCGAGCACGGCAAGGTGCTCAGCGACGCGGCCGGTGAGATCGCCCGCGGCCTCGAGGTGGTCGAATTCGCCCTGTCCATGCCGCATCTGACCAAGGGCGAGTTCAGCCAGAACGCCTCCACCGGCGTGGACGTGTATTCGGTGCGGGAACCGGTCGGGGTGGTCGGGATCATCACCCCGTTCAACTTCCCGGCGATGGTGCCGCTGTGGTTCTTCCCGATCGCGATCGCGGCCGGAAACACCGTGGTGCTCAAGCCGAGCGAGAAAGATCCGTCGGCCTCGAATTGGCTTGCGGCCCTTGCCATCGAGGCGGGGCTCCCGGCCGGTGTGCTGAATGTGGTGCACGGCGACAAGGAGGCGGTCGACGCCCTGCTGGTGCACCCGGACGTGGCCGCGATCTCGTTCGTCGGCTCGACCCCGATCGCGCGCTACGTCTACCAGACCGCCGCCGCGCACGACAAGCGCGTGCAGGCGCTGGGCGGCGCGAAGAACCACATGCTGGTGCTGCCCGACGCCGATCTGGACCTGGCCGCCGATGCGGCCGTGAACGCCGGGTTCGGCTCGGCGGGGGAGCGGTGCATGGCGGTCAGCGTGGTGCTGGCGGTCGACTCCGTCGCCGACGAACTGGTCGCGAAGATCGCCGAACGCATGGGCGGCCTGCGCACCGGCGACGGCCGCCGGGGCTGCGACATGGGTCCGCTGATCACCCGCGCGCACCGCGACACGGTGGCCGGATACCTCGACGTGGCCGCCCGCGACGGCGCCGACATCGTGGTCGACGGGCGCGCCGTGCGGCCGGATGGTGCCGCGGACGGATTCTGGCTGGGCCCCACCCTGATCGACAACGTCCCGACCGGCTCGCAGGTGTACCGCGACGAGATCTTCGGCCCCGTGCTGTCGGTGGTGCGGGTCGGCGGTTTCGAGCAGGGCGTGGAATTGATCAATGCGTCACCGTACGGCAACGGCGTCGCCATCTTCACCAATGACGGTGGCGCTGCACGACGGTTCCAACGGCAGGTGACCGTCGGGATGATCGGCGTCAACGTGCCCATTCCGGTTCCGGTGGCCTATCACAGTTTCGGCGGATGGAAGGCGTCGATCTTCGGCGATGCCAAGGCCTACGGGCCGGCGGGCTTCGCATTCTTCACCCGCGAGAAGGCCGTGACGTCGCGCTGGCTGGATCCCAGCCACGGCGGCATCAACCTCGGATTCCCGCAGAACAGTTAGAGAACAAGGAAATTCGATGACAGAAACCCAGGTCCGGGAGCCCGCGGGCACACCCGAGAATTCGGTGCTGGTCAACAACGATCTGTTGCCCACCACCAAGGAAACCGCAGTCTGGCGCACTTGGGACCTCTTCTGTCTCTGGATGACCTCGGCGCACAGCATCGGCAGTTACGGTTTCGCCGTCGGCATGCTCGCACTGGGCATGACCGGCTGGCAGACCATGTTGGCGCTGTTCGCCGGGGTGCTGCTGCTCTGGCTGGGCAGCAACCTGATCGGCGTCGCGGGACAGCGTGTGGGCGTGCCGTTCCCGGTCTTCGCCCGCGGCGCCTTCGGGGTGTTCGGCGCCAATATCCCGGCGCTGCTGCGGGCACTGGTGGCGGTGTTCTGGTACGGCATCCAAACCTACCTGGCCTCCACCGCGCTCATCGTCCTGCTGCTGCGGGTCGCGCCCGGGCTGGAGTCGTGGACGACCCCGAGCTTCCTGGGATTGTCTGCGCTGGGCTGGATTTCGTTCCTGGTGCTGTGGACGGTACAGCTGCTGATCATCAGCTACGGCATGGATATCGTGCGCCGGGCCTCGGACTTCGCGGGGCCGGTGGTGTGGATCGGCATGATCGCCCTGGCCGTCTGGATCCTCGGAAAGGCCGACTGGAGTATCGATTTCGGTGCGCGCAGCGGTGCGGCGCTGAGCGGCGGGCAGACGGTCTCGGCGTTCATCGGGGTGGCGTTCCTGATGGTGGCGTTCATGGCCGGGCCGCTCGTCAACTACGCCGACTTCGCCCGGTTCTCGCCGAGTAAGCAGGCGATCCTGCGGGGCAATGCGTGGGGAATCCCGTTCAATGAGACTGCGTTCGTGGTGATTTCGATCGTCATCTCGCTGGCGACGCTGAAGGTGTACGGCAAGATCCTGTCGGATCCGGTCGAACTGGTCGCGCACGTCGAGAGCAATACGATCGTCATCATCGCCGCGGCGCTGTTCGCGATCGCCACCGTCGGCATCAACGTGGTGCTGAACTTCGTGTCGCCGTCCTACGACATCTCCAATACCGCACCGAAATACATCTCCTTCCGCACCGGCGGCATCATCACGGCCGTCCTGTCGATCCTCGTGATGCCGTGGAAGCTGTGGGCGAACCAGGATTTCATCGTCTACTTCCTCGGCGGCGTCGGCGCGCTCATGGGCCCGGTGTTCGGCATCCTCGTCGTCGACTACTACCTGGTGCGGCGCCGGCGCACGGCGGTGTCCGAACTGTATTCCGATGTGCCGCAAGGCAGTTACTACTACAGTCGCGGATTCAATCCCCGCGCGCTGATCGCCCTGCTGATCTCGGGCGTGGTGGGTGTGGCGGTCGCACTGGTCCCGGATTCGCAGTCGGTGACCGCCCTGTCCTGGCCCGCGGGCGCCCTGCTCGGCGCGGGGATCATGTACGCCCTGAGCGCGGGCAGCCGCGAACCGGTGCGGTAACCGGGCCTACGGATAGGCGGCTGGATTTCGCGCTTCGTCCCGCGAGGCCGGTGGGAGAATCGCTGCGTGGACGGCACCCCGTCGAATACGGTCGTGGAGATCCGGTCGACACCGGAGCTTGCGCCCAAGCAGGTGTTCGAACAGTGGGAGGACGTTCTCTCCCGGTCCTACGCGCCGGTCGCGGTGGCTCGCCCGCAGCTGGATCGGTTCCACGGCCGAATCAGGCTCGCCACCTACGACGCCGTGAACGTCTCGTCGCTGTCGGCCACCGCCCAGCAGATATACCGGTCGCAACGCATGCTCGGCGCACCGGCCGACCCGGTCCTGTGGGCGGTGTTCTCCACCAACGGATTCGGACGGCTGGAGCACGCCGGGCGGACGGCCGAATACGCGCCGGGCGGACTGCTCTTCTACGACACGGTCCGGCCGCTGCGCGCACATTTCGAAGGCTCCTGGAGTATCGCCCCGGTGCAACTCCCGCTGTCCGCCGTACTGGAGCGGACCGGGCTGTCCCTCGGCCGACTGCCCACCGCCGTGCGGATACCCAGCACCGGCGCGATCGGAATCGTCGAACGGTTCTGCCGCGGGCTGCTCGAGATGCAGGATTCCGACCCGGCGGCGGCGACGATGCTGGGTGAGCATGCCATCGACCTGGTGTCCTCGGCGGTGCTGCTGGCGGCCGGGGTGAAGATGACCGAGCAGCCGGCGCAGGCGCTGGCGAGGCAGCAGGTGCTGGCATTCGTCAAGCGCCACTACACCGATCCGGACCTCGGCGTGGAGCAGATCGCGCGCGCCTGCGCGGTCTCGCGCCGCACCCTGTACCGATTGTTCGACACCGTCGACGGCGGTGTGAGCGCGGTGATCCGGCGCCGCCGCATCGCCCGTGCCCAGGCGATGCTGTGCGCGGATCCCGCGCGTTCGACCGCCTCGATCGCGGCCGCGTGCGGCTTTGCCTCCGAACGGAACTTCTACCGCCTCTTCAAGCAGGAGACCGGGACGACGCCCGGCGAGTACCGGATGGCGCACCGGTGAGATCGCCTGCGGCCGTGGCACGTTTCGTCAGCGGTTCGGCACGATCCGGCAGTGCCGTGCGGCGTCTCCGCGGCGACAGTTGAGGGGCCCCGAAGGCACCCTGCCGCGCGGCAAGGGGGACATACTCGAAAGGGGCAGCGACATCATGCCCAATCTGTCCGTCCCCCATACCCTGTCGACCGGCGAATCGCTGCGCCGGCTGGCCGATGTCGAGTTCGGTCGGCTGCTGTACACGAGGCACGCGCTGCTCACGTTGTACCCGGTGAACCACCTCGTCGATGGCGGCGTGATCGTTGTCCACGCCCATCCGGCGGTGCTCACCATCACCAGCGACCGTCAGGCCGTCGCCTACCAGGCCGACACCATCGACCACGAAACCCACGCGGGCTGGTGCGTCACCGTCCACGGGATGGCCGACGATATCGACCCCGACCGGCGCGTCCGATACCAGCACCTGCTGGGCAACTTCGGCAGCGAAATCCGCCTCCTGCTCATCGAACCCGACATCATCACCGGTATCGAATACCGAAGGCAGCCAACGGCACTGTGCGGCTGACCGTTCGCACGATCCGATCGGCGCGAACAGCGATACCCGGCCGAGTCCACCCCCGCTGACGTGGGCCCCTGGACCGCAGCCGAATCCTGTAGTGTCCTAGCTCGAAGGGCTTCGCCGCCTCCACCCACAGAATCGGACCGACCGGGTGGACCACGAAGTGATCAGAGGTCAACCAGCACAAGGCGATTCGTCGATGTCCCACAATTCGACATCTGGCAACGGCTACTTCACTCGCCCCGACGCGGAGGCACCGGGACCGCCGATACCCGGCTGGTCGGCGGACAATGTCAACGAGTTCGTGAATGCGTGTGATCGTTTGGTGCGCCACCTGTTCGACGCCGGTCTGCGGCTGCACAAACACCGCGCATATCCCGGTCCCGATCGAGCCCCGCGTGATCCCGCGCGGCCCGGCGACGCGGAGCTGTCCGCGGCGCTGGACGATCTGGACGTTCTCATCCGCGATTCCGGGGGGGCGATACTCGCCCTGGTGCGGATGTTCGGCGCCGACGAGATCGCGCACCGCGGACGGCGCCGCTGGTGAGCGCGGCACCCGGCCCGATCAGACGTCGAACACGGACTTGGTGGTCGCCCGCATGACGCACCGGTTGGAGAAGGTGCCGTAGTCGGCGAGGGGCGCGCCGTGCCAGGTGCCGCTGATGGTGGCGACGAGCGGGTCGAAGTTCTGCGGGCAGATGGCGGGATCGGGGACATCGGTCAGCGCCCGGAGATTCCCGTCCGCCGCCTCCAGCTCCGCACAGGCGAGTTGCGCCCGGGGATGGTTGCCGCCGACCTCGGGCCCACAGGTCAATGTCGCCACCCGGACACCGAGATGCGTTGCGTCCGGCGCGATCTCACGCACGGTGAGCACCAGCGCCGAGGGCACGGTCGAGTCGGTGTAAGCATGTGCCGGTGCCGCCGTCAGCGCCGATCCCACCGCGGCGATCGCGATGAACGCCGCCCTACCCGGCGATGCCCGGGCGAGCGTGTTCCGCAGGGCGCTCTTCCACATGGCGCGACGGTAGCCCGCGGAACGCGGCGTGGTCCACATGCCTCGACGGTACGGTGCGTGTCGCGGCGATTGCCAGGCGCGGCAAGGCTCACGCAGCCCGGGCGGAGGGCAGGGGGACCGATCGCTTGACTTCGAGTGCGCTCCAGATTGAAGACTGTGCTCCATGATCTCGATCGACGCACCACCCACCGCCGGGGTAACCGGAAATATGTCCACGCCGGGCGGAGGATCGTCATGATCCACGGCAAGGTTGTCGCCGTCACCGGCGCCAGCAGCGGCATCGGCGAAGCCACAGCGCGCCACCTCGCCTCCCTGGGGGCGGCCGTCGTGCTCGGTGCCCGCCGCACCGACCGGCTGGACCGGCTGGTCGCCGAGGTCGAGGCCGCCGGGGGCGAAGCGGCTGCCCTTCGCGTCGACGTCACCGATCCCGACGACCTCCGGGCGCTCGTCGCGCTGGCCGTCGAACGCTTCGGCCGCCTGGACGTCCTGGTGGGCAATGCCGGGGTCGGCAGGATCGGCCCCGTCGCCGATCTGGATGTCGACGGCTGGTCGGCAATGGTCGATGTGAACCTCAAGGGCGTTCTGCACGGGATCGCCGCGGCCCTGCCGGTATTCCGCAGCCAAGGCAGCGGCCACCTCGTCACCGTCGTCTCCACCTCGGGCCTGAAAATCGTTCCTACACAAGCGGTTTACGCCGGGACGAAGAACGCGGTGCGCACCCTCCTGGAGGGCCTGCGGCAGGAGAGCACCGACGGGATGCTGCGGACCACGTCGATCTCCCCGGGCTACGTTCGCACCGAACTCATCGACCATGCCGTAGACGATCCGGCCGCGCGCGAGCAGGCGAGACGGAACATGGCCGATCTCGGTATCGATCCCGCGGCCGTGGCCCGGGCGATCGCCTTCGTCATCGACCAACCCGACGATGTGGAAATCGGCGACCTGACAATCCGCCCGACTCGCCAGGGCTGAGCCCGTTCACCGATGAGCGGCCAGCACGGCCGCGAGACCTTCCCGCACGTCCTCGACGAAATACTCGGGGACCTCCAGCGACGGGAAATGTCCACCGGTTTCGGGAGTCCGCCATGTGACGATCTGCCGGAACCGTTCCTGGGCCCAGGGGCGCGGGCATTTCTCGATATCGTGGGGATACACACTCAGTGCCGACGGGACGTCGACCCGGAGTTCGGGGTCGAGCGAGTTGTGGCTTTCGTAGTAGATGCGGGCCGCCGATGCGCCGGTCCCCGTCAGCCAATACAGGGTGACATTGTCGAGAAGCCTGTCCCTGGAGACGGTTTCGAACGGGCTGTCTTCGGTATCCGTCCACGCGGCGAACTTGTCGAGGATCCAGGCGAGCAGCCCGACCGGTGAGTCGACGAGCGAGTAGCCGATGGTCTGCGGCCGGGCCGCCTGCTGCTTCGCGAATGCCGCGTGCAGCCCACCGGCCCAGAAATCGCTGGTTTCCTCGGTCCATGTGCGTTCGGCCGCGGTCAGCCCGTCCGTCGACAATCCGGGCGGCGCCTGCGGGGTCAAATTGTGAACGCCGAGAACGTGATCCGGGAACCTGCCGCCGAGGATCGTGGTGATCACACCTCCCCAGTCGCCGCCGTGGGCCGCGAACTTGTCGTAGCCGAGCCTGCCCATCAGTTCCACCCAGGCGGCCGCGATCTTTTCGATTCCCCATCCGGTGGTGGTCGGCTTATCGCTGTATCCGAAGCCCGGTAGCGACGGGGCCACGACGTGGAACGCCGGTGCGGCCGCATCTTTCGGATCTGCCAGCTCGTCGATTACATCGATGAATTCGGCGACGCTGCCCGGCCAGCCGTGCGTCATGAGCAGGGGAGTGGCATCCGCGCGTGCGGATCGGCGGTGCAGGAAGTGGATTCCCAGACCATCGATGGTCGTGCGGAACTGACCGATCTGATCGAGGCGCTTTTCGAACGCTCGCCAGTCGTATTCGGTGCGCCAGTAGTTCACGAGATCGACGAGATCGGCGAGCGGAACGCCCTGATCCCATCGGCGCGGGTCGGGCGCGGCGCGATAGACCGTCTCGACTTCCGGCAGCCGTGCCGCGGCCAGTCGCGCGCGCAGATCGTCGAGGTCGGCGTCGGTTGCGTGGGCTTCGAAAGCTTGCACGTCGCTCATGGGACGAGGCATGAGATCTCCTGGTCGTCGTGGAACCGGCTCAGACCGATGTGAACCGGCTAAGACGGTTCTAACATGTTCCATGCCCGACTGGCAACCAGCTAAGGTGGTTCCATGCGTGCTGAGTTTCCTGGCTTCCGCCTCGGCGCCGTGCTGGCGACGAGCTTCACGGGGACCCTGTCGGAGCGTCGCGGCAACCCCGTCGAGCGCATTCCCACGCCGCAGCGACTCGTCGACTGGCTGGCGGTGAACGGCCTCGCCGTGGACTCCTGCACTCCCGCCCAGCTCGAACTCGCCCGGAAACTGCGGGAGGCGATTCACGCCGCCGCGACGGCGGCCGCGGTCGGGGACCCGCTCCCCGAGTCCGCCGTCCAGATCATCAACGACCGCAGCATTCAGGGTCGGGCCGCAGCGGTCCTGACGCCCGAGGGCGATCGGCGATGGCGGCTCGGCTCGACGTCCTCCGTCGAAGACGCTCTCGGCGTTATCGCCGCAGACGCGGTCGACATCATCGCGGGCGAGCGAGACGGAAAACTGGCCCTGTGCGCCTCGGAAACCTGCCGGGCCGCCTTCTTCGACACCAGCCAGAGCCGCACCCGCAAATGGTGCGAGATGAACACGTGCGGAAACCGCCAGAAGAAGGCCCGCTTCAACGCCGGCCAGCGCAAGAACCCCAGCTCGGGAAAGTGATCCGCGATCGTCATTCGTCGAGCCGGGACTGTCTCACACCCGCCAGAATGCGACGTATTCGTCCGTGTTCATATACGGATAGGAGCCCCGGCACACGGCGGCGGAGGTGTCGTCCGGAGCATCCGCACGTCCTCCCCAGATGAATTCGCTGTCCGACGATAAGCTGCTCGTTTTGTAGCAGAGGTTACGGATCTGAAACTTGCCGCTGCCCTTGCATTTTCCACTGATCGAGCCGTTCTTACCGTAACGTTTGCTCGTCACGTGACAGTCGTGGGGCTTTCTGGCGTCGTCGACCTGGGAGTTGTCGATTTCGACCGGTTCCGCTTGTGCCTCGGCGCTTATCGGGAAGACGGCTACGGCCAAAGCGTATCCCGTCAGAGTCACCGCGATCTTTGTCCATTTACGCATTGCATTTCCCCCCGTTCGGTGTGTTCCTTCGGTATCCGCCGAGTCTGAGACCCGGGAGAGAACTCGGAAAGCCCCGAAAGTCTTTGCCTGCGGATTCAGGGGTCGCCTCACAGTTGGGATTTCAGCACGTCGACCTCGCCGCCCGGTGTTGTCGGGTCGAACCCGTGCTCGATGAGCCAGCGCACGCCCAGCAGGCTTCGCAGCGACCACCATGCCCGGATCACGTCGAGATCGACATCGGCGCCGTAGCCGGCGACGACGTCGGCGAGGTGCTCCTGGTGCCCGAGCGTCAAGGTGGCGAGGTCGCGCAGGCCGTCGCCCCGGCCCGCCTCGGACCAGTCGAGCACGCCGGTGACCTCGTCGCCGTCGATGAATACGTGGCCGACCTGCAGGTCACCGTGGGTGAACACCGGTGTCCACGGCCGCAGCGCGGCCTCGGCGATCCGGCGGTTGCGCGCGACCACATCGGCGGGGAGAACGCCGTTGGCCACGATCCATGCACATTCACCGTCGAGCTCCGCCGCGCTCTCCTCGGGATTCCGGCCGGGCCACGGCGGCAGCGGCGCATCGTGCAGCACCCGCACGGCGGCACCCGCCGCGGCCCACGCCGCCGCCGACGCGGTCGACGGCTCACAGAGGCGCCCGAGCGCCGCCCCCGGAAGTGTGGCGAGCGCCAGCACAGGTGGCTTGTGCCACAACACTTCCGGAGTCGGAATCGGCGCCAAAGTCATCGCCTCCACCTCGACGGCGGCACGCTCCTGATCGGCATCGACCTTCAGGAACACATCACCGACCCGCAATGTCGCGCGCTCATGATGAGCGACAACGACTTCGACTTCCTCCTCCACGCCGATCATTGTCGCGCTCCGGCCGTCACCGCTGCCACGGGTTTTCGCCCGCGCCGAGCTCAGGCGTTGGGGCCCATGTACTTTCGCGCCCAGTCCTCGAAGCTGGTCAAGGGGATGCCGAGGTCGGTGGCGTACTGGGGACGGCCGGGCTGTCCTGCCACGTTCAGCCATTCGAGCGCCACGCCCATGGCCGGCATGCCGGCAGCGAAGGCCTGTTCCTCTGTCATATCCGGTGCGGGCAGGTGCGTTCCGAGCGTGCGGGAGAGGACCTCGGCGATCTCGGTCATCGACAGGTAGTCGCTCGCCAGCTCCAGCTCGACCCCGTCGAATCGCTCGGGCGCGGTGATGGCCGCGGCGGCCGCGCGACCGATGTCGTCCACCGCGACCAGCGACAGCCGGGTCTCGGGATTGATGACACTCACCAGGCCGCCGTCGATGCCGCGCGGGAACATGTACGCCATCGACGGCAGGAAGTTCTCCATGAACGTGCCCGGCTTGAGCAGCGTCCAGTGGGGGAATCCGGCGGCGCGGACGCGGTCCTGGATCGCTGCCTTGGCACCCATGGACGCCGCCAGCGAAGCCCAGCGCCCCTCGTCCCAGCCCGGTGTTTCGGTGTGCTGACCGGCGCCGCTCACGGAGGTGTGCACGAACTGCGGCACCCCCGCGGCCTTCGCGCCCTCGACGAGATTGGTGCCCTGGGTTACCTCGCTATCGAAATCCACTCCCGCCGAGGTGAATTCGGGCATCTGCACGGAGAACACCGCGCGGGCGCCCGCGGCCGCTCGAATCACCGAATCGCGGTCTCGTAGATCCCCGGTGACCAGTTCGGCGCCGAGTGCCTCGACGGCATTGGCCCGGGTGGTCGCCGGGTCGCGCACCAGGGCCCGGACCGGAACCCCCGCCGCGAGTAGTGCGCGGGCCGTGGCACCGCCCTGCCGGCCGGTGGCGCCGGTGACCAGAACTGGTGCGGAAGGTGCGGACATGATGCTCCTCGAGTGCTCGACACGTAAACGGCGGGACCCGCCATTTATCCTCCGCTACGATATGGCGGGGCCCGCCGTTTAGCAACCCTGGAGGTGATGCCGTGCCCGAGCGTCAGCGTGCCGACGCCCGCCGCAACTACGCGCGGGTACTCGCCGTAGCGGAGGAGGAGGTTGCCGCCCACGGCGCCGCCGCGTCCCTGGAGCAGATCGCGCGCGTCGCGGGGGTCGGCTCGGCGACCGTGCGTCGCCACTTTCCGACCCGCCGCGCGCTGCTGGAAGCGGTGTCCCACAAGCGGATCGACGCACTGTGCAGTCGCGCCCGCGACCTCACCGGCGCCGAGGACAGCCGGGCCGCACTGCTGGATTGGTTGAGCGATGTCGTCGCGTACTGCGTCAGTGCCCGAGGACTGGCGGTGGCGCTGTCCTACGACAGCGCCGGGGCGGACCCGGCGCACGACAACGCTTGCTCCTCGGCCTTGGAGGAAGCGGGAAATCCCTTGCTGCACCGCGCAGTACGAGAGGGAAAGGTATCGACGAGCGCCACGGTTTCCGACTTGATCATGCTGATCGTAGGCATCACCTTCGCCACCGAGCACGCCCCGGACCCCGCCGACCATGCGGACCGGCTCTTCCAGCTGGCAGTGGCGGGACTGGGGCAGTAGGTCGTTACTTGCCCTGTCGCCGCACCATCTCTGCGATCCAGGTAGGGGCGTACGGGGAGGTGCAGCCGGGCGAGGTCGGGTAGTCCTCGAGGACCTGCAGGCGCTCGCCGATATCGATTGCGCGGGAACGGTATTCGGCGTGTTCGATGCCGATCTGTGCGAGACAGGTGTTCATCGCCCACTGCAGGCGATCCGGGGCGCCCTGCATCTCCGCCTCGATGGTGTCCAGCAGGCCCGCGAGGTCGAGACCCTCGGGCTGCTTCGCCACGCGGTCGGCGGTCAGGGCCCAGCCCGCACTCGCGACCACGGGATCCGGATCGGCGAACCAGGTGAGGCGCAGCTCTTCGGCGTGCGGGTTCTTCTTCACCACGTAGCTCAGCAGCCAGTCGTGCACCTTGGGCGTGCGCGCCTCGCGCAACATGACATCCAGCTCGTCGCGCTCGAACGCCTTCGGGCGGCAGATCAGCAGCGCCAGCAGCCGCGCGGCGGTGTCGTCGGTCGCCCAGAGTTCCCGTGCGAGGTCCTGCTGCGTCTTCAACCGCTTCGCGACCGCCCGCAGCTTGCCGAGATTCACCCCGTGATCGTCGCCGTGCTTCTCGTTCACGGCGCGTGCCTTCGGATCCTCGAGCGCGGCCAACTCGGCCAGCACCTCGCCCACCGTCGCCTGAACCACCTCAGCCTCCTGCCGTCGTATGCGAGATCCTCAGCAGACCCTATCGGGGTACAGGAGGTTCCCACCTCGACCGATCGCCCTACTCACGATGTCGCAACTCTCGCGCCGCCGTCCTTGCGACAACGCTCCAAGAAAGTTCTGGAATCGGGTTGACCCTGCCCCTAGGGCAGGTTTTTAGCGTTGAGGCATGCGAAATTCACGAAACAAACAACAGTCCTGGACCGGATACGTGTCGGTGGACGACACTCGCTTGGCCGTCACCGACACCGGTGGCGAAGGCCCCGCGGTGGTGTATCTCAACGGCGCGTACTCGAGCCAGCCGGCCTGGCGACACGTGATCACCGAATTGGGCCCCGGGTGGCGGCATATCACCTTCGACGAGCGGGCGCGCGGCCGCTCGAAGAAGTCGGCCGACTACTCCTTCGAGGGCACCATCCGAGACCTGGACGCGGTGCTGACCGCTCGGGGTGTCGAACGGGTTTTGCTGGTGGGCTGGTCCTTCGGTGCGGCGGTCGCGGTTCACTGGGCGGTGCGAAACCCGGACCGGGCGCGCGGCCTGGTCCTGGTCGACGGCGGCTATCCCTACGACTGGGTCGACGAGGCCGCCGAGGCGCAGATCCGGCAGCAGTTCCGCCGGATGCGGCTGTTCATCCCGCTGCTGGCCCGCGTCGGCATGGCCGCGCACATGACCGCCGACCAGCACGCCGAGGTCAACATAGAGATCAACCGGGTCTTCGGCGCACTCGGCAACTGCTACGACCGCCTGACGGCGCCGGTGCGGTTCGTGGTCGCCTCCGGCGCCAGTATGGGAGGCACCGAATCCGAGCTGGCCAGGATGCGCGCCACCCTGGACCCGGTACTCGACAGACGGCCGAACATCCAGGTCAGCGCGACCGCGACCGGCAACCATGTCACCATCCTGCGCAAGGACTACCGTGCCGTGGCCGACGCGGTGCGCCAAGCCGCGGACGTCGCCACGCGAACCGAAACGAGCTAGGAATGCACATCGGACTCACCACCGGTCAAGCCGCCGCCTTCGCCGACGTCACCGTGAAAACCGTCCGGCACTACCACCGTCTCGGCCTGGTGGACGAGCCCGAACGCGACGCCTCCGGATATCGCAGATACGGCTCGCAGCAACTGCTGCAACTGGTCCGAGTCCGCACCTTGGCCCGTGCCGGGGTCCCGCTCGCCGAGATCCCGGCCCTGCTGGAAGCCGACCCGGACCAGTTCGCCACCGCGATCGTCGACATCGACCAGCGACTCAGCCAGCACATCGCCGAACTCACCGCCCGCCGTGTCACCCTGCACCGGTTGGAGAACGGCGACCGGGCCCTGCTGCCCGATCGCGCCTGCGCTCTCCTGGACCGACTACGCGAACTCGACCTCGGCCCCAAGATCGTCGACGCCTACCGCGACAGCCTCATCCTGGCCAAGGCCCTTTTCCCCGACCACTTCGACGACTACCTCACCGATTTCGAAACCGCCATGGCCGACAGCGTCTACGCCGAATTGATCCGGCAATGCTGGGAGGCCGACGATTGGCACACCGACGACCCGCGGATTCCGGAACTGGCAGAACAGGTAGCCGACCACCTGCTGCGCCACCCCGAACTGACCCAATTCACCGGCAACCTCGCCGCCCCCGACGGCGCCACCCGGTACGGAGTGATCAACCACCACGGCCAGCAGCAGCCCTCCACCTCGGCCCGGCTGACTGCCCTCATCGAACAGCGTCTACGCGCCGGCGGCGTCGACATCCCCCGGCAATGAAACCCCAAGGCCCACAACTGCCGAACATTTGTCAGCACTTGGGACGTACTTCTACCCGTCCAACGTGGTTGGTGTTGCCCGTGTGATGTCAGTCAGGAGCTATCGTCGGCGACTGCGCTGGCGCTGGCGGCCATGCCAGCTCCGACCCGGTCTGCCAGTTCGCCGACCTCCGCCTCGGCAAGCACGAGATACCCGGCCTTGTCGCGTGCAAGTGGGGTGTGAGGTTGGTGCAAGGGTCGTCCTCGACCATCGAAGGCATGACATGGAATGCGGGGCGTTCGGGTGTGGGGAAGACGGTTCTGGTTACCGGGGCCGGCGCCGGGATCGGGTACTTCGTCGCCGAGCGAGTAGCGGCGAGCGGTGCGACCGTCGTGCTGGGCTGCCGCGATACCGCCAAGGCCGACCTCGCGGTGAGTGCGATCGGCGCACGGGTTCCGGGTGCTCGAGCTCGGTGGGTGCGCCTGGATCTCGCGGATCTGTCCATGCTGCCGACGGCGGTGACCGACCTCGGCGTCGATCGCCTCGACGCGGTCGTGCTCAATGCAGGGGTGCTGCTGTCCGATGCCGATCGCCGCTTCAGTCGCCAGGGCCACGAATTGATGTTCGCGACAAACCATCTCGGGCATTTCGCGCTGGTCCATCACCTGTCGCCGCTGCTGACCGCCGCCGACGGCCGCGTGATCACCGTCGGCAGCTTCGCCGCCCGGTCGGAACGGCTGGACCTGGCCGACCTGCAGTCCGTCCACGACTACCGGCCCAAACGCACCTACGCACGATCGAAGTTGGCGCAGATGCAGTTCGGTTTCGAGCTGGACCGCCGCCTGCGCGCACACGGCGCCGACACCGCGAGCGTCGTCGTCCACCCCGGCGGCGCCTTGGACGCGCTGACCCCCTCGCGTCCGCCGCTTTTCACCCGCACCACCGCGCATCGCCTGCGCGGGCTCACCGCCGGTCTTCTGCTGCACGGCAAGCAATCCGGCGCGGAATCCGCCGTCCGAGCGGTACTCGACTACGGCATAACGAGCGGACAACTCTGGGGCCCAAGGGTTTTCGGACTGCGCGGACAGCCACACCGGGAATCACCGCATACCCACATGACCGACCCTGAGACCGCGGCCGAACTGTGGTCTGCCAGTGTGGAACTCACCGGCGCCGACCCCTTCGGCCGACAATCGCCGTCCGCGCCGCGCGGATAGCCAACCGGCGGCGAGTCAACCCCGGCGGGCTTCGAGCGCGTCGAGTATCAGATCCAGGCCGTAGTCGAATTCCTCCGTGTGGTCGTAACCCGGTCGCAGGGCATGATCGACGATCATCTCCCGGAGGTGCGGGAAGCGATCCGGCGGCAGTTCTTCGAGGAGGGGGCCCGCCACGTCCTCGACGTCGGCGGGCGTCGTCATCGGCAGGTTCGCCTCCTGGAGGACGTAACCGCCGATATAGCTGTCGATGAGCGAGACGGCGTGCGCGGCCATCGGCAGCGTGAACCCGGCCTTCCGGAGCGTTCCCAGGACGGCATCGTGGTGGCGCAGCGTGGCGGGCCCGGGGTTGCGGCGAGAGTCCACGAGGCCGAGCGCCCATCGGTGCCGGGACAGGACTTTCCGCGCGGAGCAGGCGCGCGCACGGATCGCGCCGCGCCAGTCCTGCTCGCCGCCGGGTAGCTCGATGGCCGCGAACACGACATCGACCACGCCGTCGAGGATCGCGTCCTTGTTCGGCACGTGGTGGTAGAGCGACATCGCCTCCACGCCCAGCTCCTGCGCCACCCGCCGCATCGTGATCGCTTCCGCGCCACCGCGATCCGCGACCCGGACGGCGGCTTCCAGCACGCGATCTCTGCTGAGCGGTAACGGTCGTCGTGGCACTGCGACTCCTGGGCGCGAGGGTGTTGACAGGTCGGCTGAAGCCAGCCTACCTTACACATGTAAGTCAACCTTACAGTCGTAAGTCACACCGCGCTGGATCGGCGGAAACCTCCGACCAGCCGGGCGAGAGAAGGAGACCGCGATGCCGATGCCGAGATGGTGGGGGCACGTGAACAAGCGGGTGTTCAACCCGCGCGCCGTCGCGAGCGGGAAGTGGCCGGTGCTGATACACGTCGGCCGCCGATCGGGCGCGACGTACCGCACGCCGATGGACGCGCACCCCGTCGACGGTGGTTATCTGTTCGTCCCGGTGTACGGCCCGGGCGCGGACTGGGTGCAGAACGTCCTCGCGGCCGGTTCCGCGCGCCTCCGGATCGACGGCGAGGAACTGGAACTCACCGCACCCCGCCTGCTCGGGAAAACCGAAGCGCTTCAAGCCCTTTCCGACGACACCCCCCGCCCGCCCAAGCTGCTCCACATCACCCAGTACCTCCGCATGGACCGCGTGTCCGGATAGCTACCGAGCGCGAGCCGCGGCAGCATCGCCGTCACTTCGAAATCGCGCCCCATGCGAGGGTCGTCCTCGACGGCACTCTGACCGAATGCTGGTCGTGACCGAAACGCTTCCGGCGCAACGACTTCGCGACAACTCTGCCGCCGCCGTGTCCGCACCGGGAACGTCGCGAACTACCGGTCGCGGAGTAGGGCCGCTATCTCGGATTGCCCGCGCTGGACGGCGTTGTCCAGCGCGGTGGCGCCGGAGTTGTCGCGCTGGGTGGTGTCGGCGCCCGCCTGAAGCAGGGCCGCGACGACCTGCTGATAACGCTGGGAGCCGTCCCCGTAGATGACCGCCTCCTGCAGGGCGGTCAGGCCGAGGTCGTTGACGTGGTCGACATCGACCCCCGCCGTGATCAGGCGCTGCACCGTGCTCAGCGCACCGTGTTCGCTCGCCGGGATCAGCGCGGTACCGCCGTAGCGGTTGACGCTGCGGAGGTCGGCGCCGAATTGCAGTGTCAGGTCGAGGATTTCGTCCAGGCCCTCGGCCCCGGCATACAGGTATGCGGAATCCTGCAGATCGTCTTTCGCATTGACGTCCGCTCCGGCCTGCACGAGAATGCGGGCCGCCTCGGTGGCGCGGTTCTTGGTGGCGGCCACCAGCGGTGTGCGCTCATGGTCTCCGCGCGCCTCGAGATCGGCACCGCGGTCGATCAGATCCTGCACCCTGCCAACGTCATTGGCCGCCGCGGCCGCCACCAGTTGTCGTCCCAGTACAGGATCCGCAACCGGCGATGAAGCTGAAGTAGCGTCCGCCGCGGTTGTGGTGGGCGGCGGTGCCGGTTCGCTCGCGCCGGTACTGCACGCGGCCAAGGCGATTGCGGCGGCGATCAGTCCGATCGCACCGACGGGCTTCCGAAATCTCATGTACGAACCTTCTATAGGTGGGGCATGCCCCAACGGTGTTGGTGTCAGTGGCGGGCCGGGTTGCAGGCTCGCAGGTTCAGGCCGAGCCAACCGTCAACCTGTGCGCCTGCACGGTTGAGACCTGTTGTCCCGCAGCGAATCACCGGCCAGGGCGGGACCGCGGTCCGCATTACCGGCCGAGCGCGTCGACACCCGCCTTCGCGAAGGCCTCGTCCTGGTCGCCGCTCGGTGCGCCCGCGACGCCGACGCCCGCGATCGGCGCACCCTGCGCGGTGATCGGCGCGCCTCCGGCCAGGAACAGCGTGCCGGGGATGTCGGCGAGGCGGGGAGTCTTATCCAGCCGCGTGGACAGCTGCGAGGTCGGGGCGTTCCAGGAGACGGCGGTATAGGCCTTCTGCTCGGCGGATTCGAACGACTGCGGCCCGGCGCCGTCGCCGCGCAGCTGCACGATGACGTTGCCGTCGCGGTCGACCACCGCGACCGATACGCGCTGTCCGGCCTTGGTCGCGGCGTCCATGGCGCTCTGTGCCGCCTTGGTCGCGGCACCGACGGTGAGGCGCGTGGTCGACTGCAGATTCCCGTCGGCGGCCTCGACCGCGGCGGGGGCCTGGGCGGCCGGTTGCGGGGCCTGGGCCTGCACGGTCATCACACCGGCCGCGCCCGCGGCGACCACCCCGGCCCCGGCGACGCCGATCAGGGCACGCTTGCGGATGCTGAACGTCGAAGTCATGGGATTGCTCCTGTCGCTGATCAATTGCTGGAGCGGCGGTCTGCCGCGATCCATCTGCACTCCATGCTGCTGCCGCAACGGGCCCGGGCCATCGGCGCTCCGGGTCGAGCGGGCGGGAGAAGTGGTGGACGCGCGGGTCATCCGATCGGTTGACCCGCGCACGGTGCGCGGCGGGCAGAATGACGGCAAAGCCGGGGCGCACGGAGGAGGTGGTAACGGTGCTGTCGCTCGGGACTCGCGACGACGACGCTCGCCTGCTGGGCATGATCATGCACACGGCGTTCTACGTGCTGCTGTCCGCTTCGCTGCTGCGGTTCCTCATCCGCCACCACGACAAGCCGGACACACCGTGGGTCGTCGCCCTCGCCCTGGTCGTCGCGGTGCTGTACGTGGCGAGCGAGGTGCGCAGCCCCCGGCGCCTGCTGTGGTTCGCGCTGCTGGTCGCGGCGTGGGCGGTGCTCGTCGTGCTGGCGCCCAGCTTCGCCTGGTCGGCGGTGCCGCTGCTGTATACCGGCCTGCGCATTCTCTCGGTGCGGGTGGCGCTCGCGCTGGTCGTGATGCTGACCGTGCTGGTCGTGGTCACGCAGGTGCGGCTTGCGGGCTGGGCCGATCCCAATCTGGTGCTCGGCCCGCCCGCGGTCGCGGCGGTGACCGCGGCGCTGTTCGTCGGGATGCGCCGCCAGTCCGAGCGGCAGTCCGCGCTCATCGACGACCTGGTCCGTACCCGGCAGGACCTGGCGGCGACGGAGCGGCGCGAGGGCACGCTCGCGGAGCGGCAGCGGCTGGCCATGGAGATTCACGACACCCTCGCGCAGGGCCTGTCCAGTCAGCAGATGCTGCTGCAGGCCGCCGACCGGGTCTGGGGGAGCGACCCCGAGCTGGCGCGCTCGCACCTGCACTCGGCGGCCGATATCGCGGAACGGAATCTGGCGGAGGCCCGCCGATTCGTGCACGACCTGGCGCCCGCCGAACTGGCCGACGGCGGATCGCTGCCCGCGGCGCTGGCCACCCTCGCGGAACGGGAGAGCTCGCCCGACCTCGCCGTCCGGGCTCATGTGGAGGGCGCCGCCGCGGCGCTCCCGAACCGGGTGGAGGCCACCCTGCTTCGCGTCGCCCAGGGCGCCCTGGCGAACATCCGCGAGCACGCGCATGCCGCCGCGGCCACCATCACCCTGACCTACCTCGACGATCAGGTCCTGCTCGATATCGCCGACGACGGAACGGGTTTCGACCCCGACGCGATCGAGCCCGGCGCGCAGCGCGGTCACGGTCTGCCCGCGATCCGGGCCCGGGCGCGGCAACTCGGCGGGGTCTGCACGATCGAGTCCGCGCCCGGCGAGGGCACCGTCGTCTCGGTCGCGATCCCCCTGGAGGTGCGGTGAACCCTGTTGTGCGACTGCTGATTTGCGATGACCACGCGGTGGTCCGGGCGGGCCTGCTGGCGCTGCTGTCCAGCGCATCCGATATCGAGATAGTCGGGGAGGCGGCCGACGGCGAGGCCGCGGCCACCCTCGCCGCCCGGCTGCACCCCGACGTGGTGCTGATGGATCTGCAACTCGGCCCGGGCATGGACGGAGTCGAGGCGACCCGGCGCATCGCCGCCCTGCCCGCGCCGACGCCCCGGGTCCTCGTGCTCACCACCTACGACACCGACGCCGACATCACCCGCGCCATCGAGGCCGGTGCCACCGGCTATCTGCTCAAAGCCGAACGGCCGGAGGAACTTTTCACCGCCATCCACGCCGCGGCGGCCGGGCGCACCGCGCTGTCCGCCCCGGTCGCCGACCAGGTGCTGGCACACCTGCGCAACCCGACGCCCACCCTCACGGCCCGCGAGCACGACATCCTCGTCCAGCTCGCGCAGGGCCTGGGCAACCGGCAGATCGCCCGCGCCCTGCACATCAGCGAGGCGACGGTGAAGACCCACCTGGGCCGCATCTACGACAAGCTCGGCGTCGACACCCGCACGGCCGCGGTCGCCGTCGCGAAGGAGAAGCGCCTGATCACCTGAGGTGGCGGCGGCTCAGCGCTCGCCCGCGCAGCAGTCGCTCCCGCAGCACGCGTCATCCGCGACCTCGGTTGATGGCTGCCCGGAAGGCTTGACCGCCTTGATGATCGCCGAGTGCATGCCGTCGGCCACCGAGTGGGTCGCGGTGATGTCGATATCGGTGAACCCGGCCGCCTTCAGCTGCTCGCGGTACTCGGTGAACGACATCGCTCCGGCGATGCAGCCCACATAGTCGCCGCGTTCCGCCCGCTCGGCCGGGCCGAGGGCGTCGTCGGAGACGACGTCGGCGATGCCGATGCGGCCACCGGGCGCCAGGACGCGCGCCATCTCCGCGAATACCGCGGGCTTGTCGACCGACAGATTGATGACGCAGTTGGAGATCACCACGTCGATAGTGCTGGCGGGCAACGGAATCGCTTCGATCGTCCCCTTCAGGAACTCCACGTTCGACACCCCGGCCGCGGCCGCGTTCTGTCCGGCCAGGGCCAGCATCTCGTCGGTCATATCCACCCCGAACGCCTTGCCGGACGCGCCGACGCGGCGCGCGGACAGGATCACGTCGATGCCGCCGCCGGAGCCGAGGTCCAGCACCCGTTCACCCTCGCGCAGTTCCGCGACGGCGGTCGGGTTGCCGCAGCCCAGCGAGGCCGCCACGGCCTGGATCGGCAACCCGCCGCGGTCGTCCGCGCCGTACAGGCTCGCGCCGAAGGTCGGGTCGATGTCGACCGAACCTGTTGCGCTGCAGTCTGTTCCGCAACAATCCTCGGCCACTCCACCGGCCGTCACCGTCTCGGCGGCGGCCGCATACCGCGCGCGGACGGTCTCTCTCAGGTCGATCTGCTGCTGGTCGGACATTTGACCTCACACTCCTTGGCGAGCGATCCCCGGCAGAAGAGGCACCGGGCTTATATTGATGAGTATCGATGCAAGCTTGCGCCTTGATTAGGTGGATGTCAATATAGATGTGTGTCGAAACAGAATCCGCCGGTGCCGGTGTCCTCGGACTGCTGCACGACCCTCCTGTCCGCGCCGCTGGAGGCCGATGCGGCGGCCGATCTGGCGAGGATGTTCAAGGCCCTCGCGGACCCGGTCCGACTGCGGGTGCTGTCGCTGATCGCGGCCCGCGCGGGCGGGGAGGTCTGTGTCTGCGAGCTGACCCCGGCGTTCGAGCTGTCCCAGCCGACGATCTCCCACCACCTGAAAGTGCTGCGCGAGGCCGGGCTCATCGAGAGCCAGCGGCGCGGCACCTGGGTGTACTACTGGGTGATACCCGAAGCGCTGCAACGCCTTTCCCTCGCGCTGTCACCCGCAGTCCTGCAGGGTGCCGCCGCCGAGTGAAGGGGTGCGGTCGAGGCTCTACTCCCCGCTCTGGACACCTGCGGTAGCCTGAAGTTTGCTTGTCTCGGTATCGGGTTCTACGCCCGTCCCACCGTCGAGGAGGCCTCGAATGAGCAGCGCGAACGCCACTGTGGAGCAAGACTTTTCGGCATTCGGTATCCGGGGCGGGGGTGAGGTCCAGTGAAAGCCGTGCAGTATCGGGAGGTGGGGGCGGCTCCCGAGGTCGTCACCGTGCCCGACCCCGAACCGGGCCCCGGGCAGGTGCTGCTGCAGGTCACGGCGGCCGGGGTGTGTCACTCGGATATCGCGGTGATGAGCCTCCCGGCGGAGGCGATCGGATTCCCGCTGCCGCTGACCCTGGGACACGAGGGTGCGGGGACCGTGGCGGCGCTGGGATCGGGCGTCGTGGGGGTGACCGTCGGCGACGCGGTGGCGGTCTACGGCCCGTGGGGATGCGGTGTGTGCATCAAATGCGCTGAGGGCAAAGAGAATTACTGCCTGCGTGCCAAGGAGCTGAAGATCTTCCCGCCGGGCCTGGGCGCGCCGGGCGCGATGGCCCAGTACATGATCGTCGACGACGCCCGGCACCTGGTCCCGCTGGGCGGTCTCGACCCGGTGGCAAACGTCCCGCTCACCGATGCCGGGCTCACGCCGTACCACGCCATCAAGCACTCGCTGCCCAAACTGGTTCCCGGGAGCACCGCGGTGGTCATCGGGTCGGGCGGCCTCGGTCACGTCGCCATCCAGCTCCTGCGGAAGATGACCGCCGCGCGCGTGATCGCGCTCGACGTGTCGGAGGACAAGCTGAACCTGGCCCGCCAGGTCGGCGCGCACGAAGCAGTCCTGTCGGACGACCAAGCGCCGCAGCGGATCCGGGCGCTGACCGACGGCCGCGGCGCCGAGGTCGTGCTCGATTTCGTCGGCGCACCCCCGACGACGTCGATCGCGGGAGCCGCCGCCGCGATCGAGGCGGATATCACCGTGGTCGGGCTCGGCGGTGGCGCCGTCTCCGTCGGTTTCGGGACCCTGCCCTACGAGACGGCCGTGACGTCGCCGTACTGGGGCACGCGCGCCGAGCTGATCGAGGTGTTGGAGATCGCCCGCGCCGGCGGCGTCGAGGTGCATACCGAGACCTACACGATCGACGAGGCGCCACTGGCCTACGAGCGGCTACATCAGGGCAAGGTCAACGGGCGCGCGGTCATCCTGCCGAATTCGTGAGTCGCCCGCTCGCGCGTGACAGTGCACGGTGACAGACAGAGATGCGGCCCGAGGGACGGGCTGACGTCCCTCGGGCCGCACCGGACTGCGTACAGCGGGCGATCCGCGGCTTGGGCTACCGCCGATCACCGTTGAGGTGTCCCCAGGGGCACCCGGGAACGAACATGACCCTACGACAACCGAACTGGACGGCCAGACATTTCCGTCCGGCAGCAACCGATCCGTTACTTCAAACCAAACGGTCTCTAGCTGAGTAGGGGGTGTACGAAATTCGTGTTTGTTTGTCCCCATTCATGACAGTCGCCACCGGATGGCACTACCGTGAGCTCGCATGTCGACCAGGGATATCACGGTGACCGTGACCGTGGACGAAGCCGAATGGCTCAGTTTGAACGACGCCGCCGAATGCGCCGGGATGGGCATGCGCGCCTATATCGCCTGGGGCGTGCGGCTGCTCGCGGCGGAGACCCGCCCCGGCCGGACACGCGCATCCAGTGAGCTGCGCGGCCTGCAGTCCGCACGACGCAAGCCGGAAATCGACGACGAGCCCGAATCGGTCGCGTGGGCGGAAACCTTCGCCGAGCGGCTGTCCCACCGCACCGAACCGTTCCGCGACTAGCCCGCGCTCATCAATCGCGTCACGCAAAGGTGACCGGCAGCGCGGCAAGCGACCGGTGGAACGGTCCGGGACGCCACGCGGGTTTCCCGTCGGCGAGCGCGAGGCTCATATCGGGCAGCGCGTCCAGGAGCTGGTCGATGGCGTCCTGGGCGATCAGGTAGGCCAGCGAACGGGCGGGGCAGGCGTGCTGGCCGATGCCGAACGCCAGGTGCGAGCGGTTTCCGGTGCGGTCGTCGGCGCGGATCGAGGGATCGTTGTTGCAGGCGGCCATGCTGATCAGGACCGGCTGGTCGGCGGGTAGCCAGACGTCGTCGATGAGGATCGGCTGCCTGGGGTAGGTGATGCAGAAGTTGGCCAGCGGCGGGTCGTTGAACAGCACCTCGTCGAGGGCGTCGCGGGTCGACAGGTTGCCGCCGAGCACGCTGCCGCCGAAGCGGTCGTCGGCGAGGATCAGCAGCAACGTATTGGCGATCAGGTTGACCTGCAGCTCGATTCCCGCGCCGTAGAAGGCCACCAGCTGGTGGACCATCTCCTCGTCGTCGAGCCGGGCGGAGTGCCGCAGCAGCAGCGACGTGACATCGTTCCCCGGTTCGGCCTTCTTCAGGGCCACGAGTTCGCGCAGCGCGTCGTTGACCATCTGATTGCCCTTGTCGGCGTCGACCCCGTCGAACATCGCGGCCATCCCGGCGGCGACCTGGTGGCCGATCTCCGGCGGACACCCGACCATGGCGCAGCAGACCTGAAAGGTCAGCGGAAATGCGTACTGGCTCAACAGATCTGCCGTCCCCTCGGCGCGGAAGCCGTCGATCAGCGGCGCCGCCGTCTGCTCCACGACGGCGTGCAGGCCGTACAGGTCGACCCCGTCGAGACTCGAGGTGGTCGCCCCGCGATAACGCGTGAAATCGGTTCCCGCGCTGCGGCTTCCGCTGGGCCGCCACTCCATCATCGGCAGTATCGGGCAGTCGGAGGGGATATTTCGCTGCCAGCGCCGCGGGTCGGCCGGAAAGTGTTCGGGATCGTTGAGCACCTGCAGCGCGGTGCGGTAGCCGACGACCAGCGTGGCGGGCACGCCCGGCGCCAGCTCGACCGGCACCATCGACCCGAACCGTTCGCGGATCTCACGGTAGACCCGGTGCGGATCCCGGGCGAATTCCGGTGAATGCAGCGCTACGCGCGGCCCCTCGGTGTCGGTCGGCGAACCGTGGACCACGGGGCAGGCCGATGCGTATGGCGTGAATTCGGGCGTGCTCAAGCGGATTTCCGTTCATTCGTGTGCTGATCTCTCCGGTACGGCATCGCGAGCCTCGGCGTGCCGCCGCTGCCGGAACTCCCGCGGGGTCTCGCCGTAGCGAGCCTTGAACGCCGCGGAGAACCAGGTCGGCGTGAAACCCGTACGCGCGGCGATCTCGGTGATGGTCATCGCGCCCGCGCCGCCGCTGTCCAGCAGGTCCCGCGCGGCGCGCAGCGCCTCTTCCCGGCGCACGTCCCGATAGGTGGTGCCGGCCTGCTGCAGCGCGACCCGCAGTTGCCGCGGCGACCAGTTGAGTGCGTGGGCGACCGCGGGCAATCGCAGATCGGCGACCCCGATGGAGTCGCGCACGTACCGCCGCACCGCCTCCACTGTCTCGTCGAGATGTCCCTGCTGGGGGCTCGTATCGCCCAGCGCCAGCATGCACAGC
This sequence comes from Nocardia mexicana NBRC 108244, assembly GCF_001613165.1. Lineage (GTDB taxonomy): Bacteria > Actinomycetota > Actinomycetes > Mycobacteriales > Mycobacteriaceae > Nocardia > Nocardia mexicana. Next base: position 90,134 of record NZ_BDBV01000057.1, read on the forward strand.
AGTTCGCTGATGCGGTCGCACACGGCATTGAATTCGCGGTCGCTCAGATTCGACCGCTCGGCGCGCACACTGTGGATCATGGTCGCGACGACACGGCCGAGTCCGGAATCCATATCCAGCATGGAGCAGCGCGGGCCGTCGACCGGCACCGCGTTGTCGATCTCGGTACGGGGGAGTTGCAGTGCCAGCGCCGAGGGCCCGGGCCGCAACCGGCACACCTGATCGAGTCCCATCAGGACGGCGCGCCCGTGGGGTGCGTGCAGCACGCTGTCGTCGCGGCCGACGGTGTAGGTGCTGTGCTGCGGGACCACGAACCAGTAGAAGCTGTCGGCGGGATTGCGACGAACATGTCCGGGGGTGCGATAACACGTTCGCCCGGCCGGTTCGTCCCAGCGCAGCAGGCTGTACGCGGTGCTCTGCTGCACGATCAGGCTGGAGGTCCACTGGTCGGCGTGCTGGATCCGGTGACCCATCGGGACGAAGCTGTTGGTGAGTTCGGTCCACTGCTGGGCGTCGTTCACAGTGAACTGGTCGTACCTCATGACTACCTTTCAGCTCCGCGCTGACTGATCATCCTGCCCTGCAAGCGGTTCCGGGCACTTCCCAGCCCGGGACCGAGTGGAAAAACCTTATCCGTGCTTCGCCTGCGCCGTCGCCTCGCGCGAGCGACTTACGTCCTGCGCGCCCGGACTTGCGGTTCCGGGCAGGGATGCCGGTGCGGCTACCGCGCTGCCGGGGGTTCGTACACACTCCTCGAAGCGGGAAGCGCCGGTGCGATTTTCGAACGCGAGGTCTGCCGATGAGGATCTTCAGTAATCACTGCCGCAGGTTCGAGTACCGGGTCACCGCCGCGAGCCCGTGCGCCGTGACCCTCGCGCCGTCCGACATCGGGGTCACCCGGTCGTTCTTCGACTGCCTGCTGTTGACGGTCGCGGTGCAGCCCGGCGATCTCGCGCTCACCGGTGACGCGGTCGGCATCGTCAAACGCATTGCGGCGCGCACGGGTTCGGCCTACATCGTGATCGACGGATTCACGCAGTGGGCCGAGGCCCTCGACCGGCGCGGGCCGGCCGCCGATTTCGACGTGCTGACCGGGCTCGCCGACGCCCTGGACGTGCTGGCCGACCTGACCGAGCGGCTGGAGGAACGCGGCGAGCGGGTACACCTGATGCCGTTCGGCTGGAACAAGATCCAGCACGCCGAGGTCACCGACGGCCGCTGGGCCCGATATGTCACCGACGTCCGGCACGACACCCACCGCATCCCGTCCCGCACCCCGGCCTGGAGCCTCACCCCGCGCGTACGCATGCCCTGCGCCCGAACCCACCAGCTGTAGCTCGCCCGTGGACGGCTTCACTCCCGCCGACCGACAGGATCACTTCACCGAGAAAGGCGAAGTGACGGTCGTGAAGTATTGCGCCGCGGCCAGAATCGCCACCGGGGCGGTGACGAGTAGCTGGCCCGCGAGGGTGCCCAGGGCGCCGATGGCGATGATGCCGCCGAGGCAGCCGACCACCGCGGCGGGGACGAACGGGCCGAACATGCCGACGATGGTGGCCGCGGCGACGGTCGCACCCGCGATGCCGCCGAGCACGCACCCCACGGCACCGCCGGTGATCCCGCCGACCAGGGTGCCGATGGTGGCTCCCACGCCGATAGTGCTGGTCAGCCGGTTCCAGGCGGCCAGTTCACGGTCGTAGGGCGTCTTGAACGGGGCCTGATCCTCGTACGGCAGCGCCACGGGCTTGTAGGTGGCGTGACCGAGGTCGAACTGCGGGGTCAGGGTCGCCGTGCGGTCGTGGATCTCCGCGGCGATCGGGAATACGAAATCATCCACACGGAACGACAATTCGGCGCCGGCGAGGACCGTCCCGTCACCTGCTTCGACCTCGAGCACGCCGTGGTCGGCCACCAGTGAACCTGTGTCGGTTGTGATGATCGCGGATTTTTCCGTCGTCGAGGCCGTGTAGTGGACAACGGCGTCGTCGGCGGCGGGGGCTGCGGCTGACACACCGGATGACAACGACAGCGCCGCAGTGACCGCGGCCGCGCACACGAAGCTTCTACGTCTCATTGTCCTGGCTTTCTTTCTTCGAGTACGGAGATCACCGGATGACCAGGGAGCGGCCTCCGCCGCGCCCGCTACATATACTTGGTTAACTTACTGAGTAAGCTTATCGAGTAAGCTGTGCTGGTGGCAAGCAAACCGAGAGATGGGAAGTAGTGCAATGGCGTCTGGAACGCGCTCCTTGAAGGTCCTCGTGTGCGGCGGTGGCATCGCCGGGCAGGCGCTGGCCTACTGGCTGGTGCGAGGTGGCCACGACGTGGTCGTCGTCGAGCGTTTCCCGGAGTTGCGGGCCACGGGCGCCCAGGTCGATCTCCGAGGTCAGGGCATCGAGGCGATCGGGGCCATGGGGCTTCTGGATGCCGTGCGGGGCAAGCTCGTGGACGAGGCCGGCGTGGCTTTCGTGGATGCTCGGGGCAGGGCGAGGGCGACCATCATGGCCAACACGTCCGGTCGGGGCCGGCAGACGCTGACGTCCGAGTACGAGATCATGCGCGGAGATCTTGTGCGAATTCTGCACGACGCGACGAAGAACGATGTCGAATACGTCTTCGGGACCAGCGTGGACCGCTTCGTCCAGGCGGAGGAGAAGGTCGTCGCCTACTTCTCCGACGGCTCGTCCGGCGAGTTCGACCTGCTGGTCGGTGCCGATGGGCAAGGCTCGCGTATCCGTCGATCCATCCTGCCGGCCGACGCCGCCGAGTCGTACCGGCGGGTGGGAATCCACATGTCGTATTGGTTCGTTCCCCGCATCGCGTCGGACACCAATATCCGCGACACCTATAACGCCCCCGGCGGGCGGATGATCATGCGCAGGAGCCACAATCCGGACGAGACCCAGGTGTATTTCGTGCTGCGGGAGACATCGGAGGAAGCCTCTGCCATCCATCGAGCGCCGGTCGAGCGCCAGAAGGAATTCTGGGCCGAACGGTTTCGTGATGCAGGGTGGCAGACCGACCGGTTCCTCCGGGGCATGGAGGCAACCCCGAGCTTCTACTCCCAGGAAGTCGTGCAGGTCCGCACGAACATCTGGTCCCGGGGACGCGTGGCCCTCGTCGGAGACGCCGCCCACTGCTCCTCCCCGTACAGCGGCATGGGAGTCTCGGGCGCTCTGGTCGGCGCCTACGTCCTGGCCGGTGAGATCAACCGGCACCCCACCGACCTGTCTCGGGCGCTGGCCGACTACGACACGGCATTGCGGCCGTTCGTCGATCAGATCCAGGCCACGGTGAAACCGCGCCTGCTGCGCCTCGGTATGCCGATGAATCAGTGGGGAATCGATGCCTTGCACACCGTCTCGGGACTGGCCGCTTTCCTGCGCATCCCGGACCTGGTCGCAAGACTGTCGAAGGAGGATCGGGGTGGCACTTGGCAGCTCCCGGAAAGTCCGCAACTTACCTGATAAGTTTACTAAGTAAAGTCCACGTGTAGCGAGGGAGTGCCTGACACATGCCGAATCGAGGGGACCGCGGCGGGTCGAAGACGCGAGCGCGTATCGCCGAGGTTGCGCAGGAACTGTTCGTGGAGCGTGGCTTCGACAATGTCACGATCGCCGAGGTCGCCGCGGCCGCGGGCGTGTCCAAGGTGACGGTGTTCACGCATTTCGAACGGAAGGAAGACCTCCTGTTCGATCGCCTTCCGGACGTTGTCGAAATCGTCCGCAACGCGATCCGCGGGCGGGTCGCCGGCACCGGCGCCGTCGAGGCGCTGCGTCGGGCCGCCCTCGCGCTTGCCGAGGAGCGGCACGTGCTCTCCGGCCTCGGCGGGGAGATCGAACCGATGATGCGGACCATCACGGAGTCGCCCGCCCTGATCGCGCGGCTGCGCGCGTTCGCCGCCGAGATCGAGTCGGCGCTGACCGCCGAACTCGACGCGGACCCGGCGTTCTCCGGTGACGGCACGCTGGCCGCGGCTCTGCTCGTCGCCGCATATCGGACGGTCGCCGTCGAGACGGTACGGCGCCGGCTCGGCGGAGAGGGCCTCGCCGACCTCGCCACGACGCACTGTCGGCGCCTGAACCGGGCGTTCGATGCGGTCGAGCACGGCATCTCCGGCGATCATCGCGCCACGTCATCCGCCTGAGTGCACGAGGGCTGCGCCGCGCCCACATTGCCACGGTCAACTTACTGAGTAAGCTTATTGGGTAAGTTTACCTGGCTTCGGGAGGTTCCATGTCACAGCCACCAGCACCGGTCAGTTTCGGAATCCTGACCGCCCCGCAGTACGTCTCGTACGACGAGATCCTGGACATCTGGCTCGCCGCCGATGCGATACCCCGGATCGAGCACGCCTGGCTGTCGGATCATCTGATGACGCCAACGGGGGAGGGGCCCACCTACGAGAGCTGGACGCTGCTGTCGGCGTTGGCCGCCCAGACACACCGGCTGCAATTGGGGGTTCTGGTTACCAGCAACCGCTTCCGGCCGCCGGCCGTGCTGGCCAAGATCGCCGCGACTGTCGACATCATCTCCCGGGGGCGGCTGATTCTCGGTATCGGTGTCGGATCGCGGCCGGGTCATCCCCTGGCCGGACGTGAGTACGAAGCGCACGGTCTCGCATTCCACGACTCCCGGGATGCCGTGGACGCCCTCTCCGAAGGGCTGACTGTCATCCGTCGACTGTGGACGGAGACCGAGCCGTTCGACTTCGACGGCGCCCACATACATCTCACCGGAGCGCTGGGTGATCCCAAACCGCTGCAGCGGCCCCATCTGCCGGTCCTCGTCGGCGGACGCTCGGCCCCGGTGCTGCGCCTCGCGGCACGACACGCCGACCTGTGGAACATCGTCGGCGACGATATGGAGGTCGCGGCCGCTCGTAGCGCCTCGTTGAGCGACGCCTGCACCGAAATCGGCCGCGACCCCGCCACCATCACCCGATCGATGCTCGTCCCGCTGGGCTCCTACGACAAACCCGAGATCACGCGCGATGCGATCGGCCGGGCCATCGACGCCGGGTTCAACCACATAGTCCTCGCACTGCCGAACCCGTACCCGAAGGGTGCTGCCCAATGGGTGGCAGACGAACTCATCGCGGCCCATACAGAATGACCCGAGGCGCCAACCGGGTGGGTCGTGTTCCTGTGTGTTGAAGCAGGGCCACGCATCCATGTCGCCATCCGCAGCGCCGATCGTCAGAATGCGCCCGCGACGCCAGGGCGTGAACACACCGCCGCACTCGCCAGAGTTCCTCTGTGTTTGAGCGTCGTGCAGGCTGGGTATCTCTGAACCCGGACAGCTACGCCCAGGTCAGAGACCCTAAGTGCCCCCGGCAGGAATCGAACCTGCGACCTAGGGATTAGAAGGCCCTTGCTCTATCCAACTGAGCTACGGAGGCATTGCAGGCACCACACACCATGCCGCGTTCGCCGCACGGTGTCCAGCGAGTTCAGTATAGCGAGCGTCCAGGAGGGGTCCCGGCGGCCGACGGGCAAATCGCGGGCATGTCAGCAGCGTCACAGTGGGCGGTGTGGGGGTCGGGGCGGGGCGGTCGGGGGTTGGGGAATCGAACTAGGCTTGGCCGCATGTCGTCACCGCTGGACCCGTCCGTCGAACCTGATTCCCAGGCCGTGCGGTCGGAATCGGCGGCGATGCTCCCGGTGCTGACCACCGTCGCCATGGCGCTGGCGGCGCTCGTCGCGCCGCTGGTGGTGAGCCTGTCCGCAGCTCAGGCGCTGACGTTGCTCGGCATTCCCGATCCCGGTCCGCTGACCACCTACGGTCTGCCGGTGGTCCGCGCGATCGCCGATCTGAGCGCGGCGGTGGCGATCGGGTCGCTGCTGTTCGCGGCATTCCTCACGCCGCCGCAGCGTAGTGGACTGCTGGACGTGGGCGGGTACCGGGCGCTGCATCGGGCCGGGATCGCGGCGCTGGCGTGGGCGGGCGCGGCGCTGCTGCTGGTGCCGCTGACACTGTCGGACACCACCGGGCAACCCGTGCGCACGGTGCTGCGGCCGGAGCAGGTCTGGCATTCCATCTCTCAGGTCGAGGTCGCGGGATCCTGGCGGGCAACGGCTTTCATGGCGGTGGCGCTCGCGGTCGGATGCCGTCTCGCGCTGCGCTGGGGCTGGACGCCGCTGCTGTTCGGCTGGGCGGTGCTGTGCCTGCTGCCGGTCGCGCTGACCGGACATTCCTCGTCCGGCGGCTCCCACGACGTCGCCACCAACAGCCTGATCCTGCATCTGGTGGCGATGTCGCTGTGGGTGGGCGGGCTGTTCGCGGTGCTCGCGTACGCCGTGCGCGGCGGTGCCCACACGGGTCTGGCCGCGCGGCGGTTTTCGCTGGTCGCGACGGGCGCGTTCGCCGTCGTCGCGGTGAGCGGCGTGATCAACGCGTGGGTGCGGGTGCCGTGGGGCGACCTGTTCACCACCACCTACGGGCAGCTGGTGATCGCCAAGACCGTCGCGCTGTGCGCGCTCGGCGTGATCGGGTTCTTCCAGCGCCGCATCGCGATCCCGGCGCTGCGGGCCGATCCGCGCGATCGCGCCGCGCTGATCCGCTACGCCGGGGTGGAGGCGCTGGTCTTCGCGGCCACCGTCGGGCTCGCCGTCGGCCTGGGCCGCACGCCGCCGCCGGATCTGAAACAGATTCCGTCGCCCGCCGAGGTGGAGCTCGGATACAACCTGGCCGGGCCGCCGACGGCCGCGCGGATCCTGTTCGACTGGCGCTTCGACCTGATCTTCGGGACCCTGGCCATCGTGCTTGCTGTGCTTTATCTCGCCGGGGTGCGGCGGTTGCGCGCCCGCGGTGACACCTGGCCGGTCGGCCGGACCGCCGCGTGGCTGTGCGGTTGCGCGACACTGCTTTTCGCCACCAGTTCGGGGGTGGGCCGGTACGCGCCGGCGATGTTCAGCGTGCATATGGCCCAGCACATGCTGCTGTCGATGCTGGCGCCGATCCTGTTCGCCCTCGGCGGCCCGATCCTGCTGGCGCTGCGGGCACTGCCCGTGGCCGGGCGTGACGGCGCGCCCGGGCCGCGCGAATGGATCCTGGCCGCCGTGCACAATCCGGTGTCGCGGTTCATGACCCAGCCCGCGGTGGCGACGGCGTTCTTCGTCGTCGGCTTCTACGCGCTGTATCTGGGCGGCATCTTCGGCGCGGTGGTCGATTCGCACGGCGCGCATCTGGCGATGAACGTGCACTTCCTGCTGTCGGGCTACCTGTTCTACTGGGTGGTGCTCGGCATCGATCCCAAGCCGCGGCAGGTGCAGCCGCTGACCAAGGTCGGCATGGTGTTCGGTTCGCTGCCGTTCCACGCGTTCTTCGGTGTCGCGCTGATGAGCATGACGACCGTGCTCGGCGCCTGGTTCTACCGCTCGCTCGGCCTGAACTGGAACACCGACCTGCTCGGCGATCAGCGCACCGGCGGCGGCCTGGCCTGGGCCAGCGGCGAGATTCCGCTGGTGCTGGTGATGCTGGCGCTGCTGATCCAGTGGTCGCGCAGCGACGACCGGATGGCCAAGCGGCTGGACCGGGCCGCCGAGCGCGATCACGACGCCGATCTCGCCGCGCACAACGCCATGTACGCCGAGCTCGCGCGGCGGGACCGGGAGGTCAAGCCGTGACGGAGGCGTCCCCAACGCGAAAAGTGAAGCGGCTGTACCGGTCCGACGTGCGGACCGCCCGGCTGCGCCTGGGCCGCCGGGTCCGCGTCACGCCCGTGTTCCACACCGAGGTCACCGGTCCGCACGGACCGGTGAAGGTGACGTTCAAGCTCGAGTACCTGCAGCACGGCGGCACCTTCAAGGTGCGGGGCAGCCTGAACGCGCTGCTGGACGTCCCCGACGACGAGCGCGGCGTCGTCATCGCCTCCGGCGGGAACGCCGGTATCGCCGCGGCGCTGGCGTGCGCGGTGCAGGGGCGCGCGTGCACGGTGGTGGTGCCCGAGTCGGCGCCGCACACCAAGGTGGCCGCGATGTGGGCCTACGGCGCCGAAGTGCTGTGGCACGGAACGACTTACGCCGACGCGAAGGGATTCGCCGACGCCCTGGTAGCCGAGCGCGGGGCGCTGCAACTGCACGCCTACGACCTGCCCGCCGTGGTGGCCGGGGCCGGTGTGGTCGGGCTGGAGATCGAGCGGCAGGTGCGCGGGCGGCCGCCGGTGCTGGTCGCCGTCGGCGGCGGCGGGCTGGCCGCCGGTATCG